>JAGTTQ010000001.1:56152-656152 GCA_018223415.1 Eubacteriaceae bacterium Marseille-Q4139 | reverse complement strand
GGCTTGCAGCCGGTGCAGAAAACCATCATCGACCGTTGTGTGCGGCTGGTATATCAGGACTATCTGAACGACCCGCGCCCGGAGAATATGCCCGTTCTGGAGGATTTGTATAACCTTTTGCGGGCGCAGGACGAAAAGGAAGCGCAGTACATCGCCACGGCGCTGGAAATCTACGTTACCGGCTCCCTCAATGTGTTCAATCATCGCAGCAATGTGGACATCAACAACCGCATTGTCTGTTATGACATCAAAGAATTGGGCAAGCAGCTGAAAAAGATCGGTATGCTGGTGGTCCAGGACCAGGTGTGGAACCGCGTCACCATCAACCGTGCCGCCCACAAGTCCACCCGCTACTACATCGACGAGATGCACCTGCTACTGAAAGAGGAGCAGACCGCCGCTTATACCGTCGAGATTTGGAAGCGTTTCCGCAAGTGGGGCGGCATTCCCACCGGCATCACGCAGAATGTCAAAGACCTTTTGAGCAGCCGCGAGGTAGAGAACATCTTTGAAAACTCCGACTTCGTGTATATGCTCAACCAGGCGGGCGGAGACCGGCAGATTCTCGCCAAGCAGCTGGGCATTTCCCCGCACCAACTTTCCTATGTGACCCACTCCAGCGAGGGCGAGGGCCTGCTGTTCTATGGCTCAACGATCTTGCCTTTCGTGGATCACTTCCCGAAGAATACCGAGCTGTACCGCATTATGACCACCAAACCCCAGGAACTGAAAAAGGAGGATGAATGACCATGAAACCCAATACTGAACTGAACACCATGATGTTTTTTGACGATGCCCTGGAGAGTGAGCGCACCTATCTGCTCACCGAGCTGGCCGATGCCGTCAGCGAGACCCGCACGGCGGCGGATCAGGCAGCGGAGCTGAACGAGGATGGCGAAGCGGGCCTGCTGCGCCTGACGGAAATCTGGTGTGCCATGAACGGTGTTCCCGCTGTCATCATCTTCGAGGGCAGCCAGTCCGAGCTGCTGGCCAATGTGGTGGCGCAGATCTACGCCAATCTGCTTCAGCACCCCTCCCGTGACCCTGTGGGGCTGGCCGTCTATGTGGAGCTGCGCTACATGACGGCCTCCCTCATGTTGGGGGAATGGTTTGAATAAGGAACCGCGCCTGCGCTTTACGGACGAGGAACGGGCTGACCCGGCGCTGGAGAAGCCCATCCGTAAGGCGGACAAGGCCGCCGCCAAAGCAGACAAGGCGCAAGCCAAAATCCCCAAAAAGCAGGTCCGGCAAAAGACGGTGGACCCGGAGACCGGCAAAGTGACCACCAAGCTGGTGCTGGAGGACAAGAAGAAGCCGCCCTCCAAATTGTCCCATGCGGTGAGGGACACTCCCGCCAATGCTGCAATGGGAAAAATCCATAAGGAAATCCAGGAGACCGAACAGGACAATGTGGGCGTGGAAAGCGCCCACAAGTCCGAGGAAGCTGCCGAGACCGGCGTTAGGCTTGCACGGGAAGGCTACCGCAGCCACAAGTTGAAGCCCTACCGCAAGGCGGCCCAGGCCGAGCAGAAGCTGGAGAAGGCCAATGTGAACGCCCTGTATCAGAAGTCCCTGCGGGAAAAACCCCAGCTTGCCAGCAACCCCATCTCCCGCTGGCAGCAGAAGCAGGCCATCAAAAAGGAATACGCTGCCGCCAAGCGCGCCGGTCAAGCTGCCGGGAACACCGCCAGCACAGCCCAAAAGACCGGGAAGGCCGCCAAGACGGTTAAGGAAAAGGCACAGGAGGCCGGGGCATTTGTCATGCGCCACAAAAAGGGCTTCCTGATTGCGGGCGCGATCTTCCTGCTGGTCTGTATGCTGCTCAACACCATGTCCTCCTGCTCCATGATGGCGCAGAGTATCGGTTCCGTGGTGTCCGGCACCACCTATCCGTCGGATGACCCGGAGCTGGTGGCGGTGGAGGCCGACTACGCAGCCAAGGAAGCGGCGCTGCAAGCCAAAATTGTTAATATCGAAAGCAGCCATCCGGGGTATGACGAGTACCGCTATGACCTGGATATGATCGGGCATGACCCCCATGAGCTGGCGGCCTACCTGTCTGCTGTCTTGCAGGGCTACACCCGGCAGAGCGCCCAGGCAGAGCTGGAGCGCGTGTTCGACGCACAATATCAGCTGACGCTCACCGAGGAAGTGGAGATACGATACCGCACCGAAACTTCCACGGACCCTGTGACCGGCGAAACAACCACCGAGGAAGTCCCGTATGAGTATTACATTCTGAATGTGAAGCTCACCAGCAAGCCCATTTCGTCTGTTGCCTCGGAGCTGTTGACCCCGGAACAGCTGGAGATGTACCAGGTGTACCGGCAGACGCTGGGCAACAAGCCGCTGATTTTCGGCGGTGGTTCCTCCGACACCAGCGATTCCGAGAGTTTAGCTGGTGTTGAGTTCGTCAACGGCACCCGCCCCGGCAATCAGGCCGTGGTGGATATAGCCAAAAGCCAGGTGGGCAATGTGGGCGGTCAGCCCTACTGGAGCTGGTACGGCTTTAACAGTCGCGTGGAGTGGTGCGCCTGCTTTGTCTCCTGGTGCTACGGCCAGATGGGGCTGTCCGAGCCGCGCTTTGCCGCCTGCCAGTCCCAGGGCATCCCGTGGTTCCAGTCTCACGGACAATGGGGCGGGCGTGATTACGCCAATATTGCCCCCGGCGACGCCATCTTCTTCGATTGGGACCTGGATGGCAGCGCCGACCATGTGGGCCTTGTGGTCGGCACGGACGGCAGCCGGGTCTACACCGTGGAGGGTAATTCCGGCGACGCCTGCAAGATCAAGAGTTATTCCCTGTCCTACGAGTGCATCAAGGGCTACGGCCTGATGAACTGGTAAGGCCGATTTATGAGAAAAGGAGTGATTGAAATGGCTAAGAACAAAATCCAGCGCATTGACCAGGAGATTGCCAAGGTCCGTGAGAAGATCGCGGAGTACCAGGACAAGCTGAAAACCCTGGAGGCGCAGAAAACCGAGGCGGAGAACCTGGAGATCGTCCAGATGGTGCGCGCCCTGCGGCTGACCCCGGAGCAGCTGAACGCCATGCTCTCCGGCGGTACGGTCCCTGGCATGGCCGCTGCCTCCGCTGACTACAACGAACAGGAGGACACCGACCATGAAGAATAAGAGAATTTTTAAGACCTTTTCGGCCCTCTGCGCTGCCATGGTGCTGATGATGGGACTTTCGGTGACTGCCTTTGCTCAGGGGACGGAGCAGCCCCCGGCAGAGGACGCCACCAATGACGCCAATGTGGTGGTGGAGGAAACCGAGGACAGTCCGGCTCTGACCCCGGATGGCAACGCCGCCCTGGTGGATGATTTCGGCGGCAACAAGCAGCTCATCACCGTCACCACCAAGGCGGGCAACTATTTCTACATCCTCATTGACCGGGCCAACGAGGACAAGGAAACCGCTGTCCACTTCTTGAACCAGGTGGACGAGGCAGACCTGATGGCGTTGATGGAGGACGGTCAGACCACCCAGGAGCAGCCCGCCACCTGTACCTGTACGGAGAAATGTGTGGCCGGTGCGGTGAATACGGCCTGCCCGGTGTGTGCCACCAATATGAGCGCCTGCACGGGTAAGGAGCCGGAACCGGAGACCCCGGAAGAAACTCCGGAGCCGGAAGAACCGGCGCAGAAACCCGCAGGACTGAATCCGGCCATTCTTTTGGCGGTGCTGGCTCTGATGGGTGGCGGCGGCGCTTTTGCCTACTTTAAGCTGGTGAAAAACAAACCCAAGACCAAGGGCAACGACAATTTGGACGATTATGACTACGGCGAGGATGATACCGACCAGGAGGACGAGGACTCCTGGGAGACCGAGGAATCTGACGAGCCGGACGCTGACGGGGGCAGCGACGAGGAAAGCGAGGACAAGACGGTTTGACCCGCTTCACCGACAGCCCCTATGAACGCATGATGACACGCAGGCCGGAGGGCGGGAAGGAAACTTCCCGTCCTCCTTCTTTATCTCCCGGCCACCCCTGTTATGGTTGCGGAAATTACCGTGACGGTCAGCCTTGCGTGGGATTCTGCCACCGGCAGCTGACCGCATGGCTGCGGGAAAGGAGGATGAAAAACCATGAAGCTGGTGATCGCTGAGAAACCGTCCGTTGCCCAAAGTCTGGCCGCCGTGATCGGGGCCACCGCCCGCAAGGACGGCTACCTGGAGGGCGGCAGCTGGCGGGTCAGCTGGTGTGTGGGCCACCTGGCTGGGCTGGCCGACGCCGACGCTTATAACCCGGACTACGCCAAGTGGCGCTATGACGATCTGCCCATTCTGCCGGAACCCTGGCAGATGGTGGTGAGCAAGGACAAGAAGAAACAGTTTGATGTGCTGAAACATCTGATGAACGCCCCGGATGTGACCGAAGTGGTAAACGCCTGCGACGCCGGACGCGAGGGGGGAGCTGATCTTCCGCAGTGTCTACGAGCTAGCGGGCTGCCAGAAGCCCATGAAGCGACTCTGGATTTCCTCGATGGAGGATTCCGCCATCCGGGAGGGCTTTGCAAACCTGCGCCCCGGTGCGGACTATGACGGTCTGCGGGATGCGGCCCTCTGCCGCGCCAAGGCGGACTGGCTGGTGGGGATCAATGCCACCCGGCTGTTTTCCGTGCTGTACCACCGGACCCTCAACATCGGGCGCGTCATGTCCCCAACACTGGCCCTCATTGTCCAGCGGGAGGCCGAGATCGACACCTTTAAGCCGGTGCCGTTTTACACGGTGACGCTGGAGCTGCCCGGTTTCTATGTTTCCGGGGAGCGCATGGAGGACAAGGCCGCCGCCCAGCAGCTGAAAACGGCCTGCCAGGGTGCGGCTGCCACGGTGAAAAAGGTGGAGCGCAAGGACAAATCCGAGAAGCCGCCCGCCCTCTATGACCTGACCACCCTCCAGCGGGACGCCAACCGGCTGCTGGGGTTCACAGCCCAGCAAACCCTAGACTATTTGCAGAACCTCTATGAAAAGAAGCTCTGCACCTATCCCCGGACGGACAGCCGCTATTTGACGAGCGATATGGCTGAAAACCTACCTGTACTGGTCAATCTGGTTGCCAATGTTATGCCGTTTCGGAAAGGGATCGCCATTTCCTGCGATGCGGCCCAGGTCATCAACGACAAAAAAGTAAGCGACCACCATGCGATAATCCCTACTCGCAACCTCCAGGGCGCGGACCTGTCCGGCCTGCCGCTGGGCGAAAAGGCGGTGCTGGAGCTGGTGGCCCTGCGACTGCTGTGCGCTGTGGCGGAACCTCATATCTATGCGGAAACCGCCGTTGTTGTGGAGTGCGCTGGAGTGGCGTTTACCACCAAGGGTCGCACGGTGAAACAACCTGGCTGGCGGGCGCTGGACGCTGCCTACCGCGCCGGATTAAAAAATGCGGAGCCGGAAACCGAGGACAAGGCTCTGCCGGAGCTGTCTTCAGGTCAGACGCTGCCCCTTTCTGGTGCTGCCGTCAAGGAGGGCAAGACCACCCCGCCCAAACATTTTACGGAAGATTCTTTGTTGGCAGCGATGGAGACTGCCGGGAAGGACGATATGCCGGACGATGCCGAGCGCAAGGGCCTGGGAACCCCGGCCACCCGCGCCGGTATCTTGGAAAAGCTGGTGTCCACCGGGTTTCTGGAGCGCAAAAAGAGCAAGAAAACCGTGCAGCTCCTGCCGTCCCATGATGCGGTGTCTCTTATCACCGTGCTGCCGGAGCAGCTGCAATCGCCTTTGCTGACCGCTGAGTGGGAGTACCGGCTGGGCGAGATCGAGCGTGGCGAGCTGGCACCGGAGGACTTTATGGCCGGGATCAGCGCCATGCTCCAGGAGCTGGTGAGAACCTATCGGATGATTAAAGGCACCGAGTATCTGTTCACTCCGCCCCGCGAAGTGGTGGGTAAATGCCCCCGCTGCGGCGGCGATGTGGCGGAGCTGCAAAAGGGGTTCTTCTGCCAGAACGAGGGCTGTAAATTCGCCATCTGGAAAAACAACAAGTGGTGGGAGTTGAAGCGCAAGCAGCCCACCAAGGCCATCGTGACGGCGCTACTCAAAAATGGCCGCGCCCATGTAAGCGGCCTGTACTCCGAGAAAACCGGCAAGACCTACGACGCCACCGTGGTGCTGGAGGACGATGGGCAGTACGCCAACTTCAAGCTGGAGTTTGACCAGCAGAAAGGCGGCAAACGATGAAGCTCTCCCTCTATGAACAGGAAACCATCATCCTCTACAACCAGGCCGAAGCCACCGCCGAGGTCTATACCCATGACCCCCGGCTGCTGGAGAAGCTGCGGCGGCTGGCGGAGAAATACCCGGACCAGATCGTGAAAAAGGACCGGCAGACCTTTCTTGTCCCTAAACGCTGCGTGTCGGTCCGGGAGCCGTACAGTGCCGAGCGCCGCAAGGCGGCCAGTGAACGTGCCAAGGCTGCCGGGTACAGGCCGCCCACCCCCAAGAAGGGTAGCGAGTAAGCATGGCTGAGAGTATCTTTGAGGCCGTCAAGCAGTCCGTCACCGTCCGGGAAGCGGCGCAGATGTATGGGATCGAGGTCAACCGGAGCGGCATGGCCTGTTGCCCGTTCCACGATGACAAAAATCCCAGCATGAAGCTGAACGAGGAATACTTCTACTGCTTCGGCTGCGGTGCCACCGGCGATGTGATCGACTTCACGGCGAGGCTCTACAATCTGTCCCCCAAAGAGGCCGCCGAGAAGCTGGCCCAGGATTTTGGCCTGGCTTATGACAGTCAGGCCCCTCCCCGGAGGCGCTATGTCCGGCAGAAATCCGAGGCCCAGAAATTCAAAGAGGACCGGGACAATACCTTTCGTGTCCTGGCGGACTACTTTCATTTGCTCCGCAAGTGGGAAACGGACTACACACCCAAAACACCGGAGGAAAATCCACATCCCCGATTCATGGAGGCAATCCAGAAAAAGGACTATGTGGGCTATCTGCTGGATTTTTTTCTGGAGAACAGCCCGGAGGAGCAAAAGCTGTGGATTGCCGAACATCAATCAGAAATCGCCAATTTGGAAAGGAGAGTGAAAATCATGGCTGATAAGCCCACCAACCGGGAACGGTTGCAGGAGATCACGGCGGGCATTGAACAGGGTATCAAGGAACTGTTTGAGAGCGAGAAGTATATGCGCTACCTGTCCGTCATGTCCAAGTTCCACCGTTACTCCGTCAACAACACCATGCTTATCTATATGCAGCGCCCGGACGCTACCCTGGTGGCCGGGTTCAACAAGTGGAAAAACCAGTTTGAGCGCCATGTGAAAAAGGGTGAGCATGGTATCACCATCATTGCCCCCACGCCCTACAAAAAGAAGATCGAGGAAATGAAGCGCGACCCAGATACTCATGCACCCATCCTGGACGCGGATGGCAAGGCGGTTATGGAGGAAAAGGAAATCGAAATCCCCATGTTCCGTCCGGTGAAGGTGTTCGATGCGAGCCAGACGGACGGCAAGCCCTTGCCGGAGCTGGCCTCCAGCCTGTCCGGGACGGTGCCGCACTATGAGGCTTTCATGGAAGCTCTGCGCCGCTTGGCTCCGGTTCCCATCGAGTTTGAGCCGATGGCCGAGAACATGGACGGCTATTTTTCCTCTGACCAGCAGCGGATCGCCATCCGGGAAGGCATGAGCGAGGTGCAGACCGTTTCCGCCGCTGTCCATGAGACCGCGCACAGCAAGCTCCACGACCCCAAAAAGCATGAAGCGGAGCCGACCTGGAAGATCGTGATGGTGAGCGAGGGCGGCACCAAGCACGACTACCGCCTGGACTTCGCCACCCAGGTAGAAGCAGAACAGGCTGCTGCCGAGGATGGTTGGCGCTATGTGGACGAAAATCGGTTTGAGTGGCGTCTGGAAGTAGAGGTTGATCTGACAGCGGTGAAACAGGCCGCCAAGAACCGCAACACCGAGGAAGTAGAGGCCGAGAGCATTTCCTATGCGGTCTGTCAGTATTTCGGCATCCAGACCGGCGAGAACAGTTTTGGCTACATCGCTTCCTGGTCGAAAGACAAGGAGCTGAAGGAGCTGCGGGCCAGTCTGGAGACCATCAACAAGACTTCCTGCGAGCTAATTAACGACATCGAGCGCAACTACAAGGAAATCTGCAAGGAGCGCGGCATTGACCTGACTGCCGCCACGGAACCGCAGCAGGACCCTATCGAGCAGCTGGCAGCAGACATCGACCAGTTCACTTTCGATTATGACCCTTATGAGTATCGGAACAATGCAGATAGCCGTGAGGACGCACTGCACGAACTGACTGCCACACTCCGAAGCGGAGATGCCAGCGGTGTACGCGAATGGCTCCAGAATATCGTGAACGAGGACGAACCGGATGAAACCACCCAAAAAGCTGCCGAGCTTATGGAGCGACTGGATCAGCTGGTGCCGATGAATGAACCGGAACAGCTGACCGAGCCGGAAAATACCGAAAGTGTCCAGCCCAGCGCCGAGTACCGGGAGGCCCTGTTGGTACTGGATGATACCAGCTACCTTCATGTTCAGCCCTGTGACACCGGCTGGGACTACACGCTCTACGATGTGGCAACCATGAAGCAGATGGACGGCGGCCAGTTGGACGGGCCGGATATGGGCCGTTCCACAGCGGTAAGTCATATCTGCGAGGACCTGGGGATGGGCAGCAAGTCCATCAAGTATGCGCCGCTGTCCATGATCGAGACTTTGCAGGAGGCCGCCTACCAGCAGACCGCAGAAGCAGCCGCCACCCAGCTGCCGGATGCCCAGGAGCAGGTGTTGGACGAGTATCCCATGCCGGACCCGGTGTTGACCCAAGATAATCTGGAGAAGTGTGGCTACTTGGACAGCGATTTGCTGCCCCTCTCCAAAGAGAGAGCCTATGAGCTGATGGATCGTGACCTGACCGTTTACATCATCCAGGAGGGCGAAAACCCGGAAATGGCCTTTGATACCGCTGACCTGGACGCCCATGACGGTATCTTTGCTGTGTCCCGCGAGGAATGGGAGGAAAGCCCGGAGTTTCACGAAAAAGTTTTGGAACGACAGGATCGGCAGTTGGAACGAGAACAGGCATTTCTTTCCCATGAGGGAAACTGTTTTGCTATTTATCAGGTGAGCCAGGACGATCCGCAGAATGTGCGTTTTATGAATCTGGATTGGCTGCAATCCCACAATCTGTCCGTAGAGCGGAGCAACTATGACCTTATCTACACAGCCCCTCTGGACGGTTCTGGCAGTACAATGGAGCAGCTGGAAAGGCTGTATGAGCAGTTCAATCTGCAAAAACCGGTGGATTTTCACAGCCCGTCTATGAGTGTCAGTGACATCATTGCCATCAAGCAGAATGGTCAGGTATCCTGTCATTACTGCGACAGTGTTGGTTTCACCCAGGTGCCGGGTTTCTTGCCGGAAAATTCGCTGAGAAATGCGGAAATGGCGGTGGAAGATGATTACGGTATGATCGACGGGATCATCAACAACGGCCCCAAGGAGCCGACAGTGGCCCAGTTGGAACAGCAGGCCCGCAGCGGCCAGCCGATCTCTCTCATGGATTTGGCTGCCGCTGCCCACCGGGAGGACTGGGAAAAGAAAAAGTCCGTCATGGAGCAGCTGAAAAGCCAGCCCAAGGCGGAACACAAAAAGACAGCGCCCCAAAAAAGCGCGGAAAAGGAGATTTGATATGGGAAACTTCACTTTTGAGGAAACGAACCTGCTTTGTATCTACAACACCGGCAGCCGCACCGGGCTGATCGACGTCCTGACGGAGATGTGCGGTGAGCTTTCGCCGGAGGAAGCCGAGCTGCGGGAGCTGACGGACAGCGCCCTCTCCAAGCTCCGGGCTATGAGCGACGCCGAGTTTGCCGAGCTGGAGCTGTACCCGGATTTCACTCATTAAAAGGCAGTATCAAAACCAGCTTTTTTGAATATAATGTCAACATGAAGAAAAAACGCTTGACAGCGAGGAAACAAAAGAGTAAAATATTCTTTAACTTTAAGTTATAAGCTTCATGCTCTATTTTCGGTTAATATTTTTGTTAATGTGATTTTTGTGTGAATATAATTGAGGTGTTGGCTAATGTATTTGTCGACGCGAACAAAGAATTCCCTTGAAAGAATAATCGGAACTACGCTTGAGCAGGTGTCGAAAATGGATTTGGCACAAGAATTAGCGTATATCAAAGAGAAAACAGGGAAAGATGTTGTATTTCCTCGCAAGATGGATTATCGTATGCTTAGTCGGGGAAATCCCTTGATTGTCCGTAGACGAATCTGTACAATGAAGGATATTGACAAAAAAATTGAGAGGTTGAAGTAAGTGAGCAGTTCTCCTGTTGATGTAGATGCATCTTTTCTTGAAGAACACAGGGATTCGCTGAACGAGATATTTCGAATATATTTGGAGGACATCAATCCATTTATTGTTCAATTTGAAATTCTCAAAAATGAGTTTCCAATCGAAGTACAGAATGAAATTCGAGCAATTTACGGCCACTTAGTTCGTGCCTCTACAGCCGTTAACCGCGAAGATATTGAGAGAAACATTGAAAAAATGCGTTCTCATACCAAGCGGGCGCTATTCGATTGCTTCAAGTATAGTTGTATTTTAATAACGGATAAATATAAAGAGTTTTTCGTTCGCTACAAGGGCGTTGATCTCACATACATAAATGAAGGCCATTTTTTGCATGATGTCCAAGAGCATTATCATGCCGCTAAGGAACAGTTGAAAGCGGCAAAAATTCTCGAGCTTTCTAATGCAACTGAAGATCAATTGGTGGCTGAATACCAAAAAGCATATGAGTTGTTTGCGGATATTGAAGGTGCTTTAAAGGAAGCAGAGAGCAAGGCAAACTATCTTAAGCATCGAGCAACTCGAAGGGACATAGTATCGTATGCGTCTCTTGCTGCTGGTATCATAGGCGTTCTTATTACAGTAGTTACTTTTGTATTAGCAAAATAAATTGACAAGGCCATTACGCATATATATTTAATTAGAAAAGCAGGTATCCAAGAGTGGATATCTGCTTTTCTTTTGTTGCAACGAAAAGGAGAATAAATTATTATGCCATCCAAAGCGGAATTTTACCGGCAGATGGCCGAACAGGTATCGACCCAGTTAGTGGGAAGTTGGAAGGAATGGACGGCCTTTCTCACTACTGCCGCCCGCCTCTACAAATACCCATTCCATGAACAGATGATGATTTACGCCCAGCGCCCGGACGCCACCGCCTGCGCCGAGTACGACCTGTGGAATGAGAAAATGGGCCGGTATGTGCGCCGTGGCTCCAAAGGTATCGCCCTGGTGGACGATTCTGGCGATAGACCCCGCCTGCGCTATGTGTTTGATATTTCCGACACCGGGACCCGTGAACATTCCCGCACCCCATGGCTGTGGCAGCTGGAGGAGCAGCACATCGGGCCTGTGTCGGCCATGCTGGAACACAACTACGGCATTGCCGGTGACGATCTTGCCCAGCAGCTCACCGATGTGGCCGGAAAACTGGCGAGTGAGTATTGGGACGAGCATCAGCAGGACTTCCGCTACATCGTTGACGGTTCGTTTCTGGAGGAGTACGATGATCTCAACATCGAAGTCCAATTTAAGTCCGCCGCCACCGTCAGCATCGCTTACGCCCTGATGTCCCGCTGTGGGCTGGATACGGAGCAATATTTCCAGCATGAGGACTTCATGCCGATTTTCGATTTCAATACCCCGGCCACGGTTGGGGCGCTGGGAGCGGCGGTCAGCCAGATGAACCAGCAGGTGCTGCGACAGATCAGCGTCACCATCCAGAACTATGAGCGCGAACAACTCGCGGAAAGGAGCGTTACACATGGAGAACAACCTGACTTACACGAGGAACGGCGATTACCTGATTCCCGACCTGAGCCTGAGCGAACAGCCGGAGAAGCCCCTGGGCAAGTACGGCAGGATGCGGAAAGCGTACCTGAAGGAACACCGGCCCCTGATCTACAACCAGCTGCTGCTGACCGAGAAGCTGTACCCGCACCTGCTGGAGATCGACGAGACGGTGAACAGCCGTCTGGAGCAGATGATGCCCCAGCTGGCGGAGTCGGCGGGCGCGACGGAGGAGCTGAAAGCCCGCGATCCGATGTGCTGGGTGGGCCTGATGAACACCTGCAAGGCCCAAGCGGAGGAAATTCTGATGGCGGAGCTTATCAACAGCTAACCCTAAACCTGTTCCTCTCCGAAGCTAAACAAATCCAAAGAATAGATGAAGCAGAGAATGTGAAAACATCCTCTGCTTTTTCTTTTGCCCAAGAACAGCCGCAGCCGGACCCGGCTGTGTGGGAATACAACGGTGTCAAGGAGCGACACCCTGATGATATGGTCCTGTATCAGATGGGCGATTTCTTCGAGATTTATGGCGAGGACGCCAAAGAAGCCGCGCCGGAGCTGGGGTTGCAACTGGTCTCCCGTGCTATCCCTGGCGGTGGCCGTGTGGAGATGTGCGGGTTTCCGGCAAACCGGCTGGAGCAGTACTTGGAACAGCTCCGGGCCAAGCATGATGTGACGGTCTCCGCCACCCTGGAGGGCAGCGCCCAGCGCCGGGAGTATTCCGTCCTCTCTATCGACCACGAGGCCGAACAGGACATCAACGCCCATGAAGCGGAGTATGGTGCTGATGGGTTCCGGGCGTTCCGGGACGAAGAAGCCATCCAAGCCGCCACCCTCCGGGAGCTGCATGAGCAATACAAGCCCATCGTGCTGGAGGCTGTTACCCAGGACACCAGATACCGAAACGCCTGCGGTCACAGTGACTATGAAAATGCCGTGATCGAGGGCAATGCCGCGATTCGTCGTGCTGTCCTGGGATCTGGCAACATGGAGCTGCTCCGCCTCTATTCCGACACGCCGGAGTTCCGCCAGCGCCTTCATCGAGAAATCATCGACGAGACCTATTCCAAGCTCCACGAGCTACTGCGCCCTCTCTCGGACAATGACATCGACAAGGCTATCCAGGACTGGAACGGCAAAATCGAAAGCAAACACGCTGTTGCCCGTTACATGGAGAAGCATGGGCGGGAAAAAGATACCGCCGCATGGCTGGCCCATGAGTTTGACGGCGGCGATGGCAAAACCCCGTTTTCGGTCCGCCCGAAAAGCCCTGAAGGAACGGTGCTGCCCTGGCCCAAGGTACAGCGCCGGATTTCCCAGCTCATCAAGGAGGATCGGTTCTACACCGAAGCGGAACAGGACCGATTTGACAACATCGACCCCATCGCCATCCGCGAGGCGCTGGCCGAGCGCGGCATTGTGAATGGCGAGCTGGTGGACGAGGAAAAGCTGGATAATGACCCGTTCATCCAGCGTGTTATGGCGGATGTGGAGCAGATTGCCGCTGAAGAACAGGAGCAGTCGAACCAACCGCTCTCCGATGCCGAGTATGCCCGAAAGAACCTCATTCCGGGCGAAACCACCTTTGCGTTGGATGGACGCACTTTCCAGGTCAGCAAGCTGGAACCAGATATTGGCCGGGTAGAGCTGCAAGATGTGACCTTTGCAAACGCGGCGGGATTCCCTATCTTCCGGGTTGAGCCAATTTCAGTGATCCGTCAGCATTTGGAGCAGGAACCAGAACCGCCCACGCCTGCTGTCGAGCCGGAAAAAACTCTGGATGAGGTGCTGGACGAACATCCCGTTTCTATTCAGGTAAACGGCGAGTGGCAGACCTTCCCCAATGTCAAAGCTGCCGAGGAAGCCTCTTATGAGGAATACAAGGCCAATCTGCGCCGCACCGCCGAGAATTTCCGTATCACCGACGATCACCTGGGCGAAGGCGGCCCGAAAGCCAAGTTCCAGGACAATATCACAGCAATCAAACTACTGAAACATCTGGAGGAAACCACCGGGCAGGCAACGCCGGAACAGCAGAAAATCCTTTCCCGGTATGTGGGCTGGGGCGGGTTGGCGGATGCCTTTGACCCCGACAAAGAAAGCTGGAGCAAGGAATATGCCCAGCTGAAGGAGCTGCTGACCCCGGAAGAATATGCCGCTGCCAGAGGTTCCACCCTCAACGCGCACTACACCAGCCCTACGGTCATCAAAGCGATTTACGAGGCTGTGGGCCGTATGGGATTTGAGACCGGCAACATCCTGGAGCCGTCCTGTGGTGTGGGCAATTTCTTCGGTATGCTGCCGGAGGAAATGCAAAACAGCCGTCTTTACGGCGTGGAGCTGGATTCCATCAGCGGGCGTATTGCCCAGCAGCTCTATCCCAAGGCCGACATCACTGTGGCAGGGTTTGAGACCACCGACAGGCGGGATTTCTACGATCTGGCGGTGGGCAATGTTCCGTTTGGCCAGTATCAGGTTCGGGATAAAGCCTATGACAAGCTGAATTTCAGCATTCACAACTACTTTTTCGCCAAGGCTCTGGATCAGGTTCGTCCCGGTGGCGTGGTGGCATTTGTCACCAGCCGCTATACGATGGACGCCAAAGATTCCACCGTGCGCCGGTATCTTGCTCAGCGCGCCGAGCTGCTGGGGGCCATCCGTCTGCCCAATGACGCTTTCAAAAAGAACGCCGGTGCCGAGGTCGTTTCGGACATCATCTTCCTGCAAAAGCGTGACCGTCCGTTGGACATCGTGCCGGAGTGGACTCAGACCGGGCAGACCGAGGACGGCTTTGCCATCAACCGCTATTTCCTGGACCACCCGGAAATGGTGCTGGGCCGACAGGAGCCGGAAAGCACCGCTCACGGCATGGACTACACCGTGAACCCCATCGAGGGGCTGGAGCTTGCCGATCAGCTGCATGATGCCGTGAAGTACATTCGCGGCACCTACCAGGAGGCCGAGCTGCCGGAGCTGGGCGAGGGCGAAGCCATCGACACTTCTATCCCTGCTGACCCCAATGTGAAAAATTACTCCTACACCGTTGTGGACGGCGATGTGTATTACCGTGAAAACAGCCGTATGGTACGGCCTGACCTGAATGCCACCGCCGAAGCCCGTGTGAAGGGGCTGGTGGGTCTGCGAGAATGTGTCCAGCAGCTCATTGATCTGCAAATGGACGCCGCCACACCGGACAGCGCCATCCAGGACAAACAGACCGAACTGAACCGGCTCTATGACAGCTTCTCTGCAAAATATGGCCTTATCAATGACCGGGCGAACCGGCTGGCCTTTGCTGATGATTCCAGCTACTATCTGCTCTGCGCGCTGGAAGTCATTGACGAGGACGGCAAGCTGGAGCGCAAGGCGGATATGTTCACCAAGCGCACCATCAAGCCCCACAAGGCGGTGGACACTGTGGATACCGCAAGTGAAGCTCTGGCCGTATCAATTTCCGAAAAAGCCTGTGTCGATATGGCGTATATGGCGGAGCTGACCGGCAAGACCGGCGACGAACTGGCCGCCGAGCTGCAAGGCGTGATCTTCCGTGTACCTGGGCAGTTGGAGAAAGACGGCACTCCCCATTATGTAACAGCCGACGAATACCTGTCCGGCAATGTGCGGCGCAAGCTGCGTCAGGCACAGCGGGCCGCACAGCAGGACCCTTCCTTTGCAGTCAATGTGGAGGCTCTTACCGCTGCCCAGCCCAAAGACCTGGATGCGTCGGAGATTGAGGTGCGCCTGGGCGCTACCTGGATCGACAAAGAGTACATCCAGCAGTTTATGTATGAGACCTTCGATACGCCGTTTTATCTCCAGCGCAATATCGAGGTCAACTATTCTTCTTTCACCGCTGAGTGGCAGATCACCGGCAAAAGCTCTGTAAGCCAGAACAATGTGGCAGCCTATACCACCTACGGAACCAGCCGTGCCAATGCCTACAAGATTCTGGAGGACAGCCTGAACCTGCGGGATGTCCGTATCTACGACACCATAGAGGATGCAGACGGCAAAGAGCACCGGGTGCTGAATGCCAAAGAGACCACCCTGGCCGCCCAAAAGCAGCAAGCCATCCGGGACGCTTTTAAGGACTGGATTTGGAAAGACCCGGATCGCCGCCAAGCTCTGGTCCGCCAGTACAATGAGGAAATGAACTCCACCCGTCCCCGTGAATACGACGGCGGACACATTACTTTCGGCGGCATGAACCCGGCCATCACCTTGCGGGAACACCAGAAAAACGCTATCGCTCATGTGCTGTACGGCGGCAATACGCTGCTGGCACACGAGGTAGGCGCTGGCAAAACCTTTGAAATGGTGGCTGCCGCCATGGAGAGTAAGCGCCTGGGCTTGTGTCAGAAATCCCTCTTTGTGGTGCCTAACCATCTGACCGAACAATGGGCGTCGGAGTTTCTGCGGCTCTATCCCTCCGCCAACATTCTTGTCACCACCAAAAAGGACTTTGAGACCCACAACCGCAAGAAGTTCTGCGCCCGCATTGCCACCGGCGACTATGACGCCATCATCATGGGACACAGCCAGTTTGAGAAAATCCCCATCAGCCGAGAGCGTCAGGAGCGGCTCCTTCAGGAGCAGATCGACGAGATCACCGAGGGCATTGCCGAGGTGAAGTACAGCGGCGGTGAGCGTTTCACGGTCAAGCAGTTGGAACGCACCAAGAAGTCCCTGGAAGCCCGGCTGGAGAAATTGCAGGCCGAGAGCCGCAAGGACGATGTGGTAACATTCGAGCAGTTGGGTGTGGACCGCCTATTCGTTGATGAGGCGCATAACTATAAAAACCTGTTTTTATACACCAAGATGCGGAATGTGGCAGGTCTCTCCACCAGCGATGCCCAAAAGTCCAGCGATATGTTTGCGAAGTGTCGCTATATGGATGAACTGACCGGAAACCGTGGTGTGATTTTCGCCACCGGCACCCCCGTATCGAACAGCATGACCGAACTTTACACCATGCAGCGGTATCTCCAGTATGACCGCTTGCAAGAGCTGAACATGACCCACTTCGACTGCTGGGCCAGCCGCTTCGGAGAAACCGTCACGGCGCTGGAGCTGGCACCGGAAGGCACCGGCTACCGGGCAAGAACGAGATTCAGCAAATTTTTCAACCTCCCGGAGCTGATGAACCTGTTCAAAGAGGTGGCGGACATCAAGACCGCCGATCAGCTAAACCTGCCTACCCCGGAGGTGGAATACCACAACATCGTGGCCCAGCCTACTGAACATCAAAAAGAGATGGTGCAGGTTCTCTCCGAGCGCGCCTCCAGAGTACACAGCGGCAGCGTTGACCCCTCAGAGGACAATATGCTCAAGATTACCGGCGATGGCCGCAAGCTGGGCCTGGACCAGCGTATCATCAACCAGCTGCTGCCGGATGAACCCGGCACCAAGGTCAATCAGTGTGTGGGCAATATCATACAGATCTGGCGAGACGGCGAGGCTGACAAGCTGACCCAGCTGGTATTCTGCGACATTTCCACGCCCCAGGTCCAGTCCGCTTCCTCCAAAAAGGCAGCCAAGGCGCTGGACAATCCCACGCTTCACGCGCTGGAACAGGCTGTGCCGTTGGATGAGCCGGAGCCTGCCTTTACTGTCTATGAGGACATCCGCCAGAAGCTCATCGCCCAGGGAATGCCCGCCGAGCAGATTGCTTTTATCCATGAGGCCAAGACCGAGGTGCAGAAGAAAGAACTGTTTTCCAAGGTCCGCACCGGGCAGGTGCGTGTCCTGTTGGGCAGCACCTCCAAAATGGGCGCTGGCACCAATGTGCAGGACCGCCTTGTGGCCCTCCATGACCTGGATTGTCCGTGGCGTCCGGGAGACCTTGCCCAGCGCAAGGGCCGTATCGAGCGCCAGGGCAACCAGAACCCTCTTGTCCATGTGTACCGTTATGTCACCGAGGGAACTTTTGACGCTTATCTCTGGCAGACGGTTGAAAACAAGCAAAAATTCATTTCGCAGATTATGACCTCTAAATCGCCGGTCCGCTCCTGCGATGATGTGGACGAAACGGCGCTTTCCTTTGCCGAGATTAAGGCCCTGTGCGCCGGAGACCCCCGTATCAAGGAGCGCATGGATTTGGATGTGGAGGTTGCGCGCCTGAAACTGATGAAAGCCGACCACCAGAGCAAGCAGTACCGCCTGGAGGATCAGTTGCTCAAATACTTCCCCCAGGAAATCGAAACCAACAAGGGATTTATCAAAGGCTTTGAAGCCGACCTGGAGACCCTGGCCGCTCATCCTCACCCGGAGGATGGCTTTGCTGGGATGGAGATCCGGGGCGATGTGCTGACCGACAAAGAAAACGCCGGTGCAGCCCTGCTGGACGCCTGTAAGGAGGTCAAAGGCTCCGAACCGGTGCAGATCGGCAGTTACCGGGGCTTTACTATGTCCGTGGAGTTTTCCGCTTGGAAACAGGAATATACGCTCCTGTTGAAAGGCCAGATGACCCACCGGGCAAGCCTTGGCACAGACCCGCGCGGAAACCTCACCCGTATCGACAATGCACTGGCTCAGATGCCTCAGCGTTTGGAAGCCGTGAAAAACCAGCTGGACAACCTCTACCAGCAGCAGGCCGCAGCCAAAGAGGAGATCGGAAAGCCGTTTCCCTTTGAGGATGATCTGCGAGTCAAGTCCGCTCGTCTGGTGGAACTGGACACGCTGCTGAACATTGACGGCAAGGGCCACGCCCAGCCGGAAACTGTGGTTGCCAAGAGTGCGCGGCCTTCGGTGCTGGACAGCTTGAAGCGTCCGGTGCCACCCCGCAGCCCTGAAAAGAAACCGAAACAACATGAGGAGGTGCGATAACATGAATACCAACGATCTGAATACGGCCCTTTATGAGAAGATGGCCGCTGAACAGGACAAATACCGGGACTGGCTGAAAAGCCAGCCTCCGGCAGAAGTCCTGAACCATGCCTATGAGTACACTGTTCGGGAGGACATCGTGATGGCGATGGAGGAACTGGAGCTGACCGCTACCCAGGCCCAGGCCCTGCTGGATTCGCCCACGCCGCTGGCCGATGTGTACCGTTACTTTGAGAAACTGGAGACCGGCCACATGGATGTGATCCGGGACAGCATTGAGAACCGGGCCGATGATGCTTGCAAGGCCCAGACGGAGCTGCGGAAAGCCGCCATTTACCCTCACTCTGCTGTGTATGCGAAAGAGCATGGGGAGCTGGAACAGTATCGGGCTTCTAATAACGCCAATCTCCAATGCAAGGAGGCCATTGAAGCTGCGGTGCGGGAACACTTCGACGGGATGTATCTCAGTCACGATGCCGCCAAGGGTGTGATCGAGACCTACGGCATGGACCGGGTCATGCTGGTCCTTGCCAACACCGTCCAGCTCCAGGACTGGGATGGACGCTACTCGCCCCGCAACAAGGAATGGGCCAAAACCATTCCCAACTATAACTCCGATACCGTCCGGTGCGGCTATGCGGTAAACAGCCACCCCGCTGTCCTGAATGGGTTTATTGATCTGGTGCGCGAGGAACATCTGCGCCGCCAGCCTTTGACGGCAGAGGACATCCAGGCAGAGGCGGAACGGATTTTGCGGGAGCTGCGCGCACCGGATGTGCCGAACAGCCCCCACGGGACCCATTACATGGCTCGCATTTCCCCGGAGTTTCTGAACCGTGCCGGGAGCAAAGACCATGACCGGCTGATGAATCTTCTGCCGTTTCGCAGTCTGGCTTTTACCGGCATGAAAGGACTGCCTGGGACCTATGCCACCATTCTGGCCAACGAGGACCGCTCCAAGGGGCTGCGCCAGCCCCGGCCTTCTGTCCGGGAGCATTTGAAGCAGGAACCGAAACAGACAATCCCGAAAGCCTCGGCCCATAAAAAACGGGAGCCGGAACGGTGAGCACCCCAAAGCGCAAGCGGAATGTCCAGGTGAATTTCCGGGTCTCCCCGGAGGAGCTGGAGTTGATCGAACAGAAAATGTCCCAACTTGGGACGAAGAACCGGGAAGCCTATCTGCGGAAGATGGCCCTGGACGGTTATGTGGTACAGCTGGACTTGCCGGAGCTGAAGGAACTGGTGTCCCTGCTGCGCCGGAGCAGCAATAATTTGAACCAGCTCACCCGTCGGGTACATGAAACCGGACGGATTTACGATGCTGACTTGGAGGATATTGCCCAGCGGCAGGAACAGTTATGGGAGGGCGTGAAGGAAATCCTGACCCAGCTCTCCAATCTTTCGTGACGGGGGTGTATGCTCCATCTGCGGAGGGAAGAATGGCGTTCTTTTCACCGCGCTTCCCTCCGCTTTTTCTTTTTGCCCGTATCCTTGCCGTCCCACAAAAATTGTTTCATAATGAGAACAGAACAAAACTGGGGGTGACAGTTCCGTGAGAATGATATGGGGATTTTTGAGGCTGATGCTAAAAATTGTGGCCGCGCCGGTGATTCTGCTTCTCACCCTGGCCATCTGGAGTTGTGTGGGCCTGGTCTATGTGTCCGGTCTGGTGCTGGGACTTTTCAGCGCAGTCATCGCCCTGTTGGGGCTGGCTGTTCTGGTAACATATTCCCCACAAAACGGTATTATCCTGTGGGCAATTGCGTTCCTCATCAGCCCGTTCGGACTGCCGCATCTGGCATTCTGGCTGCTGGGCAAGGTGCAGGATTTGAAGTTTGCCATACAGGATTTGATCTACGGATAAAAACAGCGTCCTCCCCACGACGGAGAGGACGCTGTTCCTTAAAGTGTCATGTTAATTATAACAGTTATTTGCGATTTTATTATTCGGCAGAATCAGGCTCACAAGCATCTTCGATATATTCAATCAAATCTCCGGGCTGGCATTTCATGATGCTGCAAATTTTCCCAAGCGTATCAGTGGTAACGGGCTTATCGTGCCGTATTCTCTGCAAGGTTTGCGCATCGATTCCTTCATTGGCCAAGCGGTAGAATGAGATGTGACTGCTTTCCATGAGCTGCCGCATCGGACGAAAAGAGATCGGCACTGCATCACCCCATTTTTGAATATTATATGGGGCTTGTCGCTTTTTATTATAGTGATTATAATCACTATAATGGAGTGATGAAAATGACAGCAACTTTTTGTGGACACGCGCAGATTTCTCGGTCAGCAGATGTAGAAAAATGGCTGTATGCCGTGACCCTGCATCTAATTGAGCAAGGCGTAAACATATTTTATCTTGGTGGATACGGAGCCTTTGACAGTTTGGCTGCGGCAGTTCTGCGAAAACAGAAAATACAGCACCCAGAGATCGAGCTGATTCTTGTCCTTGCATATTTCGACACGAAACGAGATATTTCTGGCTATGACAGTACGGTATATCCGCCTCTGGAAACTGTGCCACGCCGCTTTGCGATTTCTCACAGAAACCGCTGGATGGTAGAAACCAGTGATGTCGTGGTGGCCTATGTTCTCCATGATTGGGGCGGAGCCGCCGCAACGCTGCGGTGCGCCAGAAAGAAGAAAAAACAGATTATTTCATATTTTGATGAAGTGGACAGCTGAGGCTGCCCACTTTTTTTGAAGGGAGGGAAAACTCATGGCAACCACACGAATCATGCCGCTGCACGTCGGCAAGGGCCGGACCGAAAGCCGTGCTATCAGCGATATTATCGACTATGTGGCAAATCCGCAAAAGACAGACCACGGCAGGCTCATCACCGGCTATGAGTGTGACAGCCGTGTGGCCGATGCCGAGTTCATGTTGGCCAAGCGCCAGTATATCGCTGCCACCGGGCGGGTCCGGGGCGCAGATGACGTGATCGCCTACCATGTCCGCCAGTCCTTCTGCCCTGGGGAGATCGCGCCGGAGGAAGCCAACCGGCTCGGTGTAGAATTTGCCAAGCGGTTTACAAAAGGCAAGCACGCCTTTATCGTCTGCACCCACATCGACAAAGCCCATGTCCATAATCATATCATTTGGAGTTCGGTCAATCTGGATTGTGACCGGAAGTTCCGCAACTTTTGGGGCAGCACGAAAGCTGTACGGCATTTGAGCGACACCATTTGCATTGAGAACGGGCTGTCTATTGTAGAGAATCCCAAGCCCCACGGAAAGAGCTACAATAAGTGGTTGGGCGACCAGGTCAAGCCCTCCCACCGAGAATTGCTGCGTGTTGCCATTGACAACGCCCTGGAACAAAAGCCTGCCGACCTGGACGAGTTGCTGAAGCTGCTCCGAAAATCTGGCTGTGAAGTATCCAAGCGCGGGAAATCCTACCGTTTGAAGCTCCCCGGCTGGAGTAAAGTATCCCGCCTAGACAGTCTGGGTGATGGCTACACCCTGAAAGACCTGTTGGCCATCCTCGCCGGTCAAAAGGTGCATACGCCCCGTCAGAAGCCGGTCAAGCGGGCAGATCTGCCGAAGGTCAATCTGCTGGTTGACATCCAGGCAAAGCTCCAGGCCGGAAAAGGTGCCGGGTATGTGCGGTGGGCCAAGATTTTTAACTTGAAACAGATGGCGCAGACCGTAAATTATCTCACGGAGCATAACTTGTTGGAGTATGCTGTGCTGGAGGAAAAGGCTGCTGCGGCCACGGCTCACCATAATGAGCTATCTGCAAAAATCAAGGCAGCGGAGAAACGCATGGCGGAGATCACCGTCCTGCGGACTCACATCATCAACTACGCCAAGACTCGTGACACCTATGTGGCCTACCGAAAAGCTGGCTACTCAAAGAAATTCCGCCAGGAACATGAGGAGGAAATTCTGCTCCATCAGGCGGCCAAAAATGCCTTTGACGATATGGGGGTCAAGAAGCTCCCCAAAGTCAAGGAGTTGCAAGCCGAGTATGCCCGGCTCCTGGAGGAAAAGAAAAAGACCTATGCCGAGTACCGGCGCTCCCGTGAGGAAATGCGGGAGCTGCTAGCGGCAAAGGCCAATGTGGATCGGCTCTTAAATATGGAGGTGGAACACGATACCGAAAAAGAAAAAGACCACGACCAGCGATGAGCTGATCGTGGTCTAAAGTGTCCATCGGACGCGCAGCCGCAGAATGAAATTCTGCGTTCATGGGGGCTTGGGGGATACCCTCAACAAGCAGCGCCGGAAGCCGAATGGCTATCCAGGGGCATTGCTTGCCAGTACAATCTTGGCGATGAGAGATTCCTTTTAATTTCCCTATACAGGGTTCTTCACACATCGCAGGTTCCACACAGGATGTGATTGTGGGCTTCGATTGCTCTGCTAACAGATATTGGTAACTCGATTGATTTTCTGTATGCCATGCGCACGTCATTAATCGACAAAAATTTCCGGCATATTGTACTGAATGTCAGCTGATTCGCGGGCGGCTCCGAGATTTCTGCTTTGTAACAGCGTGCGGCGCAATTTTACGCCTCCGTCTTCTGCCATCACAACATACTCTCTACGATGCTGTCGAATATAAGTCGATGTTTCACGGGAGAAACCACTTCTCTGCAGCAATATGGTCAAAGGATTGGTTGTACCGTATTCAACATACTCATACCAATCGTTCTTGAAGCTTTCCACCTTATGAAATCTCTTGTACTCGTTTGAAAATCTCAAAAAATAATTGGAAATGCTGAAAAGGATCACATTTTCAATAACATCCAAGGTGTCCGCAATAACAACGTTTCTGTGCTCACGGGAATCGTCATATTTTACTGGTTTTCCATCGATTCTTACCGTAGCCTCACTGTCGTTCCTCTTGTATTCAATTGCTTTGTTCATGATGTTGCTAAGACCCATTCCCTGAATCCATTGAATCAATATAACAGCATACCAACGAAGCATTCCGTGCTTTCCTGTTTTCTTGCTTACTCTTCCAAGTGTCTGCCGTTCATACTTTTCCCATTTGAAAACGCGGCACATTCGCTCGAGGAAGTTCATCAACTCGTTGTAGTCAACGTTCCCATTAATGTCTAGGGTCGGATAAGACATCCCTCGTGCGATTGCACTGGTAAGGTTCTCTGTCTGATCAACTGACACATTGATATCATCATCGGGCGTTGCAGATTTTTGTGTAAAGTTTGCCTTTATCTTTTCCTCATCGTGTTCTGTAAGGAATGGTGCAAACTCCCTGTGGACAAGGCTGTCTCGGCCTTTTGTAATATCACGCAAGAGTATCAAAGCGAA
The DNA here is from genome assembly GCA_018223415.1 of Eubacteriaceae bacterium Marseille-Q4139. Lineage (NCBI taxonomy): Bacteria > Bacillati > Bacillota > Clostridia > Eubacteriales > Eubacteriaceae > Eubacteriaceae bacterium Marseille-Q4139. The sequence goes on along the minus strand of JAGTTQ010000001.1, from coordinate 632,197 downwards.
CTTACGCATCAGCGTATAGGATTCTTCCGGCTGATTGTGGGGGTGCTTATCAAACTCTATTTCCCCGTTAACCAGTGCCTTTACGACCGATTTTTTCTGCGCATTAGTCAAGCCTGATTCGATGGACAGTTTCTGTTCTGGAATCTTCTCTTTAAGTAGTTCTTCGAACTTTTCCTCCTTGACCTTGTCGTTCATACTGACAAGAAATACATTCCCATAAAGGTTGTATTCTATCCTGCCTACACGTCCGATCAGATTACGGAAATCAACTGCATCCATATAGGCATAACCCTTTTTGTAACTTGTGATAAAGAGGTTATCAGCAGGCATATTGACTCCCTCCACGAGGGTACTGGTGCAGAAGATTGTAGTAATGGCACCGCTTCGAAATAGTTCTTCAATTCTCATTCGAATAGTAGACGGGAGATATCCAATATGATAAGCAACGCCTTTTGTGATCAATTCCGCAAGGAAATAATCGCCGTGGACCTCCTGCTTTATCTCCTTGGAAAGAGTCCAAATATCCTGATTAGCCGTTACTGTAGGAATTTTATTTGCATAGCTGCGGGCAAGGTTTACTGCCTGTGCAATGGAACTGCAATATACAATATTCTGCTTGATTCTCCCGTCAGAGTCTCTGCTTACAAGCGGAAGAATTGTGTCGAGGCTGATTTCTCCGGTGAACTGTGCAATCTTCGTCAGCATCCTCGAATAGTCGTTAAACATACTAATCGAACGTTGCCTAAAACTAATAAGAAACTTAAACTGTGTCACAGGAGAAAAAGAAGACGCCAGTTTCCATTTTTCAGGTGTTTCTATGTCCGGTATGCTTCTTAAATATATTTCCGGATTTGGAATATTGGGCGAAGCAAAGATGACATGAGGCTTATTCTTTCTCTCAACCAGTTTATCTATAACCTTATAGTAAAAAGGACCGCGGCTATCCACCTCAGACAGCTTGTGTGCCTCATCCACAAAAAGGTAGTGCAGTTCTAAATCGGGATTGCTTATCAATAGGTACAAAAGGCGCTCTGGTGTCAGTACAAATATAAAATTATGTTGTTCCTTCAAAACAAGAGCACCTGCGGAGGTAACAAGCCTGTAATTGTATTTCTTAAGATTTTCTTTGAGATCGTTGATTATTTTGCTTGTGACTTCGTTAATAAGTGCCTTTGTAGGAACAATCAATGCAAAATTTTTCTCTACACCAGACTCGACCTGCGATTTAAGAAACATCCTCATAATAAAGGATTTTCCCATTGATGTCGGACCAGAATAGCTAAAATATTGATCAGTAAGATGGTCGTACACCTGCTTTTGAGCGCGGAGGAACTGAAACTCAGGCATAGCCGGAATCGTCAGCAGTTCCTTGGAATATTCCGAATACATACGGTCAAGCACGGCTCCACTCTGGTAGTCTTTCGCTACAAGATTCCGTCCTTGGTAATTTCCTGTACTGGTTAAAACAGAACCAGCATAATAGCTTACGGCAGGGTCATCAGGATAAATGCTGCACAAAAGCGTGATGATTTCCTGTGCCCACATTTTGTGTTGGTCGCTGTTTGTCGAATGCGTTGATTTTGACAGCAAATCTGCAAATCGAAGGGCATCGATTTTATCCACGGGTCTTGATGTCTGATCAAATATGTTAAGCATCTTCGCAGCATAATTGTATAAGAGATTGTCGTGTATTTCTCTCAGATATTCATTACTGTCAATATCTGCATATATGACATCACCGAGGTGGATGGTTGCAACTTTGTTATCGCTCATGGCATCACACCTCCCCGCATGGCTTTCTCCATAATGTCTGACTTATCCTTGTCAGCGTCATTCAATGGTAAGATATAAAAATAAAATGAATGTGTCCCAAGCCCACGACTGTTGATTTGCCGGGCAATGTATGCGGCATGATTCTTTATATCGGTATTCATCTTATGGTTTAACGCATTTTTGTATTGCATCGTCGAATAGCTGGCAGGGTTAAGCCCAAGAGTATATCCTATGAACACACCATAGGCTGTATCTCTAACGACACTAGAGCCCTTTTTCGGAAAAACAACTTCCTTGATTTGCCGTGCTGTTTCTGGATCAAAGTCTCTATCGAGACTTGACGGTTCTAAAAGCTGAAGCCGGTTTTTATTTGTTTGCTCGATGTCCATTATGGCATCAAATGCTTGGTCAATGGCATCTCGCATATCACCTACTACACTGGATGAACCAAAAACAAGCTGATAATATGGCTGGCCATAGCCTCCGAGTGAAAGCAGGTGAATACCATCACATTTGCTGCTTTGGGTATTCGTTGTTGAAAACAACTCGACCTTGCTCATAATTTTGGGTGCATCCAGTATCTGTTCCAGGAACGCATACAGCAGGATTTCCCCCAGTGAATTCCCTGTGTTCTGCTGTCCGGGGCGTCCATTTTTTTGCATGACTGCCATAGCCTCAAGGCCAATGCTCTCCAAGTCATCATTTATCTTAAACTGCTCCAGCTTTGCTCTTGAGAACACATATCTCCCTACATTTTTTCGGATGAATGCTTGCAAATCATCCGAAACAAATTCATTATTCATGACATTGAGGTGAAAAAGGCGCAGTTGTTCTGGGTTAATCAATCCGAGAGATTCCGAATGTATAACCTCAGTGAAGATGTTGTCAAAATCACTGCCTTTTATTGTTTTATTCAGCATACAACTGCCTCCTTTTCACCTATTTGCGTTGACCGCCATGCAGGGCATCCTCTGTCACCACACCCACAGGAGTCTAATGCTGAGCGTAGTCCAGGATTTTTGCGTCCTTATCGGTCTTCGGTTCGTATGTCAAATTGAAAACCATATCCGATAGCCACTTCTTAAAGGAAGGATTATCCTGAAACTGTTTGAATAGCTCCATGTTGTCCGCCATAATAGAGAACATGACCTGTTGCAAAGCACGTTCACTTTCTGTGCGTGCTTCCTGTTCATCAGAGTTCTTCATGGCATTCTGATACTTCTTATCCTTGGACACCATCTCCGGAATGGCCAGAATCTGGCGCTGCACATTGTCAGCATCATTCCAGTTGATATTTCCGAACATATCATTGAAGTCCATGATAATCTTGGAAAGCAAATCCATTTCAGGCTCAACGGTATGGCCAATCTTGCCTGCGGGCACCGGTGCAATTTCCGCATCGGTGTCTTCCAGTTTGATTGCAATGGCCTCCTGCGCCTCATTCCGATAACTGCTCAGATCGATAGTTTGAAGGATGCCCTCCGAGAGGTCATCGTCACGCGGCGACGGAAGTTTCGGAATCAGCAGATTCAGGAAAATCGACAGTTTCTCCCACTCGACGTTTCCGTAAGGCAGGATTGCACCAAGGAAACCATAGGTACGCACAAAAGATTTAGCCGCACTCTTGAACTTAATCTGATCGTCCAGCTCCAACTGCTTATATACGGCTGTGCAGGCATCCAAAATCGGATCAAGCCTATCACGCTCCGCACCACTCAGGAATAGATCAACCAGCGTTTCAATATCGCTGTCATCGTAAACTTGATAGCTGTCCATCAGCGTTATAAGGTCATAGAGCTTATTCGGATCAGTCTCGCCAGAAAGAATCGTAGTCCTGTAGAATTTCTGGAAGGCGTCTTCAATGGTGGATGTTTTATTGGCAAAGTCCAGAACATAGACCTCATCCTTGCCGGGACAAGCTCTGTTGAGACGAGAAAGAGTCTGCACCGCAGCAATATCATAGAGCGGCTTGTCCACATACATCGTCTGCAGCAGCGGCTCATCAAATCCCGTCTGGAACATATCCGCCACAATCAAAATCCTATACGGTTCCTTCTTAAACTCCTTCGGAATCTTTGCATCTGGAAATCCGTTCATCGCAGCCGATGTAAGCGCAGGTTCCTGACCGTTATATTTATGCTCACCGGAAAAGGCCACAATTGTCTTATACGGACTATGCCTGTCTGCGAGACACTTGTTGATCGCATAGTAGTATTCGATACATCTCGGAATGCTGGCCGTAACCACCATTGCACGAGCCTTGCCGCCCAGCTTCTTCTTTGCAATAACCTGCTCGTGGAAATGCTCCACCATTATAGCAGCCTTCTTTGCGATAACGTCAGGATTGCCCTCCACGAAGGCACGCAGTTTTTTCTGCGCACGCTTCTTATCAAACATCGGATCATCCTCGACCGTCTTCATGAGCTTGTACCAGCTGTCAATGGTTGTATAGTTGCGGAGCACATCCAGAATGAAGCCTTCCTGAATGGCCTGCTTCATGGTGTAGACATGGAATGGGCGATGCTTGATTTCTCCGTCCTCTTCATAGAGAACACCAAACATCTCCTCGGTCTTATTCTTCGGTGTGGCTGTGAAGGCAAAGTAGCTGGCAGAAGAGACGAGCTTACGTCCCTCCATCATGGCATTGATTTTGTCTTCATTATCCGCTTCGTCGTCTGTAGCAAGGCCGGAAAGTGCCAGATTCATATTGGCAGAGTTACGCCCGCTCTGGCCAGAATGCGCCTCGTCGATGATAATGGCAAACTTGTTATTTTTATGTTCCTGCCCGATCTCGGAGATAATGTACGGGAACTTTTCAATCGTAGATATAATGATGCGCTTGCCATCCTGTATGGCTTTGCGTAGATCGCCGGAATGCTCCGCCCAGACGACCGTATTCTTGACCTGCATGAACTGCTTGATCGTATTACGGATCTGCTTATCCAGAATACGGCGGTCGGTAACCACAAGAACAGAGTCAATCATCGGATGACCATCTTTCTCAAGACCGATCAGCTGATGTGCAAGCCATGCTATCGAGTTTGACTTTCCGCTTCCGGCGCTGTGCTGGATCAAATAACGCTTGCCGACACCATTTTCCTGCACATCAGCCAGCAGTTTTTCTACGCAGTCGAGTTGATGATAGCGAGGCCAGATCTGCTTGACGGATTTCTTTTTGGTATCCTCATCTACCTCTTCGATAACCTGTGCGTAGTTTTCTATAATCCGGGACAGCTTTCTCTTGGTAAGGATGTCCTTCCAGAGATAGTCCGTCATAAGGCCGTCCGGATTCGGCGGATTTCCTGCGCCGTCGTTGTAGCCTTTATTAAACGGCAGGAACCAGCTATCCTTTCCGGCGAGCTTGGTGCAGAACTGAATCGTAGCGTCGTCCACAGCAAAATGAACCATGCAACGCTTGAAAGAGAACAGGAGGTCATGGAAGTCCCGGTCTTCCTTATACTGGCGCACGGCGTTTTCAGTATTCTGCTTTGTGAGCTGGTTCTTCAGCTCCATCGTGATGACCGGAAGTCCGTTGATAAATAGACAAACATCCAGAGCCAACTTCCCGGCATCCTGCGAATAGCGTAGTTGCCTCGTCACGCTGAAGATATTCTTCTCATACATGATTCTGGCTTGCTGGTTATTCTCGGTCGGCGTCAGATAGAACATGATGAGGTCTGCCGGGTAGACCTTCACACCATTGCGAAGCACATCAATGATGCCGCGCTTGGCGATTTCTCCAGACAACCGGTTCAGAAACTGGCGCTTCTTAGTGTCCGAGATAAACACGCCCAGCTTGTCCATTTCCTTCGGCTGCGTGTCTTGCAGGAAGCGGAACAGCCGAGTCTCGTCGACAGCATATTCTTTGTTATAGTCGGCGTTTGTTCCTTCCTCATACCCATTCTGTTCAACCAGCCACTTCACGATTAAGGATTCAAGACCGCTTTCCTTTGTGTTGGTAAAAGCCATTGTCAATCCTCCTGTTCTTCCTCTTCGCTATCTTCGTCATCCACATATTCATAATCGGGAATACTTACTCCTCTGACATCGAGTTTTCCTGTCACTACAGAAAAAACAATTTGCTTTTTCAAATCTGTCAGTACATCTATCTCTTTCTTGAATACTTTTTCAATGTTATCGTAATGTTTAATTACTTCCGCAACATCTGAAACGATGGAGGATTGTTCTTCCTCTGAGGGCAGGTAAATGCTTTGGTTCAAAAAATTATTTGTTTTTATCACCTTTCTGAGCCCTGAATACAACGGTTTTAATGCCTTTTCATCATCAAGCACTGTAAAAAGCTGTAGTAAGTATTCTGGATTGCATTGCTTAACATCAAAAACAGTATAAGCTCCGGTTATCATTCCTTGCATAGTTGCCAGCCCAACAGTTCGAGGTGTTTCATCTATATCAAAAAGGCAAAATACAAACTGCCCCGGATTAACGACTTGATAGGCAGAAAAGTCTGATGGGAATTTCCCCTTTGCCTCACTTAGGTCTCGTACAATAACACCGTTAGTTGTAAGCGATAACAACGTATATTTCTCACTTTCATCTCCAACAGATTCTTTCACCTCTGTAAAAAGGTTCCGTAATTTAACTTTCGTCCATTTCTCAGGAGCGTTTGTCATCCATGGATTATCAGTGGGCTTTCTATTTCCCTTTATATTCAATCCAAAAACAAGCTTTTTTACCTCGTTGTGCTTTATCTCTTTAACTAATTTTAGCTCGCGTCTCTTAGCAGAAATAAGTTTATTCATTCTTGATGTCTGCCAGTTTAAATAGTCAACAATCTGTCTTTGCTCAGTAATGGACGGCGCGGGCATTTTCATAGATAAGAAAGCATCTGCCTTGACTGTTTTTCTTAAGCCAGTATAGTAATACCTTAATGCCTTTATATCGTCTAAAGCAGTGTAATAATATGTAACATATTCAGGAAGCAGTCCCGATACCTGATATATTGTGTAAGCACCGGTCAACATTCCATCTTCATTGGCCAAACCAACTGTCCTTGGTGTTTCGTCAATATCAAAAAGGCAAAAAGCAATGTCATTCTTATGCACAATTTTGTACGATTTGAAATCAGATGGAAACTTCCCTTTTCCGCTTTCTAAATCGCGAGGGATCACGCCCTTTGTAGTCAAAGACAACAATGTGTAATTCGAAAAATCATCTCCGACCACATCCGTTTTTTCTGTAAAAATATCTCTATTGCGAACTAAGCACCACTGCTGTGGCATTTCGCTTAACCAAGGCAAGTCTACCTCTTTATAAGCTGGATATCGATTCACTATCTTATGCCTCCAGTTATTTCGTTAAACATTCCGTCTGTTTCTTGTTCCAGCGAATGCAACTCACTCATAACTTCTTCAAATGAACGCAATCTGAGCGGACGATAGAAACACTTTGTAAAGCTCACTTCGTAGCCAGCCTTAGTCTTTTTGTCATCAATCCAAGCATCGTCACAAAACGGAAGAATCTCACGATTAAAATATTCTTCGATACCTCCGTTATATGTGAATGGGACAATTTCGGTATAGGTTTTATCCTTGTCAGAAACTTTGTTTCCTTTTTTATCTATCTCAATCGAGCCATCCTCTTGATACTTAGGCCTCAATACTGTAACTTCCCAAAAACCGAACTCCTCATTCTTGTATATATGGCTTATATCGCTCTCTTCAAAAGAGAGGAATACATCCAATATCTGTTTTCTGAATTCAGATGTAAGTTCATTACTTTTGTCTCCCAGCTTTTTTCTTAATGGCTTTTTCATAGCCATTGCATCAATCAGTTGTATTTTGCCTTTACGTCTATCTTCTTTTTTATTTGAGATGACCCAAATATATGTGTTGAGCGGCGTATTATAAAACATCTTATCGGGAAGAGCGATAATAGCTTCCACAAGATCATTCTCAATTAAATATCGGCGGGCATTACTTTCACCGCTTCCAGCATCCCCAGTAAAAATGGAAGATCCATTATGTACCTCAACAATTCTACTTCCAAGTTCCGTATCCTTTTTCATTTTGGATACATTATTAAGGAGAAACAAAAGTTGTCCATCACTGGTACGCGGAATCATTGGCATCAGTTTTCCGCCTTCAAGGTAAGTGTTGAAGCGCGTGTCGAGGATCTCCTTTTTGCCGCCCATCTTTTCGGCATCAACTTTCCAGCTTTTACCATATGGTGGGTTGGAGAGCATGAAATCAAACTGGCGGGAAGCGTGCTGATCGTCAGAAAGCGTGGAGCCATACATAATGTGCTCGGCCTCTTCACCGTCACCTTTTAGCAACATATCTGCCGTGCAGATTGCATAGGTCTCTGGCTGAACTTCCTGCCCGAACAGATGGATAGCGACTTCCTTGCCGCGCCTCTTGGCAAGCGTCAAAAGTCTATCCTGAGCGACGGTGAGCATTCCACCGGTACCGCAGGCTCCGTCATAACAGGAATAGGAAGCGTCTTTGATTTTATCGGCAATCGGTATGAACACAAGGTCGGCCATGAGCTCGACAACATCACGAGGCGTCCAGTGTTCTCCGGCTTCCTCGTTATTTTCTTCATTAAATTTCCGAATCAGCTCCTCAAAAATAGTACCCATACCGTGGTTATCAAGACCAGGGTGCTTGAGGATCGTCTTCGCGTCGTCCTTGTAAATAGGATTCGGACTCAAGTTAATGTCAGAGGATGTAAACTTTTCAATGACTGCACCGAGAATATCCGCATCCACCATCGTATCAATCTGATTTCGGAATTTGAACTTATCCAGAATCACCTGCACATTGGGAGAAAAGCCGTCAAGGTATGCTATAAAGTCAGCTTTGAGTGTCTGCGCCTTGGCACGACTGGTCAAATCCTTCAGCAGGAAGGGCGATGCATTGCAGAAAGCCTGTCCAGCTGCATTGCATAGCGCAGGCCACTGATTATCGATCTTTGCAGCATCGAGCTGCTTTTTCATAGCCAATACTGCCGGTTTTGTTTCTTCCAGCATGGCATCCAGACGGCGGATGACCGTCATCGGGAGAATGACATCACGATATTTACCACGCACATATACATCACGCAGGCAGTCATCTGCAATTCCCCATATAAAGCTTACTATTTGATTATGCACTTGATTGTCCATATTTGTTTTCCTTTCCTGACCTATATATTTTCAGTCAATGCGATAAAGTTCACTCCTGCATTTTAATTTCATCAGCGATACTGCACATTATAGGGCCTTATTCAGAATCTTTGCTGTTGTCATCAGCCGCTCCACCTGAACGAATCCACTCATCCACCTCAGACAATTTAAATTTCCAAAGTCTCCCAACCTTGTAAGCAGGCATATTTCGCTTAGCAATCCAAGCGAGGACTGTTTCTCTGCCGACTCCGAGATATGACTGAACTTCTTTCACTGTTACCCATTTCTCGATGTTGACTTCACTCACTGTGTTACCTCCGTCTGTCCCTGATAATCCATTTTTGTGCTAACTACAAATATGAATATGTTGCTATTCGGAAAGCAATCATTGTTGTCACTGTCTACCATAATCCATCTGCATTCCGATTTTCCCTCAAAGCCGCGAGCATCTATGCTCACGGTTATTTTTACGCTCATATGCGGAGGCGTGTCTGGTATATCAATATAATTTGTTTCTGCTTTCGGTCGGACATCTTCGTGATTGGAAAAGAACAATCTTCGTCCACGCCACACCTGTGTGCCAGCATTTTCAAATTCCCATGTGTGTTGAAACTTCTCATATATATTCACTTGATAAGTTGGCCTGTTTTTAGACTTGAAACAAATCTGATCCCCTGGATACAAAATTCCCGCAGGTGGATGCGATTTTGTTTCTTCATCTTTCGGTTCTGCAAGCAGTTTTTGATATTCTATCGCTACAATGTCATCGACCTCATCAGAGTTACTTCCCACAAACATTCTGAACTGAATCGACAATGCTCTGCACAGACAATCCTTATTCTCTTCCATAGTTGGAGAAATGCCGAATGCAAGCATCACATTGCGTGTTTTATCATCTTCTATGTTCTCCTTATAAAAAGCGGTAAGGCTGGCATCGTCAAATGGATGGAAAGATGCCTTTATATCCGTCGTCATAGTTCGACTGCCATCATAAAGTTTTCTCGGCAACGGTACATCCTTGGAGGTGTACCGTTTTCCTTTTTTAAACGGGAAATAGTTGCTGCCTGCTGCGCAGAAGCAACGCACGACAAATATACCGCTATTCTTTCTGCTTGGATAGTAAAGCTCCTCCCGCATGTGCGTGTATAGCCGCTCAAAATATGTCTTTACCAGCACATCTGACTCTCCTTATCATATGCAATTAAATCTGTCCCATGTTTTGTCTCATCTGTCTCATGTTCGACCGGCTGCGCGTCTCATTTTGTGGTGCGATAATGCATTCGGAAGGATGAAGAGTGGTCCCAAGATACATTGCTAGGAATTGTATTTTTAGCATATTACAAAAATATGCAAAAATCAACTAATCCATGCAATTTAAATTGTAAACACTCATAAATCCACTCCAATAAAAGTTAAGGAGGTGAACGGCATGGCAAGCAACAGGAAGCAGACTTCCAAGGCGGTGGCTACCAAGGCAAGTCAGATTCTCAAAGATGGTCGCTATAGCAGCAAATCGAAATCCGTCGCAGGCAGTGCTTTGGCGCAAACCAAACCTGGCAAGAAAAAGTAAGATTTGAAATCGATGGGCAGCGATGTATTAGCTAATACGCCTGCCCCCCTTCAGGGGTTACCTCACCTAACACAATTATCACTCTCTCATAGTCCGAATAGCGCTATAAGGGCGGAGGGACGCATAAGAGTTCGAAGACGCAACGATGAAGGTTGCTTTTCGGGCGAAGATGCTCCCACCGCAGCTTTGTGCGCTTTTTTCAGCCTAAAGCCTGTGGTCATCTTCCGCCACAGGCTCTTTTTGTGTCCTTCCGTACCTAACTTCGGGCGGAAAGGACACATTATGAAGAACAAACAGAAATCTACTGTCACCAAGAAAAATGAATTTTTGGGGACTCCCACTATCCAACACGACACCTACATCTATCGCTTTGCAGACGGGACAAGCTCTACACTGGTTTTTGGCCCTGCCGATGTTGCTGGCCTGGGGAGCCGCTGGCTTGCTGAATTACAGGAGCTTGACCGCTGTGAGTACAATAACAACCATGCACAGACCCGCCGTCATTGCTCCCTGGAAGCTCAGGACCCGGAGGGGATGGGGGGCTACTATGAAGGCGACAACATGGATCGAGTACAGTTTAATCTTGAGGTAAAGGAATTTCTTTCTGTGTTGCCGAAGGATTTGGAAGAAATCGCCCTCCTTCTTTACGAAGGCTTCTCCGCCGCTGAAATTGCTCGTCTACAGGGCGTGAACCGGTCTACAATTTCGCGAAAGATTAAAAAAATACAGAGCATTATAATGCTCCACAATTCATAAAACTACAAAAAGGACGCATCACCCAACAGCGTATGACTGTTAGGTGATGCGTCCTTTTTGGGAAAAATCTATTATTTACTGTAATTTCTGAATTCTTCTTCAGATTCGTAAATGGAGTCTGCGGAAATACTGTTTTTATGACCGCATTCTGTGCATTTCCACACATAATGATGGTCATCAAATCCGGGCTGTACATTTAGGTAAGCATTGCAACGGTCACAATACCAGTCAACCTCCGGGAACCTTGCTCCCATGATGACACCTCCTTTCTTACCACTATGCGGTATCCATATCTGCCAACTTATCTTGGTTCCCAACTTGATGCACTTTATATAAGCATATACAACCCCAGCAACTCATGCCATTCAATATTTATTCACTGGTGTTGTTGTCTCGTTCAGAAGCAGATATATCTGTGGTGGTTGTTTCCGTTGCCGATGGAATCGTTTCTTTAATTGCAGCAAGAATTACTTGTCCTTCTTGCTCTAATGCTTTCTTGCGCTTAAATGCGGCATATTTCTCCTTAATATACACGCCACCAGCAGCAAGTGAGACAATTCCTAATGTAGTGAGTGACCCCTTGATCCAGCCGCGTTGTTCTCCCAATTTCAATCCACGTTCAAGGCCGATTTCTTTGGCTGTGGCCGAGAAGAAGTCGGATAACTTTTTTATGCCTTGTTGCATATCGCCATCGCCAATATTTTTTAGGGCTTTCGTCATATCAGGAGCCGATTTACCAGTGGTATTAATCAGATCATATATTTCCTCAGCTATGTTATTCATACTGTATCCTCCGTAAATTCATTTTCTTTAAGCCGGGTGCAATATATTTGAATGGCCCTGGAGATAAACCACGAGACTCCGCGCTCTGCTCCGTTATCGATAAGCTCTTTATATGTTTTGCTCCCAAACATATTTCCAATGTTATTCAATAAACTCAAATGAGCCGCTTGCGACATTGCAGGTATGTTTGAAAAGAACTCATGTATCCTTTTAACTTGAGCTTGTACTTCTTCGGAGCCAGTCGTATATTTTTTCCTGCCTAAGTTTTCGATGTTATTCAATGCATCAATCAGGTTCCGATCCGTGGGATTATCTTCATGCTTTGTACAGTAATAACACGTTGCCTGAAACAAATACTCAGCACTGCCAGGTCCATAAATATCATCGATTTCTGATGCAATTTCCGCCCCAGGCGCAAAATTAAGATTGTTCCATTTGAACAGAAAAATAGAATCCGAGAGCACTTTTGCGGTTATATGGTGCAAAGCACAAATCTGTACCTGTACACTGTCATCATCATAGGGACTATCTTCCTTAAAGAATACCATTACCTTGTCAAGGGTCTCAAACCAATAATTTTCATCTTCTTCTGTTAATACGGCCACAAAAGACTGCTCCATAGGCTCCTTGAGATCCATTGCATTAAATGCTGCTACAATTACCGGAACCAATGTATCATATGATAGATTTTCCAATCCATGCGAACCAAATCGAATTGCGGATATTGGAACATCCATTTCTTTCAAAAGATTTGCTGTTTCAATCAAACTTTCAAGATGCTTCTTTTTCTTTTCCAGTTGAGCTATTTGAAAAGAAAGGGCTTCTTTTCGATTATAGTGAGGGTTATTAAACACAGCCTTCATCTCGTTTTTTCCGTAGCCCAGTTCCCGATAAAAGCGTATTTGCCACAGTCGATCTATTTCTTTATCGGCATATAATAGGTGACCATATTTATTTGTGGCTGTCGGCGCAGTAGCTAGGCCAGCTTTCTCATATTCCTGAATAACGCGGCGCGTCATTCCAACGATTTGAGTTACTTCATGGAGTGTTTTCATTATTCATCACCACCCTACAAGCAAAGGTTACAGCTGCACGAGCCGTGCAGTCAATAGGGAAAGAAAAAATTTTGTTTTTTATAACTACAACGAGTTTCATCTTCCTATAGTGAAGCCCCTATCGAACGATGATAGGGGCTTTTCAACAAAAATTTCAGATATACGCAACAAACGCCCTCTGCCGTGGCCTACAAGTGAGAGGTACAAGTGCCAGGGAAGGGCACCAAGGCCGCTCAGACTTTGAATACACATAATCATAGGAGAGAAACGGCCATGGATTACAAAACCGAACCCAAGCAGCAGGAGCCGCAGCTGATTTGCCTGTGCGCAGCCTGTGCCAGTGCTTTTTATAATGTTCCCACCATAAGAATCAAGCGCGCAGATCGCTACCAATTTGTGAAAGATACCTGTACCTATTGTGGAATTCGCAGTGGATATGACTATATCGTCGCTCCCCGCAAAGTTCCGCAGCGCCATTCAGGTAATGAGGCGATGCCATGAACAAAAAGGATGTCTGCGCAACAAAAGTGGCTTATGTGCGCTTCACGGAAGATGATTTAGCGGATCTGGATCGTCAGGTCCGGAGGGTTGGCGCACCGTCAAGAGGCGCGTATATCCGCAATCTGGTCAAAAAGATTCGCCCCGTTGAGCTTCCACCAGCAGACTATTTATCCCTACTGGACGAGCTATCATCCCTTCGGCGCAGTATTGATGCTTTGGCAGCGCGAGCCGCTGAAGGTGGAGCATCTACTCTTAATCCGGTCGAATATTATACATTGTCCAGCCTTACAGCGTTAACACTCCAAAAAATCCGGCTTGCGGTGTTACCGCAGCAATGTCAATTACCGGAGGATATGATCCATGAATGAATCGATTATTGACCGCACCTATGTGTGCTTAAAGCTGATTGATATGCTCTACAAGAAGGGCCTTGTCAACGAGGCAACCTATCTGAATGTCAAGCAAACCTATCCGCAAAAGTGAACACTTTTCCGGCAAGTTGTCAAGGATATCAGGCCAGCGTCCGTATCATTGCTGATTCTGTTGTTTTCGGGTATTCTCGCCTTGTCAGAACAAATCAGAAGCCATAAAGGAGGAAGATGCTATGTACAATATGTCTCCGTACTCATTGTCCCGTTCTTTCCGGGACAAACCCTGCCGGGCAGTTATATATGGCCGTGCCTCAACAGAACACGAGGCCCAGGTCAAAGCCCTTCAGAATCAGATGCAGTGGTATGATGATGTTGCTCGATTTCATCCTCAGTGGAATGTTATCAACCGCTACATTGACCAAGGTATTACCGGAACTCAGGTCTATAAGCGGGATGCCTTTATGCAGATGATGGAGGATGCCAAACAGCATAAATTCGATTTGATCGTCACTCGCGAGGTCTGCCGCTTCGCCAGAAACACGGTAGATGCACTGGTCTGTGTTCGCCAACTCGCCGCCATGGGAATTGAAGTCTATTTTGTGAATGATAACATTTGGACTCTTGACGGTGATGGCGAGCTGCGACTGACCATTATGGCTACTATGGCACAGGAAGAAAGCCGCAAAATCAGTGAACGCTCTCTTGCAGGACAACGGGTCAGCCGCGAAAAAGGCGTCCTCTATGGAAACGGGAACATTTTCGGATATATTAGGAACAAACTCACCAAGCAGTTCGAGATTGATCCCGATCAAGCGGAAACCGTAAAAATGATTTTTGACCTCTATGATTCCGGTATGGGTGAAACCTTGGTAGCAAAAGAGCTGACCCGCCTTGGACGCAAAAACGGGGTGGGTAAGGTCAAATGGGATGCTGGGAAGGTATCAAAAATCATCAAGCGTAAAAACTATTTGGGGTACACAGTTTACTGTCAGTCCTATTCCAACAACTATTTGGAGCAAAAACGGATCAAGCGCGACGAGAGTGAGTTCGTCTATGTAAAAGGCGGTTTTCCTCAGATCATTTCAGAGGAGCAGTACGAGCGGTGTAACGCCATTCGTCGCAGCAGGACCAAACGGCTGACGGATGAAAAAGGCCGCACGCGGAGTTTTGGTGTTCAGCAGGCTCAGAATGTATGGGGCAGAAAAATGAGGTGTCGTTGCGGTTCTCCCATGCTTCGACATCGTTGGAGAACCAATAATGCAGGAAAGCCTATCTATGGATATGAATGCAAACGACACCATGATACGCCCCGCATCCGCCTTCAGAATGAACAAGGCAATCCAACACCTATCTGTGAGATCAAGCCGGTTGGACAAAGCAAGCTGGAACTGATGGCCTCCAAAATATTTGAGAGGGTATGGGGAGACCAAAGAGAAATCGTCCTCCAGACCTGCAAAATGCTGGATGCTTGCTACAAGCCAGACGCAGATCGTCGAGCAGATTTGATGAAAGCGAAAGATGATTCTATTCAGTTGCTCCAACAACAGCTGGATGACTTGGTTGTGGTCCGTGCCCGTGGAGAGATTGAGCAGGATAAGTTCCTCCAGCGGACCATAGAAATTCAGCAGCAGATGGAGGCCCTTCGTCAGAGCAAAGCTCAAATTGCTTCAGAGGACTACAATCCCGGACGCCTGGATATGGAAGCCATTGAGGCAGCGTTGTGCGAAGCAGTTGAAATGCATGACGGTCTGGTAAGCGAGGATTTCATTGATCTCTTTGTTTCACAGGTTACACCACTGTCTGATTCCCGCTTTGCCTGGTGCTTGGACTTTTCTCCGCAGCCCACAGTTGCCTTTCTGAATTTAGCCGGGCAGAGGAAGTACACGACCTGCTCTATGGATAGTAAATTACACTTTGGTCCTTTCGCTGATGAGGAGGGGCACACCATCCCTTTTCCGGGCAGCCTGCGTCGGTGAGCTGCCCGGACAGCTCTAATTCAAAATGTACATCGTTATATACACAAGGTATGTACGGCGCAGGCTGCTCTTCATGAAAAAGGATACAAATAAAATCTGAATCTGATTCAGCATGGGCCCTTTGACGCTATGTCAGAGGGCCCGTTTTTTCATTTTCAAAGTATCAATCAGGGGGAAAAGGCATGGCAAGATACACAAAGGACATCGAGCTCCAGCTTCCGGCAGAGGAAGTGGAGGAAGAGGTGCAAAAGTTTATCGCACAAGCAGGGCTTTATCCGACCAACTGGAACGGGGAAGACTGTTTCTGCGCGGACTACACGCCGTTCGGGATGCCGGCTGAACAGGAGTTTTATAAACGGATCTATTTTTTCAAATCCGTCTATGAAAACGGCGTCCTGCACATGGAGGCATGGATCCGTGACGGGAGAATGAAAGAGGACACCCTGACGGGAATGAGTGCGATGACGATGAAGCAGCCATACCTGAACGAGATCCTGCGTTTTGAAAACAGGCTGCTTGCGAAGCTGCCGGAAGACAGTGAGCTGAGAAAGAAAAACACGGAAGCTGGCCAGGCGGTGAGGAAGGCGGACAAACGGCAGAAAGGCGGCATGAAGGCGCTGTGGGGAATTTCGGCGCTGGTGCTTTTATGGGCAGCTTTTGAGTGCCTGAGGCATTTGGGAATTTTATAGGGGAAAGGCTGCCATGAGGCTGAACAATGATTCATGCCGGACGGCAGCCTTTTTCACAGCAGGCGCGCTTGGAACGGACGGGACTCCTGTCTCATAAAATAGAAAAAACAGGACAGGAGATGCAGGATATGAGAGACATTACCATGTGCCATCCGGTTCTTCAGGAGCTGGCTGCGCGGTGGATGAAACAGTGCGAGCAGGTCGGCATCGTCGTGAGGATCGGTGAATGCCTCCGCACGGTGGCAGAGCAGGACGCCCTCTATGAGCAGGGGCGGACAAAGCCGGGAAACATCGTCACGAATGCGAAGGGGAGCAGTTACAGTTCCCAGCACCAGTGGGGGATTGCCTTTGACTTTTATCTCCAGATGGATGTGGACGGGGACGGGAAGCTTTCCGATGACGCCTATAACGACAGCACGGGCATGTTCGGAAAGGCGGCGGACATCGGAAAGCAGCTTGGACTCGGCTGGGGCGGCGACTGGAAATCTATCGTCGACAAGCCGCATCTTTATCTGCCCGACTGGGGCAGTACCACATCGAAGCTTAAAAAGCTCTACGGGACACCGGAGGCCTTTATGCGGACATGGGAAAAGACAGGCTGGATCCAGGACGGCAGAGGCTGGTGGTACCGCCATGCCGACGGGAGCTATTCTCAGAATTCCTGGGAGCTCATCGACGGAAAGTGGTACTGGTTCGACGGCGCCGGCTATATGGTGGCCGACGCATGGAAAAAGACGAAGGATGTCTGGTACTATTTAGGCTCCGATGGAAGCATGGTTTACAATGAGATTCGCAAGATTGGGGACGAGTTTTTTGCCTTTGGAAAAGACGGAGGCCTGATGACCGGGGACGTGGCACTGAAAACCAATGACCGCGGCGCGCTGATAATCGGGTAGAGAAAGTACAAGAATTGCTTTCCTGAGCTTTCGCGGTGTGGTATAATGACCGCATAGCGGGCATTATACCTGCGCATGCCGATTTCCGCGTTCACCGCGGAAATCCGGGCGCTAAGTTCCGCCGGAGGCTCATGGGCGCGGAGCGGACGTGATATAATGACCGCATAGCGGGCATGATACCTGCACATGCCGGTTTCCGCGCCCGCAGCGGAAAGCCGGGCGCTAGATTCCGCCGGAGGCTCATGGCCGCGGAGCGGACAAGATATAATGACCGCATAGCGGGCATTATACCTGCGCATACCGGTTTCCGCGCCCACCGCGGAAATCCGGGCGCTAGATTCCGCCGGAGGCTGCCGCGGCAAAGCGCAGCCGCTTCCGGCATAAATTTTAAGGAGTTTTTATGCAGATTACTGAGCTTCGATGTTCCGCCTGCAACGGGACGTTAAAGATGGATGAAAATAACCCGAACCGTGCTGTTTGTGAATACTGCCGGGCGGAGTATGTGATTGAATGGAAAAACAATGTTGCCCATCTCGGGACAAATATTCCGGCCGGACAGAACAGCCCGCGGCAGGAGGTTCCGAGAATGGAGTACCGTGTTCCGAAGACTCAAGAGGAACAGCAAACAAGCATAAATAAGGGCTGGATCCCTGCTGCGGCACTGTGCGTTGTCGGCCTGGTGCTTTTGACATCCACTCCGCTTTTAGACAAAATCGGGACGAAGGAGCCGGAAGTGTCAGCAGAGGCGAGCGCAGAGGCCGTAGCGGAGGCCGTGGCGGAACAGCGTTTGCCCGAGGGAATGCTGGCGGCGTTTTGCGAGGAAGTTTTTGAAATGCCCGTTGATGATATTCCGGAGAGCCGCCTTAAGGAAATTAAATGGATGGAGACAAAGGCGGCCATAGATTATTATGGGATCGGATACAGCTTTGAGGATCCTCTCGAGTCGGAGGATGCAGAGCTTACCTGGGTGCGGTTTCCGCGGGATGCATACCATGGAATTGATTTAGAGTCCCTTCCTGCCTTCCAGGGGCTTGTGAAGCTTTCCACCAGCCAATCTCTGAGTGCAGAGGACGTGGCCGGCCTGAAGCTTAAGAGCCTGGGCGGGCATTTTGAGAGCTTTGATGAGGTTTCCGCCCTTCTTGAGGCGCCGGAGGAGCTTGCGGAGCTTTCTGTCTCCGGCAGCAGCTTCAGCCTTCAGGGAGCCGGCAGTTTCCCGAACCTGGAACGGCTTTCCATTGATGCCTCGGAGATTACGGAGGAAAAAGAGCTTGTCCGGATGTCCGGCTTAAAAGAGCTGACGTTTGACATGTATGACGGCTCTGCGGATTTTTCGGTCTTCGGCATGCTTCCTGGCCTGGAGAGCCTGAGCGTCAGCTCCAAGGGGCTGCGCGACATCGGCTTTCTGTCCGGCATGACCGCGTTGAAAGAGCTGAAGCTGGAAAACGGCACCTTCCTGACGCTGGAACCCTTGAGCGGAAGGCCGGAGCTGGAGTCCCTCTCCGTTATAAACTGTGATGAACTGAAGGACATGTCGGCCATCGGCGGGCTTACGAACCTGAAATCTCTGGAGGCCGATCTTCCATACGGCTGCCCGGAGCCGGATCTTGGTGGGCTGACAGGCCTTACATCCCTGTATCTTTCTGGTTTCGATCAGACCGGCTTTTTAAGGAATATGGGCAGCCTGGAGGAGCTGGTTCTGGACGGCTGCGGCTTAAATGACAGCGGGGATTTTTCAGGCCTCACGAACTTAAAGACATTAAAATGCACGGCCTTTACCCCTACGGAAAAGGATTACAGCTTTATTGCCGGCCTTCCGGCCCTGGAAAACCTGGATCTTGGCGGGATGGGTACATACGAGGACATTTCCGGGATTTTCAACATGCCCACGCTGAAAACCCTGAATATCAGCAATATGGAATGCGAGATCAATTTTGACAAGATTGCCGAAAACACCAGCCTCACGGAGCTTTCTATGGATCACATGAAGCTTTACGAAAATGTCCAGGTGAGCGGCGGGGGCGGCATTTACTATGTGGACTGGGACGATGTGAGCCTGGTGGAGAACCTTGGCTTTTTAGGGAAGTTTACGGCGCTTCAGAAGCTCAGTATCTGCGAGAACGAGCTCACAGATCTGAATTTTGCATCGTCTCTTCCGGCGCTTTCCGAGATTGATTTTTCTGATAATTATGTGACGGATCTTACCCCGCTTTTAGGGCTTAGGAATCTGAAAACCGTGACCTGCACCGACAATCCGATTTCCAATTATGAGGTGTTAAGCGATTCGGTTTCCATTATAAAATAGAAAGAGAGGAGGCGTACCATGCGGAGAAAAGACAGGGAAATGCAGAATATGGAAGAAATCCTGGAAGTGATAAAGAAAGAGAACGTCTGCTGCGTGGCATTTCAGGACGAGCCGTGCCCGTACCTGATCCCATTAAATTATGGGGCAAGAATGGAGGACGGGAAGCTGGTTCTCTATTTCCATGGTGCGGCGGAGGGGACGAAGCTCGACAGGATCCGGGAAAATCCCAATGTCTCCTATACGGTTTACGGCGGATATGAACTCCGGTTCTTTGAGGATCCGCCATGTAAATCCAGCGCCGGTTTTGTGAGTGTCTGCGGAAGCGGGCGCGCGGAGTTTGTGGAACCGGAAAAGGCCGGTGAGGCGCTGGCAGTTCTCATGAACCACATCGGCGGGCCGGGGAAAAAGACGTTTCATCCGGAAGATTTCCCGGCGGAGGCATGCCGGAACATTCAGGTGTGGCGGATTGTCACGGAAACGGTGACGGGAAAGCATCACGAATAAACACGGGCGCACTGTGCGCCTGATAAAGAAAGGGGTAAGCAAAAATGGGAAATGATTTCAGAAGTGAGATTGAGGCGCTGATCGAGGAGAAAAAAGGCGAGTACACGAAGATGAGCGATACAATCTGGGGGTACGCGGAGCCGAGATTCCAGGAATATCAGTCTTCTGCGCTCCAGCAGGAGTATTTAAAGTCCAGGGGCTTTTCTGTGAAGGCGGATCTGGCCGGCGAGGAGACGGCATTTATCGCAGAGGCAGGCCAGGGAAAGCCTGTCATCGCCTTCCTCGGGGAGTTTGACGCGCTTTCCAGCCTTCAGCAGGAGGCAGACGAGACGGAGCGCCGCCCGATTCCTGGAAAGGAAAACGGCCATGGCTGCGGCCATCATCTTTTGGGCACTGCATCTGTGGCAGCGGCAGATGCTTTAAAGTCGTATATGGAGGCTCATAACCTTTCCGGCACCGTCCGGTATTACGGCTGCCCGGCCGAGGAAAATGCCGGAGGAAAGGCGTATCTTGTCCGCGACGGATATTTTAAGGACTGCGATATTGCCGTGACATGGCACCCATATACGTTAAATAAGGTCATGAAGGGAAATCATCACCTCGCCAATTTCCGTGTTTTCTTCACCTTCCGGGGGATTTCTGCCCATGCGGCCGCTGCTCCGGAGCTGGGGCGCTCTGCGTTAGATGCCGTTGAAATCATGGATATCGGCGTCAACTACATGCGTGAGCACATGATCGACGAGGCGAGGGTCCATGGCGCCATTACCAATTCCGGCGGCATCGCGCCCAACGTCATCCCGTCGGAGGCTCAGATTCTTTATGCCATCCGTGCGCCGAAGGTGACGCAGGTGAAGAAGCTTTACGAGCGGATGTGCGACATCGCCAAAGGTGCGGCCCTGATTACCGGGACGACCGTGGAGATTAAGCAGGTGGCTGCGTATTCCAATGTCATCAACAACGACACGCTGGCCGACCTGATGGAGGAGAATCTGGAGCACTTTGTTCCGATTGGCTATACGGAGGAGGAAAAAGAGTACGCGAAGAAGTTTCAGCAGGTGATTACCGATCTGGACAGAGAGGGCTTAAAGACCATGGCATCCGTCCTTGGCGGAAAGGAAAAGAGGAAGGAGCTTCTTGAGATGCCGCTGTTTGACTTTATTGCCGATAAGAACAGCAGCTACGGCGGAGGCGGCTCCACCGATGTCGGCGATGTGAGCTGGGTGGTTCCCACGGGACAGGTCTACACAAACTGCTATGCAGCAGGAACGGCGCTTCATTCCTGGCAGGCCGTTGCCCAGGGAAAGGCCTCCGCTGCCCATAAAGGCATGCTGGCAGCAGCTAAAATCATGGCCTGCGTCGGCGTACAGCTTTTAGAGGATCCGTCCCTCGTGGAAAAGGCCAAAGCCGACTGGAAGGAAGAACTGGACGGGGAAGAGTACCCGAATCCGCTTCCGAAGGATTTAAAGCCATCCATCTGGTAAAAGAAAACAGATTCCCGGCGTTCCGTCCTGAGATGGGCGGGAGGCCGGGATGACCTGCGGAAAAGTCCGGGAAACCGGGCTTCTTGTTTTTATATCAGAAGCGGTGTTCCGGCGGGGGCATAAAGTCACTGTTTGTCCAATAACACAACGCCTTATTTGCCGGTCAGACACATTCTCCGAGGTCTGCGCGCACACACGGCCGAAGTCTCCAAAGCCCAGAGAACTTGCAGAATAATGAGGGAAACAGGATGATAAAACGGAAGTTATAAAGGAGGTATTTTAGTGAAAATAAAAATAATAACCGTATTTATAGCCGCAGGTTTCATATTAAGCGCGTGTTCTGAAAGCAGTCTAAATGAAAGCCAAATGCAGAAAACAGAAGAATCATTTGAAGAGACAGTCGCAGCATATGAAACAGAGAATAGTATTGGTAATAGCGAGTCAGAAGTGGTAAATGCAGATGGATTTGGAAACCCCAGAGAAGTGTTGGATAATATGAAAATTACATCCAATATCGAAGTGATAACTTCCCAGGAGGATGAATTAAAAATTGAATTTGAATTGGAAAATGTCGGATTGTGTACCTTTTCCGCAAGCAAAGGGAAGGAACTCTCTCTGCCAGATGAAGAATTCGTAGATTCAACCAAGATTGAATGGACAGCAGTAACTGCGGATGAAGAATATATTTTTCCATATATGAAAGTAAATAAAGAAGGGGATATGTTTCTGATAGATTGGATATATGAAGAATACCGTTTTGCTATCTATGGAAAATCACCGCAGGACACAGCAGATAGAGATTTGGCCGGAAAGATTGCGTTGGCAATCATTAAAAACTTAGGTAAAGAAAATTAAAGTTCATAGACTTTCCCATTTATCGGCTGGCCATGTCTCCGGCAAGCCTGCGCCGGGCAGTCATGGAGAGATGGATTCAAAGCCTGGCTCCCGCAGAATAGGGAGACCGCAAAATAAAATTTATGGAGGTATCTTATGGGACTGTTTTCAAAGGCAGGAGAGGAAGAAGAATTTGATGAGCTGACTCCGGAAATAAGAGCAAAGCTGGATGAATTGGCGGAAAAAGGCAATGAGCTTGAAGGGGCAGCACTCTATGAGGAAGCGATACAGACATGGAACGAAGCTCTGAACCTGATACCGGGGCCGCAGCAATTTTACAGTGAATCCATATGGTTTTTAGCTGCCATCGGCGATATTTATTTCCAACAGGGACAGTATGAAAAAGCACATGACTGTTTTGACAGAGCAAGAGGAAATTTGAGCGGTGCGGGGTATGGAAATCCGTTTATCATGCTTCGGCTGGGGGAATGCTGTCTGGAAATTGGAGATGAAAAAAACGCCGTAGAATATTTGCTGAGAGCCTATATGTTTGAGGGAAGGGAAATATTTGAACCGGACGAAGACGGCAATGACGATGGGAAAAAATATTTTGATTATTTAAGAACGCATGTTAAAAATATTGAGTGAAGATTGGGAAGACACAGCGCCGATTTATCGGGCAGGCGCACCTTCTCGAGCTTAAGTAAAATCTGAGGAGAAAATACGATATGTGGATATGCCCTAAATGTGGGAGAGAATTTAAGAGAACAAACCAGGGACATTATTGCGGTGCGGCGCCCAAAACAGTATTGGAATATATAGAATCACAGCCTTTGGAATCGCATTCCCATCTGGCCGAAATAGCGGCTGTAATACGAGACAATATTCCATGTGTAAATGAACATATATCGTGGAGTATGCCAACATATACCAAAGAAGGGAAATCCGTTTCTTTTTCTGCCTGCAAAAACCATGTTAGCCTTTATGTTGGCTGTGAAGCTATTGAGGAATTTGCCTCAGAGCTAAAGGAATTTACCACGAAGAAGAATGCCATTTATTTTCCTTATGATCGAAGCCTGCCATCAAAACTGATTGAGGATATTGTAAGATGGTGCTTTATGTAGAAAGATAACTTCAGATTTCTCGGGCGGGCATATCCTCCATGGCCTGTTAGGATGATAAAACGGAAACAGGGAGAGTGCTATTCTGTTCCAGGATTATATCAGTTGTCAGAAAAATGAAAAACGGCAACAGCATGACCTTTCTTTATGGCAATATGTGGCGTGGAAAGTGAGAAATGCCATGCCCCTCAAGGAAAAGAACAAATGTTTGCTTTCTCCTATACATTTCAAACGGTTTGTGATATACTAGAAAGCAATCTGTAAATGGTTGTTCAGGCCATTTGTTCCTGTTCTGCCCGTATAGAATTACAGAGGTGTGCCAAGCAGCAAAAAGAGCAAATTGTGAACAACATTCGTCGTGGGCCTGTTTTATGCTCATTCGGGTCAACGCCACGACGAAAAAACTGTGTTCCACGACGAATTTGCGGCGAATAGACGTCTTTTTTCTTATAGATTTTGGAGGTGCTTTTTATGCAAAGTGAACAAAAAATCTTCCAACTCCATTCTGAATACGCCCCTACTGGCGACCAGCCCCAGGCTATCGACGCCCTGGTGGCCGGCTTCAAGGAAGGCAATCAATTCCAGACTTTACTGGGTGTCACCGGCTCTGGCAAGACGTTCACCATGGCGAATGTCATCCAGGCATTAAATAAGCCGACGTTAATCATTGCCCACAACAAAACTCTCGCAGCCCAGCTTTACAGCGAGTTCAAGGAGTTCTTCCCCAATAACGCAGTAGAATACTTTGTCTCCTACTACGACTACTACCAACCCGAAGCCTACGTCCCATCCACCGACACCTACATCGAAAAGGACTCGGCCATCAACGACGAAATCGACAAGCTGCGCCATTCCGCCACAGCCGCCCTTTCGGAGCGCAGCGACGTGATTATCGTGGCGTCCGTTTCCTGCATCTACGGACTCGGAAGCCCTATCGACTACAAGGAGATGGTGATTTCCCTGCGTCCCGGAATGGTAAAGGACAGAGACGAGGTGATCCATAAGCTGATCGATATCCAGTACACGCGGAACGACATGGATTTTAAGCGCGGAAGCTTCCGCGTCCGCGGCGACGTGCTGGAGATTTTCCCGGCGTATTCGGGAAGCGAGGCGTACCGGGTGGAATTTTTCGGCGACGAGGTGGACCGGATCACGGAGATCGACACGCTGACCGGTGAAATCAAGGCGCAGCTCGGCCATGTGGCGATTTTCCCGGCTTCCCATTACGTTGTGCCGAAGGAAAAAATGATGCAGGCCACGGAAAACATCCTGGCAGAGCTAAAGGAGCGGGTGGCCTATTTTAAGAGCGAGGACAAGCTTCTGGAGGCACAGAGGATCTCGGAGCGGACAAATTTCGACGTGGAGATGATGCGGGAGACCGGCTTCTGCTCAGGAATCGAAAACTATTCCAGGCACCTGACCGGTATGGCGCCCGGTGAGCCGCCGTGTACGCTTTTAGACTATTTCCCGGAGGACTTTTTAATCATCGTGGACGAGTCCCACATCACGCTGCCGCAGGTGCGAGGTATGTTCTTCGGCGACCGCTCCAGAAAGAAGACGCTGGTGGACTATGGCTTCCGCCTTCCGTCGGCTCTGGACAACCGGCCCTTAAGCTTTGAGGAATTTGAAAGCCACATCAGCCAGATGATGTTTGTCTCGGCAACGCCTTCGGTCTATGAAGCCGACCATGAACTGATGCGGGTGGAACAGATCATCCGTCCCACGGGCCTTCTGGATCCGGAAATCTCCGTGCGCCCCGTGGAGGGCCAGATCGACGATCTGATCGGCGAAGTAAATAAGGAAGTGGAAAAGCACAACAAGATCCTGATTACGACGCTGACGAAGCGGATGGCAGAGGATCTGACCGACTACATGCGGGAGGCGGGCATCCGGGTCAAATATCTCCACTCGGACATCGACACGCTGGAGCGGGCGGAGATCATCCGCGACATGCGCCTTGACGTCTTTGACGTGCTGGTGGGAATCAACCTATTAAGAGAGGGACTGGACATACCGGAAATTACCCTTGTTGCCATCCTGGATGCAGACAAAGAGGGATTTTTGCGGTCGGAAACCTCACTGATCCAGACCATTGGCCGCGCGGCCAGAAATGCAGACGGCCATGTGATCATGTATGCTGATACGATCACGGATTCCATGCGTGCGGCCATCGACGAGACCAACCGCCGCCGCGAGATCCAGAAGAAATACAATGAGGAGCATGGAATCACGCCTCAGACCATCAAGAAAGCCGTCCGTGACCTCATCGCCATCTCCAAGGCGGCCGAAGAGAGCGAGGAAGACTTTAAGAAAGAGCCGGAGTCCATGGATGCCAGAGAGCTGGACAAGCTTGCCAAAGAGCTTTCCAAGAAGATGCGCCAGGCAGCCGCAGAACTGAACTTCGAGGAGGCCGCAAGGCTGCGTGACAGGATGAAGGAAGTCCGCCAGATGTTATTCGAGCTGGAATCGGAAAAGTGATATTGACAAATATTATCAATAAGACTACAATTACCTGCGTGTAGGAAATGCAGCGGATACCGGGAGAAAGACCTGATGAGGCCATTTCTCCCGGTTTGTGCATAGAAAACAAGGTCGGAGGATGAAATCCATGAAACTGCGCGAAGGTGAAATCGGAAAGTCCTATGAGGTCTGTTCCGTAAACGTGGAAGAGGCAGTCACCAGACGGCTGGAAGCGCTGGGCGTCAACGAGCGGACGGAAGTGTCTGTCCTCAATAAAAAGAGAAGCGGCACGATGATTATCAAGGTACGCGGCACCAGGCTGGCCCTGGGAAGGAAAATCGCAGAGGGAATTCTTGTAAAGGAGGCGGAAAACCATGGATAACAGGGACGAAAACAAACCGATTACCGTCTGCTTTGTGGGAAACCCAAACTGCGGGAAAACAACGCTGTTCAATGCGTTCACAGGCTCCAAGTTAAAGGTGGCAAACTGGCCCGGCGTTACGGTGGAGCGGGTCGAAGGCGAAACCGTATATAAAGGAAGGCGGATTCATGTGGTGGACACGCCGGGAATTTACAGCCTGACCTCATACACCATCGAGGAGCTTGTCACAAGGCGGTGCATCGAGGAGGACGGCGTGGACGTCATCATCAACGTGGTGGACGCCTCGTCTCTCGAACGGAACCTTTATCTGACGCTTCAGCTTCTGGAACTGAAAAAGCCGGTGATCCTGGCCCTTAACATGATGGACATCGTCGAGGAGCGGGGCATGGAAATCGACCTCCACCGTCTGCCGGAGATGCTGGGCCATATCCCGGCCGTCCCGGTATCGGCCAGAAAGCGCACCGGACTGGACGTGCTGATGCATGCCGTCGTCCATCATTACGAAGAAGAGCCCCAGGGCATCGTCGTCCGCTACGACAGGGAGATGGAAGACAAGATCCAGCGCACCGAGTCTCTTCTGCGGGAGACATACCCGGAGCTTACGAACCTGCGCTGGCATGCCATTAAGATGCTGGAAAAAGACAAGGAGGTCATGAGCGACCACCCCGTCGACCTTTCCGGCATTGTCTCCCAAAGCTACGAAAAAGAGATTATCAACGAAAAGTATGATTATGTGGAAGAGGTCATCCGGGAATGCCTGTTCCATAAGGAAGAAAAATCGGCCATGACGGATAAGGCAGATAAGCTTCTGACGCACCCGGTTCTGGGGATCCCGGTCTTTTTCGGGATTATGGCGCTTGTGTTTTTCCTGACCTTCACCGTCGGAGACTTTTTAAAGGGCTATTTTGAGCAGGGGCTTGAGCTGTTTTCCGGCGGCGCCCTGGAATTTTTGCAGAGTGCCGGCGTATCGCCGTGGCTCGTGTCCCTGATTGTGGACGGCATCATCGCAGGCGTCGGAGGAATCTTAACCTTCCTTCCGAATATTTTCATCCTGTTTCTGGCGCTGGCCTTTTTGGAGGACAGCGGCTACATGGCGCGTGTGGCCTACGTGATGAACGAGACTATGAGCATGGTGGGGCTCTCCGGAAAGGCATTCCTCCCGATGCTTTTAGGCTTCGGCTGTACGGTTCCGGCCGTCATGGCAACCAGGGCGTTAGAAAGCCATAAGGACAGGCTGCGTACCATTCTCGTGACGCCGTTCATGTCCTGTTCAGCCAGACTCCCGATTTATGTGCTGTTTGCCGAGCTGTTCTTCCCGGACTCGGCGCTCCTTGTGGCCTATTCCCTGTACCTGATCGGTGTTTTAATGGCGATTCTCGTATCGCTCGTGGTACATAAGACATGGAAGGGCACGTCAGAGAACGCACTCTTAATCGAGCTTCCCGAGTACAAAATGCCGAATCTCCGCACCGTTGCCATTTATGTCTGGGACAAGGTCAAGGATTACCTGACGAAGGCGGGAACGACGATTTTCCTCGCCTCCATCGTTTTGTGGTTCGTCTTAAACAGCGGGCCGTCCGGATTTGTGACCGAGGTTTCGGAAAGCTTTGCCGCGAAATTCGGACATCTTCTTGTGCCGGTGTTAAAGCCGGCCGGCCTGGGAAGCTGGCAGATCGCCGTGGCCCTGATTTCCGGAATTTCCGCCAAGGAGGTTGTGGTATCCAGCTTTTCCGTCCTTTACGGGATCAGCAACATCAATTCGGCCGCCGGCATGGCAGAACTTACGGGAGTGTTATCCGCTTCCGGCTTCGGCCCGGCAAATGCCTACGCACTCATGATTTTCTGCCTGCTCTATACGCCGTGCATAGCAACGATTGCCACCATAAAAAGAGAAACTCACTCTTTAAAATGGACGATAGGTATGGTATTATTCCAATTAGTGCTTGCATGGGCGGCGGCGGTGCTGGTCTTCCAGGTCGGAAGCCTTCTTTAATGCCGTTCCTCACCGGGAATGCAGGCATGACAGCAGCAGTGACAACATCAGCAACAGAGTGAGGAAACGAATATGGACGAAAAAGTTCTGCTGGATGCCGTGCTTCTGGCAGGAAGGATCATGCTGGTAAGCGGGGCAGAGGTGTACCGCGTGGAAGACACCATGCAGCACATGCTCCAGAAGTCCGGCTACAAAACCATTGAGACAATCGTTTTTGCGACAGGAATTTTCCTGACCCTGAACGATCCGATGCGGGAGCCGGTGACTCTAATTAAGCGGGTGCCGGACAGGAGCACGAACATCAACAAGATTTACCGCGTCAATGATATATCCAGGCGGTTCTGCGCCGGGAAAATCAACATCGAGGAGGCATACGAGGAGTTAAAACTGGTGGAGACGGATGTGCCTTACAGCCAGCTTCAGAAGGCCATCGGAACGGTCGGCGTGGCAGCGTTTTTTACGCCGCTTTTCGGAGGCGGCCTCATCGACTTTTTTGCGGCAGGGCTGGTCGGTATCTTTCTGGTGCTGTCCACCTGGATGATGCAGAAAGTCAAGATCAACGATTTCTGTGTCAGCGCCTTCCACTCCTTTGTCGTCGCATTTTCCGCCATGGTGCTCCAGCGGTTTGTGATTCCGGCGGCAAATGCTGACGTCATGATTATCAGCTCCATCATGCCGCTTGTGCCCGGCGTGATTTTTACAAACGCAATCCGTGATACCTTAAACGGCGACTATGGAGCCGGGGCGGCCAGGATGTTAGAAGCCATCGTCGTGGCGCTTGCCGTGGCGGCCGGAGTCGGCTGCGGAATCGTCCTGTTTATGACAATCTGGGGAGGTGCCGCATGACAGCTCAGATCGTAGGTGCATTTTTTGCCGTTTACATGTTTTCGGCCCTTTTGGACGTGCCGAAAAAGTATGCCCATTATTCCGCCGGAATCGGAGCCGTCGGCTGGTACGTGTACATGGTGATCCAGGCCGACACGAATTCGGCCATGATGGCGGCGTTTTTGTCGACACTCATGATCGCGCTGTTAAGTCATATGATGGCGCGGATTAAGCGGGCGCCTGTGACCGTGTTCCTGATTTCCGGGATCCTGCCGTCGGTGCCTGGAGCCGCCATGTACCGGTTTGTCCATTACCTGATCCAGAATGATTTTGCGCTCTCCAATCACTACCTGATTGAGACGCTCCAGATTGCCGGCGCCATCGCCATGGCCATCTTCATCATGGATTCGATTTTCCGTCTGGTTCAGGTGTATTCGGAGTCGCGTCATGGCGCCAGACAGTAAGCTGCCTCTTCTCCCTGAGATAGAGATAGAGCTCGTCGGACAGCCGGTCTTCGGCCGGGACGTCCTCCGTATTAACTTTTTGAATCATTTCCCGGATTTCTCCATAGCGGTAAACATGGGTGTCCGGGATCATTAAGACTTCGTGGATGCTGGACGGCAGGATGATGAGATCCGTGCCGGCGGCGTCTGCGAAGTTTTTTAATACGTCGCTGTATGCCAGGCATGCGGCTCCGTGGATCCCGACGGAATTGGTGAGGACATAGATTCCCGGGGAGCTGCCGTCTTCTGCGGGCAGATGAGCAGGTGCGGCGGTTTCCTGCCGGGGAAGTGAGGGGAGCTGGCCGGACAGAAGTTCTTCGAGGCTGAAAATGGACGCAGGGAATAAAGCCGGTGTGTTGGCGACGGCAAGGGCGTAGAGTCCGGCGGATGTCAGGTTCCAGAAGGAGAGCTGTTCATTATGGATCAGGGCCGTAGTCTGGGCCGAGGCGGTACTTCCAAGCAGGAGATAAAAGACCATGGCGAGATCCAGAAAAGGAACCCATGGGATATCGTTTAACAGCCCGCTGTTGGCGTCCCGGGAAATGAGCCGGAAGGCGATTCGGCCGCGGACAGTGCTGAAATCGTGGAGTGCATCAAGGAAGCCGTCGGAAAAAGGCGGCTCTTTTTTTATGGCTGCCAGAATGTCAAGACAGATGTCCTCCATGGTGCGGCCGGAGAGGTACTCCCTGTAAAACGTATCGGGATAGACCATAGGGGAACAGCCGGCGCCTTCTTTTAAAAAGCAGAGCGCGTCCATGAGAATTCCGTTATTTTTTTGGATTTTCTGAAGATGTACATTTGTTTCCGGGGCAAGATAAGAAGAAAGAGACAGTGTCAGCGCATTGCAGAATGATGTGTAATCCATAGAGATACCTCCTGAAATGAGAAATGTGGTTTAGAATCGTAAAAAGAAATGAAAAAGATAATCTTATTGTAGCGGAACTGGGTGGAAAATGCAACAGGAAAATGGGGAGATGACATAATATAAATTATGTCATGTAACCTCAAGTATTTGTGTGCAGTTCCATTTTAACATCCTGCCCCTGCTTTTTCAATGGTTTTGTCCGGCCGGAGACAGAAGAAAATCCCGCAGGGCCGCCTGCCTGCCGCCATGCAATTTATACGGTTCTCATGCATGCAAACACCTTGAAAAAAGAGCTGCAAAATGATAAAATAATGACAATAAAGAATTTCCGCCGCCGTTTACACTTCATATATTTTATATTATGCTGTGTAAATCCCAAGTGCATCATTCAAAAGACAGACATTTCACGCATGAAACCGACGGTTTTTGGAGAGCTTAAGGACGGGAACCGGAAGCGGAATGCGGGAATGTTCCGAGGAAAGGGAAGAGAGCATATGAGTGACAGCATAATTTTTGGCAGCGGCTCCAGGGAGAGAAACAAGGTACTGATCATCGACGATACGGAGATGAACCGGGTGCTTTTGAAAATGATTTTTGAGGACGAGTATCAGGTCGTGGAGGCGGAAAACGGCGCCGAAGGGCTTAAGAAGCTCAGGGAAGATGAGGACAGCATCTGCATGGTTCTTTTGGATGTTGTCATGCCGGTGATGGACGGGATGAAATTCCTGGAACAGTTTATGACGAATCCTGTTTCAGAACAAATTCCTGTGTTTTTAATTACGGCCGAGGCCGACAGCAACGTCATCCGGCGGGCATACGACATGGGCGTCATGGATGTCATCAGCAAGCCGATCATGCCGTATATTGTAAAGCGGCGGGTCGATTCCGTGGTCGAACTGTACCGCGGCCGGGCACGGCTGGACGACAAGGTACAGAAGCAGCAGGAAGAGCTTCTGCGCCAGGCAGACGAAATTATTGAGCTGAACAAAGGCATGATCGAGGCTCTGTCCACGGCCATTGAGTTCCGAAGCGGCGAGTCGGGAGAACATGTAAAGCGGATCCATGATATCACAGGTTTTCTGCTCCGTGAGACGAAGCTGGGAGACGGCTTGAGTGAGGAAGAAATTATCCAGATTGCAATGGCATCAATCATGCATGATATTGGAAAAATTGCAATTCCTGATGCAATTTTAAATAAACCGGGACGTCTGACGCCGGAGGAGTTTGAGATCATGAAGCAGCATACGGTTTACGGCTGTCAGATGCTGGAAAAAATCCCGCAGCTTCGGAAGAGCGCGGCGTACCAGTACGCCTACGACATTGCGCGCCACCATCATGAGCGGTGGGACGGAAAGGGATATCCGGACGGCTTAAAGGGAGACGAAATTTCTGTCTGGGCCCAGATTGTGTCCCTGGCTGATGTGTATGATGCACTGGTAAGCAAACGGGTTTATAAAGACGCATATGGCTTCGATGAGGCCGTACAGATGATCCGCGACGGGAAGTGCGGCATCTTTAACCCGCTGCTCCTTGACCTGTTCTGTGAAAAGGAAAAGGAAATCCGAAAGATTTATCAGGCCTAGGAGAGAATACGGGGAAGAAGCGCGGAAAACAAAAAGGCAGTGAGGCCTTTTAAGCATGCAGGTTCTTTTGGCAGAGGAGGATGGACTGGAACGTGGACTTGCAGACTTCAAGCTGAATAAATGGAGGTGATGAAGATGACGAAAAACGTCTGTACCAATGAAATCTGGGAACTTCTAAACCGGTTTTTCTGTGCTTATCTGAGAGAGAGGAATTTGGAGAAAGCATTAGACTGTGTTTCGGAGTCTGTCATCACCGTGGGGACAGGGGTGAGGGAGATTGCCTTCGGGAAAGAAGGGCTTCTCGAGCTTCTGACACGGGAGTTTAAGCAGCAGCCGGCGCAGATGGATTATGCGATGGAAGAATACTGTGTGAAGGAGCACGGAGATGCTGCGGCATGTGCGTTCGCGCATATGAAGATCCGGATGCCTGAAAAAGACGGCATCGACGTGGAGATGGATACGCGGCTGACAGCCTCAATGATCCGGGAAGACGGCCGCTGGAAAATTGCGGAAATGCATCTCTCCACCTCCACGAGCATTCAGGGAGAAGAGGAGTTTTTCCCGTTAAAATTCAGCCGGAATGCGAAAAGCAGCCTGAGTCCTCAGGAAAGCCGCGAGCTGATCAATGTTCTGACGGGCATCATCCCCGGCGGGATCATAGGAGGGTACCTGGAACCTGGCTTTCCCCTCTATGTCGTCAACGATACCATGCTGAAGGCCCTGGAGTACACCTATGAGGAGCTGGCAGAAACGTACGGGGAAAGGCTGATCCGCATGATCCACCCGGAGGACCGGGAGATGGTGGAGAAGACGATCATGGACTCGGTGGAAAAGGCCGGGACATATACGATCCAGTACCGGCTCATCACAAAAAGCGGGAAAATCCTCTGGGTTTACGACCAGGGGAAGAAGATCATCACCGACGAGGGGCGGTCGGCATTCATCAGTGTCATGACAGATATCTCCAACAACATGATGATGCAGAGCAGGCTGAAGAAAGAGGCAGGGCTGGATCCGCTGACAGGAATTTTAAACCGAAGGGAAGCCATCCACCAGATCGAGCTGTCCATGATCCGCGGTGAAGAAGGAATCCTGTTTTTTATTGACATCGACAATTTTAAGAAGGTGAACGATACATACGGACACAGGGCCGGTGATGAGGTGCTCATCCGCCTGGCGGAGCTTTTAAAAGAGAATGCAAGGAGTCAGGACGTGGTGGCAAGAATGGGCGGCGACGAGTTCCTGATCTATTATATAGGGCTTACGGATCTGAAGGTTGTGAAACGGAAGGCATCTATGATCCAGGAGGAATTCAGGGCACGGATGTGCCAAAGATCCCCGGAAATTATGGCTTCCGTGAGTATGGGAATTTGCAGGCGCGGCCATGGGGAAAGCTTTGAGAGCATGTACCAGCGGGCCGACCGGTACCTTTATAAAGCAAAGCTGGAGGGAAAAGGCATGTTCCATATCAGCGATCAGGAATAAATTTCTGAAAACAGAGGGAGGCGTTTACATAATGAAGGTTTTGATTATCAACGGAAGTCCAAGAGAAAATGGGAATACCGCCATTGCCCTGAAAGAGATGGTGAAGGTGTTTGAGGCGGAAGGCGTGGAGACGGAGATCATACGGGTCGGGAACCAGGATATCCGCGGCTGCATCGCGTGCGGCTCTTGCTTTAAGACGGGGAAATGTGTGTTCCAGGATCTGGTAAATGAGACGGCGCCGAAATTTGAAGCCTGCGACGGCCTTGTGGCGGCAAGTCCTGTGTACTATGCGTCGGCTAATGCTACGCTGGTGGCGTTCCTCACCAGGCTGTTTTACAGCACGCATTTTGATAAGACCATGAAGGTCGGCGCCAGCGTTGTCTGTGCGAGAC
Source organism: Eubacteriaceae bacterium Marseille-Q4139 (assembly GCA_018223415.1). Classification (NCBI taxonomy): domain Bacteria; kingdom Bacillati; phylum Bacillota; class Clostridia; order Eubacteriales; family Eubacteriaceae; species Eubacteriaceae bacterium Marseille-Q4139. The sequence goes on along the minus strand of JAGTTQ010000001.1, from coordinate 597,974 downwards.
GCGGCGGCCTGTCCTCTACGTTTGATGAACTCAACAAATTCTTTACCATCAGCGGGATGCCGGTGGCCTCCAGCCAGTATTGGAACAGCATCCACGGCCGCAATCCCGGCGAGGCTGCGGAGGACGGCGAGGGACTTCAGACCATGCGGACGCTGGCGAGGAATATGACGTTTTTGATGAAGAGCATTGCCCTCGGAAAGGAAGCTTATGGACTGCCGGAGAAGGAGGAGCCGGTTCGGACGCATTTTATTCGGTAGGAAATGGGGGAAGATGGCTTCTGGTGGCGTGGGAGACGGTTTTTCATATTTGACAAATAATTTGATTTGACATATAATGTACTTAACAAGGGAGCCGGAAGGTGAGCGCACTTCACCCGACCCGGCGAAAGCTAATACTAAGCTATGAAATAGCCGTTCCTAAACTTTGACGAGAGCAGGACGGCTATTTCTTATGTGTGTATGTCAGAATGGCTACAATCAGTAGAGCGACGCTCACGATGAGGCTCAGTTCTTCATATGTACTCATAATAATCACCGCCTTCCGTAAGGTCTCGGAACGGGTGAGAGCACGTCCCCCGGCTCCCCAGGTAAGTATATTACATTGTCAAGGTAGAGGCCCCTGAGGACATTAGAAACCGGTTTTTTGCACGAAGCCCCATAAAATCAGGCAAATAAAAAAATGCATCTGATAGGAATCGAACCTACGCACGCGGCTCCGGAGGCCACTGCTCTATCCACTGAGCTACAGATGCATCTCTAATATAATACAACATTTTATGTATTCTGGCAAGTGTTTCTTTCTTGCTTTTTAAAATTTATTCTGGTACAATGAGCAGGGCAAAGGCCAGCATGGAACGTATATATGGAAGGGAGGGAGGCCGCCGTGAACAGCGAACCTTCCAAGGAGCGCCGGAAAAAAGCGGATCCCCGCCGTCTGGCAATCCTTTTCTTTATCCTGGTACCGGCTGCTATCATTGCAGGGATCATGGCAGTGCGGCAGCTCTCCGGGCGGGAAAACACCCAGACAGCGCCTGCCGCAGAAGAAATCCTGCCGACGGCAGGAACGGAGCCGGAGAGCGCGAATATTACCTTGTCGGAAGAGCCGGAGCCGGAAACGGATGGAACGCCGGAAGGGATGGAATTTACAAGAGATCTTCCGCCGGAAATCCCCGCGCTGTTTGAGGGTTATTTTAAGGCGAAGCTTTCGGGAGACGCCCGCCTTGCCGACAGTTATTTTTACGGAGAGGAAGCCTCCGACTATGAGGCAGAGTCCCAGCGGCTTCTGTGGTCGATGAAATACATCGAAGACTACCGGGATATCGCCTGCTACGGGATTCCAGGTCAGGAGCCGGATTCCTACGTGGTCTACGTGGCCTATAAAATGAAATTCTACCAGTCCGAAGTACCGGCGCCCAGCATGTCGGCTGCCTATGTAAAGAAGGACGAAGACGGGATTTATAAAATATACGAAGAAGGAACGGACGAGGCCGTAAAGCAGTACATGGAACAGGCCGCCATGCTGGACTCAGCCATGGCGCTGGCCGCCCAGGTGCAGAAGGAATTTCTGGACGCGCTGGCGGAGGATGAGAGCCTGACGAAGCTTTACGAGCTTGCCATGTCTGGGCCGGCGGCTGACGGCAGCGAAGCCGCAGAAGAAGAGATTTCTTCAGAGCCGTCATGAGGAAAACAGGAGAATTGTTATGGATGTAAAAGATTTTTACTTTGAGCTCCCGGAGGAGCTGATTGCACAGGATCCGCTGGAGGACAGGGCTGCCTCCCGGCTTCTCGTGCTGGATAAAACGACGGGGGAGATGGAGCACAGGCATTTCCGCGATATCCTTGGCTATCTGAAAAAGGGAGACTGCCTCGTCATCAACGATACAAAGGTGATACCGGCCCGGCTGATCGGCCAGAAAGTCGGAACAGACGCAAAAATTGAAGTGCTGCTTTTGAAGCGGAAGTCCGATCAGGTGTGGGAAACCCTTGTGAAGCCGGGGAAAAAGATGAAGGTGGGAGCGGAAGTGTCCTTCGGGGACGGCCTCTTAAAAGGGACGGTCATCGACGTGGTGGAAGAGGGGAACCGCCTGATCCGCTTCGATTACGATGGAATTTTTGAGGAAATCCTGGACAGGCTTGGCCAGATGCCGCTGCCGCCCTATATTACCCACCAGCTAAAGGATAAAAACCGCTACCAGACTGTTTATGCCAAACATGACGGCTCCGCAGCCGCACCGACGGCCGGCCTGCATTTCACAAAGGAGCTTTTAAAACAGATCGAAGACATGGGAGTCACCATCGCCCATGTCACGCTCCATGTGGGCCTCGGCACCTTCCGCCCCGTGAAGGTGGACACGCTGGAGGAACACCACATGCATTCGGAGTTTTATGTGGTGGAGGAGTCGGAAGCAGAAAAGATCAATGCGGCGAAGAAAAACGGCGGCCGCGTGATCTGCGTGGGGACGACAAGCTGCCGGACGCTGGAATCGGCGGCAGGGGACGATGGGATCTTAAAGGCGGGAAGCGGCTGGACGGATATTTTCATCTATCCCGGCTACCGTTTCAAGATCCTGGACTGCCTGATTACGAATTTCCATCTTCCGGAGTCCACGCTGGTGATGCTAGTGTCAGCGTTAGCCGGCCGCGAGCACATCCTGAATGCCTACGCGGAGGCAGTGAAGGAGCGGTACCGCTTCTTCAGCTTTGGGGATGCCATGTTCATAAAATAACACAAGAAGAGTCCCGGCGGCCATTGCGGCTTCCGGGACTCTTTGCCATATCCATCCCATCACGGCAGCATGTCCCGGTTTTCCGTCAGATACTCAATAAAATACTTGCTTGCAATCGGGATGCTGTCCTGATCCTTATAGCCGATGGCTAGGGTGCGGAAAATGGGCGGATCAATGGGCAGGCAGGCGATGTGGAAGCTGGTACGCCTGAGCATGAGTTCCGCTAGGATGCTGACGCCCAGCCCGGCCTCCACCATCGTCATGATGGCATAGTCATCATGAATGGTGTATTTGATGTCCGGTGCCAGCCCCGCTTCATGGAAGGCGTTTAATGGCTCGCTGAAATGCCCTTCTTCCAGAAGGATAAAAGGATCCTTTGTAAGCTCTTTTAGCGGTATGCTGTCACAGCCGGCAAAGGGATGCGCCAGCGGCAGAACCGCCAGCATCTCCCCGGTTTTTACGGGAATGGTTTTTAAGTCAGGGGCGGCGGCAGGCGAAATGAAGCCAAAATCAACGGCTCCGGTTCGGATCCATTCGGGAATCGTCGTGTAATCCCCCTGGTGAAAGAGAAATTCCACCTGCGGATAGATTTCCTGAAACCCCTTAATCAGCGCGGGCATCCAGTGGCAGGTGATGCTCGAAATCGTGCCGACACGGATGATGCCGGTTTCCAGCCCTCTAATTTCATTGGCTTTTTCCTGCATGGCGCGGTAGCTGATGATGCTGCGCTCGATAAACGGATACAGCTTAGCGCCCTCAATCGTCAGCCTGACGCCTGACCGGGAACGTGTGAGGAGCTTCATGGCAAGCTCGTTTTCCAAAGAGGAAATCATCTGGCTGATGGAAGACTGCGTGTATCCCAGGGCATCGGCCGCCTTTGTAAAGCTGCCCAGCTCCACAATTTTCTGCAAGGCCATGTATCGGTTCATATGACAAATCATCCTTTCTAATACTTGCATTAGAAATATTCGTTTTACTTATTATAATATCTGCGCTACAATGCAGTCAATCCATTATGAAAGGAAGGAATCTGTTTTGTCTTATGAAAGAGTAAAACAATATTTTGAATCCATCGGCCTGCCGGAACGCATTACGGAACATGATTCGACCGGCGACACGGTGGAACATGCGGCACAGGTCATTGGCTGTGCGCCTGCGGAAATCGCAAAAACCCTGTCTTTTCTCGTGGACGGAAAGCCTGTCATGGTGGTCATGGCAGGAGATGCGAAGGTGAACAGCTCCAAATTTAAGGCAAAATTCCGCCAGAAGCCGTCCATGGTACCGCGGGAGGAGGTGGAACGCCTGATCGGACATAAGCCGGGCGGCGTATGCCCTTTTGCCATCAGGGAAGGCGTCCCCATCTATCTGGACGTCTCCTTAAAACGGTTTATAAAGGTTCACACGGCCGCAGGAATAGATATGGCAACCTTATGGGTCAGCCTTGCGGAGCTGGAACAGTATTCCGGCGCGTCAGAATGGGTCGATGTATGCAACGGCTGGCAAGAAAACAAACAGGGAGGAATCGAACATGAAATATTATGTTGCTGATGCGTTTGCAGAAAAGGTTTTTGAAGGGAACCCGGCCGCGGTCTGCGTCCTGAACCAGTGGATTCCAGACACACTTATGCAGGAGATTGCAGGGGAAAACAACCTGTCAGAGACGGCGTTTACCGTAAAGGAACAGGACGGCTATCACCTGCGCTGGTTCACGCCGGGCGGGGAGATCGACCTCTGCGGCCACGCCACGCTGGCGACGGCTTATATTTTATTCCGCTTTTATGAACCGGAGGCCGCGAGCATTTCCTTCCGGACGAAAAGCGGGAAGCTGGAGGTTATCAAAAACGGCGAGCTCTTGGAGATGGATTTCCCGGCCTATTCGCTGACGCAAACGGAAGTCACAGACGAGATGGAAGCGGCCATCGGCGTACGCCCGACGGAAGCATGGATGGGCCGGGATCTTGTCTGCGTCCTTGAAACAGAGGAACAGGTTTATGCCGCCCGGCCGGATCAGGAAAAAGTCCGGATGCTGGACGGGCTGCTCCTTCACATCACCGCAAAAGGAAGTACATACGACTGCGTCAGCCGTACATTTGCGCCGAAAATGGGAGTGCCCGAAGATGCGGTCTGCGGCTCCGGACACTGCCATATCATCCCGCTTTGGGCGGAAAAGATGAAAAACGATACCCTGACTGCAAGACAGGCGTCCAGACGCGGCGGGACGCTTTACTGTAAAAAACAGGGTGACCGGGTAAAACTGGCGGGGAAAGCCGTGCTGTACGCTGAGGGTGAGCTGTTTATCGATGCCCCGGAGAAAGCATGACGGGGGTGCTTCGATGAGCGCCCGGCCGCAAAATGTACCGGCGATGGCGCTGATTGCCGCTTTTAGTGAGCAGCCTGTCCGGGGAGAGCAGAAAAACCAGACAGGGGTAGGATAGGGGTAAAGCGCAAAATGGGGACTGCCGAAACAGAACGGCAGTCCCCAAAAACTTAGATTTATGGACAAAAAACAGGTCTTAGACGTTAAACCGGAAAAGCACAACATCCCCGTCCTTCACCACATAATCCTTTCCTTCAATCCGCACAAGTCCCTTTTCCTTCGCGGCCGTGTAAGAGCCGCAGTCCAGAAGATCCTGATAATTCACAACCTCGGCCTTGATAAAGCCGCGCTCGAAATCCGAGTGGATCTTTCCGGCAGCCTGGGGCGCCTTGGTGCCGACCTTGATGGTCCAGGCGCGTGTCTCCTTTTCCCCGGCCGTCAGGTAGCTGATGAGTCCGAGAATGCGGTAGCTGGCGGCGATGAGCTTTTCCAGGCCGGATTCCTTAAGGCCCAGCTCTTCCAAAAACATCTTCTTTTCATCCTCGTCAAGCTCTGCGATTTCCTGCTCGATCTGGGCACAGATGACGAAGACCTCGCTGCCGTTTGCCGCGGCGAACTCCTTAACCTTGCTGACATAGGGATTGTTTGCCCCGTCGTCGGCCAGATCCGCCTCGCCTACGTTGGCAGCAAAAATCACCGGCTTCCAGGTCAGAAGATTTAAGGTGCTGATGAAGGAAGCCTCGTCCTCATCGGCCGGCTCATAGCTTCTTGCAAGCTTCCCATCTTCCAGATGGGCCTTTAACGCCCTTAAAATCTCGACTTCCTTTGCCAGGGACTTGTTGGCCGTGGCGCTCTTTGCAGTTTTGGAGATCCGCCTCTCGAGAATTTCGATGTCGGAAAAAATCAGTTCCAGGTCGATGGTCTCGATGTCACGGAGGGGATCGACGCTCCCGTCCACATGGATGACATTGGGATCGTCAAAGCAGCGCACAACATGGACGACGGCATCCACCTCGCGGATGTTGGAGAGGAACTGGTTCCCAAGGCCCTCGCCCTTGGAGGCGCCCTTTACGAGGCCTGCGATGTCGACGAATTCGATGACGGCAGGCGTAGTTTTTTCCGAATTATAGAGGTCTGTCAAAAGCTTTAAGCGGAAGTCCGGAACCGGCACGACGCCCACGTTGGGGTCGATGGTGCAGAACGGATAATTGGCGGACTCGGCGCCGGCCTTTGTCAGAGAGTTAAACAAGGTACTCTTCCCTACGTTGGGAAGGCCAACGATTCCTAATTTCATGGCACATATCCTTTCCTGGTGCATTCGTTCAGGCGCCGCGAAAAGAAGCGGCGCCCGGCATTCAGCATATCACAAAATATCCCGAAAGAAAAGGGTTTTATGACAAGATCTCCCACAGAACAGCCAGATAAAGCTTTAAACCGATGAAAAGCGACCGCTCGTCAATGTTAAAGGAATCATTGTGGTGCGGCGCTGCAATGTTGGAGCCGATGCACATGTAGGCAGCCTTTCCGCCGTGGGCCTGCACCCGCGCCATCAGATAAGCGGCGTCCTCGGAGCCGGAAAAACCGGATTCCGGGATATACCTGGTGATTTCCGGCACATGGGCCGCACCGGCCGCAATGTACGTTTCCAGTTCTTTGTCGCTGTCGGCGCTGGAGGCGCTTCCTTTAATTTCAATAGAAGACGTGCAGCCGAACATGGCGGCGGCGCCTTCAATGGAGCGGCATGCCCGTTCATAGACAGCGGCCTCGATTTCCGTGGTTTCGCCGCGGGTTTCAAGCTGGAGTACAGCCGTATCGGCCACCACGTTCCGTCCGCTTCCGCCATGGATCGTCCCCACGTTGATGCGGGAGGCACCGCGGGAGTCCTGGCAGGCCGTATGCATGGCGAGAGTGGCCGCGCAGGCCGCGAGAATGGCGTTCTTCCCGTCCTGAGGCGATGCGCCGGCATGGGCAGAAAGGCCATGGAACACGGCGTCCGCCTTTCTTGTGGATAAAAAGCCTTTGGAGAGCGCCACCAGCTCGCCGGTTTTGGCGCCCATTCCCAGATGGCTCGTGAGGAAAATGTCCACATCGTCCAGGATTCCGCCCTCTGCGATGGACTGGGCGCCGCGGACGCCTTCCTCGGCCGGCTGGAAAATAACCTTTATGGTGCCCTTAAGCTGATCCTTCCGCTCGTTTAAGGCCTGGCAGACGGCGATTCCCATGGAGGCATGTCCGTCGTGGCCGCAGGCATGCATGGCGCCGGGATTCATGGAACAGAAGTGTTCCCTCACCGGCTGGCGGTCAGGCGATTGGCTCTCCGTCACGTCGTTGGCGTCGATGTCGAACCGGAGCGCAACCACAGGCCCCGGCCGCCCCGTTTCGATGACGGCGCAGGCGCCGGTAAACGTCCCCATTTTTTCCAGAATACCGGGATCTGCCCCTTGTTCTTCGGCACGCTTCCTGGCAGCCTCGATTTCCTCTTCCGTCGGATAGGACCAGAGGTAGCCGCGGTTTATGATCTCATGGCCGTATTTGACCGGGATCCCGGCCCCTTCCAGAGCCTCGATGATCTTCGCCGTCGTCCGGAATTCCTTCCAGCCCGTCTCAGGATGTGCATGGAAATCCCGCCGCCTTGCAGTCATTTCTTCCTTATAATGGTCGAGCCCCTCCAGATACATTTCAATTCCCATAGAAGTCAACCTCCCCATAAAATATGATAATTCCAGTATAAAAGCAGCGGAGCGGAAAGTCAACAGGCCGGAATATGGGGCCTTGTCGAAAAAAGGGGAGGCCTGTCACTCGAATTCGTTTGCTTTTTGTAGTATTTCGGAGTAAAATAGGAGTCGCAAACGATTTAGAAGGAGAGAACGCATGACAGCAGGAGCAGACATAACTTTCGTTCATCTTGGAATTTCAATTCAGAATATGGTAAAAAGCTTCTCAATAGGAGGGATTTCCTTCGCCTACTATGGCCTGATTATAGGGATCGGCATCATCGCGGGTCTTTTCATGGCGCAGGCGGATGCAAAGCGCCGGGGCCAGGATCCGGATCTCTATCTGGATTTTGCCATTTACGCTGTGTTCTTTTCCATTATAGGAGCAAGGCTTTACTATGTGGTGTTCCAGTGGGCATACTATAAGGAACATCTGGCAGAAATCATCAACCTGAGGAAAGGAGGACTGGCAATTTATGGGGGAGTGATCGCTGCGGTGATCACGCTGATCGTCTTTGCGAAAAAGCGCAGGGTGTCATTTTTTTCCATGGCTGACACCGGGTGCATAGGACTTGTAACAGGGCAGATCATCGGCCGTTGGGGCAACTTCGTAAACTGCGAGGCCTTCGGCGGCTATACCGACTCTTTATTTGCAATGCGTATAAAGCGCAGCATCGTCAATGAAACGATGATTTCCCAGGATTTGCTGGATCATCTGATCCTGGAAGACGGGGTGGAATACATACAGGTCCATCCGACGTTCCTCTATGAATCCGTGTGGAATCTTGGGCTTTTGTTGTTTATACTCTGGTATAGGAGGCGAAAAAAGTTTACTGGGGAGATTTTGTGGATCTACCTGGCCGGATACGGGATCGGACGTGCATGGATCGAGGGGCTCAGGACAGACCAGCTTCTGATCCCCGGCACCTCTCTTGCAGTTTCACAGCTCCTCTCAGTGGTGGCAGCGGCAGTTTCCCTCTTTATGCTTTGGCGGGGACGCCGGAAGGTCGTACAGGAAAGTGAGGAAGTAGCTTAATGAAGGAATCAAAAGAAGAGTTGATTGCTCGAATCGAAAAGGCACGGAAGGCACTGAACGAAAGTATTGATACGAAAGATAAGTACGAGACCATTTATCAGCGCAGCGTGGAGCTGGACCGCCTGATAGAACAATATATTGTAGCAGGATATTAAAAGAATAATAGATGTGGTGGCAGCCGGAAAAGTGGGGATTTTCGGCTGCCTTTTTACGTCAGACGGCCTGAAGCGGGGGTTCTGGAAATTCTTTCCAGAGCCCCTGTTTCCTTTAAAAAAAACGAAAAAATTCCTTGCTATTTCCTTTCAAATGTACTAAACTGGTAACAAGAAGTGGTGGAAAGTGGGGTAAAGTGGTGCCAAATGGGATGAAAGTGGTGTCCCATGGCGCGTCAGTGTACCAGGAGGAAAGGATGTTCATTGGAGAGTACAGTCACACGATAGATGCAAAAGGCCGTCTGATTGTCCCTTCCAGGTTCCGGGAGCAGTTGGGCGAGGAATTCGTTGTGACGAAGGGACTGGACGGGTGTCTCTTCCTGTACGAAAATTCCGAATGGAAATCCTTTGAAGAAAAGCTCCACGCACTTCCTCTTACAAATGCCAATGCCAGGAAATTCACAAGGTTTTTCTTAGCGGGAGCCAGCGCCTGCGAAGTGGACAGGCAGGGACGGATCCTGATCCCGGCCGTTCTCCGGGAATTTGCAAAGCTTGAAAAGGACGTCGTATTGGTTGGCGTCGGGCGGCGCATTGAAATCTGGAACAAGTCGCTGTGGGCGGAAAAGAACGTCTATGACGATATGGAAGAAATTGCTGAGAATATGGAAGGTCTTGGAATATGACATTTGAACACAGATCAGTTCTCCTCAACGAAACCGTGGACAGCCTGAACATAAAGCCGGACGGCATTTATGTGGACGGCACCCTGGGCGGAGGCGGACATGCTTACGAAGTGGCAAAGCGGCTCGGGCCTTCGGGCCGGATCATCGGCATCGACCAGGATGCGGATGCCATCGCGGCGGCCACAGAACGGTTAAAGGATTACAAGGATAAAGTTACGATAGTGAGGAGCAATTACCGGAATATCCGGGAAGTCCTCGAAGGATTAAGGATTCAGAAGGCAGACGGTATTTATCTCGACTTAGGTGTTTCCTCCTACCAGCTGGACACGGTAAACAGGGGATTCACCTATCGGGAAAATGCCCCTCTGGACATGCGGATGGACCAGAGGAACGAAAAAACGGCGGCAGACATCGTAAACGACTACGGGGAGATGGAGCTGTACCGTGTCATCCGCGACTACGGAGAAGAAAAATTCGCAAAAAACATTGCAAAACATATTGTGCAGGCACGAAAGACAGGGCGGATCGAGACGACGGATCAGCTTGTGGAGATCATAAAAGCCGCGATCCCGGCCAAAATGCGGGCCGAAGGCGGCCATCCGGCCAAGCGCACCTTCCAGGCGCTCCGGATCGAGTTGAACCAGGAGCTTGAAGTCTTAAACGAGTCCATCGACACGATGATCGGCCTGTTAAACCCGGGCGGACGCCTCTCCATCATCACGTTCCACTCCCTAGAGGACCGGATCGTGAAGACGAGGTTTCGCACCAACGAAAATCCCTGCATCTGCCCGCCGGACTTCCCGGTCTGCGTGTGCGGGAGAAAGAGCAGGGGAAAGGTCATCACGAAAAAGCCGATTGTGCCAGGTGACGAGGAGATAACCGAGAACAGGCGTTCCAAAAGCTCGAAGCTTCGTGTTTTTGAACGCGGCGATTCTGAATAGAAAGGGATGAAGATTGTATGGCAGCAGCAAGGAGCCGCCGGACACAGGCAGCAAAAGTAGAATACATACAGGGCAGCGCGGCAAGACAGCTTACGGCGCCGGAGCGCGATGTGCGCCGGGAAAAGAAGATCAGGGAACGCAGCTTAAGCCATACCGTTACAGTCAGAAGAAACAGGGAGAGAGCTCTCCAGATGGATCTTCCGTTCGTAGTCGGACTGACGATTGCGGCTATCTGCGCCCTTTACCTCTGCATCAGTTACTTGAACCTTCAGTCGTCCGTCGCGGCCAGGCTTGCAAACATCGAGAGCCTGGAGCGTCAGATCGAGACATTAAAGAACGACAACGACGCCCTGGAGACTAGGATCAATACGTCCGTGGATCTGGACTATGTCTACAAAGTAGCGACAGAAGAGCTCGGCATGGTCTATGCAAACAAAGATCAGGTCCGGCTGTATGAGAAGACGGAAAGCGAGTATGTAAGACAATATGAAGACATCCCGGAACGGTAGCACGAAAAAAATTTTCACAAGGTACATGCAGGAAAAGCTGGCGGTTACGGTTCTCGTAATTACGCTGGCTTTATTTGGCCTTGTGGCTGTGATTTACAACATCATCAACGAGAACAACGAGGAGTACACACAGCTTGTCTTGAACCAGCACTCCTCCTATGACAGCAGGACGATCCCCTACCGGCGCGGCGATATCGTGGACAGGAACGGGACGTATTTAGCCACCAGCGAGAAGGTCTATAACCTGATCCTGGATCCCAACCAGATCAACAAAAGCCCGGAAAAATACCTGGAGCCGACGGTGACGGCTCTCTGCGACGTGTTCGGGTATGACAGGACAGAGCTTCTTGCGGCCATCAACGAAAACCCGAATTCCTACTATATCCGCTACGCCAGACAGCTTTCGGCCGACGAAAAGGAGGCCTTCGAGGCGAAGGAAGATGAGATGAATGCCGCGTTTGCCGCGGAAAAGAGCTCGAACCACGTCAAAGGCGTCTGGTTCGAGGACGAATACCGGCGCGTGTATCCTTACGATTCCCTGGCCTGCAATGTGATCGGTTTCGCCTTTGACAACAGCACCCAGGGAAGCGGCGGAATCGAGCAGTATTACAACGACCAGCTCATCGGGAACAACGGCAGGGAATACGGCTACTTAGACGATGAATCCAACATGGAGCGGGTCATCAAATCCCCGGAAAACGGCAATACCATCGTTTCCACCATTGACGTCAACATCCAGAAAATTACGGAAAAATACATCGACGAGTGGATGGACGGCATCGGAAGCCAGACTGCCGCCATTCTCGTGATGGATCCCAACAACGGGGAAATCCTGGCCATGGCTTCCAACCGCCGGTTCGACTTAAACGATCCGAGGAACTTAAGCACCATGTACTCGGAGGCGGAAATCGCCGCCATGACCGAGGAGGAAGAGCTTGAGGCATGGAACCAGATGTGGCGGAACTTCTGCGTCAACGACTCCTATGAGCCAGGCTCTCCGGCCAAGCCCATGACGGTGGCGGCCTGCCTGGAGGAGGGAATCATCAGCCAGAATACGGTCTTTGTCTGCGACGGCGGCTACGATGTGGGCGGCTATCGGATCAAATGCTCCAATATCTACGGCCATGGGCCGCTGGATGTGGAGCACTCCCTGATGAAGTCCTGCAACGACGCCATGATGCAGATGTCGGCCATGCTGGGCACGGAGCGGTTCGCAAAGTACCAGAAGCTTTTCGGCCTTGGGCAGAAGACAGGCATCGACCTTCCCGGCGAGGCCGACACTGCCGGCCTCATCTATACGGCCGACAACATGAGCCCTACGGATCTGGCGTGCAGCTCCTTCGGCCAGACCTACAACTGTACCATGATCCAGATGGCGGCAGCCCTCTCTTCGATCATCAACGGCGGCTCCTACTACGAGCCCCATGTGGCGAAGCAGATCTTAAATGAACAGGGAGCCGTCGTAAAGAAAATAGAACCGAACCTGGTGCGGGAAACCGTGTCCCAGGCCACCAGCGACTTCATCCGCGAAGCCATGTTCCAGACGGTAGAGAGCGATGAGGGAACAGGAAAAGCAGGCCGCGTCGCCGGCTACAAGATCGGCGGAAAGACGGGTACTGCCCAGAAGCTTCCGAGATCGGCCAACAATTACCTGCTGTCCTTTGCAGGCTTTGCGCCGGCCGACGACCCGCAGGTGTTAGTTTATGTCGTCGTCGATACGCCGAACCTGCCTGGCAAGGAACAGGCCCACAGCACCTTCGCTACGGAGATTTTCCAGAAGGTTATGGAGGAAATCCTTCCTTATATGAATATCTTCCCGGATACGGAAGTGGAAGGCGCCGTGGACGAGAACCTGTCCGGACAGGAGGAAGGCATCACAAACAACAACGAGGGCGGCCTGGAGCCGGGCGGCAGCACGGAACCGGAGGGAGAGACAGACGCTTCGGAACCCTCGGAACCGCAGACCGACGAAAACGGCGAGACACTCCCGGAGGCATCAGCACCCCAGACGGATGATGAGGTCGTCATGGGAGAGGACGGCTTCGGCCTTCCCGACAGCATGGCCGGCATGGGAACGATCCTTCCGTCGGAGGGAAACGTGGAGTCCATGGAGAATCCGGGGCCAGGCGATTCGGTGCCGGGAGGCGCAGGGGCGGACGGGAGCGAGACGTCCCAGGCCCCATCAGAAACAGACAACGAGACTTGATTTGGCAAAGAGGAAACACATATGGAAAGACAGGTTGAGCTGAAAGAAATATCAGACGGAAAGCTCTACGGCCTGGACGATTTGGTAAGAGCAGACTGTGCAGGATGTGCAGGCTGCTCTGCCTGTTGCAGGGGGATGGGCGCATCCATTGTCCTGGATCCCCTCGACGTCCACAGGCTCTGTATGGGGCTTCAAACAGATTTTGAGACGCTCTTAAAGAGCAGTCTGGAGCTTCATGTGGTGGACGGGATCATCCTTCCGAACCTTGCCATGTCCGGCGAGGGCGAGGCATGCCCGTTTTTAAACGGCGAAGGCAGGTGCAGCATCCATGCCTTCCGCCCGGGGATCTGCCGGCTGTTCCCGTTGGGGCGCCTTTATGAAAACAGGAGCTTTTCCTATTTTCTCCAGGTCCATGAGTGCAAAAAGCCTGGACGCGCAAAGATCCGTGTTAAGAAATGGATCGACACGCCGGAGCCGGAAGCCTATGACAGCTTCATAAGCGAATGGCATTACTTTTTAAAGGACATGGCGGCTGCCGTGAGGGAAAGCGGAAATGAGCAGGCGGAAAAGGCCGTCAACATGTACATTTTAAAGAAATTTTACTTTGAACCGTATCCGGAGCCGTTTTATGAAGAAATTGGCAGCCGGATAGAAAAAGCGAGGCGTCTGTTTCTTCCCTGAAACAACCACTCATAATCCTGCGTTTTTTCAATATAATGAATAACAAGACATGCAGCAGGATGTGACAGCATGGCATCGTTTCTGACCCATCACAGGAAAAAGCTTCTTGTGGTTTTCCTGTTTTCTGCCGCCCTGATGGCCGGCCTCATGGGACAGCTCGGTTATCTGATGATTTTCCGTTCCGAGCATTACAGCGAGATGGCCGACGACCTCCACCGGAGGGAGCGCACCATCAAGGCGGCCAGAGGTGAAATCCTGGATCGAAACGGGACGGTGATTGCCGCCAACCGGACGGTCTGCACAGTTTCCGTCGTCCACAGCCAGGTGACAGAACCGGAGCGCGTCATTGAAATGCTCTGTGCGGAACTTGGCCTGTCCGAGGAAGATGTGCGGAAAAAGGTGGAAAAACGCTCATCCAGGGAGATCATAAAGACCAATGTCGCCAAGGAGACCGGCGATGCCATCCGCGGCTACGGCCTTTCCGGCGTAAAGGTTGACGAGGATTACAAACGCTATTATCCATATGAGAGCATGGCGTCGAAGGTGCTTGGCTTTACGGGCGCCGACAACCAGGGAATCATCGGCCTGGAGGTCATGTACGAGGAGTATTTAAAAGGAAGGGACGGCTTAATTTTAACCCTCTCCGATGCGAGAGGCGTGGAGCTTCCCTACGCGGCGGAGGAACGGCTGGAGCCGGTGGCCGGCGATACGCTGACCTTGAGCCTTGACGTCAACATCCAGAAATACGCCGAACAGGCGGCCTATAAGGTCATGGAAGAAAAAGGCGCAAACGCCGTCTCCATTATCATCATGAATCCGCAGAACGGGGAGATTTACGCCATGGTAAACGCCCCGGAATTTGACTTAAACGATCCCTTTGCCCTAGCAGAGGGAAGTGTCTATGAGACGGCCGAGGAAAAACAGGAGCTTTTAAACCAGATGTGGCGGAACCGCTGCATCAACGACACGTATGAACCTGGCTCCACCTTTAAAATCATCACGGCGGCGGCCGGGCTGGAACAGGGCGTCGTAAAGCTTACCGACCAGTTTTCTTGCCCGGGCTTCCGGATCGTGGAGGACCGGAAAATCCGCTGCCACAAGGTAGGCGGACACGGCGCGGAGACCTTCCTTCAGGGGGCCATGAACTCCTGCAACCCCGTCTTCATCGACGTGGGACAGCGCCTCGGCGTCGACGGCATGTACAAATATTTCGAGCAGTTCGGCCTTCTTAAAAAGACCGGCATCGACCTTCCCGGGGAAGCCGGAACGATCATGCACAAGAAGGAAAACATGGGACTTGTGGAGCTGGCAACCGTCTCCTTCGGCCAGTCCTTCCAGATTACGCCGATCCAGCTTGTGACGACGGCTTCCTCCATTATAAACGGCGGAAACCGGATCACGCCCCACCTGGCCGTAAAGGCGGAAAGCGCCGACGGAACATCCGTCACAAAATTTTCCTATCCGGTGGAAGAGGGCGTCGTATCCGAAGAGACAAGCGAAACCATGCGCTATATTTTAGAGCAGGTGGTGGCGGAGGGCAGCGGAAAGCGGGCCCAGGTGGCGGGCTATAAAGTCGGCGGAAAGACGGCCACATCGGAAAAGCTTCCGAGAAGCAGGAAAAAATACATTTCCTCGTTTTTAGGCTTTGCGCCGGCCGATGACCCGCAGGTCATCGCCTTAATCACCATCGACGAGCCGGTGGGCGTCTATTACGGCGGAACCATCGCGGCGCCGGTGATTGCAGATATCTTTGAAAATATTCTGCCTTATCTGGAAATTTGAATCCGAAAATCTTACGGTTGATTATTCGCCTAAAAGGACTTATACTAACCTTAATGCTAAAATTGGTCGAGTTGTGCCCGCGCATCTGCCGGAAAGACCAAATTACATAAGAGATAGAGGTGCAGCATGGTAAATGAGACGATTCTTGCGATTATAATAGCATTTGCAATCAGCGCGGCCTTATGCCCCGTCGTGATCCCGTTCCTTCACAGGCTGAAATTCGGCCAGCAGGTGCGGACGGACGGCCCGGAGGCCCATTTAAAAAAACAGGGGACGCCTACCATGGGCGGCCTGATCATTCTGACCGGAATCGTGATCACATCGCTTTTTTACATCAGGGACTACCCGAAGATCATCCCGGTTCTTTTTGTGACCGTCGGCTTCGGGATCATCGGCTTCTTAGACGACTATATCAAGATCGTCATGAAGCGGTCGGAGGGCTTAAACCCGAAACAGAAGCTCTTGGGCCAGATCGTGATTACGGGGATTTTCGCCTACTATCTCGTGACGTCCAAAGAGGTGGGAACGGCGATGTTAATCCCGTTTACCGGCGGCTTTGAAAACGGATATTATCTGGATCTGGGATGGCTGTTCATCCCGGCCCTTTTCTTTATCATGCTTGGCACCGACAACGGCGTCAACTTCACCGACGGCTTAGACGGCCTCTGCACAAGCGTGACAATCCTCGTGGCCACGTTCTTTACGGTGGTGGCCCTCGGGGAAAAGAGCGGCATCAGCCCCATCACCGGCGCTGTCGTCGGGAGCCTTTTGGGCTTCCTCTTATTCAACGTCTACCCGGCGCGGGTATTCATGGGCGACACCGGCTCTCTGGCCCTCGGCGGCTTCGTGGCCTCCAGCGCCTTCATGATGCAGATGCCGATTTTCATCGCGCTTGTGGGGCTTATCTACCTGGTGGAGGTTCTTTCGGTCATCATCCAGGTGACGTATTTTAAGAAGACCGGCGGAAAGCGGATCTTTAAAATGGCGCCGATCCACCATCACTTTGAGCTTTGCGGATGGTCGGAGACGCGTGTGGTTGCAGTCTTTTCGACGGTTACGGCAATCCTTTGCCTGATTGCTTACTTAGGATTATAGGAGGAAAAACCATGGGACAGAAGGTATTAGTTGCGGGAACGGGAATCAGCGGGATTGCCGCGGCAAAGCTGCTCCTTTTGCAGGGCGGCGAGGTTGTTTTATATGACGGGAACGACAAGCTTTCGGAAGAAAAGCTTTTGAAAAATTTTGAAAAGGACGCGAAGGTAACAGTCCTTTTGGGAGAGCTTAAGAAATTAGACCTGACGGGCATCGAGCTCTGCGTCATAAGTCCGGGCATCCCTCTGGACGCGCCGTTTGTGGCAGTTTTAGATGAGGCGAAGATTCCGATCTGGAGTGAAATCGAGCTGGCGTACCACTGCTCCCTTGGAAAGCTTGCGGCCATCACCGGCACCAACGGGAAAACCACGACGACGGCTCTCACCGGCGAAATCATGAAGAAGCATTATGAGAGCGTGTTTGTTGTCGGGAACATCGGCGAGCCCTACACGGCCCACGCAAGAGAGACGACGGAGGAATCCGTAACCGTGGCCGAGGTCTCCAGCTTCCAGCTTGAGACTATTATGGACTTCCACCCCAACGTCTCTGCCATTACCAACATTACGCCCGATCATCTGGACCGCCATAAAACCATGGAGGGCTATATCCAGGTGAAGGAGGGCATCACCCGCAACCAGACCGAGGAGGACTGCTGCGTTTTAAATTATGACGATCCGATTTTAAGGGAATTCGGCACCGCGTTAAAATGCAAGGTTGTCTATTTCAGCAGGCAGGAAAAGCTGGATTCCGGCATTTATATGGACGGAGACATGATCGTATGGCGCCATGACAGGAAGGAAGAGCCGGTCATCGACGTGAACGAGCTCCAGATTATCGGCGGCCACAACCACGAAAACGTCATGACGGCCGTCGCCATCGCCCTTCAGTTGGGCGTGACCTTAGACGAGATCCGCGAGGCCTGCCGGGAGTTCAAGGCGGTGGAGCACCGGATCGAGTTTGTCAGGGAACGGTTCGGCGTCACCTACTACAACGATTCCAAGGGGACGAACCCGGATGCGGCCATTCAGGCCATAAAAGCCATGCCGGGCCCGACGCTTTTAATCGCCGGCGGCTACGACAAGCACTCGGAATACGACGAGTGGATTGAGAGCTTCGACGGAAAAGTTCGCTATCTGGTGCTCATCGGCCAGACCCGCGACAAGATTGCCGAGTGTGCCAAGAAGCACGGCATGACGGACATCATGTACGCCGAAGACATGCAGGAGGCCGTCCAGGTCTGCGCCTCCTACGCAAACATGGGAGACTATGTGCTGCTGTCCCCGGCATGTGCAAGCTGGGGCATGTTTAAGAACTACGAGGAGCGGGGACGGATTTTCAAGGAATGCGTCAATAACCTGTAAAAGCAGGAGTCAGGAGGTGGATCATGGCAGAAACGGCCGGTAGGAAAAAAAAGAAGAAGCCGCGCAGGTTTTATGATTACAGTCTGCTTTTTACGATCATTTTCCTGACTGTATTCGGGCTGATTATGATTTACAGCTCCAGCTCGTACAGCGCGCAGCTGGACGGACGGCCGCCTTCTTATTATATGGAGCGCCAGGGAAAGATTGCCCTGGCAGGCTTTCTCGCCATGCTGGTGGTTTCCAAGATGGACTACCACTTTTTTGCAAAATTTACGATACCGGCCATTGTGGTTTCCTATGTCTGCGTCATTCTCGTAAACTTCACGCCGCTGGGCATTGAGGCCAACGGAAAGAAGCGCTGGCTCGGCGTGGGATCTGCCAGCTTCCAGCCGGCGGAGCTTGTAAAAGTGACGGTGATCCTGGTTATGGCCGTGATGATTACGCGTCTCGGGAAAAAGGTGGACGAATGGCGCTCCTGGGGCATCATGGCGGTGCTGCTTCTGCCTCTGGCCCTGCTCGTCACGATGAACAACTTAAGCTCCGGTATCATCATCTGCGGCATTGCCTTTGTGATGATGTTTATCGCCTGCAAAAAGAAATGGCCGTTTGTGACATGCGTGCTTTTGGCTGCGGCGGCTATGGCCTTTGCGCCCCCGGTGGCGATGGCCTTAGAGAGCGCAGGCATCCTTCATGATTATCAGTTAAGCCGTATCCTGGTCTGGAAGAGCCCGGAGAGCTATCCCCAGGACGGCGGCTACCAGGTGCTCCAGGGACTTTACGCCATCGGCTCCGGCGGCCTTTTAGGCAAGGGCCTGGGCCAGAGCATCCAGAAGCTTTCTTTCCTCCCGGAGCCGCAGAACGACATGATTTTCTCTGTCATCTGTGAGGAGCTGGGACTTTTCGGGGCTGTGTCGGTGATCTTAATCTTCTTATTCATGATTTACCGGTTCATGCTGATCTCCGGAAACGCGCCGGATCTCTTCGGTGCCATGCTGGTAATCGGCGTTTTGGCCCACATTGCGATCCAGGTTATTTTAAACATTGCGGTCGTTACGAACGTGATCCCCAACACGGGAATCACGCTTCCGTTCATCAGCTACGGCGGTACGTCGGTGCTGTTTTTAATGCTGGAGATGGGCATTGTCCTAAGCGTCTCCAATCAGATCAAACTGGAAAAATAGGAACCATTTCCTGTTTTCATACATAGGATACTGTATAGTCTTTCATGGGGGGATCCGCGTGTCTGCTGTACAGGTCCGGGGGCTTTTGCCCCTTTGCGGTAAAATTAAGGTTCAGGGTTCCAAGAATGCCGTGCTTCCGATGATGGCGGCCGCGTTCTTGGCGAAGGGGACGACGGTGATCCGCAGAGTCCCGGCCATTGCGGACGTGTTCTGCATGATGGAAATCCTGGAAGCCCTGGGGTGTCAATGCTCCCTGGCAGACGGTGTCCTTGTGATGGATACGTCGGCTGTGGACGAGGTGCGGATCCCGGAGGAATTTGTGGGGAAGATGCGCTCCTCGGTCATGGTGCTCGGGCCGCTTCTTTCCAGGTGCGGTGAGGCCGTCACCTACTATCCCGGCGGCTGCGTTCTTGGGAAACGCCCCATCGACCTGCATCTTTATGCATTGAGGGCCCTGGGAGCAGAGATCCACGAGGCCGGCGGCATGATCTTAGCCCAGGCCGGACGCCTTCGCGGGGCAGAAATTTCGTTTCGTGTGCCAAGTGTGGGAGCCACGGAAAATGCCGTGACGGCGGCTGTTCTGGCAGACGGGACGACGGTACTTAAAAACTGCGCCAGGGAACCGGAAATTTCGGAGCTCTGCCGTTTCCTTGCGGCCATGGGCGCCGACATAAGCGGGGCCGGAACGAGTACCCTCATAATTCGGGGCATGCCGTCCCTTTCCCCGTGTGAATTTGACCTGGGAGCAGACCGGATTGCGGCCGGGACATATCTGGCGGCCGGTGTCTGCGGACTGGGGGATGTGGCCGTGGAGGGCGTTTTGGCGGCGGAGCTTTCCGCGCCGTTATCCGTCTTTCGGAAGATGGGGGCAGAGATTTCCGTGTCGGAAGGCGGAAAGGAGATCCGCCTTAAGATGAAAAAGCGGCCTTCGGGGTTTTCCCTGCGGACAGGGCCGTATCCCGGCTTCCCGACGGATCTTCAGTCGCCGTTTCTGGCGGCGGCATGCATGGCGGCCGGGGAGAGCCGGATCGAGGAGACGGTTTTTGAAGCCCGGTTCGAGGCCGCCAGGCAGATGCGGCTTTTCGGAGCCAGGCTCGCGTTAGAGAGCCAGACGGCAAAGGTTACGGGACAGTACCCGCTTATGCCTGCCGTGGCGCGTGCGCCGGATCTTCGCGGCGGGGCGGCGCTCCTTCTTCTGGCACTTGCGGCGGATGGCTTAAGCATCGTCACGGACATGGGCCATGTGAAGCGGGGATATGAGGATATCTGCCGCGACCTTGCACTTTTGGGAGCAGACGTTTTGGAGTTGAATCTATGAATACAGGTGGAATCGGATGAGGAGAAGAAGAGGATACAGACGGAGAAGGCGGGGCGGAAAGCCCGTCATCGTGCTTGGGATCCTGGCAGGCGTGCTCCTTCTGGCGGCGGTGCTTTTTCTGGCCGTGCGCGTCACGAAGATTGACGTCACAGGGAACAGGCAATATACGGAGGAACAGATTATTAACCTGATCTTTGACGGAAAGTGGTCCCGGAATTCGGCCTACTGCTATTATGAAAGCCAGTTCCGGGAGCATAAATCCATTCCGTTCATTGAGGAATATAAGGTAGAGTTCAAGAGCCCCACCCATGTGGAAGTGGTGGTGTTTGAAAAGAGCGTTGTCGGCTATGTGTCCAGCATGAGCAGCTACATGTATTTCGACAAGGACGGCATCATCGTGGAAAGCTCCGGAGAACAGCTTCCCGGGGTTCCCTGGGTGACGGGGTTGGAGTACGGGAAAATCCTGCTCTATGAGCCTTTAGAAGTAAAAAATGACCCGGACGGAGAGATTTTCGGAAGGATCTTAAACCTGACCCAGGTTCTCTCCATCAACGAGGTGAAGGTGGACAAGATCGACTTCGACTCCTTCGGGAACGCCAACCTGTCCGTCGGGGACATCACGGTGGAGCTTGGCGGAAGCGAGAACCTGGACGGCAAGGTGACGGAGTTAAAGGGCATCCTGCCGGAGCTTTCCGGGCTTTCGGGAACGCTTTATCTCGACACCTACGACGAGGCCAACACGAACCCGACCTATACCTTTAAGAAGAATTAAGGTGCCGCTTCAGGAAGATATTTCCAGGTGTAAATTTATAAAAATAATAGTTGATATTTTCCTGAAAATCAAATATGATATATGGTAGATTAAATTGGACTAGTTGTATGCAGACTGAAAATTAGGATCTCCGTCCGGCATCGCCCGGTCGGCCTGGAAAGAAGAAATAGAGGAAATAAAGGAGGAAGCAGTCTTGTTGGAGATTAAGATAAATGAGACGGAAAATGCCGCAAGGATCCTGGTGATCGGCGTCGGCGGCGCCGGAAACAATGCGGTAAACCGCATGGTGGAAGAGAACATTATGGGAGTAGAATTCATCGGGATCAATACGGACAAGCAGGCGCTTCAGTTCTGTAAGGCCCCGACGGCCATGCAGATCGGCGAGAAGCTGACGAAGGGACTTGGCGCCGGCGCGAAGCCGGAGATCGGCGAGAAAGCCGCTGAGGAGAGCCAGGAGGAGCTTGCACAGGCCATGAAGGGCTCCGATATGGTCTTTGTTACCTGCGGTATGGGCGGCGGTACCGGTACCGGCGCGGCTCCCGTCATTGCAAGGATTGCCAAGGACATGGGAATTTTAACCGTCGGCGTTGTGACAAAGCCGTTCCGTTTCGAGGCAAAGCAGCGTATGAACAATGCCTTAGAGGGGATTGAGAATTTAAAGAATGCCGTTGACACGCTGATTGTGATCCCCAACGACCGTCTCCTTGAGATTGTCGACAGGCGGACTTCCATGCCGGATGCCTTAAAGAAGGCCGATGAGGTTCTTCAGCAGGCTGTCCAGGGAATCACCGACTTAATCAACGTACCAGGCCTTATCAACCTGGACTTCGCAGACGTCCAGACCGTCATGACCGACAAGGGCATTGCCCATATCGGAATCGGAAAGGCCAAAGGCGACGAGAAGGCCTTAGAGGCTGTGAAGCAGGCCGTATCCAGCCCGCTTCTTGAGACTACCATCGAGGGTGCGTCCCATGTGATTATCAACATTTCCGGCGATATCAGCCTGATCGAGGCCAACGAGGCCGCAAGCTACGTTCAGGAGCTGGCTGGCGACGAGGCCAACATCATCTTCGGTGCCATGTACGATGAGTCCGCAGAGGACGAGGCGACGATCACCGTTATCGCAACAGGCCTTGATGCCCACGGCGCCAATACGCCGGTGGAGCGCGCTATGAAGGACTTCACGTCCTACAAGCAGAAGATGCCGGCATCGGCTCAGAAACCGGCCGCAGCCCCGGCAAGACCGGCGTCCCCGGCAAATCCGGCCGCAGGTGAGGCAGCCGCCGCAGCGCCGCGCTTCAACATTCCGAACACGACTCCGGTGTACCGCCCGGCAAACAAAGAGACCCAGATCAACATTCCGGATTTCTTAAAGAACCGCAGATAATCTGATCTTTTGATTCTTCAGGGTGCTGCGTCCGCAGCACCCTTGTCTTTTTTCTTTTTTATATCCAAGTTGTTTTTGTTTGAAAATTCTTTCGTGCCGCAGGCATGTCTTTTTTGCGTATCAAAAACAGACCCGTCTTTTATCTTTCAAATTTCCGCAGGATCCGTTTCTTTTCTTGCCGGCCGTTTCCTGAAAAAACGACAGGTGCCGTTTGCCCTTTTGGAGAAAAAGCCCCGGAACAGGCCATTTTATTCGCCGCAGCCCGTCTACATTTGCAGGCAGAAAAAGGGTGGAAAAAGGCGATGAAAAAACAGGGAAAGGTCTGCCGTTTTGACAAATTCTTCCGCACCGCCCGGCTATAATAGGCTCTGTCACGAGATCGGCGGCAGGAAACGGGGGGGGAGAAGCACCGGTGGAATATGAACTTTATGTCGATGTGCTTTTTCTTTCGGAGGTCTGCGGAAGCTTTCTGGCCCTTTATCTTTTATCGGCCATGGCCGGATGGCCGTTTAAACCGTTAAGGGCAGCCGCCGCGGCATCCTTTGCAGGAATATGGACGTGTTTTGTCACGGTGTTCCCGGTCTTTCCGCTTCCTTTGGAGCTGGCCCTGACGGTGGCCGGTATTGGAAGCGCGATGACGGCCTTCACATTTTGTCTTAAGGGGTTCAGAGCGATTCTCAAGGCTGATTTTCTGCTGGCCGGGGCATGCGCTTTCATGGCGGGGGCCATGACGTTTCTTAAGCAGTTCTTTTATCTGCCGGATTCCTGGGCGGCCGTCTCCCTTGGGGCTTTTTCCTGGGGCGCAGGCCTCCTTTTGGGAATCTGGCGGGAGCGGACGGGACGCGGGAAGGCACGGCTTCTCGTGAGGCTCTATTACAAGGGGAATATGCGGGAATTCCGGGCGCTCTGTGATTCCGGGAACCGGCTTTTTGAGCCGGTCACGGGAAAGCCGGTCAGTGTGATTTCCTACGTGGACTGCCGCGGCTTCTGTGAGAGTGTGGCATCACTTCTTTTTATCCCCTACCGGGCAGTCGGGACGGAATCCGGGGTGCTGCCGGGGATTGTGTTTGAAAAAATGGAGATATTTACGGGGGAGAGGCAGTTCGAGATCACGAAGCCGGTGGTGGCCGTGGTGAAGGCGCCGCTTTCCGAAAACGGGGATTTTACGATGCTTCTTCCGGAGGCGTTGATTTCCTCATAAAGAATGGCCTGCGGAGAGCAGGCGCAAAAGGAGGGTTTACATGATTATAAAAGTTTCGGTTCCGGGCAGGTTTAAGCTTAAAAAGACGGCGACCTTAAAGACCGTCCTCATGCAGAACCAGGGCGAGGTTTATTATATCGGAGGGGCGGATATCCTTCCTGCACCGCTTTCGGCCGAGGAGGAGAAGAGGGCCCTTGACTGTTTCGGGACGGAGGGAGAGAAGGAGGCCAAGGCCAGCCTGATCGAGCATAATCTCCGCCTTGTGGTGTACATAGCCAAGAAGTTTGACAATACCAGCGTCGGCGTCGAGGATCTGATCTCCATCGGCACCATCGGGCTTATCAAGGCCATCAACACCTTTAATCCGGAGAAGAATATCAAGCTTGCCACCTACGCCTCCCGCTGCATCGAAAACGAGATCCTGATGTATTTGAGGCGCACCAGCAAGACCCGGCTGGAGGTGTCCATCGACGAGCCCTTAAACGTGGACTGGGACGGGAACGAGCTTCTTCTCTCGGACATTCTCGGAACCGACGAGGATGTGATCTATAAGGGCATGGAGGACGAGATCGAAAAGCAGCTTTTAAACAATGCCATCGAGCATTTAAACCCCAGGGAGAAGCAGATTGTGGAGCTGCGGTTCGGCCTTAAGAATTCCGACGGCATGGAGATGACCCAAAAGGAGGTGGCAGATCTGATGGGAATTTCCCAGTCCTATATTTCAAGGCTGGAAAAGAAGATCATGAAGCGGCTGAAAAAAGAGATTGTGCGGTTTGAATAAAAAAGCTGCCGGGCATTCTTTCCCGGCAGCGCAAGTTTCTTTATTCTTCTTTCTCATCGTACAGCTTCGCGTAAATCATGTCGCAGAGGGAGTCCACATAGGCCTGGTCGGGGAGATCACGGCCGGTGATCAGGTAATCCTGGATCAGCTCGAACCGCTTTAAACTCAGCTCTTCCGGGGAGAGGTCCGGCTCGTCCATGAGGATCTGGCTGTCCAGATCATCGCCGGAGTAGGTGATTAAAAACCAGTGCAGGATCTCTTCGGTTTCCTTCTCCTCGTCGGCCGCCTGGATTTTTAATTCCTTCGCAGACCGTCTGGAGGAGACAGCCACGGCAAAACAGCCGACGGCCATAACGGTCACGACGCCCTGGAAAATATAGCGGGATACCGTCACCATGGGCAGGGTGACAAAGCCGCTCCACATGAGGACGGCCAGCACAGCCAGTATGCCGCCCACGAGAAAGAAGGCGGAGGCAGAGGAATTCATGTCCTCGTACCGCTGTTCCTTTTTTACATAGGCGCGCACCCGGGTCTTTTTCTCCTCTTTTTCGGCTTCTTCCATGGCCGCCTGCTGGCCCTCGGGGGAAGCGAGGAATTCCTCGTATCTGCGCTTCATCTCTTCTTCTTCCTGTTTCCTGGAGGCTTCCAGAGCGGCCATGGCCTCTTCCTTTGTGTCATAGAGCGGGCCGCCGCAGTCGGTACACGTCGTGACGCCCTCTACAAATTCCATATCGCATTTCGGACAGTACGGCATATCAGAAAAACATCCTTTCCTTACGAAATCAAACCGGTCATTTACGGCTATTATAGCGCATCCTCTGTATTTCGTCCAGAGATATCACGTTTTGTGCTTCCATTTCTTTTGAAAATAGGATACAATAACCGCAGAGCGGTTATTGTATCCTGCGCAAGCCGGTTTCCGCGTTCACCGCGGAAAGCCGGGCGCTGAAATCCGCCGGAGGCATCGTGGCCGCGCAGCGGACAGGATACAATAATGAAGAATACGTTTGGAGCAAGAAAGGGGTAAACGGATGAAAATAGCGGTTGTAGCAGACAGCAACAGCGGAATTACACAGGCACATGCCAGGGAGCTGGGAATTTTTGTGCTTCCGATGCCGTTTATGATCGACGGGGAGACGTATCTCGAGGAAGTCGATCTGGCGCAGGAGGATTTTTATAGAAGACAGGAGGCAGGCGCAGATATTTCCACGTCGCAGCCGTCGCCGGAGGATGTGATGAATTTGTGGGACAGGCTTCTTGCCGACCATGACCAGGTGGTGCATATCCCCATGTCCAGCGGCCTTTCCGGCTCCTGTGAGACAGCGCTTATGCTTTCCGGGGACGAGCAGTACGAGGGAAAGGTCTTTGTCGTCGATAACCACAGGATTTCCGTCACCCAGGAGCAGTCGGTGAAGGACGCCGTCATGCTGGCAAAGAAGGGGCTTTCCGGCGCGGACATCAAACGGCGGTTAGAGGAAACGGCGGCCGATTCGACGATTTATATTACGGTGGATACGCTCAAATACCTGAAAAAGGGCGGCCGGATTACGCCGGCGGCAGCGGCCCTCGGAACGCTTTTAAGGCTTAAGCCGGTGCTCTCGATTTTCGGCGAGAAGTTAGACGCCTATGCCAAGGCACGCACCATGAAGCAGGCGAAGTCTATCATGGTGGCGGCCGTCCAGAAGGATCTGGAGACGAAATTCCAGGACAGCGAGTGCCGGTTCACGCATCTGGCCGTGGCCCACACGAGGAATGCGGAGGCGGCCGAGGAATTTAAGAAGGAACTGATGGAGCTGTTCCCGTATGCCGATGTGCTGGTGGCGCCGCTTTCCTTAAGCATCGCCTGCCATGTGGGGCCGGGAACTCTTGCGGTGGCGGCTACGAGGAAGATGGTTGAAGAATATGAAGACGGTTTGGAAGCTTCTCAGGGGCTTTTATCATAAGCATACGCCGAGTGTCAAGGTGCCCATGGTGATTCTGGCGCTGATTTTCTGCATGGTGCCCCTGATGATCCAGGCGCGGGTGCTTGCCAGCTCGTCGCGCCAGAGCCAGGTGGAGAACAGGATCATCGAGGTTCAGAACCAGTGCCAGATTTTAAGCAACAAGATGTCGCGGAACGGCTACCTTGCAAATTCCGTTGTGGACAACTCCGGCATCGATGCGGAGATTTCCACGCTGGCGGATATTTACAGCGGCCGGATCCTGATCGTAAATTCCGGGTTCAAGATTGTGGAGGACACGTTCGCCCTGTCGGAGGGGAAAATCTGCATCTCCGAGGAAGTCATCCGCTGCTTCCAGGGCGAGGCCACTTATACCTATGACACGAAGAAGCAGTATATCGTCCTGACGGTTCCGATTGCGGAGACGGCCGGCACGGCAGCGGCGGCCGGAGGGAACGGCGGGAAGACGTCCGGCGTCCTTTTGATGACGGCGTCGACGGAGGCCATGTTCGCCCTGGAGGAAGCCCTTCTGGAAAAGGCCTCCCTGTATGCCATTGTGATTTTTGCCGTCATGTTCGTGGCGGTGATGATTGTGGTGGGGATTCTCATGCATCCCTTTGACAGCCTGGTAAAATCCATCAACCGGGTGGCTGACGGGAACCTGGACGAGGATATCGCTGTCACGTCCTACCGGGAGACGAAAAATATCTCCATGGCCATCGACAGGACGTTAAAGACTTTAAAGGCGGCGGAACAGTCCAGGCAGGAGTTTGTCTCCAACGTCTCCCATGAGTTAAAGACGCCGATCACCTCGATCCGGGTGTTAGCCGATTCTCTGATGGGCATGGAGGAGGCGCCGAAGGAGCTCTATGAGGAATTCATGCGGGACATTTCCGACGAGATTGACCGGGAGAGCCAGATCATCGACGACCTTCTGACCCTCGTCCGCATGGACAAGGCCTCCCAGGAAAACAGTTTTGCGCCGGCCAACATCAATGCTCTGGTAGAGATGGTGTTAAAGCGGATCCGCCCCATTGCGAAGAAGCGGAACATTGAGCTGATTTTTGAGAGCATGCGCGAGGTGACGGCCGATATTGACGAGGTGAAGTTCTCCCTGGCAGTCAACAATCTGGTGGAGAATGCGGTGAAGTACAATAAGGAAGACGGATGGGTGCGCGTCACCCTGGATGCCGACCACAAGTTCTTTTATTTAAAGGTGGCCGATTCCGGCATCGGCATCCCGAAGGAATTCCAGGACCGCGTTTTCGAGCGGTTCTACCGCGTGGACAAGGCCAGATCCAGGGAGACCGGCGGCACGGGGCTCGGGCTTGCAATCACAAAGAGCGTGATCCTGATGCATCACGGCGCTGTCCGCGTCAACAGCACAGAGGGAGAGGGGACGACCTTCATGGTGCGTGTGCCCCTGATTTACATCCCGTAGGAAAGGAGCGGTGACAGGGAATGAAATTCCGGAAATTTTTGCTTGCTGTCTCCGTTCTGCTTCTCGTCTCCGGCTGTTCTGCCGGGACGGAAGAAGATGGCGGCGGAAGCGGCTATGAGGTATTTTATCTGAACTCTGCGGGCACGCAGCTCGTGGGGAGCGAATATGAGACGGAGACAGAGGATGCGGGGGCGCTTGTGGAGGAGCTTCTGGCGCAGATGGCGGCGGTGCCGCCGAGCCTCGACTGCCAGACGGTTCTGCCGGAGCGGGTGGAGAAGATCACGTACCGGCAGGAAAACAACGTGCTGTACCTTTATACGGATGCCAACTATGCGATGATGGGGGCAGTCAGGGAGATCCTCTGCCGGGCGGCCCTTACGAAGACGATGACGCAGATTCCCGGCGTGGATTACCTGGGGATTTACTGCGCGGAGCAGCCGATTGTGGACGCGTCCGGAAACCCGGTGGGGCTTTTGTCGGCCAGCGATTTTGTGGACAGCATCCGCAACGTAAACTCTTTTGAGCGGACGGAGCTGACGCTTTATTTTGCCAACGAGGCCGGGGACATGCTGGTGCCGGAAAAGCGGACGGTTATGCGGAGCACGAACACGTCCTTGGAGAGGCTCATTGTGGAACAGCTGATCCTTGGGCCGGGGGAGGGCGGCTTTGCGACGCTGCCTGCCGACGTGAAGGTTTTAAACGTATCGGTCAACGATTCCGTCTGTTCCGTGAACCTGGACGCGGCATTTTTAAACAATACGCTGAATGTGAAGGAATACATTCCCGTGTATTCCATCGTGGATTCCCTGACGGAGCTTTCCACGGTGAACCGGGTGCAGATCCGCATCAACGGTTCCCAGGAGGCGCTGTTTCGGGATTCCCTCTCCCTCAACACGACGTTTGAGCGGAACTACGAGTATATCGAAGGAGGGGAAAACAATTAAACGGCCTTTGCTGTATCTGACAGGGGGATTGGTACTTGGAGAGACTTTGGCCCTTTGGATACAGGAAAAAGAAGGTTTATTCTGGCTGGCTGCGGCATGGCTGGCTCTTCTTTGGATGTTCCAAAGGAGACGGCAGGCCGGGCCGGCCTTTTTTGCGGCACAAACCCGGCAGGGGAAAACCTTTCCATACTCGGTTCTCTGCCTGACGGCGGCCGGATGGTTTCTGGGAGCCGGTCTCATGACGGTGAAGACAGAGCGGCTCCTGTCTGCCGAACGCATGGCAGAGGAATGGGGCGAAAAGGAGGACTGTATCCTTTCCGGCCGGGTGGTAAAGCGGGAGGTCTCTTCCGGCGGCGGGTGGCGGCTTGTTTTGGAGCGGTGTGCCATCGGAGACGAAACGGAACGCACACGTGTGCCGGAAAAGGTGCTCTGCTATCTGGAGCCTGGGGAGAAACCGGGGCTCGGCATGTGGGTTTCTGTCCGCGGCCGGCCGGCGGTTTTTGACGGCATGAGAAATCCAGGAGAGTACGATTACCGGCTTTCCTGCTTTTCCGACGGCCTGGCGTTCCAGTTTTTTGCAGATGAAAGCCCGGTGATCCGCGGAGAAAAGAAGCGGCTTTCGGAAGCTATTTTGTATGTCCGGAACGTCCTTTCGGAGCGGATTGATCAGGCGGCGGAGCCGGAGAATGCCGGGATTTTCAAGGCGGCCCTTTTGGGGGACCGCTCCGGCCTTTCCGATGAGATCTACGGGCTTTACCAGAGGAACGGGATTTCCCACCTGCTTGCCATCAGCGGGCTGCATATGGCTGTCATCGGGGCCGGGATCTACGGCGTGCTTAAAAAGGGCGGCCTGGGGTTCGGGCTTTCCGGGCTTGGGGCCGGGATTTTGCTTTTGTGTTACGGGTACCTGGTGGGCGGTTCTCCGTCAGTCTGGCGGTCGGTGTTTATGCTGATCCTCTCCTTTGGGGCGGCCTTTGCCGGGAGGACGTATGATATCCTTTCGGCGCTTTGTGCGGCCGCCTTCCTTCTTCTGGCTTCGGAGCCGTATCTTCTGACCCAGGCCGGGTTCCAGCTTTCGTTTCTTGCCGTGGGCGGCATCGTCTTTCTCGGCCAGCCCATGATCCGGAAATTCCATGCAAAGGGGCTTTTCCAGGCCCTTCTCATCAGCCTTTCCGTGCAGGCCGCCACGGCGCCGGCCCTTCTCTGGCATTCGTTTACGTTCCCGCCTTACGGGATTTTTCTGAATCTTCTCGTGATCCCGCCCATGGCGCTTGTGCTGTATTCCGGGCTTTTATCCATGGCACTTTCCTTTGTTTCCCTGCCTCTGGCTGTGATGGCTCTTGGCGGCGGCCACGGGATCCTCTGGTTTTATGCGGCCCTTTGCCGGCAGGCGGAGCGCCTTCCCTGTGCGTCTGTCTGTACGGGGCGGCCGGAGAGCTGGCAGTTTGCCGTTTACGTCCTCTGCATCGTCTTTGGCAGGTATTTGCTTCTGCGGCCGGTAGAGAAGGGAAAGAAGCGGACGGCCTGTGGGGCCGGAGCCCTGCTTTTCGCCGCCGGCGTGCTTTCTCTGGCGCCGCTTCCCAAGACGGGGCTTTCCGTGACATTTTTAGACGTGGGGCAGGGGGACGGGATTTTCCTTGAGACGGCAGGCGGGAACCTTCTGGTGGACTGCGGGAGCAGCCAGGACGCGTCTGTCGGCGAATACAGCCTGGCGCCGTTTTTAAAGAGCCGCGGTGTGCAGCAGGTAGACACGGCTGTGATTACCCATGGGGATCTGGATCACATAAACGGGATCCGGTATCTTTTGACCCACCCGGAGGAAGGGATTTTTGTCGCAAGGCTTCTGATGCCGAAGGCCGGACAGGGGGATGAGGTTTATGAGGAGATTGAAGCCGAGGCGAAGGCCGCCGGGACGGAAGTGGAGTATATCGAGAGGGGGAGCGCCGTGGGGAACCTTGGCGGCGGGAGAGTGACAGCCGCCGTGTCATGCCTGTATCCGTTTCCGGATACCATCTGCGCGGACAGAAACAGCGAATCCCTGGTATTTCTTTTGGAGTATGGAAGGTTCCGGCTTCTTCTCACCGGGGATTTGGAGACGGACGGGGAGAACGAAATCCTGGCGGCCGGCGGGATAGGGCAGGTGACGGTTTTAAAAGCAGGCCATCACGGCTCGAATAGTTCCACCGGGGAGGCGTTTCTTGAAACTGTGCGGCCGGAGTTTGCCGTGTTTTCCTACGGCGAGGGGAACCGGTACGGGCATCCGGCAAAGGAGGTGAAGGAGCGGCTCCTCGCCCATGGCGTCCGGATTTTTGAGACGGCCAAAAGCGGTGCCGTCACTTTTTGGACCGACGGGGAGGCAGTGCGCGTCTGTGGCTTTCTTGGGGGCGGCAGTTGACAAACGCAGGCTTTTCTGTTATTGTTACAGAGGTAAACTGTAATAAAAAAAGTTACAGAAAGGATGAACATATGGGTTTTACAGTTGATGTCAGTGTCCCTGCCGTTACCGTTTTTTTGCAGGGGCTTTTGAGCTTTTTCTCGCCCTGCGTCCTTCCGCTTCTCCCCCTCTATATCGGCTATCTGTCGGGCGGGACGGGAAAGCGCGGGGAAGACGGGAGATTCTATTACGACAGGAAAAAGGTGCTTCTCCACACAGTCTTTTTTGTCCTTGGGGTAAGCTTTGCCTTTTTTGTCCTCGGCCTCGGTGTTTCTGCCGCAGGACGGTTTTTTAAGAGTAATCAGATGATGTTTGCCAGGGTCGGCGGGATTTTAGTCGTGCTGTTCGGCCTGTACCAGCTTGGCCTTTTCGGGGAGTCGAAGGTGCTTGGGACGGAGAGGCGCCTGCCGTTCCGGCTCAATGTGCTGGCCATGTCGCCGCTTACGGCTCTTCTCATGGGCTTTACCTTCAGCTTTGCCTGGACGCCCTGTGTGGGGCCGGCCCTTGCCAGCGTTCTTTTGATGGCGGCGTCGGCGGCGACGAAGACGGCCGGTTTTCTTTTAATCGGCGTCTATACGGCCGGTTTCGTCCTGCCGTTTCTGGCCGTGGGATTCTTTACCACGTCCCTTCTGGAATTTTTTAAGCGCCATGGAGACGTGGTGCGGTACACGGGAAAGGCCGGTGCCGTGTTGATGATTGTCATGGGCGTTTTGATGTTTACGGGCAAGATGAACGACGTGACAGGCTACCTGTCTGTGATTTCTGAGACAGGGACGGAACGCACAGGAAGCGTTCAGCAGGATGCCTCCGGGGATGCAGCCGGAGAGGGCGAAAATGCGCCGGAAAGCCAGAGCCCGGCGGCAGGAGACGCCGGCGGGACGGGTGCCGGGCGTGCGCCGGAAGAGGACGCCGCGGCGGATCATGAAGATGCGCCTGGAACCGGGGATTCCGGCAGTGCCGGAAACGGGAGCCAGCCTGGCGCCGGAGAGGATGAAAACGCAGGGGACGGCGCTCCCGATGCGCTTCCGGCCATTGATTTTACCTTAAAGGATCAGTATGGAACAGAGCATACCCTGTCAGACTATAAGGGAAAGACAGTTTTCCTCAACTTCTGGGCCACCTGGTGCCCGCCGTGCCGAAACGAAATGCCGGATATCCAGGAAATTTATGAGGAGTATCAGGCGGCCGGGGATGACTCGGTGGTGATCCTGGGCATTGCGGCGCCGGATTACGGCAATGAGCAGTCTGAGGAAGGGATCAAAAGCTTCCTTGAGGAAAACGGCTACACGTATCCCATCGTGATGGATCACGGCGGGGAAATGTTCTGGCAGTACGGCGTCTTTTCTTACCCGACAACCTTCATGATTGACGCGGACGGCAACGTGTTCGGCTATGCCGCCGGGCAGTTAAATAAGGATCTGATGGAGAGCATCATCCGTCAGACCGTGGAGGGACGGCGGGAACAGGAGCCGCCGGCCGGAGAAACTGTGACGGAGGAAGAAAGCATGTACGGGGAAGAGACATCCTATCAAAAAATAACGGCTGAAATGGCAAAGCAGATCATGGACGGCGGCGCGGCCACGGTGGCTGACGTCCGCACGGCCGAGGAATATGAGGAGGGGCACATCCCTGGCGCCGTCCTTGTCCCAAATGAGTCCATCGGGGAGGAACGGCCGGAGGCACTTCCTGATCCGGAAGCGCTGATCCTGGTCTATTGCCGGAGCGGGAACAGGAGCCGCCAGGCGGCAGAAAAGCTTCTGGAGCTTGGATATACGAATGTGTACGATTTTGGGGGCATCACAGACTGGCCCTATGAGATCGTGAAGGGGGAATAGGAAATGACGGGGGAGTTTGCAGTCGGCGTCCATGCGGCGGTCTTTTTGAGCCGCAAAAAGGGCGTCCATTCCAGCGAGGAGATCGCGGAGCGCGTCGGCACGAATCCGGCCAGGGTGCGGAAAATCCTGGCCGGCCTCAAACGGGCAGGGCTCGTGGAGACAAAGGAAGGAAGTGACGGCGGCTATATGTTCTGTCTTGATGCCGAGGCGGTGGATCTTAAAATGGTGGCAGACGCCCTTGGTGTCACGTTTGTCTCCGTGACACGCAGAAAGGAGAACAGCCGGATGGCAGGCGTCATGGAGGAGCTCTGCTGTTCCATGGATCAGCGCTGCCGGGAATACCTGGAGGGAGTGACTATCGCCCAGGTTGGGAATCTGGTTTGTTCCGGAGAGGAGGCGGATTCATGCAGACATTGAACCAGGACATCAAAACGAAGGAATTTAAGCGGGTCTATCTCCTTTACGGCGACGAGCCGTTTCTTGTGAGCAGCTATAAAAAACGGCTGAAGGAAGCCATCGCCGGCGAAGACACCATGAATTTCAATTATTTTGAGGGGAAATCACCGGATGTCCATGAGATTATAAGCCTGGCGGATACCATGCCTTTTTTTGCCGACCGCCGTCTGATTCTCATCGACGGCAGCGGCTTTTTTAAGAGCGCGCCCGAGGAGCTGGTGGAGTATCTGCCGCAGATCCCGGATACCACCTGCATGGTTTTCTGCGAGAGCGAGGTGGACAAGCGGAACCGGCTTTTTAAGAAGGTAAAGGAAACCGGTTATGCGGCCGAGCTGGGAAAGCAGAACACGGATCAGCTCATGAAATGGGCCGTCGGGATCCTGGCCAAAGACGGAAGGAAGATTACGCGGCCGGTGATGGAGTATTTCCTTGGGCGAACCGGCGATGACATGGAAAATATCCGCATGGAGCTGGAGAAGCTGATCTGCTATACCATGGGGCGCGAGGTGATTACGAAGGAGGACGTGGATGCCGTCGGGACGGTCCATGTGTCCAACCGGATTTTTGATATGGTGGCGGCCATCGTGTCAGGGAACACGAAAAAGGCCATGGATCTGTACGAAGACCTGCTCACCTTAAAGGAGCCGCCGATGCGGATCCTGTTCTTAATTGCCAGGCAGTTCAACCAGCTTCTCCAGGTAAAGGAACTGACGGGCCAGGGAGCCGACAAGGGCACCATCGCGTCGAAGCTCAAGGTTCCGCCTTTTGCCGTCGGGAGGCTTACGGCTCAGGCGCGTGCCTTTACAAGGGAGCAGATTTTGTCTTATGTGACGCTCTGTGTGGAATCGGAGGAGGCGGTGAAGACGGGAAAGCTTTCCGACCGGCTTGCGGTGGAGCTTTTGATTGCGGGGAAGTACAGATAGGAAGAAAAAAGCAGGAAGTCCGCGGCGGCTCCCTGCTTTTTTAAATGATTGATTTAATCAGCCAGGGCTGTCTCGATGTCGGAAATCATGACGTCGAGTGCCTGGATGCCGCCTTCGGCTGTGTACCAGACGTTGGGATGTGCGAGGTAGACGATGTTCCCGTTTTTATAGACGTCCAG
Organism: Eubacteriaceae bacterium Marseille-Q4139; assembly: GCA_018223415.1. NCBI lineage: Bacteria > Bacillati > Bacillota > Clostridia > Eubacteriales > Eubacteriaceae > Eubacteriaceae bacterium Marseille-Q4139. Next base: position 562,983 of record JAGTTQ010000001.1, on the reverse strand, counting down.
CTCTTTAATCAGGTCGTTTTCAATGGCCTCCTGTACGGCGGGATTGCCTTCCGTGCTGCTGATGGCAGTGTTGCGGTCCAGGACGAACATGTACCCGGGATTTAAAGAGACAAGGGTCTCCCAGGAAGCTTCGTTTCCGTGGGTCGAGGTGACCTCACCGGCATCTACGCCCAGGTTCTGAAAACCAAGTTCCCTGCCGATGAGGGAGCAGCGGCCATCATTGCCCAGGACATTGAAATTGGAGCCGGAATACATGCCGACGACGGTGCTTTTTCCGCCAAACTCCTCTTTTATTGCAGCAATTCTGGCATCAAAGCCGGAGGTCATGGCATCAATCTCCGCTTCCTTTCCAAAGAGGGAGGCAATCGTTCTGGCATTGGCCGCAGTGCTCTGAACGACACCAAGTTCGGAATCCGTGGAGAGATAGACGACAGGCGCAATGGCTGCCAGATCGTTGTAGACGCTGTTTAAGCGGCCTCCGATGAAGATGACGTCAGGCTCGCAGGCAGCTACCTCCACGAGGTCGGCATTCTTGATGGTTCCCAGATTGGCGATTCCATTTTCATCGGAGGGGACATAGTCCAGCAGATAGTCAATGGTGGTGGAGGCGCTTCCGACAACGCGGTCTCCGAGACCGAGCGCATCGAGGATGTCTAAGGACGCCATGTCTAGGATGGCAATGCGCTGCGGGTCATAAGGGATCTCCAGCTCCACAAGCTCGCGTTCTCCGTTATAGGACTGGATGGTGACGGATTCCGGGGCATCCGCCAGGCTTTCTGAGGCGGCTTGTTTAGAACCGGTTTCCTCTGAAGCAGAAGAAGACATGTCTTTTGTTGTTTCGGCAGCCGAAGAAGAGGCTGCCGTGGTTTCTGTGCTTTTCGCAGTGCCGCACCCGGCAAGCGCGAGCGCCGCCATGCAGGTCAGGGCCAGTGCAAGTCCATGTTTTTTCATAAACTCCTCCTTGTGTTGTTAATAATAGATGGACAGTGGTTTTTCGTTGACTCGGATAATCTCGAAATCAACCTTATATATTTCAGAAAGGTTTTCCCTGGTAACAACCTGGTCCACCGTTCCGAATTTTTTAATTTTCCCGTCGGCAAAGGCGCAGATATAGTCGGAGTAAAAGGCGGCGTAATTGATTTCATGGAGCACCAGGATGACGGTTTTTCCAAGCTCGTCGCAGAGCTTCCTCACCGTCCGCATCATCCTGGAGGCGTGATAAATGTCCAGGTTGTTGGTGGGCTCGTCAAGGAGCACATATTCCGTATCCTGTGCGATAACCATGGCAATGTAAGCGCGCTGCCTCTGGCCGCCGGAGAGCTCGTCGATGAAGCGGTTTTCAAACTCCTCCAGCTCCATATAAGAAATTGCCTGATCGATCATGGCCTCGTCTTCCTTTGTCAGGCGGCTTCCGGAATAGGGGAAGCGGCCGAAAGCCACCAGCTCGCGCACGGTCAGCTTCATCTGCACATTGTTGTGCTGCGTTAAAATTGCCAGCTTTTTTGCCAGGTCGCGGCTTTTCCATTTGGAGATGTCTTTCTCTTCAAAGCAGATGACGCCGGCATCCTTTGCGATCAGGCGGGAGATCATCCCCATGACCGTGGACTTTCCCGCCCCGTTGGGGCCGATTAAAGAGAGTACCTTGCCTTTGGGAATTTCAAAGCTGACGGAATCTACGACGGTCTTTCCATCATATTTTTTTATCAGATCCAGGACGTTCAAAAGTTTAATTTCCTCCCTTCTTAAAGAGCAGCAGGTATAAAAAGTAAATGCCGCCGCCGATGGTGATAAAGGTGCTGATGGGGACGGCAAAGGAGAAGACATGCTCCATCACAAGCTGGCCGGCGATGATGGCTAACATCCCCATGAGAGCAGAGCCGACGATTAAGAGGCCGTGCCGGTAGGTATTGAGGCTCTGGCGGGCCAGATTTGCGATAATCAGGCCGAGGAACGACACGGGCCCCACCATGGCCGTGGCAACGGCGATACAGAGCACCACGCCTAACAGAAGCCGGCGGATCGTCCTGTCATAATCGACGCCGAGGTTGATGGCCTGATCCTTTCCGAGGGTGATGACGTCCAAAAGCGCCAGGTCTTTTCGCAGGAAAAATGCAAGACCGCCTAAAAGGACAACGGCAAAGCCAATGACTTCGGCGTTTACATTGTTGAAATCGGCCACCAGCGATACAAGAAGCGAGTCGTATTCGTTGGGATCCATGATCCGCACGAGCGTGGACTGGATGCTCCCGAAGAAGGAGGACAGAACCGTACCGATTAACAGGACATACAGCACGTTGTGGTTGGTTTTCCGGAACAGATACCCGTAAATAAAGGTGGCTGTGACGGCCATGATGAGTAAGTCGACGGCGAAGGACAGATTGCTGTTTGTCACTAAGAGGCTGCCGGAGCCTGCAAAGAACACCACCGCCGTATGTACCAGGGTGTACATGGAATTCATGCCTAGAAGGCAGGGCGTCACGATCCGGTTGTTGATGACGGACTGAAAAATGATGGAAGCAGCCCCGATGGCAAAAGCGGCTGTCAGCATGACGGCTAACGTGGGGAGCCGCAGGCTCAGTACAAATCGGAACAGTTTCGGATTATGCATTTTTGAGTCCATAAGCAGGTAGCCGGCGCCTGCCATGATAACAAGTGCCGCTAAAACCAGCAGCAAAAAGATATTTTTCTGAAAGGCCTTTGATCTAACCACAGCTTCCTCCCTCCTTTGCTTTTCCCAGACGGATGGATGTCCTGCCATGCTTCAGCTTGTATAAGAGCAGGACGATAAATAACAGGCTTCCGGCAATGCCGATAATCAGTTCGATGGGAAGCTCGTAGGGCATAATTACGGATCTGGCGATGATATCGGCAGCCAGAACAAACAGAGCGCCGAACAGGGCCGTATCAGTCAGCGTCCCGCGGATTTTATCGCCGCGGAACATGGCGACAATGTTGGGAACCAGGAGGCCGATATAGGAGATCGAGCCCACCACGGTGACAACGCTGGCCGTGATGACGGCGGCGATTGTCAGGCCCAGAAACAGAATGACGCGGTAATTGACGCCCAGGTTTCCGGCAAAATCCTTTCCCATCCCCACGATGTTGAAGTGGTTGGCATAAAGAAAGGCCAGCACCACCAGGGGAACAGCTAAGAACACCAGCTCATAGCTTCCGCGGATCACCAGGGAAAAGGAACCCACCAGATACGAGGAAAGCTGCTGTGTCACCTCGAATTTATAGGCAAAGAAATTGGTGATGCCGCCGATCACATTGCCGAACATGATTCCGACCAGGGGCACCAGCACCGTATCTTTGAACTGGATTTTCTGGATGAACCAGACGAAGACCCAGGTGCCTAAAATTGCCGTCGAAAAGGAAAAAAGCGTTTTGCCCCACATGCCCACGTTCGGCATGAAAATTAACGACATCAGGATACCGAACTGGGCCGAAGAAATTGTGGCGCCTGTGGTAGGCGATACGAATTTATTCATGCAGAGCTGCTGCATAATAAGGCCGGCGACGCTCATACCCACCCCGGTACAGAGCACGGCGAAAAGCCGCGGGATCCGGGACAGCAGAAAGATCTTCCATTTCATAGCGTCCCCGCCGGAAAAAAGCGTCTGCACGTCGAGGTCGATGACTCCGACAAACAGAGAAAAAATGGATAACGGCACCAGAAGCGCCGTAAGGATCAGGGTACCGAACCAGCTTTTCTGGCAGATTTTATGGAACATGGAAACATGATTCCCTCCTTTCTGTAATTTTCATATTTGTTAGTTTTAACTAACTGCTTGTGAAAAAAGAAAGCCTTACCAACGAAGGCTTATCCAGTTTATCACAAAGGCTTCGGTTTCTCTACTCCAAAAGCGAAAAGAAATGCTCCAAACGGGAATGGATGTTCTTTATTCCCGCAGGTCTAAAATCTGCGGTGTGCTTTCCGGTATTCCAGCGGCGTCTTTCCGATGACCTTCTGGAAGGCTGAGGAAAATTTGCTGGGATTGTTGTAGCCGAAACGGGCAGCGATTTCCAGGACGGGAAGCTCCGTTTCTGCCAGCGCATGCGCGGCCTCCTGCATTTTCAGAACTTTTATATAGGAAAAAACAGAGACGCCGTAAACGCTCTTAAAGGAAGTCTGAAGGTGGCGGGCAGAGATGTGGAACTGCCGCGCCAGTTCGGATACGGTGATTTTCTCGTCAAGATTTTCCTTTAAATGGGCGGAAACCGACCGGGCCAGACGGAGCTGCCCATGAGCGGAGGAAACTGCGGCGGCAGGCGTTTCTTCGGAAATCCCGTTCAGGATATAGAGAAGTTCCATTACCTTGATTTTTAGATAGCCTGCCCGCTGGCTTTCCGGAACTTCATAGAGTGCGGAAAAGAAGCTTTTCATTTGCGCCTGGCTGTGGAGAATGAAAAACGGGCAGCTGCTGCAAAGCCGGCAGGCAATCTTGCGCGGCTGGACTTTGACGTCCTTTAAGAAACAGGAAAAGCATTGCGGCGCCGTTTCCATATGGATCCCGACCGATATTCCGCGGTAATGTCCGGTGGGAAAAGACGGCGTCTGAGGCGCCTGGCGGCGGAAGAAAACGGACAGATCGCCGGGAAACAGATAATGGCAGTCATTTTCCAGGCAGTATTCCATCCGCCCTTCGCGGCAGTAATGGATTTCCAGGAAGGTTCCATCTTTGGGATTTCCCATGGGACACTGCTTCATGCTGATGTTTCGGTAGGCCAGCTCGACGCCGGGAAAGACCTGATACACCTGAATATGTGCGTGGCCGGTACCGTCCTGGAGACGGATATATTTTTCAGTATCGGATACCCTGGATGTTGTCATCTTCATAGCAGGTCTGTTCCTTTCTATAAATATAAAAAAGTTAGGAAAAACTAACTAAAAGTTATTATATGAGATGCCGCTGCAAAAATCAAGAGGATTGCGGCCGGATGGCCTTTCATGCAAAAAGAAAAAACGCTTTCCTGGTACACCCAGCAGGAAAGCGTTTTGGATATCGTTTATTTATGTGTTAAGAGATCCAGTCTTATGATTAAGCCATTGCGTTCACAGCTTTGGACAAACGGGATACTTTTCTGGAAGCCGTATTCTTGTGATATACGCCCTTGGAAGTAGCTTTGTCGATTTCGCTGATGGCGGAAAGAAGCGCAGCCTGTGCAGCAGCCTTGTCACCGGCAGTAATCGCAGCTTCCACTTTCTTTACATAAGTTTTTACTCTCGAACGGATCGCTTTGTTTCTGGCAGCCTTCGTCTCTGCTACCAGGATTCTTTTCTTCGCAGATTTAATGTTAGCCAATCTGTACACCTCCACATGATATAATCGCTGTTTGTTTTGCATCAAAGTCTGGACACGGACAGTTCAATGTAAACATACTATTGTATTCTAACGAAATTTGCCTGGAATGTCAATACATATTTCCCTGTTTTTTGCGGAAAAATAGTTACGATTCACAGCCGATTCAAACCGCCGCACAGCGGCGTCATGCTCGCATGTAAGGCGCTGTGCGGCGGTTTGAATCAGGACTGCGAAGCAGTCACTCCACCCACATAAGCAGTCTTAGCTCCGTAAGGAGCGGGACTGGAGCATCTTTAGATGCGACGAGTGCGCATGTGGGTGGAGTAGCTGTGAATCGTAACGAAAAATACAGGCAGAAAGGGCAAAAAACATCCGCCAGCGAGAAAGGAAACGAGAATGGAAGAGACAGAAAGAAAGACCTTTGAGGTGAGGACCGACCTTGCCATGGAAGAGCGGGAGAGCTTTCCTGGAGACGGCGGCGAGATTTCAGGCGTGGAGCTAAGGGAATGGGAGAAAAAAGATTCCGGGATCCGCCTCACAGAGGTTGTTATTAAAAATGAACAGGGTGCACGGAGCATGCGAAAGCCGGTGGGCACGTATCTGACACTGGAGGCACCGCTCCTTTTTAAGCAGGATTCCCATGAGGAGACGTCAAAGGAGCTGGCAAGACAGATCAGGCTTTTGTTTTCCCGCCGCGGGTTCCGGCTTGACCAAAGAAAGCCGTCGGTGCTGGTGGTGGGGCTTGGGAACCCGGAGGCGACGCCGGATTCTTTGGGGCCGCGGGTATTGGAGCATCTTCCGATGACGCGCCATCTCTGCACCGAATACGGAGAGGGTTTTTCTGAGGAACAGGGCCTTCCCGTGCTTTCCGGGATTGTCCCCGGCGTCATGGCACAGACCGGCATGGAGACGGCGGAAATCCTGCGCGGCATCATCGAGGAGACAAGGCCGGACGCTGTCCTTGCCATCGACGCGCTGGCTGCCAGAACGGTACACAGGCTCGGCGTCACCATCCAGCTTTCCGACACGGGGATCCACCCCGGCTCCGGCGTCGGGAACCACAGAAGCGGGCTTACAAAGGAGAGCCTTGGCGTCCCCGTGTTTGCCCTCGGCGTCCCGACCGTGGTAGGCGCGGCGGCCATCGTCCATGATACGGTTGGTGCCATGACAGAGCTTCTTCGCAGGAACACGGCTACGGGCCAGTACGGCGATTTTGTGGAAAATCTGGAGCCGGAGGAGCAGTATGAGTTAATCCGGGAAATTCTGGAGCCCCAGTTCGGCCCCATGTATGTGACACCCCATGATATTGACGAAAAAGTGGAACGGTTAAGCCGGACGGTGGCGGAGGCGATCCATGAGGCGTTTTTCAGGTAAGAAATCCGGCTGTCCCACATAGAATAAAAGGAAAGAGATTCTCCGGGCGGTGGGGGCATGAGAAGAAGATGGTACTGGTTCATACGGAAGTCCGGCTATTACAAAAGGACGGCCATATGGGGACTTGCCGTTTTCTTTCTCCTGCTCTTTTTTTGGGCGGTTCGCGGGCCGGTTTCTGAGGCCGGGAGAAAAATCTATGATTCATACGGCGTCCGGCTTGCGGGACGGATCATGAAGCAGGCGTGCCCGGCGCTTTTTGGCGCGGAAGAGGACGGAGCGGCCAAATCCTGGCTGCTTCGGGAGAGCCCGCTGCTTGCGGCACTGTCGGAGAGCCAGGGGAACGCGTATGAGAGGCTTTTGGCTGAAAGCGGCCGGAACGGCGAAAACGGGGAGAAAACCGCTGGCGGAGACGGCGCTTTGGCGGGAGAGGAAAACGCGGCGGGGAGTGAGCAGGATGCGGCCGGGGCCGGAGCTTCGGAGGGGCAGGGAAACTCTTTCGCAGCCGGAACCGGCGCCCAGGGCAATCCGGCCGGCCAGGAGAGCGCAGCCGGAAATCAGCTGGGAGCCGGGAAAGAGGATGCCGGCACCCCTGAAAACGGCAGCCAGGACGCGGCCGGGACAGACATGACGGCAGCGGCAAACGCCGCCGCGCCTCCCGGGACAATCGGTGAGAAAATCTCGGAAAAGGCGGCGGAACCGGCATTTATTTTAGAAAAGCTGGCCGATTATGACTATCTCATGAAAAATTTTTACAGCGTCCATCCGACGACGACAGCCGGCCGCGACGTGATGAATGCGGAAAAATTCCTGAGCATGGACTTTTCCATTGACAAGGAGGCCGACGGGCCGCAGATTCTCATCTACCACACCCACTCCCAGGAGGAGTTTTCCGACTTTTCAGAGAACCCGGAGGCGACCATTGTCGGCGTCGGAACGTACCTGGCCGGGCTTTTGGAGGAAAAGGGCTATGAGGTCATCCATGACACAAGCGTTTACGATTTGCGGGACGGGAAGCTGGACCGGAGCCAGGCTTATACATATGCATTAGACGGAATTACCGGGATTCTCCAGAAATACCCGTCCATCGAGGTGGTGCTTGACGTCCACCGGGACGGCGTCGCCGAGGGGACGCATCTTGTGACGGAGGTGAACGGGAAGCCGACGGCCCAGATCATGTTTTTCAACGGCATGTCCCAGACGCCTGACGGGCCCATCGAATACCTGCCGAACCCCAACCGGGACGCGAACCTAGGCTTCAGCTTCCAGCTCCAGCTAAAGGCGGCGGAACAGTTCCCGGGCTTTACCAGGCGCATCTACTTGAAAGGCCTGCGCTACAACGAACATGTGCGGGCGCGGGCGGTGCTCATCGAGGTAGGCGCCCAGACGAATACATATGCGGAGGCGAAAAATGCCATGGAGCCTCTCGCGGAAATCCTGGACGCAGTGCTTGGCGGCGGCTGAGAAAGCAGGGGGAAGCAGATGTGTCTGAAAGGCGCAGGAAGGCCCCGGAAAGTCCTTGCATGGACTCTGAAAAAATGGTATATTGAAAACGATATTGATATAGGAAGACAAGAGAAAAGAGGTAAAAGAATGGCAGCAGCCGACCAGAGCAAAATCAGGAATTTCTGCATCATTGCCCATATCGACCATGGGAAGTCGACCCTTGCAGACCGGATCATCGAGCAGACGGGGCTTTTGACGAGCCGCGAGATGCAGGCCCAGGTGCTTGACAACATGGATCTGGAGCGGGAGCGGGGGATCACGATCAAATCCCAGGCCGTGCGTACCGTTTATAAAGCCAAAGACGGAGAAGAATATATTTTCAACTTGATTGACACGCCAGGCCATGTGGACTTTAACTACGAGGTTTCCAGAAGCCTTGCGGCCTGCGACGGCGCGATCCTTGTGGTGGACGCGGCCCAGGGCATCGAGGCCCAGACGTTAGCGAACGTCTATCTGGCGCTGGATCATGACCTGGATGTGTTCCCGGTTATCAATAAAATCGACCTTCCGAGCGCAGAACCCGACCGGGTGGCGGCGGAAATTGAGGATGTGATCGGCATCGAGGCCGAGGACGCCCCGCGGATTTCCGCGAAAATGGGCATCGGCATCGACGAGGTTTTGGAGGCCATCGTCCATAAAATCCCGGCGCCGAAGGGCGATCCGGAGGCGCCCCTTAAAGCGCTTATTTTCGACTCCCTTTACGACTCCTACCGCGGCGTCATCGTGTTCTGCCGCGTCATGGAGGGCACCGTAAAGAAGGGGACTCCTGTCCGTATGATGGCGACGGGGGCGTCCTACGACGTGGTGGAGGTCGGGTATTTCGGCGCCGGCCAGTTCATCCCCTGCGATGAATTAAGCGCCGGCATGGTTGGCTACATCACGGCCAGCATTAAAAACGTCCGCGACACCCGCGTCGGCGATACGATCACAAACAGGGAGAACCCGTGTGCCGAACCGCTTCCCGGCTACAAAAAGGTGACGCCGATGGTGTACTGCGGCCTCTACCCGGCCGACGGCGCCAAGTATCCGGAACTGCGCGACGCCCTGGAAAAGCTGCGCTTAAACGACGCGTCCCTGTTCTTTGAACCGGAGACGTCGGTGGTGCTTGGCTTTGGCTTCCGCTGCGGTTTCCTGGGCCTTCTCCATCTGGAAATCATCCAGGAGCGGCTGGAGCGGGAATATAATCTGGATCTTGTGACGACGGCGCCCAGCGTTGTGTACCGCGTCCACAAGACCAACGGCGAGGTCTTTGACCTGACGAACCCGACGAACCTGCCGGATCCGTCGGAAATCGACTATATGGAAGAGCCCATCGTCACGGCGGAAATCATGGTGACGACAGAGTTTGTGGGCGCCATCATGAAGCTGTGCCAGGAGCGGCGCGGCGTGTATCTGGGCATGGAGTACATGGAGGCCACGCGGGCGCTCTTAAAATATGAGCTTCCGCTCAACGAGATTATCTACGATTTCTTTGATGCGTTAAAATCCAGGTCCCGCGGCTACGCATCCTTTGATTATGAGTTAAAGGGCTATGAAAAGTCGGATCTGGTGAAGCTTGACATCCTCATCAATAAAGAGGAAGTGGACGCCTTATCGTTCATCGTGTTCGGCGGCTCGGCTTACGAGCGGGGAAGGAAGATGTGCGAGAAATTAAAGGACGAGATCCCGAGGCACCTGTTTGAGATTCCGATCCAGGCGGCCGTCGGCGGCAAGGTCATCGCCAGGGAGACCGTAAAGGCCATGCGAAAGGACGTCCTCGCCAAGTGCTACGGCGGCGACATTACGAGAAAGAAAAAGCTTCTGGAAAAGCAGAAGGAAGGAAAGAAGCGGATGCGCCAGGTGGGAAGCGTGGAGATTCCGCAGAAGGCCTTCATGAGCGTCCTGAAGCTGGACGACGAATAGACACAGGAGAAAAAAATGAAGCTTACGACCCTCTGTTATCTGGAACAGGATGACAAATACCTGATGCTCCATCGGATCCGCAAAAAGCATGACGTCAACAAGGACAAATGGATCGGCATCGGCGGAAAGTTTGAAAAAGGCGAGAGCCCGGAGGACTGCTTAATCCGCGAGGCCATGGAGGAGACAGGCTACCGGCTCACCTCTTACCGTCTCCGCGGCGTCGTGACGTTCCTCTATAACGATGAGGAGGCAGAGTACATGTTCCTCTATACGGCCGACGGCTTTGAGGGGGAGCCGGTGCTCTGCGACGAGGGGACGTTAGAATGGGTCAGGAAGGATGAGATCGACGCGTTAAACCTCTGGGAGGGCGACAGGATCTTTTTTGAGCTTTTAAAGGAGGAACACCCGTTTTTCTCCTTAAAGCTCCACTACCGCGGCGACAGTCTGGAGGAAGCTGTCCTCGACGGGACGCCCATGGAGCTTTTAGACGTGCTGGATGCAGACGGGAACCCGACGGGACTTGTGAGGGAGCGTGGGCTCGTCCACAAGCGCGGTGATTTCCACAGGACAAGCCATATCTGGATCGCCAGACGGCGGCAGGACGGCGGCTTTGACCTTCTCCTCCAGAAGCGGAGCAGAGAAAAGGAGTCGTTTCCCGGCTGCTACGACACGTCGAGTGCCGGCCATGTGCCGGCGGGAAGCGGCTTTCTGGAATCGGCCGTGCGGGAGCTTTCTGAGGAGCTTGGCATCGCGTGCCGGGAGGACGAGCTTTCCTTCCTTGGATTTTATGAGGAACAGTATTCGGGGACGTTTTTTGGAAAGCCGTTCCGAAATCATGAGCTGGGCGCCGTCTATGTGTACACGGAGCCGGTGGATGAACATGGGCTCTCCCTTCAGGAATCAGAGGTGGAAGCCGTCTGCTGGATGGACATGGAGACGGTGCTTTCGGAGACAGAAAAGGAAAATCCCGGCTTCTGCCTGGAAATGGGCGAGCTCCTCATGGTAAAGAAGTATCTGGAAGGTTTGAGATGAAAAAAAACATGGAGCTTTATATCCACGTCCCGTTCTGCGTAAAGAAATGCGCCTACTGCGACTTTTTATCGTTTCCCGCAGATGAGGGGACGAAGAGGCGGTATGTGGAAAAGCTGATGGAAGAGATGAGGACAATGGGTGCCGTCTGCCGGGACAATACGGTTTCAACCGTGTTTGTGGGCGGCGGCACCCCTTCTATATTAAAAGGGGAATGGATGGAAGAGCTGTTTTCCGTCCTGCGGGAAAATTTTTCCCTGGAGCCGGATGCGGAAATCTCCATGGAGGCCAACCCCGGCACCGTGACGAAGGAAAAGCTTTTCTCCTACCGCCGGGCCGGCATCAACCGTCTAAGCTTCGGCCTCCAGTCGGCAAAGGAAAGGGAGCTTTCTGCCCTGGGGCGGATCCACAGCTTTGAAGATTTCCTGGAAAGCTTCCGGGCGGCCAGGGAATGCGGCTTTGAAAACATCAACGTGGATCTCATGTCGGCGCTTCCCGGCCAGACGGCGGACTCCTGGATGGAGACGCTAAAGCGGACGGCAGAGCTTTCGCCGGAGCACATTTCGGCGTACAGCCTGATCGTCGAGGAAGGGACGCCTTTTTATGAGGCCTATGGAAGCGAGGCGGGAAGAAAGCTTCTTCCGGACGAGGAGACCGAGCGGGAGATGTACCACCGGACAAAGGCATTTTTAAGGGAATGCGGCTATGAACGGTACGAAATCTCCAACTATGCAAAGCCGGGCTTTGCCTGCCTCCACAACATCGGCTATTGGACAGGGGTACCATATTTGGGACTAGGCCTCGGGGCGGCATCCTACCTGAACGGGAAGCGGTTTTCAGGACATGGGGACATGGAAACCTATCTGGCATCGGCGGCCGGGACGTATGAAAACGAGGTGCAGCTCACAAAAAAGGATATGGAAGAAGAGTTCTTCTTTTTGGGGCTGCGGCTCACAAAAGGCGTGTCCCTGGCAGAATTTAAAGAGCGGTTCGGTGAGGACGCCGCCGCCGTGTACCCAGGCGTCATGGAGCGGTTTGTAAAGGAAGGTGCGGCCAACCTTTCGGACGGACGGTTTTTCTTAACAGACTATGGCATGGACGTGAGCAACTATGTGATGGCGGAATTTTTGCAGGAGTAGGGCGGTTATGGGACAAATGGAAGAAAAGAGGGCGCGCTTCCTAAGCCGCCGGAAGAAATGGCTGATTCTCTCCGTGTTATTGGCGGCTGCCGCACTGGTTTTAATTCTGGCTGCTTATGGGAGACGCCTGACACCGGTCTTTGCTTCAAAATACGGCGTTTTCGGTGTCGATGTCTCCCACCATCAGGGAAGCGTGGACTGGGAGCTGTTTAAAGAGCAGGGCGTTCAGTTCGCTTATATAAAGGCTACGGAGGGGAGCAGCCACACGGATACGGAGTTTTTCAAAAACCTGACTGGGGCGGACGCGGCCGGAATCGCGGCAGGCGTCTATCATTTCTTCAGCTTTGACAGCAGCCCTGAGACCCAGGCGGAACACTTTATCAGTACGGCAGGAGACCTTTCCGGACACCTGCCTCCGGCCGTGGACGTGGAGTATTACGGGGATAAGGAGGCGAATCCGCCGCCAAAGGAAGCGGTGACGGAAAGCCTCTCGGAGTTTTTGGCCCTTTTGGAGAAGGAATACGGGAAAAAGCCGGTGATCTATACGACTTACAAGGTGTATCATCGGTATTTAAAAGGGAAATTCGACGGATATCCTCTTTGGATACGGAATGTCTATTACCCGCCCGCCGACATCGGCAGGACATGGACGTTCTGGCAGTATTCTGACCGCGGAGAGCTTTCCGGCCATGCGGGGGCGGAAGCGTATGTGGATCTCAATGTCTTTGGCGGGACAAAGGCGGAGCTTGAAATGCTTTTGCTCCCGGCCGGAGAGGATGGAAAAGGAGAAACGTCATGATCTGGAAACTGGAAAACCCGGAGGCGGCAGCGCCGTTTTTCGCGGGGAGAAAGGATACCCTGATTCATTCGGCCCTTGCAGGCATCATGGGGGACGTGTACGGGAACGGGACGGCGGCCATGGTGAATCTGGGGGATTTCTGCCTGTTCGGCGGAGAGCCGGATAAGGAGCTTGCCTCGTTCCGTGTGCCGGGACATGAAAAGGACTATATGATTCTCGTGCCGGGAGACGAAGGCTGGGGGCGTTTTATTGAGGAAGCTTACGGGGAGCGGGCGAAAAAGATTACCCGCTATCAGATGGAATTTTCAGGGCCGGAGGCATTTTCTTCTGTCACGGCGCCGGTTCCGGAAGGGTTCGTTTTGGCTCCCATGGACGAAAAGCTTTATGAGGCATGCCTTAAGGATAAGTGGAGCGAAGACCTCCCAGGACAGTTTGGTTCCTTTGCGGCCTATGAGAAGATGGGGCTTGGCGTCCTGGCGCTTTTGGACGGAAAGCCGGTGGCCGGCGCATCGTCTTATTCGGCGTTTCCGGGCGGCATCGAAATAGAGATTGATACAAAGCAGGAGTTCCGGCGAAGGGGGCTTGCACGTGCCTGCGGCGCGGCGCTTATAAAGGCCTGCCTGGAGAGGGGGCTTTGGCCCTCCTGGGACGCCCACACAGAGATTTCCAAAGATCTGGCAGAGTCCCTGGGCTACCGTCTGGTCTGCGGCTATACGGCATACGAAGTTAACGGATACTAACGGGGGAGGGAAACATGGGAGAATACCGGCTTATTTTTACCGACAAGATTCTTGACAACGTCCACGGCTTCATCGAGTTCACCCAGGTGGAAAAGGAGCTCATCGAGCTCCCTGTTTTTAAACGGCTCCAGGGCATCAAGCAGCTCGGCCTCACCAACTGGATTTTTCCCGGCGCCGAGCACACGCGGTTCATCCATTCCCTTGGTGTCATGCATGTGGCGGATCAGATGGCGGTGCAGCTTGGCTATGACGGGGAAAAGCGCCAGCTTGTGCGCCTGTCCGGCCTTCTCCATGACATCGGCCATTATCCCCTGTCCCATGTGGGAGAGCGGGCCTACAAGGCGAAGGAGGACGGGACAGGGGACGTTTTGGAGCGCCAGCGGGCCCATGTGCGGCAAACCATAGAGTCTCTCGACGAGGAGCCGTTCCTCTACATGCAGCAGGCGGGAAATCCCTACCACCATGAGCAGGTGACAAAAAAGGTCATCGAGAGCGACCGGGATATCCGGCGGATTATCGAGGCCCGCTGCGGCGGGAGCCGTCTGATTACCATCGAAAATATCTGTGACATCATCACCGGGAACGTGGAGCGGAACCCGGAAATTTCAGGGCCGGCGCAGCTCATCCACTCGGAGCTGGACGCCGACCGCATCGACTACATCCTGCGGGATGCTACCTTTTCCGGTACCAGTTACGGAAACTTCGAGCTGGGACTGTTCCTTCGGAATTTGTCGTCCACCATGTACCGGGGGACGGAGATCATCGGCGTCCATCCGAAAGGCATCGCCATCGCCGACCAGTTTTTAATGAACCGGTACTATTCCTATACCCAGGTATTTTTTAACCGTCATGTCTCGATTCTGGAATTCATGTCCGAGGCGCTTTCTGAGGCGTTTTTAAAGGCACCTGGTTCGGAGTTCCCGGACAGGGAAGCGCTCTGGCAGGCGGTGGAACATCACTGTGACGGTACGGATTTCCTCTATTTTACCGACCGCGCCTTCTGGGACAGCCTTCATCACATGGAATTTCCGGCCGGCTCCTTTAAGGCCGTGTTCCAGAGGCTGCTTCTGCGGTATCAGGAGATGGAGCTTACAAAGAACCGGGAGCTTTCGGTGAACTTTACGGGCCGTTCGGAGTTGATGGCGTATCTTTCGTCCCACCCGATTTATCGGAACCTGGACGGTGGGGAAAAAGACAGGATTCCGACGGTATTTGTGGAGCGGTTTACGAACCAGGTGCCTCTTTCCGTGTTCCGGGAGCGGCTTTCGCGGGCGTCGGCCGGCCGGGATTTTTCGGAGGAAGAAGAAAAGAGGCTCCATGTGCGGCGGCTCCAGGAGGGGATCACAATCCTTCACGAGGGCAGAGAGCCGGAGCTTCTCTGCGACAGCCCGGCGTCTTTGATGTCGCAGCTTTACAGGCTACGGGTGCTTATTATGAGAGAATACCAGTATCCCGGCGCATGATCCGGGGGGAAAGGAGACAGGAATGAAAATTGCAGTGATCGGATACAGCGGTGCGGGGAAATCCACGTTTTCGGCACAGATGGGTGACAAGTACGGCTGTCCCGTCCTCTATCTGGATACGGTCAATTTCCTTCCGGGATGGGAGGAGAGGGACGGAGATGAGGGGAGAAAGCTTGTAAGAGAGTTTATGAAGACGAATTCCTCCTGGGTCATCGACGGGAATTATGAGCGGTTTTATCAGAAACGGCGGCTCGCCGAGGCCGACCGGATTTACTTTTTTGATTTTCCGCGGTATGTCTGCTTTTATCAGGCCTTTCGCAGGTTCCTCACCTTCCGCAACAAATGCCGTGACAGCATGGCCGAGGGCTGCGAGGAAAAGCTCGATCTGGAATTTATGAAATGGATTTTATGGGACGGGCGGACAAGGAAGCGCAGGCGCCATTACGAAGCCATCTGCAAAAAATATAAGCAGAAGACCGTGCGGCTTAAGAACCGCAGGCAGGTGGAACAGGCGCTCCGGGAGGCATAAAAAGACAGTATAAATAAGGGACGAACCGTTTGAAGCCGGCCGTCCCTTATTTCGTTTTCTTTAGGGAAACGCTGATTAAAGCGTTTCACGTGCCGGATTTGCGCTGCGAAGCAGCAATTTCCCTTTGCAAATCCGTGCGCATCCACCGGAGGTTCTAAGGAAACGGTGATTTAATCAACGTTTCCTTAGTTTCTTATCTCCGTAATCTCCATCACCGTTTTCGGCGTATCGCCTTCCGTATAAGTAAAGGTGATCCGGTCGCCGGAGGCGAGGAACGGAAGCTTTTCATTGACGGTGACGGCGGCCGCATAGACCGTATCGCTTCCCGTCAGCGTGAAATAGTAGCAGGTGTTCCCGGATACGACTGCGTCAGCGATAGCGTCGATGATGCCTGTCATTTCCTGGATATCCTCCGGAGCTGTGGTTTCCACATCCTCTAAATTCAGAGCCGTCCGGTAGTTGCGTCTGGCCTCGTCGATGGTCTGGCCGGTGCCGACGATCTGGTACTGTTCCACGTCCACGAAGGCGTACATTTTCACGAGCCCCGCGTCATCCTTTAAAGAGATGAAATAGGTGGGGCGGTCGGAAATGTTTAAAAGTAACGGGAAGGTGGCTGTGTACTTTAAGTGCTGCACCTGACCCTGGGCCGAAGCCATGGCCGACATCTCCGTTGCGCCGGGCACCGTGTAGAACTTCGTCTCCTTTGTCCTTAAGTTGACGAGGACGAAACCAATGTTGGACTGATCCCCGGTGACGGAGGACATGCCGGTATAGAGGTAAACGTCGTCGTTGCTGGCAAGATAATTGTAGCCGTAGGTGGTGCGGCGGACGTTCTTCTGGCCGAAGATGGAGTTCAAATATCCGTTCTGGTAGAGGCCGTTGTCGTCAAGCTGAGAAATAATCAGGTCGGAATCGTAAAGCTGGTCGATCCACTCGGGCACGTCTTCCTTTTTATAATAGGTAGATTCTCCCGTGACCGCGTTCACCAGGACGGCGCCTTCAATGTCTTTTCCGCTCCACCAGCCGATCCGGTAGGCGATGGTCGGGGCCACCCAGTAGGGCGTGCCGTCATCGTCGATCTCGAAGGTGACTTCCTCAAAGATCTTCGTGGGATAGCGGAAGCGGATATGGCGGTAAATATTGCGGAAGAAATATTCGCTGGGGGAATACTTCATGCCGCTCTCCAGCCATACCAGGTCGGTCTGCTGCGTCACCATGTTGACGGTGATGTAGGCCGGAAGGCCTTCCGTGCGGTTAAAAAACCACTTGATCGGGTCAGCATAGGCCAGGGGCGTGACGCGGTAGGGACTTCCCTTGTAGTTGATCTGGGTGTAGTCATTCTCAATTTCAAACTGGGACACCAGCTCGGACATCTCGCCAAGCTTCCGGCTTCCTAAGCGGCTTGCTGTGTCCTTATCCACAACGGGGATCTGGGACATGTCAAGCTCCGCCACATCCGTGGTAAAATCGCCGTCGGAGATTTTGATCAGGTCACGGTACCTGGTGGCGTTAAAGAACGGGATTCCGATGATGTTTGCAATCATCATGAACACGATGATGATGCCGATGGCGCCGAAACCGTATTTGAGCGGCTTTGCCATCGGAAGCTTTGTCCTCGGGCTCCCGGTATCCTCGGTGTGGAACAGGATGCGCCCGGTTAAGGGGTCACGCTCCATACGGATCCCGCGGTTCCCGAAGCCGGACAGAAACTCCTTGACGCAGGAGATAAAGTTCACGGTCAGGAAAATCAGGATACAGAGGATCAGAAAAACGAAGAAATCCTGGCTCTTCGGGTTCAGGGCCGGAAGCATCGCATAAAACAGCAGGAAAATGATCGCTGCCGTCACGAGGAGCCGCCCGGCTATGGACAGAAGGTTTCCTTTTTTATTCATATTTTGCAGTATGGCACTCCTTTCCGCGGACAATTACCGCGATGGGGCTATTGTATCAGAAATCATGGGCAATTTCAATGGAAGCTTTTCGGAAGGGGAGAGGACATAAAAAAGTGTGCGCTGCGGCGCACACTCGCGCCGGAGCGCGGCTGCGCCGGCAGCCATATTCTTCTGCGCGAAGTGCGCATCCTCGCGGAGCGTTTTTGTTTCATAGGGCACAGTTCCCTATGAAACAAAAAAAGGCCGCCCGGGAAAGGGCGGCCGGATAGCTTAACCTGTGATTAAAAAGACTTCGGAGCGGCGGACACCGTGCTGTCTCGTTTCGCCGTGGGTGTTATAGTAGATGTCGATGTGGTTCCCCTTGACGCCGCCGCCGATGTCCTCGGCCACGTATTCCACTCCGTCGATCATCAGACGGCTCCCAATGGGGATCACGCGGGGATCCACAGCAACCGTGTGGCCTGCCGTCGCCAGGGCGCCGGAGCTGGTGCGCCGTCCCCAGCCTTCGGAACAGCTTCTGCACGGGCAGTAAGCCGTGGTCTTAAAGGTTCCCAGGGATACGAGGGAGCCGCTGTTTCCGACCGTGTGCTGGAGCGTCTGGGGAAGCGTCTGCCCGTCGGAGGAAAGGCTGATGGTATAGACGGCGTCCGGAAGGTCTTCCCAGACGATCTCCACATGGAAACCGTAGTTTCCTGTTCCTTTTCCGGCTGCTAAAAGATCTTCGCGGTACTCGTTGGCCGTCGTGATTGCCTGGACGGCAACCTCTCCGGTGGCCCGGTTTGTCACGGTCACAGTCACGGCCTTTTCTGCTTCAGGATCTTTGGAATCCCAGAGCCAGCCGGCGACAGCGTTTCCGACGACGCTGTCCAGATGTCCGCTGATCCCTGCGGTATTTGCGAAAACACAGGCAGCATTCATCCCCATGAAAATCATCATCAGTATGGTACATGCCAAAAGTTTCATTTTTTTCATAGCTTAAAAATTCCTTTCTGTTGTCTGTTACATCTTTTAAATAAATATTTCAAAATCGTAACAAAAATGTAACAAATTAGCAACAGATAGTTATTTTACACCTTTTTTTTATTTTGTCAAGGGGAAACGGAAAAAAAGTACAAGGCCTGAACATGGCCAAAACCCTGGAAAAACCTGTTTTCCTGCATCATTTGAGGTGGACAGGAGGCCTTTTGGGAGAGTAAAATGGAGCCATCAGACTGAGAAAAGCAGGGAGGAAAAGCAGTATGGGAAACTTGAGGGATGCAGCGCCTTTTATCAATGTCCGGTTCTATAAGGTTCTGACGGAAAAGTACGGAGAACAGGGGAAAAACGCCTTTTTCCTGGGCTTTCATCTCTATGCCTTCCGAAAGGGCATCCGGTGTGCCCAGAGGGCGGTGAGCCGGAACCTGCCGTTAAATTACGACAGCTACCAGCTTTGCAGGGAAGCCGTGGCCAGGTGCCCGGAAATGGAAGGGGTGCCGGCAAAGCCTGGCGCGTCGGAAAAATGTTATCTGGACGGGGAAGCCGTCAGCCGCAACTATTCCTGTGCCACGCCGGAGGCCTTTCATGCTTACGGTGCGCCGGCGGAGTTAGAGGAAATGTTCTGCCGAAACGTGGACAGGATGATGATGTACAGCTATAACCCGGAAATCGGCCTGGGCTACGAGGTGACGGAGACGTTCCTCACGGCGCCTTACTGCGAGCACCACTGCAAGGCCAGGGAAATCACGCCGGACATGGTTCTTACGAAGCGGACAGAACCGGCGCCGTCCCTTTTCTACCTGACCTGGAGCAGCTATTCCTCCATGGCAGAAACCGTTTCCGCTGTTTTCGGGGATGAAGGCACGGCCATTGCAGAGCAGGTGGCACAGGATACGATTCAGGAATTCGGAAGCGAAATGTGGGAAGAAATCTGCCGTTACCGCGGGATGAATCTCGACATGTTTTATGAAGGCCAGGCAGAATAGGACAGGAAATGCCGTCTTTCTTCTATATTAAAATACAGACAAAAAGCCCTCCCGGACGGCAGTTTTTCGCCGCCCGGAAGGGCTGTCTTTCTTTAAGGAAAAACTTTTTTATTCTTCTTTTAACGCTTCGTAGACGTCCACTTCTTTCAGGCCGAAGTCCAGGGCTTCCTGGTGGCTGTCAAAATAGATGTCGAGACGGTCGGAATGGACGCCGCTTCCCATGTCCTCCACGGTGTAGGTGATGCCGTCAATCATGATCTCCGTGCCGAGGGGGAAAACCGAGAGGTCGGCAGCGATGGTGTGGCGGGCCTTCGGAACCGTGCCGGAGTAGGTGCGGTTATGGCCGCCGGAACAGCGGGGGCAGTTGCAGTAGCCGGACGCCGTGAAGGTGCCGAGGAATTCGCCCTGTCTGCGGACTGGCTGTGAATCGTCTTCTTCGGCTTCCGGGCTGGAAGCGCCGCCCTCGGATTTTGTATAGGTCAGGGTGCCTTCTAAGGGGAACCGGCTCCCGTCGACGACAGCTTCTGCCGTTATGGTGTAGGAATCGCCGGCGAGGCTCTCCCAGTCAACGGAAACGGAAAAGCCGCAGTCAGAAGAACCGGCCGTCTCCGTAAGTTCCGGGCGGGATTCGCTGGCTTCTGCTTCCAGGATGACAGAATCGCCGGGGCCGCCGTCTCCGGAAAGGAGAAGCTCGACAGTGATGCGGGAACCCGGGTTTTCCGGATCGTAAGCCCATCCGGAAATGGCTGTATGGCCCGCCGCCTCCAGGGAACCTGCGGGGCTGGCTGAAAAGGCAGGAAATGTAAGGGACGCAGACAGGAACAATGCGGTTCCGGCAGTCTGTATCAAACGTCGTAAGCGTATGTTCATTTGTGTACCTCTCTTTTTTACGAAAGTAATAAAACTGTTGCAATTTAACTTCATTATATTTACAAAAATGTTAAATGTCAAGAAAAGTTGCATGCGGACGGATTTCTGCCCCAAATCAGCCGAAAAACGGCCGCAGGCAGCGGAGAAAGTTTTAAAATAAAAGAAAAAATATCTTGACAAATGCAGGCATTAGTAATATAGTAACAACTGTAAATGTTAGCACTCCATGATTGAGAGTGCTAATAAAAAGAAAACAGAGAGGGTGAGAGGATTTGGAACTGGACGAGAGAAAAGAAAAAATATTGAAGGCCATCATCCAGACCTACCTGGAAACCGGGGAACCGGTGGGCTCCAGGACGATTTCCAAATATTCTGACCTGAACTTAAGCTCCGCGACGATCCGCAACGAGATGTCGGATCTGGAGGAGCTTGGATACATTATCCAGCCGCATACGTCGGCAGGCCGGATCCCTTCCGACAAGGGCTACCGCTTCTACGTGGATCAGATTATAAAGGAAAAAGACAGCCAGGTAAACGAGATGCAGGAACTGATGATTAAGCGTGTGGATCGGGTGGAACTGCTTTTAAAGCAGCTTGCACAGCTTCTTGCCGTGAACACCAATTATGCCGCTTTGATCAGCGGCCCGCAGCTCCATCAGACAAAGCTAAAGTTCATCCAGCTTTCCCGTGTGGAGTCTCACAAGCTTCTGATTGTCGTAGTCGTCGAGGGGAACATCATCAAGAATTCCTTTGCCGACATCGGCGAGGAATTAAGCGACGAAGAGCTTTTGAATCTGAATATCCTGTTAAACAACTGTTTAAACGGGCTGACGATTGAGGAAATCAACCTCGGCGTGATTTCAAGGCTCAAGGAACAGGCAGGCGCCCACCGTCATGTGGTGGAGCTGGTGCTTAACGAGGTGGCCGACGCCATCGAGGCCCAGGAGGAAGACCTTCAGATTTACACGGGAGGCACGACGAATATTTTCAAATATCCGGAGCTTTCCGACGGGCAGAAGGCCAGCCAGCTCATCAGCACCCTGGAACAGAAGGAGCTGTTAAAGGGACTGTTCGATGAGAGCAGTGAGCCGTCGGCTTCCGACTCAGAGATCCAGGTGTACATCGGCGACGAGACGCCGGTTCAGACCATGAAGGATTGCAGCGTTGTCACCGCCAATTATGCACTTGGCGACGGGCTGCGTGGCACCATCGGAATCATCGGGCCGAAACGGATGGATTATGAAAAGGTCGTCACGACGCTGCGGACGCTTGTGGCGCAGCTCAATGAGACTTTTAAAAAGTGAAAGGTGTAGAGCAGAGTGGAAGATAAAGAGTTAAAGAAAGAAGACCTCAAAGAGGAGGAAATGCCCGCAGACGCAAACGAAACGGCCGAAGGCCAGGGCACGGAGGAACAGGAAGAGGCTCCCGCTGAGAGCGGGGAAGACGAAGCCGGCAGTTCCCAGGAAAAGAAGGGCTTCTTTGGAAAGAAAAAAAAGGACGCGAAGGACACACAGATCGAGGATCTGACGGATCGTCTGAAGCGGACCATGGCTGAGTTTGACAATTTCAGAAAGCGCACCGACAAGGAAAAAGCTTCCATGTATGAGGTCGGCGCGAGGGATGTGATCGAAAAGATTCTCCCGGTTGTGGACAATTTCGAGCGCGGCCTTGGAACCATCCCGGAGGAAGCGAAGGAAACACCGTTTGCCGAGGGAATGGAAAAGATTTACAAGCAGCTTATGAAGACGCTGGATGACATGGATGTAAAGGCCATTGAGGCTGTGGGAAAGGAATTTGACCCCAATATCCACAACGCCGTCATGCATGTGGACGACGAGGCCCTCGGTGAAAACATGGTGGCGGAGGAGTTCCAGAAGGGATATACCTACCGCGGCACAGTGATCCGTCACAGCATGGTAAAGGTTGCCAATTAAAGACAGAAAGCAGTCATGCCCGGAAGCGGGCACAGAATGGTATAGATTCAGGAAATTGATCAGGAGGAAAAAACTATGAGCAAGATCATTGGTATTGACTTAGGTACTACAAATAGCTGTGTTGCCGTCATGGAAGGCGGAAAGCCAACCGTTATCGCAAACACAGAAGGCGTCAGGACGACGCCGTCCATCGTTGCGTTCACAAAGACCGGCGAGCGTCTTGTGGGCGAGCCGGCAAAGCGCCAGGCTGTCACAAACGCGGACCGCACCATCTCTTCCATCAAGAGACACATGGGTACGGACTACAAGGTTGACATCGACGGGAAGAAATATACGCCCCAGGAGATCTCCGCAATGATCCTTCAGAAATTAAAGGCAGACGCAGAGAGCTACCTTGGCGAGAAGGTATCCGAAGCCGTCATCACGGTTCCGGCTTACTTTAACGACGCACAGCGCCAGGCGACGAAGGATGCCGGAAAGATTGCCGGACTGGAAGTAAAGCGTATCATCAACGAGCCGACGGCGGCTGCGCTGGCTTACGGCCTTGACAATGAGAAAGAGCAGAAGATCATGGTTTACGACCTCGGCGGCGGTACCTTCGATGTTTCCATCATCGAGATCGGCGACGGCGTCATCGAGGTTCTGGCTACCAACGGCGATACCCACCTTGGCGGCGATGACTTCGATAACCGGATCACCCAGTGGATGATCGACGAATTCAAGAAGGCCGAGGGTGTTGACTTGTCCGGCGACAAGATGGCGCTCCAGAGATTAAAGGAAGCTGCCGAGAAGGCAAAGAAGGAGCTTTCCACGACGACGACGACCAACATCAACCTTCCGTTCATCACGGCAACGGCTGAGGGCCCGAAGCATCTGGATATGAACCTTACGAGAGCAAAATTCGACGAGCTCACAAGCGACCTCATCGAGCGCACGGCAGTTCCGGTACAGAACGCATTAAGAGATGCAGGCCTTACGGCAGCAGATCTTTCCAAGGTTCTCCTGGTAGGCGGTTCCACGCGTATGATCTCCGCGCAGGAGAAGGTAAAACAGCTTACCGGCAAGGAGCCGAGCAAGTCCTTAAACCCGGATGAGTGTGTTGCCATCGGTGCAGCCATCCAGGGCGGCAAGCTGGCAGGCGATGCAGGCGCAGGCGATATCCTGCTTCTGGATGTAACGCCGCTTTCCCTGTCCATCGAGACCCAGGGAGGCATTGCCACAAGGCTGATCGAGAGAAACACCACGATCCCGACGAAGAAGAGCCAGATCTTCTCCACGGCAGCCGACAACCAGACGGCCGTTGATATCCACGTGGTACAGGGCGAGAGACAGTTTGCAAGGGACAACAAGACCCTCGGACAGTTCCGTCTTGACGGGATCCCGCCGGCAAGAAGAGGCGTTCCGCAGATCGAGGTTACGTTTGATATCGACGCCAACGGCATCGTAAACGTATCCGCAAAGGATCTGGGAACAGGAAAAGAACAGCACATTACCATCACCTCCGGCTCCAACATGTCCGACTCCGATATCGAGAAGGCCGTCAAGGAAGCCGCAGAGTATGAGGCACAGGATAAGAAGCGCAAGGAAGCCATTGATGCGAGAAACGATGCAGACTCCATGGTATTCCAGACCGAGAAGGCCCTTGAGGAAGTCGGCGACAAGTTAGACGCCAACGACAAGGCAGCCGTCGAGGCAGACTTAAATGCCCTGAAGGAAGCCATCAACCGTGCGCCGATTGACCAGATGACCGACGCCCAGGTGGAGGACATCAAGGCAGGAAAAGAGAAGCTCATGCAGAGTGCACAGCAGCTCTTTGCCAAGGTCTATGAGCAGGCACAGGCAGCCGGCCAGGCAGGCCCGGATATGTCCGGTCAGGCAGGCGGGACTCAGCAGAACTACGGCGACGACGTGGTTGACGGGGACTACAAGGAAGTATAATAAGCCGGAAGAAACATTCAGCGGGGATTAGACGGCGTCTGCCGTCTAACCCCTTTCCCACTATATAGAGTTTGAAAGGTAAGACAGATCATGGCAGAGAGCAAAAGAGACTATTATGAGGTCCTCGGCGTACCGAAGGACGCGGATGACGCTGCGTTAAAGAAGGCGTACCGTGTCCTGGCAAAGAAGTACCACCCTGACGCAAATCCGGGAGATAAGGAGGCGGAGGCCAAATTTAAGGAGGCGTCCGAGGCTTACAGCGTGTTAAGCGATCCGGAAAAGAGGCGCCAGTATGACCAGTTCGGCCATGCGGCCTTTGACGGCGGCGCAGGCGGCGGTTTCGGCGGCTTCGACTTTACCGGTGCGGACATGGGCGATATTTTCGGCGACATCTTCGGCGATTTCTTCGGCGGACGCACGAGCCGGGGAAGGAGCGGCGGGCCCATGCGCGGCGCCAATTTGAGAACCGGGATCCGTATTACCTTTGAGGAAGCAGTTTTTGGCTGCCAGAAGGAGATTGAGCTAAACTTAAAGGATGAATGTCCGAAATGCCACGGCACAGGCGCAAAGCCGGGAACATCGCCGGTTACATGCCCCAAGTGCAACGGAAAGGGAAAAATCGTCTATACGCAGCAGTCCTTCTTCGGACAGGTGCAGAATGTCCAGACATGTCCGGACTGCGGCGGCACGGGAAAAGTCGTCCGTGAGAAGTGCCCGGACTGCTACGGAACGGGATATATCACGAACCGCAAGAAAATCCAGGTTACGGTGCCGGCCGGCATTGACAACGGCCAGAGCATCCGCATCGCCGGAAAGGGCGAGCCGGGCACCGGCGGCGGTGAGAGGGGCGACCTTCTCGTGGAGATCACGGTGTCCCAGCACCCGATCTTCAAGCGCCAGGAGACCAGCATCTTTTCCACGGTGCCGATTTCCTTTGCAAAGGCAGCGCTGGGCGGGACAATCCGCATCAAGACCGTGGACGGCGAGGTGGAATACGACGTGAAGCCGGGCACCCAGACCGACACGAGGGTGCGCTTAAAAGGAAAAGGCGTGCCGTCTCTCAGAAACAAGAACATCCGCGGCGACCACTATGTGACGTTAGTTGTTACGGTGCCGGAGAAGTTAAACGAGGAGCAGAAGGAAGCCCTGCGCCGGTTTGACGATGCCATGAACGGGATTGCGCCCGAAGGGCCGAAGAAAAAACGCGGGCTC
Source organism: Eubacteriaceae bacterium Marseille-Q4139 (assembly GCA_018223415.1). Classification (NCBI taxonomy): domain Bacteria; kingdom Bacillati; phylum Bacillota; class Clostridia; order Eubacteriales; family Eubacteriaceae; species Eubacteriaceae bacterium Marseille-Q4139. Next base: position 537,392 of record JAGTTQ010000001.1, on the reverse strand, counting down.
TTTAAGGGACTGGAAAAATAGAAGATCAGAATCTCTGCCCCCTGCGGGCGCCTTGGGAAATGGGCGCTTGCAGGGGGCTTTTTTGCGTCTTCAGGAAGTTCCTTTCCGAGAGGTTAGTAGGCGGCCAGCTCTTTCCGGAATTCTTCCAGGATCGCGGCGAGGACGCGCTCCGATTCCGGTGCCGGTTTCCGCCCTTTTTTCGTCACATAGCCGTATTCATAGGCGGAAAGTGCCGGATTTAAGGGGACGGCGGCCAGATGGTGCTGCTTTAGGGTTCTGGAATAGGTGTGGGAGGACAGCATGGCCAGGTTGTCGATGTTTGCCAGCATGTCGAGGTTCCCGGCCCGGCCGGTACCGTGGCAGATTCCCTTTACAGGCGGAAGCAGGGAAAAGATATCTTCGGCCCGGATCCCGATGGGGTCAAAATAATCTATGTTTACCATTAAGAGCGTTTCGGGAAAGCAGATACCGGGCGGCTGTTTTTCCGGCTGGAAAATCCGGCTTTCCTGGCTCACGATCACGTAGGCGGGGCTTTCCCCGACGGCATGGTATTCCAGGCCTCTCGACCGGCAGTAATCGTCAAGGGACTTGGACATATCCGTCCCCAGAAACAAAAAGGCCGCCTCGGAGGCCTCGGAAACCACATCGGAAAACAGCTCCCGGCAGTCGGTGCGCTCGGTGCAGCCAATGTCGAACTGGCCGCGGAAGGCTTTGGTCGCGGCAAGGATGATATTCACATAGAGGGAAGATGGGACGGAGGAAAAGCGGAGACGGCGCGTCTTCTCCAGCCGGATGGATTCCGCTGTTCGGGTGAGGCGGGAGAGAAGCGTTTCGGCTTCTTTTAAGAACCGTTCGCCCTCCGGCGTTGGGAGCATGCCTTTTTTCGTGCGGAGAAAGAGCGGAAAGCCAAGGCTTTTTTCCAGCTCGGAGACAGAGCGGCTTAAGTTGGGCTGGGCGATATAGAGGGAGGCGGCCGCCTTCGTGAGAGAGCCCTGGCGGTACACCTCCACGGCATCCCGCAGATGGCGGAAATCAAAGAGTTCCATGTTCTGCATGACCTCCTTTTCATTGGTACTGCTTTAAGTATATCATTTTTGATATGTTTATCAAGCAGGATCCATATTATTTTTTTCCGGCGGCCTGTGATAGAATGGAGGAAAGAAAAGCCGGGCCCGGCAAATTGTTAGGAGGTACATATGGGTTATATTGATGTTGCGAACAGTCCGCTCCTTTACGGGGCAGTGGCTGTTGGAATTCTGTATATTGTGGGGTTAGCGGCCGTGTTTTTAAAAAAGGCCTGGAGCAGGTGCCTGGCGCTTGGAATTTCACAAAAAAAGCTGTGGGAGATTGCCCGCTCGTCGGCGGTTTTTACGGTTGTCCCCTCGCTTTCCATCGTGATCGGCCTGTTTACCCTGTCGACGGTCCTGGGGATTCCCTGGTCCTGGTACCGGCTTTCCGTGGTCGGCTCCGTGACCTATGAGCTGACGGCCGCGGAGATGGTGGCGGACGGAATGGGCTTTTCCTCTGTGGGTGACATGGCGGCCAATGCCGATTACCATGCTTTCGGAGCCGTGATGTTCGTCATGAGCATCTGTATCCTGGCGGGGATTCTGGTGAACCTGTTTGCCGTGGAGAAGATCCAGAAGGGAATGTCGAATTATAAGAAGAAAAAGGGAGACTGGGGCAGTGTGATGAATTCCTGCTTTTTCCTGGGAATCATGGCCGCGTTTACGCCGCTCATCTTTGCCTCCGGCTTCATCTATGCCATGACTTTTGTCGTCAGCGCCCTGACAGCGGCAGCCTGTCACTGGCTCATGAAGCGGTTTGAGATCCGCTGGCTCGGGAGCTTTATCATGTCGATCTCCCTGATTGCCAGCATGGTGTTTGCGGTCTTCATGACCGGAGTGATGGGATAAAGGAGGATGCAGCGATGAAAAACCATATGGATTATGAGAAGTCCATCCATCGGATCGGACGGATCGGCAGTGTGATTGCCGTCGTTTTTATGCTGGGGATTCCGGCGCTCATGTGTGCGGTTTATGACATGTTCCCGTCGGCTTCGGAGCTTCTTCTGTTCGGAAGCGGGCTTTTAGCCCTCTATGTGCCGACGGGGATTTCGGAGGTCATCACCTATGTGCCGATGTTAGGGTCAGCCTCCTATCTGACCTTTATTACGGGAAATATTTCAAATTTAAAGCTGCCCTGCGCCCTCAACGCCCTGGAGATGGCGGACGTGGAACAGAACACGGATGCCGGTGACGCGGTGGCAACCGTGGCCGTGGCGGTTTCTTCCATGGTGACGGTGGCGATTATTTTGGCAGGTGTGGTGCTTTTGGTGCCGCTCAGGCCCCTTCTTGAGAGCGGGCCGGTGAAAGTTGCCGGAAATTATATGCTGCCGGCGTTATACGGCTGCCTGTTTTTAAGCCAGGTGACGAGCCGGGCAGGCGGTACGGTGATCCGCGGGAAATTAAAGGCGGCCATTCTGCCGGGACTTTTGGTGTTTGTGATCCATGTCTTTGTGGCACCGGTCAACCGCGGCCTGGCGATTCTGGCCTGCATCCCGCTTTGTATGGCGTGCGCGTGGGTGCTCTTTCAGGCAGGACAGATCCGCGTGGAACATGTGAGAGAAGAAAAGGGAGAATAAAGGAGGAAGCAGACATGACATATCTGGAACGGGCAATGGAAATAAAAGAAGAGCTCATAAGGAACCGGCGGTACCTGCACGAGAGGCCGGAGGTGGGAATGGAGCTTACCGGGACGGCAGCTTTTGTGACAGAGCGGCTTAAGGAAATGGGGTATGACCCGAAGCCCTGCGGGAAATCCGGCGTGACGGCGCTCTGCGGCGACCCGGCCGGCGGCGTGTTCCTTTTGAGGGCCGATATGGATGCGCTGCCCATGAAGGAAAAGAGCGGCCTGCCTTTTTCGTCAGCACGGGACTGCGCCCACACCTGCGGCCATGACATGCATACGGCCATGCTTTTGGGGGCGGCAAGGCTCTTAAAGGAGCGGGAAAAGGAGCTTCCCGGAGCGGTGAAATTCATGTTCCAGCCAGGGGAAGAGCTGCTTGAAGGGGCGAAGGACATGATTGCGGCAGGGATTCTGGAAAATCCGAAGGTGGACGCGGCCATGGCCTGCCACATGATTACCGGCTATCCGGCCGGCGTGATTGGCTACGGGAAAGGGGCTGTTTCCGCCTCCAGCGACCATCTTCGGATCCGGATTCTCGGAAAGGGCGGCCACGGGGCACATCCGCAGACGGCAGTGGATCCCATCAACATCGGCGTCCACATCCACCTGGCGCTTCAGGAGCTTTTGAGCCGGGAGTGTGATCCGTTTGAACCGGCGGTGCTGACCTTCGGGAAATTTCACGGCGGAGACGCGGCCAACATCATCCCGGATTCGGCGGTGATGGAGGGGACGCTGCGGACGTATAATGAGAAGGTGCGGGAACGGTTCTTAGAGCGGATCCGCGAAATCTGCGACCTGACGGCCAGATCGTTCTGCGGCAGGGCAGAGACGGAGGTTTTATCGTCCACCTGCGTTCTCCATGTGGACGGGGAGACGGCGGAGGCGGCCGCAAGTGGATGGAAGAAGGAGAAGCTTTTCTGTATGGAATCCGGCCAGAAAATGAGCGGGTCGGAGGACTTTGCCGAGGTGACGGCGAGAGTGCCATCCGCCATGTTTGTCGTCGGCGCCGGGACGAAGGAGGAGTGCCGCGCAGGACTCCACAGCCCGGAAATCCTGTTTAACGAGGACGCGCTGCCCTTTGGCGCGGCCGCCTACGCGGCCGGCGCGGCGGGCTGGCTTGATAGGAGGAAGGCGGCCGGGAAAGCGTAAAAACTTCCCAAATTCAGAACTCCTCACCTAAAAACCGCATAAAGTCTTTGGAGATCTTGTCTCCCTGACGGCTCTTATAGTAGATGCCGAAGGAGAGCAGGATCTCTTTTTTTATGGGCAGGCGGACGAGGGCGTCGGTCTCCGGAAGGAAAAGATCCGGCAGGACGGCGGCCCCGAAGCCTGCTTCGGCCAGGGTGATGGCGGCTTCCGGCGAGGCGCTGAAGTAAAAGTCTGAGGGGGAGCGGGATTCGATTAAGGGGCGGTGGGCCGAGGCGATTCCCGCGGGCGTCTGTACCGGGTCGGTGAGGATGATCTTTTCCCTTCTCAGATCGTTTAAATCCACGGCAGGGAGGGCGGCGAGGGGAAAATCCGGCGCGCAGACGCAGACGATGGGGATTTTCTTCAATTCCCGGTAGGAAAAAGGATGCTTTTTCGTGTCGGTCTCCCGGAAACTTAAGAGGATATCCAGGGAGCCCTCGTCCAGCATTCGGAACAGGTACGGGAGAGGGCCGATCTGGAACCGCGGATGGAGCCTTTCATAGGCGGCGTGAAGTTTTTTTAATGCTCCGGGAAGACGCAGAATCTGGATATGGCTCTGGCAGCCGATGGAAAAAGGCTGGATCTCGCTGCCGCCGTTTTGGAACCGGCTTACGGCACGCATGGACGTTTCCAGGATCGTTCTGGCGTCGCCTATGAAGGAGAGGCCTTCGTGGGTTAAGGCGACGCTTCTTGTGGAGCGTGTGAACAGGCGGACGCCGAGCTCAGCCTCGAGGGACTGGATCTGGTGGGTGACGGCCGGCTGGGTGACGGAAAGCTGTTCGGCGGTTTTTGCAAAATTCAGGGTTTCCGATAAGGTGAGGAAGCAGGTGAGCTGGAACGTATTCATGGGCAATCCTTTCTATAAGATTGATAAAAGTTTTTTATCAATGATAACATTTTTTGAATTCACATGCAAGCCGGAATGTGTATAATAGTGGATAGCGCGGAATGTTAGGAAACGAACAATTTATAGACAAACGGAAGGAAGATGAAATGCGATGGAAGAAGAACGGATTGTGCGGCTGATCCGGCAGCTGAACCTGTTTCTCATGCAGTATGAGAGGGAGCTGATGGAAAGCCGTGCGCTGACCCCGGCCCAGAGCCGGATGCTGGGATACCTGCTTTCGCAGAAAAAAACGGAATATTCCGCGACGGATATCCACGAGGCGGCGGGGATTTCCAGGCCTACCATATCCGGTACCTTGAAGGAGCTGCGCCGGAAGGGGTTTCTCCTTATGGAAGAGATGCCGGAGGACGAGAGGAAGAAGCGGATCGTCCTGACGGAACAGGCTTACGGGGAAGAGGAAGAAATTGCGAAAAAGCGGAAGGAAAGGCAGGAATGCATTCTGAAAGGGATTCCGAAGGAGAAGCTGGAAATCGCCGAGGAATGCCTGGAACAGATGCTTTCCAATATCAGACAGGAACGAGACAGGAGGAATAAGACATGATAAAAACGCTTCTTGCACAGGTGAAGGAGTACCGGAATGTATCCCTGATAACGCCTGTATTCACGGCTCTTGAGGTGGTGATGGAGGTTTTGATCCCCTTTGTCACGGCATCCATCATCGATAAGGGAATCGAGGCCGGAGACATCGGACAGATTTACTTTTACGGCGGGATTATGCTTGTGATCGCATTTCTCAGCCTGTTTTTCGGCGTGATGGCAGGGCGGACGGCCTCTAAAGCGTCTTCCGGCTTTGCCGCCAATTTAAGGGACGGGATGTACGAAAACATCCAGAAATTTTCCTTTTCCAACATTGACAAATTCAGCACGGCCGGCCTTGTAACGCGTATGACGACGGATGTGACAAATATCCAGATGGCCTACCAGATGTGCATGCGGATTGCCGTGCGGGCGCCCTTAATGTTCATCAGCAGCATGGTTATGTGCATGTTCATCAACGTGAAGCTGAGCATGATTTTCCTGGTGGCGATCCTCGTGCTGGCAGCGGCCCTGTTTCTGATTATGAGCCATGCCACAAAGACCTTTTCAAAGGTGTTCCGGAAGTACGACGATTTAAACGCCAGCGTCCAGGAAAACGTGTCCGGCATCCGCGTGGTGAAGGCCTTCGTCCGCGAGGACTATGAAAAGGAGAAGTTTTCAAAGGCGGCGGAGAACCTGTACCGGCTGTTTGTGAAAGCTGAAGGGCTCCTGACGCTCAACAGCCCGGTCATGATGCTCGTGGTTTACGGCTGTATGATTTCGCTTTCCTGGTTCGGCGCCCGCTTTATCGTGGCCGGCAGCCTGACGACCGGCGAGCTGACTTCCATGTTCAGCTACGTCATGAGCATGCTCATGTCCCTCATGATGTTATCCATGGTGTTCGTCATGATTACCATGAGTGCAGCCAGCGGACAGCGTATCGCAGAGGTGTTGGAGGAAAAGCCGGATCTTGTGAACCCGGAGGGCGCCATCCACGAGGCAGCCGACGGCAGCATTGATTTCAACCATGTGGATTTTTCCTATAAGCACGGAAGCGGCGAGGATACGCTCCATGATATCGACCTTCATATCCGCTCCGGCGAGACCATCGGCATCATCGGAGGCACGGGAAGCGGAAAATCGAGCCTTGTGAACCTCATAAGCCGCCTGTACGACGTGGACAGAGGAAGCGTGCTGGTGGGCGGCCGGGACGTGCGGGCCTATGATATGGAGGCGCTGCGAAACCAGGTGGCCGTCGTTCTCCAGAAAAACGTCCTGTTCTCCGGGACGATTCTCGACAACTTAAGATGGGGAAAAGAGGACGCCACCTTAGAGGAATGCAAAGAGGCCTGCGAACAGGCATGTGCCGACGAATTTATAAAACGGTTCCCGGACGGGTATGACACCTGGATCGAGCAGGGCGGAAGCAACGTCTCCGGCGGCCAGAAGCAGCGGCTCTGCATCGCCAGGGCGCTTTTAAAGAAGCCGAAAATCCTGATTCTCGACGATTCCACCAGCGCCGTGGACACGGCCACGGACGCGAAGATCCGCCAGGCCTTTGCAAAGAAAATCCCGGGTACGACGAAGCTCATCATCGCACAGCGAATCTCCAGCGTCCAGGATGCCGACAGGATTCTGGTTCTTGACGGCGGCCGGGTGAATGGGTTTGACACCCATGAGCGGCTGCTAAAAACCAACGAGATTTACCGGGATATCTATGAGACCCAGACCCAGGGCGGCGGCGACTTTGACGAGGCATAAAGGAAGGTGAGACGTGATGAAGGAAAAAGGAAAGAGAAATGCAAAGGATATGATCCGGATTGTCGGACGTATCCTTTCGGAAATGGTAAAAGATTATAAATGGCAGATGGTTCTTGTGGTGGCCTGCATTATCGGTTCGTCGTTGGCGACCCTGCGGGGGACGTTATTCATGCAGAGCCTGATCGACGATTACATCCTGCCTCTCACGAAGGCGGAAAACCCCGATTTCGGGCCGCTGGCCGCGGCGCTGTTTTCTGTGGCAGCCACTTATGCGGCCGGGATTTTATGTTCCTACGCCTACACGAGGCTCATGGTAAATGTCAGCCAGGGGACGTTAAAGCGGTTCCGTACCGAGCTTTTCAGCCACATGGAATCGCTGCCGATCCGCTACTTTGACACCCACGCCCACGGCGATATCATGTCGGTGTACACCAACGATGTGGATACGCTGCGCCAGCTCATCAGCCAGAGTATCCCACAGATTGTGAACTCTTCGGTGACGCTTGTGACGACGCTTGTGAGCATGCTGGTTCTGGATATTCCGCTGTCTCTGCTCTCTCTTGCCATGGTGGCCGTCATGCTGTTTGCGGCTTCCAAATTGGGGACGTTGTCCGGCATGTATTTTGCAAAGCAGCAGAAGGCCATTGGTACCGTAAACGGTTATATCGAGGAGATGATGGAAGGGCAGAAGGTCGTGAAGGTGTTCTGCCATGAGGAAAAGAGCCTGGAACAGTTCCGGGAATTAAACGAGGAGTTAAGAAAGAGCACGTACCATGCAAACAGCATCGCCAATATCATGATGCCGCTCAATGCAAACCTCGGGAACATCAGCTATGTGCTCTGTGCCGTGGCCGGCGCTTTGCTCGCCTTAAATGGGTATTCCGGCCTGACGCTTGGAACGCTTGTCTCCTTTATGTCGCTCAATAAGAGCTTTACGCAGCCGATTACCCAGATCAGCCAGCAGTTAAACAGCATTGCCATGGCTGTGGCAGGTGCAGACCGTATTTTTACGATGTTAGACGAAGAGCCGGAGACGGACGAGGGCTATGTGGAGCTGGTCAACGCCAAAGAGGCGGAGGACGGCACCCTCACGGAAACCACGGAGCGCACCGGCATCTGGGCATGGCGCCATCCCCACAAGGCGGACGGCACCGTCACCTATACGAAGCTTCTCGGCGACGTGACCTTCAACGACGTGGATTTCGGGTACGACGAGAATAAAATCGTTCTCCATAACATCAAGCTTTACGCCACGCCGGGCCAGAAGATCGCTTTCGTGGGCAGCACCGGTGCAGGAAAGACGACGATCACCAACCTGATTAACCGCTTTTACGACATCCAGGACGGAAAGATCCGCTACGACGGCATCAACATCAACAAGATCAAGAAGGCCGACCTGCGCCGCTCCCTCGGCATGGTGCTTCAGGACACCCACCTGTTTACGGGGACGGTTCTTGACAACATCCGCTACGGGCGGCTGGACGCCACCGACGGCGAGTGCATCGAAGCGGCAAAGCTTGCAAACGCCGATGACTTTATAAAGCGTCTTCCCGACGGCTACAACACGATGCTGACGGGAGACGGCGCCAACTTAAGCCAGGGCCAGAGGCAGCTCCTTGCCATCGCCAGGGCGGCCGTGGCCGACCCGCCGGTGTTAATCTTAGACGAGGCCACCTCGTCCATCGACACGCGGACAGAGGCCCTTGTCCAGGAGGGGATGGACCGGCTCATGAAGGGCCGCACGACGTTTGTGATTGCCCACCGGCTTTCCACCGTGAAGAATTCGGACTGCATCATGGTTTTGGAGCAGGGCCGGATCATCGAGCGCGGTACCCATGAACAGCTTTTGGAGGAAAAGGGGAGATATTACCAGCTTTATACGGGGAATGCCATTGGGGCGTAGAAAAAGAGAAGAGAGAGAAAATGGAACGCGGACAGACGCTGGGGAAACGGCGTCTGGCCGCGTTTTTTGGCACCAAGATAACAAATAATTTTTGTGAAAAAGGCCAGAAATCATTGTTTTACTTTTTAAACGGGGGGGGGGTATTATGGGAATGTAATAAAAATGTGACAGAAAATCAGAAAAAACAGGTCGGTATTTAGGAAGGGGAGGTGCAGGGCTGTGATGTCTCTGATTATCAGAAACGGAACTGTGATTGACCCGGAGACGGGCAGGAAAGAACGGATGGATCTTACGGTCGAGGGAACGGAAATCGTGAGGATGGAGCCGGAGATTTCCGGAGCCGCCGTCAGCGAAATCGATGCAGAGGGATGCATGGTGACGCCGGGGCTCATCGACCACCACGCCCATGTATATCCCTGGGCAAAGATCGGGATTCCCGGGGAAGCCGCCTGCTTTTCTGCCGGAGTGACGACGGTTGTCGATGCTGGAAGTACGGGCTGTGAGACGTTTGAGCAGTATCTGCCGGCGTTGGAACATACGAAGTTAGAGGTCTTCTTTTACCTGAACGTATGCAGCACGGGGCTTTCCAGCCTGCCGGAAGCCATGGAGGACGTGGCTCCGGCCCATATGGACAGGCAGGGAATCCGAGAGACGCTGGAACGGTACCGGGGCCGTATCCTGGGGCTTAAGCTCAGAACCAGTAAGAACATCGTCGGGGATCTGGGACTTGGCCCACTCAAGGAAGCGGTCAGCATCGGAGAGGAATTGAAAGCGCCGCTCATGGTTCACATCACCAACCCGCCGGAGCCGGTGGAAGAAATCTTAAGATGTCTCCGCCCGGGCGATATCGTGACCCACATGTATCAGAATACAGGATACAGTATTCTGAAAAACGGGCAGGTGTCCCGGGAGGTGAAAGAGGCGCGGGAGAAAGGCATCCTTTTTGAGGCGGCCGACGCGAGAGCCCATTTCTCCTTCGAGGTCAGCGAGGCGGCCATGAAGGAGAAGGTCTATCCGGACTTTATCGGCACAGACCTCACAAAGCTCAGCATGCATCTGCGGCCGACGTCCTTTAATATGGCGATGCAGGTATCGAAGTATGTGTTTTTAGGGCTTCCATTTCCGGAGGTAATCAAAAGATGTACCTGGAACCCGGCCGTTTCCATGGGGATTTCCGGCCGCGTTGGCAGCCTGAAGCCGGGAAAGCAGGCGGATATCGCCGTATTCCGTCCGTGCCGTAGGAAAAATGTGTTTGGGGACAGGCCGTATTCGGACAAGATCGGTTCACTTCGGACAGGGGATCTTGTCTATGAGCCGGTGCTTACGGTGAAAAACGGGGAAATGGTATTTCGGAATGTCACGTTTTAAGGGGAAGAAAAACGAAGGAGGAAGAAAAGAGTATGGTAGCAGTTATAGGCTTAGTTATGTTTATTGTCTCGGCCGTTCTGGCACTGAGCAAGAAAATGCATCTGATGGTTCCGTTCATCGTGGTGCCGGTGATTGCCGGACTTTTATGCGGGTACTCGTTCAATGACATCATGGGCTTTGCGGCGACGGGGGTCAGCGGCACGTTTAATTCGGTGCTGCTCTGTATCTTCGCAGTGCTTTATTTCAGCATCCTGTCGGAAACGGGAATGTTTGACATCATCGTAAACAAGCTGGTCGGCATTACGAAAGGCAATATTTACGTCGTCATGGTTGTCACCATTGCGGTGGCCTTCATCGGCCATCTGGACGGTGCCTACAATACGACATACCTGATCGCCATTCCGGCTCTGGCGCCGCTTTATAAGAGATTAAACATCGACAGGCGCTGCCTGGTGCTTCTCGTATCCCTGGCGGCTGCACCGATGACGGGCATGGCATGGGCACAGCCGGCAAAGATGCCGGTCTATGCGCCGGAAATCAACCCGGTTGTCATGGCACAGAGCCTGTATCCAGTGATTGCAGTCCTGTTTACGCTGGCAGTTTTATACGCCGTTGGCTGCGGAAGATATTATTCCAGACAGAACGCGGCGGAGCTGGCAGCCCTGCGGGCTGAGTTTTTGAAGGACGACGGGAATAAGAAAGTGGACTTTTCCGATAAGCCCCTTGCACGTCCCCAGTTATTCTGGGTCAACTTCGCAATTTTTGCCGTTTCCCTGCTCTGCTTCATGTTCCTTACGAAGGTTGCAACGTATCTCTTATTTATGCTGTTCTCGGCCGTGACGCTTTTGGTGAATTACCATACCCAGAAGGAGCAAAACCAGATCGTGAGAAAGCACTCGGCAACGATGCTGGCACCGGCAATCCTGTTTTTGGGAATTGGAATTATGGTCGGCATCTTAAACGGAACGGGAATGGTAACGGCGATGGTAGACGTGGTACTTTCCGTAATCCCGGAATCCATGGCAAGGTTTACCCATGTGCTGTATGCGATTGTGGTGCTTCCGCTCCAGATTTTTATCCCTTATCAGGCATTCCAGAGCATGAATCCGCTCCTTTTGGGAATCGGCGCGGGCTGCGGCCTTACGGCTTATCAGGTACTGACGGTTTTGTGTATTTCCTACTTAAATCCCTGTTCACCGCTGGTTGCGGCAAACAACCTGGCCTGCGAGCTGGCAGAGGTGGATATCATCTCCCAGGTGAAATACTCCGTCATCCCCTGCTTTGTGTTTAATGTGCTCGGTGTTCTATTGTGTACCCTGTTTGGGCTTGTATAATTACAGAAAGGTAAAATGGCGATATGGCAGAGATTAAGAAAACACCAAAAAATATTGTAATGGCATCCAAAGACACCCCCTGGGAAGTGGATATCGAGCCCTTCCGCGTGGCTCCGCATATTTATTACGTGGGCAACCTGTTTGTGGGAAGCTTTCTGATTGAGACCTCAGAAGGCCTGGCTCTCATTGACTCCACAATGTTTGAGACGACGTACCTGCTTTTGGAGGCCATCCGGAAGCTGGGCTTCGATCCGAAGGATATCAAAAAGATTCTTTTAAGCCACGCCCACATGGATCACGACGGCGGCGCGCGCTGCTTAAAGGAGCTGACCGGGGCGAAGATTTACCTGGCAAAAGAGGACGATGAGTGGAGAAAGAAGCCGGAAGCCGACATGAGCGGAGAGGGCTTTAAGATCATCGACTACACGGTGGACGAGTATTACAGCGATGATACTCCCATTGTCATGGGCGATGTGGTAATCCGTACCCGCCTGACGGCCGGCCATACGCCGGGGTGCACCTCTTTCTTTGTGGAGGTAAAGGACGAAGATGGGAAGACGCTCACCTGGGCCATGCACGGCGGCGTGGGAACAAATACCATCAATACGGAATATCTGAATAAAGTCCATCTCCCGCTTTCTCTCCAGCAGACGTTTTTAAAGGACTGCGAGGACATGAAGTCCATCCATGTGGACATCTGCACGCCGAGCCATCCGTCCCATTCGGACATGCTAAAACGGGTTCCGGCAGACAGGAGAGACTACCGGCCGTTTATTGACACGGAAAAATGGGCGGCCTTCCTGGACGAGAGGGCAGAATTTGTCCGCCAGGTTATGTAAAAGGAAAATAAGAAAAGGCGCCGCGGCCATGAGCTTATGGAAAGGCCCGGCCGCGGTGTAAAAAGATTTTTACCGCTTCCGATATACCAGTTCCGCAATCCCGCCATACTCCCGGGAGCGGAGAAGCTTAAGGTTTTTCTCTTCGGAGGCCGGCGAAAAAAGGCGGATCCCAGAGCCCAGGATCACGGGAATCACGGAAAGCTGATACTCGTCAATGAGGTTTGCCCCCTCCAGCTGACGGATTAAATCGGCGCCGCCACAGATCCAGATCCGCCTGCCGTCCTCCTTCCGAAGGTTTTTTATCAGCTCGCAGGGATCCTGAACGGTGAAGACGATACCTTCTTCGGACGTGAGGTTCCTGTGGGTGATGACATAGGTTTTAAGCCCCTCATAAACCCATTGGCCGGGCGACAGCTCCGTCACAACCTGGTGATAGGTGTTCCAGCCCATGACGACCGTGTCCACATCTTTTATGAAGGTTCCGTAGGAGTCCATGGGCTCGTCCGCGTCTCCCTGTCCGGAAAGCCAGCCGACGCCCCCGTTTTTGTCGGCGATATATCCGTCCAAGCTCATGGCAATAAATAAAACAACGTCTCTCATGTGCACACTCCTGATTCTTATCTTTGCTTTCTATCAGTTATACCACAGGAAGAGGCAGGTCATAACAAGGATATTTTGTTGAACTGGAAAAATAACCTTGTTTCATTTTTTGATGCCCGTATGCTATAATCAAAAACGTCAAAAAAAGACGGAATTCCTGTCAGTTCATCGTACAAAATGACAAATGCAGACGTGCATTGCGGAATTCCGAAAACCTGGAATCGCCGGCAGCTCCAGAGTACGGAATCGAAAAGAGGGGGCAATATGGAACCATCCACATTAACAATTATTATTTTAATCCTGGCAGTCATATCCTTTCTTCTGGAAAAAATTCCGGTCAATATGACGGTCATGCTGACGCTGTGCGTCCTGGTGCTTACGGGGCTTGTAACACCGGCCGAGGCGGTCAGCGGCTTTGCCAGCACTACAATTTTAATGCTGATCGGCGTCGTCATCGTCGGAAGTGCCCTGTTTGAGACGGGAGTCTGTGACAAGGTGGCGGCCGTCGTCACGCGGTACGCAAAGACGGAGCGCCAGATGATTATGGCGATTCTGATCCTTTCCAGCATCATGTCAGCCGGCTTAAGCAACTCCGGCACCGTTGCCGTTTTCATCCCGATTATCATGGGAATTGCGGCGACAACAGGCTTTTCCAGGTCAAGGCTTTTGATGTGTGCATTTCTGGGTGCCATGGCAGGCGGCAGATTGACGTTAGTGGGCGACGCGGCCGTCAACGTCCTGATCGGAAATCAGATTAAAGAGCTGGGCCAGCCCTTCGGCTTCTTTGAAATCTCGAAAATCGGCCTTCCGCTGACCGTTATCATGCTGGTGTACATGTATTTCATCGGCTACAAATTCCTGCCGGATATCAAAGTCTTCAACGATGAGTCGAATATCTTCAGCCAGAAGGCGCCGAAGGACGCTCCCATGTGGAAGCAGGTGGCCTCAGTAGTTGTACTGCTCGTTGTTTTTGTCGGCATGGTATTTGAGGAACAGACGGGAATCCCGTCCTACATGGTTGCCATCATGGGAGCTGTTGTGGACGTTCTTCTTGGAATCTTTACGGAACAGCAGGCATACAACCTGGTGAGCATTAAGACCGTGATCCTGCTCGGCGGAATGACGCCTCTTGCGACGGCGCTTAAGAACACCGGCGCAGCCCAGATCATTGCGGATACGTTAATCAACATCATCGGCGGCTCCACCAATGTTTACTACATCACGATTGTCATTTTCATCCTCACCTGCGTCATGACCCAGTTCATGTCCAACGTGGTTACGATTACGCTTTTGATGCCAATCATCATCGCCATTGCGGAAACCATCGGGGTATTCCCGTCCGCGCTTCTCATGGTGCTCTGCATCGCATCGACCATGTCCATTTTAACGCCGATTGCCTGCCCGCCTGCAAACCTGATTTATGCATACGGCGGCTACAAGTTCTCGGATTACTTAAAGAGCAACATCGGAATGACGGTTGTGTTCTTAGTGGCCTGCGTGATCCTGATCCCGTTATTCTGGCCGCTTTACGTGTAAAAACAAAAAGAAAGCTTGTCCGTCAGACGGCAGGCTTTCTTTCTATATAAAAAGGAGTGTGTATCTATGGATTTTCTGATAAAAAACGCGGTGTCTATCGACTGTGAGACGGGAGAAGAGAAGGGCGTTTCCGCATGGATTGAGAACGGAAAGATTAAGGAGCTGGGGGAACATACAGAGGCCAGGGGAGAATGCGCCGTCATCGACGCGGACGGGGCGTACCTGCTTCCGGGACTCATTGATTTCCATACCCACCTCTTTACAAGAGGCAGCGCCTTTGGCGTAAACGGCGACCTGCTTCTTTCCGGCGGCGTCACGATGGCCGTGGACATGGGGACGGCCGGGAATCTGGGCTATGAGGCGTTTCACCGGTTGGATGTGCAGCCCAGGGACATAAAAATCAAGAGTTTTTTAAATCTCTCCCCGCTGGGCCAGCCAGGCTCGGGGATTTCGGAGCCCCTTGGAGAAAACGCCGTCCAGGAGACAGAAATCATGCGGCTAGTCAAAAAGTACAGGGGAGAAATCCTTGGGATCAAGGTGCGCTTAAGTAAAGAGATTGTCGGAGACCTTGGCATGGAACCACTCGAGCATGCCATCCGTCTGGCTGGACGTCTGTGCCTTCCTGTCTGCGTCCATACGACGAACCCGCCGGCAGACCCGGCAGAGATTGTGAGCCGCCTGCGCCCCGGCGATGTTTACAGCCACATGTACCACAAAAAGGGTATGACGATTCTCAAAGAAGACGGAACCGTGAAAGAGGAATTTAAGAAAGCACAGGAGCGCGGCGTCTATCTGGAGGTCGGAAACGGCAGGATGAATTTTAACTTTGAGGTGGCCGAAAAAGCCGTGGGGGACGGGCTTTTTCCCGATATCATCAGCAGCGACGCCACGGCCAGGACACTTTACAATGCCCCGGACATGCGCGACCTGCCTTATGTGATGTCGAAGTTTTACAATATGGGGATGCCGCTCCATCAGGTAATAAAGGCTGTGACAAAGACACCGGCCGCCTGCCTTGGGCTGGCAGACTGCGCCGCAAGCCTTTTAGAAGGCCGGCTGGCGGATCTTACGCTCATGCGGAAATGCCGGACGGCGGCAGAATTCTGCGATTCCGACGGGAATGTGAGAAAAGGCGATACGGTGCTTTCGCCGGAGATGACGATGATCGGCGGGAGAGTGGTTTATTTGCAGGGGAAGAGCCGGATGGGGAGGTAGAAACGGAGTCGTGGTTCGAATCTGCGATGGCAGAAATCAGCGTTTAGAGATTGCTGAATTGCCGGATGGATTTCTTTCTCATTCTATGCTAAAATAGTGAAATCATAGGATTAGGAGCATGGATGTGAGTAATGAGAACAGAGTTAAGGATATAGATTCTCCTGTACATGATTGGTATCGGTTTGTCCTGTCCTTTCCGCCTCATCTGGTGCGGGAATATATCAAAAAATTTAGTATATGCAAAGAGGATGTTGTCTTAGACCCGTTTTGCGGAACCGGAACAACAAATGTGGAATGCAAAAAACATGGCATTCCGTCCATTGGCATAGAAGCGAATCCGATTGCCTGTTTTGCAAGTTCAGCGAAATGTAACTGGGCTGCTGATACGGCGCAGATGTTCCAGGAGGCAGAGCAGATTGCACAGCGGGTTGCTGATCTGATAGAAAATTGTAAAGAATTAAAGTGTCTGACAGAGGAACAAAGTAAGTTAATCATAAAAAATTCAATAAGTGAAAGGCCATTAAGCCAAGTCCTGATTTTAAAGGAGGCAATTCTGGCGGCACATTCACAATACGAGGAGCACTTCCTTCTTGCGCTGGCAAAAAATATTGTATGCTCTTACAGCAATTTAAAATTTGGGCCCGAGGTAGGCATCAGCAGGAAAAAAGTGTACGATGTGGATGTTGTCTCAGTATGGCTCCGGCAGGTTCTCGTTATGCAAAATGACATTTGCCGTATTTCCGGGCTGAGGGACGTTCCGTCTGACATTATTAGCGGAGATGCTCGTTCAATAAGTAAGATGCCCTTTACGAAAAAGGTCAATTTCGTTATTACATCTCCACCATATCCGAATGAAAAAGACTACTCGAGAACAACGCGATTGGAATCTGTTCTGCTGGGATTTATAAACAGCAAAGAGCAGCTCAGGGAGGTAAAAAAACAGTTTATCCGTTCCAATACAAAAAATGTTTATAAAGGAGATAATGACTCACAATACGTCGAAAAGATTGATTCCATATCAGAGTTAAGCAAATCCATAGAAAAAAAGCGCATAGAACTTAACAAAACTTCTGGTTTTGAGAAGCTGTATTCCAGTGTGGTAAAACTCTATTTTGGGGGAATGGCAAGACACTTTCAGGAATTGAAGCCGATATTAGCTCCAAATGCAAAATTGGCATACGTGGTAGGGGATCAGGCATCGTACTTTAAAATCCCCATACGAACCGCAGAATTGCTGGCAGAAGTTGCAGAAAATGCAGGTTTTGAAGTAGAAGGCATTGAGAACTTTAGAAAGCGCTACGCAACAGGGACGGATGCCTGGCTTAATGAAAATGTTTTAGTTTTAAAGTATTTGGGAGATTAAAACTATGGGAATATATGACTCCATTATTTATTCAATCTTTTTTGAACATTATGAGGAAGGAAAAACCCCGATTCGTTTTGAACGGGAAGAATTTCTGAAAAAAGCTGAGGAGTTAAATATTAACGCCGCTAAAAATTTAGGTGACATCGTTTACAGCTATAAGTATCGAAAAAAATTACCAAAAGAAATCCTGGAAACAGCTCCGGCGGGTCATTATTGGCGCATAAGAAGTATTGGGAAATCTCATTATGAGTTTGTATTGGAGAAAGGTATGGAATTTATAGAACCGGATCCCATGCTGGCCACAATCAAGATCCCGGATGGAACGCCGAGTATAGTAAAAAAATACAGTGTGTCTGACGAGCAGGCATTGCTTACCATTGTTCGCTATAATCGGCTAATCGATACTTTCTTGGGGATTACATGCTACTCTCTTCAGAACCATTTACGCACAACCGTGGATGGAATCGGCCAAATTGAAACGGATGAGCTGTATGTTGGCGTGGATAAAAAAGGCCGTCAGCTCATTATACCAGTACAGGCAAAGGGTGGTACCGACAAACTGGGTATTACGCAGATTGAACAGGATATGGAGTTATGCAGGCAAAAATATCCTGAACTGATATGCCGTGCCATTGCATGTCAGTTTATTACATCTGATATTGTTGCCATGTTTGAATTTGGTGTTGAAGATGGAAAAATTGTTAAGGAAAATGAGCGGCACTATAAGATAACTGATGCAAGAGAGATCACAGGAAACGATTTATCTCAGTACAAATTTCGTTGATGCAATTTTTAATTAAAAGCAGTATCATATACCTATGAATTGGAGCATGCGTCTGCGGACGCATACTTAAGGGAGCCGGAGCAATCTGGCTCCCTTGCTTTTCACCTATTTCTACTCCAAACTCCCCTGCGGCCGCACCGCCGCAATTCTCCCAAACACTTCCTCCGTAATCTCCATAAAATCTTTTGCATACGGCGGCAGGAACCGATCCTTGTGATGGGCCAGGACGAGCCTATGCTGGACGATGCTGCCCTTTAATTTGAGTGGAAAGGCATTGGCGTCCGGGTACATTTCAAATAAAAGCGGGAGCCGCATCTGGGTGCAGAAAAATGCGCCATAATGGTAGGGATAGAGGGAAATCAAAAGCTCCGTCGTCGAAGATTCCAGGAAAACATGGGGCGTAACCCTGGCATCCTGGAAGCACTGGTCGATGGTGCGGCGAAGGCGCATGGGCGGCTCCGGAAGCAGGAAGGGTACGGCCTCAAACTGCTTTAAGCTGACGCCCGATAAAGCGCTCTGCTTCAGGCTTTCAAAGTTGTCCGGCAGATACTTTTTCAGGAGTTCGTCGGAGCAGACGAGATAAATCCTGTCGTTTAAGATGGTCTTTATATGGAGCTTTGGGCTGTCCTGGTACATGATCCCGATAAAAAGATCCAGTTCCCCGTTAAATATCATGTCTTCCATTTTCCCAGACGACTCATTTACAAGGATGATCCGCACATTGGGCCATTTTTCATAGAACTGCGGCAGGATTTCCGGCAGGCAGATCTGCCCGCGGTAGGCCGGGATGCCGACTTTTAAGCTTCCGCCGTTGCTTACGGAAATGCTGCTTAAGCGGTTTACCAGCTCGTTTTCCTCGGCGAGGATTTTTACTGCGGCCGTATAGAGCTGTTCCCCGGCATAGGTGAGGGCTAACTTCGGCTTCCGGTAGAACAGGGTCACGCCATAGTGCTGTTCCAGGCGCTGGATGTGCTGCGTTAAGTTCTGCTGGGAAATGTAAAGCTTCTGAGCTGTGTTTGTGACATGGAGCTCCTTGGCGAGTTCCACAAAATAGTACAGGCTGATCAGGTTCATGGACGCCTCCCTCCTGTGCCCCAAAATCATTTCCGGGGCAGAATCCGTTTCCTTTTATTATAACCTGAAAGGGAAAAAATGTAAATCAGACAACAAAAATTACTTGTTGAAAACTGAAAAAAGCCTTGTTTGTCTTTGTGACTAAAAGGCAGTACAATAAAACCAGAAAAGAAAAGCTTTGAGGCACGAAAGCTAAGAGAAAGGACGGAAACGAAAATGCCAGTAGGAAAGAGAATTTATTTGAAGCGCAATCTGCCGGATAAGGACGTCATGATGCAGTTTAAGACGATTCCGGCTTCCAACACCTGTGACGTTATGGAACGGAACTCGGCCATGAACCCGAGAATCCGGCTTATGAGCAGCCCGAAGGAGCAGATGATGGTGGGGCCGGCCCTGACCGTAAAGGTGCGGGGCGGCGATAACCTGGCACTCCATGCAGCCTTAAACATTGCCGAGGAGGGCGATGTGGTTGTGGTATCCAACGAGGGCGACAATACGAGATCCCTCATGGGCGAAATCATGATGGCATATCTCCGCTACGGAAGAAAGGCGGCCGGCATCGTCATCGACGGCCCGATCCGCGACATCGACGAGATCGCCGGATGGGATTTCCCGGTCTATGCCACGGGCACCACGCCGGGCGGCCCCTATAAAGAGGGCCCGGGCGAGGTCAACGTGCCGGTTTCCTGCGGGGAGGTCAGCGTGAACCCCGGCGACATCATCCTTGCCGATCCCGACGGAATCATCGTGATCCCGAGAAAGGACGCGGCCCAGGTGCTTGAAGATGCAAAGAAATTCCAGGCGGCCGATGAAAAAAAGCTGGAGGCAGCAAAAAACGGGACATCCAAGAGGGACTGGGTGGAAAAGTCCCTGATGGAAAAAGGCTTTGAAATCATCGACGGCGTTTACGAGCCATAAAAAAGAGGAGGAAGACAGATTATGGGATGGAAAATTTTACTGCCGCAGGAGATCATGAGCGAGGGAAGAAAGCTTTTGGAGGATGCGGGACATACGATCATTGAGGGACGCGGCTTTGAGACGGAGGACGTGCTGGCCGATATGAAGGAACACCAGCCGGACGCCATGATCGTGCGAATCACGCCGATTACGAGAGAGGTCATTGAAGCCAACAGGAATTTAAAGGTTATCGTGCGCCACGGCGCCGGCTTTGACAGCCTGGATGTGAAGGCCTGCCATGACAACGGCGTGCAGGCATTATATGCGCCGGTGGCAAACAGCACGTCGGTGGCCGAGACAGCCATGCTTTTGATTTTAGAGTGCAGCCGGAATGTGACCATCCTTCATAATACCTGGGTGGACGACTACTACAAGGCAAAATTAAAAGTCCATAAGACCACTTTAAACGGAAAGACCCTGGGGCTCATCGGCTGCGGAAACATCGGAAGCCGCCTTGCCGTCCGTGCACTTGCCATGGAGATGAATGTGCTGGCTTACGATCCCTATAAGCCGGCGAAGGACTTCCCGGAAGGCGTCGAGGTGGTGCGTGACCTTGACAGGATCTTTAAGGAGAGCGACTACGTCTCCCTCCATACGCCGAACACGCCGGTGACGAAGAACATGGTGGACATGCGCCGCCTTTCCATGATGAAGCCCACCGCCTTTTTAATCAACACGGCAAGAGGCGGCTGCGTGGTGGAAGAGGATCTCTATGAGGCATGCAAAAACGGCGTGATCGCAGGCGCCGGATTGGATGCCATCCGCAAAGAGCCGGTGGATCCGAAGAACCCGCTTCTTACGCTCGACAATGTCATCATCTATCCGCACATCGGCGGAAACACCGTGGAGGCGGCCCACCGGGCATCGTATTTCGCGGCCATGGGCGTGGAAGAGGTCTATGAAGGAAAGACGCCCACCTGGCCAATTCATGACGTGGATTATGAGCATGCCGTCACGTATGATGATGTGAAAAAGCCGGACAGGAAGCCGGCGGGGATGTTTGATTTTTAATACTGCAAAGGAACAAAAAATGATCGGGCAGGAGGCCATACGGCCGCTTACCCGGTCATTTTGCGTTATTACGGCATCTCCGGTTTCAGGGACGCGCTGACGGAGACGCAGCACTCCTTCAAGGCGCCGGAAAAACAAGGAGAAAACCGGATTTTTCCGGAGAAAAAGATTGACAAATGAGTTAAGGGGGGGGGGTAAAATCAGAAAAGGAGGGGATGCTGCCCTTGCCCGTTCTGTATGGAATGGGAAAATAACTGCGATTAAGAAACATAAAAAGGAGGAGAAGATGATGAAAAAGAAGGTACTTGCATTTGCTGCTGCGGCTGTATTCACATTATCCGTGTCCGGATGTGCCGGAGGGGAAGCGGCAGGCAATGGCGGAGGCAGCACTGCGGGACAGGAAGAAAGCCAGACCGTTTCGGTGATGGATAAGGACACCTATCTTGCGGAGATAGACGGGTTAAATTCGGCGGCGTATGAGTTTATGCAGATCATGACGGCTCTTACGGAAGATCTTGATTGGGAAACCGCAATTACAGAGATTCGGGAGTGCAAGACGCCGTTTATCGAGTTCAGTGAGATTGATAATCCTCCGGAAGGATATGAAGAAGCCCATGCAGAGATGGCTGCGGCAAGCAAACGGGTCGGGGAGTTTTTAGATGACTACGCTGATTTTTTCCAGGACGTACAGGATGGAATTATTGATACGGATGAAGAATATACGGAAAAATCAGAAACCCTGCTGGCTGAAATGGAAGCAAGCTTTGCCGAGCTTGGCGAGAAAATGGGAGAAGTGCAGGAAATCCAATAGACGGAGGTGCGGAAATGAATGAAGCAAAACTTCAAGAGCAGAAGAACAAGCTTGTAAAAAACAAATATATGGAGGAAAGTGACCATTTGCTTGACTATGCACAGGGCAATACCTGGGAGCGGCTTCTCGGCCCATGGGGAAGGTGGAGGCCGGGCTGGATTTATTTTACGGAGAAAAAAATTATTTGCTTCTGGGGCTTTGCGGGATCGTTAGTCATCCCTTACGATACCGTTTCAGAGCTTGGAACGTGCAGCCAGATGTTTTTGCCGTTTGGAATCACAATCACGCATACGGACAAAGACGGAAAGGTTGTAAAAGACAAAATATCCGTACAAAAGCGGAATGAGAGACTAAAGCTCATTTCTGAAAAAAGCGGCATGGCGGTTTCCGGGTAATCACCTCCCTTTCGGGGCTGCCCGCAGACGGAGAATCCTGCGAAAGCGGGATTCTTTTCATGATTTCTCCCATTCCGTGTTTTTCACGGTTGCCTTTTTACTCCATAGATGCTAAGATATCCCCATATCGAGTTAAGAGCAGACGGTGCCGCGCCCCAAAGCGCGGTTAAAAGGGAAACAGGTGAGAGACCTGTGCGAGCTCGTCACTGTAAGCCGGGAGCGCATGTCCATTGCCGGAAGGCAGGTCACTGACCCGAAAGGGTTGGGAAGGCGGTCATGCGTTAGGATCGGCAAGCCAGGAAACCTGCCGTCTGTTGGTACAGGAATACACTTCCAAAATCACGAGAAATTGGTTGTGCCGGTTCATGGGCTTTCTGGCCTGTGAATTTCTGACTCAGACGGGGTGGAAAAATTCTGTCCATTTGCGGCTTCCAAAAAAAGGAGGCCGTCAGTCTGAGCACCGGCCATGGGCCGGTGTTTTTGTGTCCTGTGAGACGAACGCCAGGCGGGGAAACGATGGCCGCCCGCCGTGTCACGGGAAACTCTGTACCTTCTGAAGTCGAGAAATACTACGTATTACAGGAGGAAAACGAGATGAAACTGAAAAAATTGGTGGTTTTAGGCATGACGGCAGCCGTGGCAGCGGCAGTGACGGGCTGCTCTTCAAGCGGCGATACGGCCACGAATGCAGCGGCCGAGGTGACGACGGCAGGCGAGACCGGGGAGACAACAGCCGAAGAGACGGAAGTCGCGGAAACCGAAGCAGCCGGGGAAGAAGAGGCGGAGGACGAGGAAAACTACGATACGGGCGACGCCTCCTTAGACAATCCGAGAAATCAGGATGAAATCGGGGAGAGCGAACTTCTTGTGGCAAGCTTCGGAACCAGCTACAACGACAACCGCCGCCTGACAATCGGCGCCATCGAGGAAGCCATGGAAGCGGCGTTTCCGGATTATTCGGTGAGAAGAGGCTTTACGAGCCAGATTATCATCGACCATGTGAAAGACCGGGACGGCGAAGTCATTGACAACATGACGGAAGCCTTCAACCGCGCCATCGACAACGGCGTGAAAACCCTCGTGATCCAGCCGACGCACCTTATGGACGGTCTGGAGTACAACGACGTGGTAAACGAGGCTGCCGAATTTTCCGATTCCTTCGAGAAGATCGCCATCGGCCGGCCGCTTCTCGATACGGATGCCGATTTTGAGGCCGTGATTAAGGCAATCACCGAGGCCACGGCAGAGTACGATGACGGTGAAACGGCTATCTGCTTCATGGGCCATGGCACGGAAGCCGAGTCCAACCAGGTGTACGGAAAGATGCAGGACATGCTTACGGCAGCCGGTTATGAGAACTATTTTGTCGGCACCGTAGAGGCGGAGCCGGGTCTGGAAGACGTGCTTGCGGCTGTCGGAGAGGGAAGCTATAAAAAGGCAGTGCTTCTTCCGCTGATGATCGTGGCTGGTGACCATGCCAACAACGACATGGCAGGCGACGAAGAAGGAACCTGGAAGACAGAGTTTGAGGCAGCCGGTTATGAGGTGACATGTGTGCTGAACGGCCTTGGCGAGCTGGAAGCCATCCAGCAGCTTTTCGTGGAGCATGCACAGGCAGCCATGGACAGCCTTGCAGAATAACGGGAAAGGAAAACGGGCCGGCCGGCGGGAACTGGCCGGCTCGTTATGACAAAGAATCATGAAAAACAGGAAAAAATTTCTGGCAGTGCTTGCGGCGGCAGCCATGGTGATGTCCGGCTGCGGCTGCCAGGGAACGGAGACGACTGCCGCTTCCGCCGGGACGCAGGCCGAGACGGCGGCTGAGACGGCGGAGGCAGAAAAGCCGTCTGAAACCGCGGCGGAAAAGGAGACGGTTGCCCCCTCCGAGGTGGTGGAAGAGGGGATGGTTCCCGTCTATGCCGGTGAGTTAAAGGACGGAACCTACGAAATCAAGGTGGATTCCAGCTCCAGCATGTTTAATATTACGGACTGCCTTTTGACGGTGGAGGACGGTGCCATGAGCGCCGTCATGACCATGAGCGGCAAAGGCTACTTAAAGGTTTTCATGGGTACGGGCGAAGAAGCCGAGACAGCCTCCGAAGCCGATTTCATCCCTTACGCCGAGGCGGAGGACGGAAGCCATACCTTTGAGGTGCCGGTGGAGGCCCTGGACATGGGGATTGACTGTGCGGCCTTCAGCAAGAACAAAAAGCAGTGGTACGACAGGACGCTGGTGTTCCGCGCGGATTCCCTGCCGGCGGAGGCCTTTATGGAGGGCCGGATTGCCACGGCTGAAAGCCTGGGGCTTGCGGACGGAACCTACCGCATTGACGTGGCCCTTGGAGGCGGTTCCGGAAGGACTTCGGTGGAGTCCCCGGCGCTTTTAACCGTAAAAAACGGCCGGATGACGGCCAGAATCGTTTTTAGCAGTCCCAATTATGATTATATGAAAGTGGACGGCGTGCAGTATGACCGGGTGAATGAGGAAGGAAATTCTGCCTTTGAAATCCCGGTATCCGGCCTGGACTTTCCCATGGCGGTGATCGCAGATACCATTGCCATGAGCGTCCCCCATGAGATCGAGTACACGCTGACCTTTGATTCGTCTTCCCTGGAGCCCGAGGGCTCCTTGGAGGACGCGAAACCGTTTGCATCCATGGAGCTTCATTATGCCGATCAGTTTTCCGTGGATTACTACGACGGCGGCTATAAGCTGATTTCCATCAAAGACGGCGGCTCCTACCTCGTTGTGCCGGAGGGAAGTGAGCCGCCGTCCGGGCTTTCGGAGGAGATTGTAGTCTTAAGACAGCCGCTCGATCATGTCTATCTCGTGGCAACCTCGGCCATGGATTTCATCTGCGGCATCGAAAGCCTCGATAAAATCGCCCTTTCCGGGACGGAGGCCTCCGGCTGGTACATCAAGGAGGCGAGAGAGGCCATGGAAGCGGGAGATATCGCCTATGCCGGGAAATACAGCGCCCCGGATTACGAGCGGATCCTGGCGGCGGGCTGTGACCTGGCTGTGGAGTCGACGATGATTTATCATTCCCCCGAGGTAAAGGAACAGATGGAAACGCTGGGAATCCCGGTTCTCGTGGAACGCTCCAGCTACGAAAGCCACCCGCTCGGCCGCATGGAGTGGATCCGCCTTTACGGCGCCCTTTTTAATAAGGAGGAGCTGGCGGAGAAACAGTTTTTTAAGCAGGAGGCACTTCTTAAAGAGGCCATGGCAGGGGAGTCCACGGGAAAGACGGCGGCCTTCTTTTATGTCAGCTCCGGCGGCTATGTGAACGTGCGGAAATCCGGGGATTATGTTGCGAAAATGATCGGCCTGGCTGGCGGAACTTATGTCCCGGAGACGCCTGGCGGCGAGGAAAATGCCCTGTCCACCATGAACATGGAGATGGAGGCCTTTTATGCCGCGGCCAGGGAGGCCGACTATATCCTGTACAACAGCACCATCGACGGAGAGCTGGAGACGATGGAACAGCTTTTGGAGAAAAGCAGCCTGCTGTCGGATTTCAAGGCGGTGAAAAACGGGAATGTATGGTGTACGGGAAAAAACATGTTTCAGGAAACCATGGGACTCGGCGGCATGATTCTGGAAATGCATCAGATTTTTACAGGAGAAGCCGAAGATGAGATGGAATACTTCCACAAACTGAAATAGAGGGGAAAACAATGTCCGAAAAGAATTATGGCCGGTATGCCCTTTCGTTTGGCATCCTTGGGGCGGCGCTCCTTTTTCTGGTGTTTTTGAATATCAATTCCGGCAGCGTGAGCCTGTCGCCGGGCGAGGTGCTCGCAATTCTGCGGGCGGGAAACGGCGAAGAGACGGCGCAGCGGATTGTCTGGGAGATCCGGCTTCCCAGGATCTTAGCTGCCGTACTGCTTGGCGGGGCGCTTTCCGTTTCCGGGTTTCTGCTTCAGACCTTTTTTTCAAATCCCATCGCCGGCCCGTTTGTCCTGGGGATTTCCTCGGGGGCGAAGCTTTTGGTGGCGCTCGTGATGATCTGGTTTCTGGAGCATGGCCTCGCAGCCGGCTCCGGCGTCATGATTCTTTCGGCCTTTGCCGGTTCCATGGTTTCTATGGGCTTCGTGCTGGCCGTTTCCGGGCGGGTCAAGCAGATGTCGCTCCTTGTGATCTGCGGCATCATGATCGGCTATATCTGTTCGGCGGTCACGGATTTTGTTGTCACCTTTGCCGACGACTCCAACATCGTGAACCTGCACAACTGGTCGATGGGCAGCTTTTCCGGCATTTCCTGGGACAATGTGCGCGTGATGGCCGTGGTGACGGCTGTGACTATGGTTTTCGTGTTCTGCCTGGCAAAGCCCATGGGGGCGTATCAGCTCGGTGAAGTCTATGCAAAAAACATGGGCGTCAATATCCGGCGGTTCCGGGCAGAGTTAATTCTCCTTTCCAGCGTGCTGTCGGCTTGCGTGACGGCCTTTGCCGGCCCGATTTCATTCCTCGGCATTGCGGTTCCCCACGTGGCAAAGACGATGTTTAAAACAGCCAGGCCGCTTCTCATGATTCCGGCCTGTTTCCTTGGCGGCGCCGTTTTTGCGCTGTTTTGCGACCTGATTGCGAGAACCATGTTTGCGCCCACGGAGGTGAGCATCAGCTCGGTGACGGCCGTGTTTGGAGCGCCCATCGTCATTTATATGATGATCCGGGACAGAAAGCATATGAAATAGGGAGGAAGCATTTTGGAGCGAGGATATATTGATACGGAAAAACTTTCGGTGGGCTACGGGAAAAAGACGCTGATCCGTGACATTGCGCTGCATGTGAGGCGCGGCGAGATCGTGACGCTCATCGGGCCCAACGGCGCCGGGAAATCCACGATTTTAAAGACTATTTCCGGAGAGCTTAAAAAGCTAGGCGGCACAGTGTACTTGGGCGGGGACTCCATGGCGGAAATGAAGGAGGCGGAGCAGGCGAAGCGCATGGCTGTCGTGATGACCGAGCGGATCCGGCCGGAGCTCATGACCTGCTATGAGGTGGCTGCCGCCGGTCGTTATCCCTATACGGGGCGGTTCGGGCTTTTAGGGGAGAACGACCGAAAAAAGGTGAAAGAAGCCCTGGAGCTGGTGAACGGCCTCGACCTTTCCGACCGGTATTTTACCGAGATCAGCGACGGGCAGAAGCAGCGGATCCTTTTGGCGCGCGCCATCTGCCAGGAGCCGGAGGCCATCGTCTTAGACGAGCCCACCTCTTTTCTTGATATCCGCTATAAGTTAGAGATTCTTTCTATATTAAAGGAGCTTGTGAGAAGCAGGAAGACGGCTGTCCTCATGTCTCTTCATGAACTGGAGCTGGCCCAGAAGGTTTCTGATTTTGTGGTCTGCGTGGACGGGAACGCCATCGGCCGTGTGGGGACGCCGGAGGAGATTTTTTGTACGGATTATATAAGGGAGCTGTACCGGATCGGACGTGGGACGTACCAGGCAGAGTTCGGCAGCCTGGAGCTTGAGAAGACGGCAGGGGAGCCGCGTACGTTTGTCATCGGCGGGGGCGGCGCCGGTCTTCCAGTCTACCGGCTGCTCCATAGAAAGGGGATCCCGTTTGCCGCAGGCATTCTCCATGAAAACGATGTGGAATACCATACGGCTAAGGCGCTGGCAGCCCGGGTGGTTTCCGAGCGCCCGTTTGAGGCTATCGGGGAGAGGGCCTTTGAAGAGGCAAAGGAGATTCTTTCCGGCTGCGATACGGTGGTCTGCTGTCCGGAGGAATTCGGCACCATGAACCGGAAAAATGAGGAGCTGGCCGAGCTTGGAAAAAAATTTAAAAATTTTACAAAAAGCACTTGCTTTTTACAAAAACCTATGCTAATATATAGAAGTTCGCTGCGATAGTTCGGACAGCGAGGCGTGGCTCAGTTTGGTAGAGCGCTGCGTTCGGGACGCAGAGGTCGCAGGTTCGAATCCTGTCGCCTCGACTTAGTGACATGGCCTGTTGGTCAAGCGGTCAAGACGACGCCCTCTCACGGCGTAAACCCGGGTTCGATTCCCGGACAGGTCACTGGCTGCTGCATCTTTGATGCAGCAGCTTTTTTCTTTGCCGGAACTGCTGCGCCGGAATAAAAATCTTCTGCGAAATGGATTGCAATTTCCGGCAATCGTGCTATAATAGCCGTAGTGGAATGGGGACATAGCTCAGCTGGGAGAGCGCTGCGTTCGCAACGCAGAGGTCGCGGGTTCGAATCCCGTTGTCTCCACTCTTTTTTTGCCCTTTTTTTAAAAACCAGAATTTGTCATCATACTTTTTCGCCCTGCGTCCATACTAACAGGGAGAAAAGGTGGTGATATTGATGAAAACAGCAGGAAAGAATGATTCCATCCAGTGTACGATTCATAACTGTGCGTTCCATGCAGGCGCCGTGGATTACTGTACTCTTGACACGATCCGCATCGGTACCCATGAGTTAAACCCGACAAAAAAGGAATGTACAGACTGTGAGTCCTTTAAGAACAAGATGTCATGATAGCGGGAGCACACATGCGAAGGGATTCCGCATCATAAAGAAAGCCGGAGACGCAGCGATTGCGGTCTCCGGTTTTCTTTTGCTGCACAGGCCTGCCCTGCCTGCTTTGCCGGTCAGAGCGCCGGTTTTATGTACACGCCGTCGTCGGCCTGGAGGAAGGCGGAAAACTGCTTCATGGCCGGGGAGATGAATTTGTTTTTGTGGTAGGCCAGGCAGACGGTATTGCGGAAGGAAAAGTCAGAGATGCGGATTTCTGCCAGCGTATGCCTGGAAAGCTCCGGCTCCGCCAGCTTTTCCGGCAGGATCGTGACTCCGAGACCGGCCTTGGCGGCGGCCAGGATTGCCTCCTGGGACGAGCTGACCCACGCCGGTTCCGCCAGAGAGCCCGACTGGGCCTTTGCCGTCTGGAAGGCCTCGTGGGAGCTGCTGTTTGGCTCGCGGAGAAGAAGGGGCTGTTCCATGAACTCACGGAGAGTCACGGTTTTTCCGGCCAGGGGCCCGTCCGGCGAGCAGACGGCGATGTGGTTTTCCGAAAACAGGTGCACAAGGGTCAGAAAGGGCGAGCGGACAAAGCCGCCGACGACGGCCAGATCCAGCTCGTTGTCCAAAAGGAGCTTTTCGATGAGTTCAGTGGTGCTGACCCGCACATGGATTTTAAGCTTCGGGTTTTCCTTCTGGAAACGGCGCACCAGATCCGGGATCCAGTAGGCGCCGGGATTGGGGCTGGAGCCGATCCGCAGCGTCCCTTTGGGATCCGGATTCTGAAAGGACGTCTCGATTTCATCATAGAGGGCGATCAGATGGGAGGCATAGCTTAAAAGGGATTTTCCCTCTTCGGTGATTTTTAACCGCTGGTTGATCCGTTCAAAAAAGCGTGTCCCGTAGTGTTCCTCCAGCTCCCGGACGGCGACGCTTACGGTGGGCTGTGTCAGATAAAGGGCCTCGGCGGCTTTCGTGATGCTTTCATAAGAGGCCACTGCGATAAAAATGCGGAAATGGCGGATGGTCATGTGCCGGTTCCTCCTTTTTGAGATCATAGATAAAATACTAACAACTATATAAAATTATAATAATTTTCTAATGGAAAAACAAGACGTATAATGGAGCTGCAAAACGAAATGGAAAGGAAGACAGACGGTATGGAAAAGAAAAAGGGAGACAGGAGACAGCTTCTCGCCTTGTTTCTTGGAACCTTGTACATCAGCGCGTTCACCTTCGGCGGCGGCTTCGTGATCGTCACCTTTATGAAGAAAAAGTTTGTGGATGAGCTGCACTGGATTGACGAAAAAGAGATGCTGGATTTCACGGCCTTAGCACAGGCCTCGCCGGGCGCCATTGCCGTCAATGCGGCGATTTTGGTGGGCTGGAAGATCGGCGGTTTTTTCGGGATGCTTACGGCGGTAGCCGGCACGATCCTGCCGCCGATGGTGATCCTCTCGGTAATCTCTGTTTTTTACGCGGCCTTTGCGTCTAACCCGTGGATTGCCGTGACTCTGGAAGGGATGCAGGCAGGCGTTGCGGCCGTGATCCTTTCGGTGTCCTGCGATTTGTGGGCCAATGTCAGGAAGGAAAAAAGCCTGCTGTATTACGGGATTTTTGCGGCGGCCTTCATCGGGAATTTTGTGTTTGGCGTGAGCGTGATTTTCTTAATCCTGGCGGCTGCGGCCGTGGGACTTTTGCGGCTGTTTTTTGACAGAAGAAAGGAGGCCGGGAGATGATGGTTTATCTGATGCTTTTCTTAAGCTTTCTCCAGGTGGGGATGTTCAGCATCGGCGGCGGATACGCGGCCATCCCGCTGATCCAGAGCCAGGTGGTAGACGTCCACGGATGGCTTACCATGGAAGAATTCATGAACCTTGTAACCATAGCCGAGATGACGCCGGGGCCCATCGCCATCAACTCCGCCACCTTCGTGGGAATCCGGATCGCCGGGCTTTTGGGCGCCGTCATCGCCACCTTTGGCTGTATCCTGCCGTCCTGCATTCTTGTTTCGATCCTGGCCTGGGTTTACAGAAAGTATAAGAGCGCGCCGGCCGTGGACGGGATTTTAGGCTGCCTGCGGCCGGCCGTGGTAGCGCTCATCCTGGCAGCGGGGATTTCCATGTTCCAGGCGGCCGCCTTTGAAGGCGGCGTTATCAGCAGGGAGACGGTGCAGGCCGTGCGGTTATGCCTGTTCCTGGCCGCCTTTGTTATCCTGAGAAAATTCAAATGGAACCCCATTCTTGTCATGTGCCTCTGCGGCGCCGGAAACCTGATTGTCTCCGCGGCGGCAGGAATTTAGGCCTCGTCTCTTCCGTTTGCCGAGAGGAGGCGGATGATGAAAAAGCCGGCGGCCAGCATGGCGGCGCAGAGAAGAAGCCCGCTTCCGGCCGGGATGCCGGGGAAGACCTCGGCCATGGAGCCGAGAATAAAGCCCAGGATCATTAGATAAGTGGGCTGCGGATGCGCCGTCATGGCATGCTCTAAAAGCTTCGTGGTGAGAATAATCCCCAGAAGCAGGCCGATGCCAAGAGGCACGAGGAACGGCAGGTAAAACTCGCTGATTGCCCGCATGGTTTCGTCATAAAGACCGATCAGAAGAAGCAGGTAGGAGACGCTGATGCCGGGAAGGACGAGAGCGGCGGCCGCCAGGATGCCGGCTGCCGTCAGCATGAGAAAACCGGCAGGCCCGGCCGTGGCCTCCGGCTGGAAAATCCCTGTGGGGATGACGGAAAAGAGAAAAACCACGGAAAGGCCGGCAGCGGGAAAGAAAAGGGCTTTCCAGGAAAAACGCCGGACTTCGGCCTTTCGGACAATCAGGGGAACGCCGCCGGCCACGGCCCCGAGAAAGAAATAAAGCGCCGGCACCGGGTACCGTTCAATCAGCGCCAGAAGCGGCCTGGCAAAGAGGATCATGCCGAGGCCGCCGCCGAGGGAAAAGAGTGAGAGAAAAGCCAGGCTTTCCTTTTTGTGTTTCATGAAGGAGCTGACGGAAGAGACAAGCCGGTCATAGACGCCAAGGATCATGGCCATGGAGCCGCCGCTGACGCCGGGCACCAGCATGGTTCCGCCTACGATCATGCCTTTTGGGACTACTGTCAGGTATGTATGTTTGTTCATTTTGAAAGGTTCTCCTGATTATTGAATTTCTGTTTCAAAGCGTTTGATGTTTTCCACCCGGCCGATTACAACGATGATATCGCCGCGGGCAAAGCGGTAGGAGGGCAGCACTTCGATGTCTGTGGAGTGCTCCCGCTCGATGGCGATGATGTTGAGGCCGTACCGCTGGCGGATATTGGTTTCCTGCACACTCATCCCGATCATGGACGGAGGCACCGTGAGCTGCTGGATTTCCACCTCATTGTCCAGGGAAATGTAGTCGAGAAAATTGCGTGAAACGAGCTGTTTCCCGAGGCGGAGCGCCATGTCGCGCTCCGGATACACCACGTATGCGCCGATTTTTTCCAGCACGGCGCCCTGGTCGCGGCTGATGGCCTTTGCGATGACGTGGGGGACGCCAAGGCTCACCACATTGAGGGTGGTGAGGATGCTGGTGTCGATTTTTTCTCCGATGCAGACGATGACGGTATCGCAGTTCTGGATGCCGATTTCCTCCAGAGTTTCTTTTGTCAGTGTCTCGGCCACATAGGCGTATTCTGTGTATTGCCGCAGTTCGCGGACTTTTTCCTCTTTACAGTCCACCACGATGACCTCTTTGCCGGACTGGGCGAGGCTCTGGGCCAGTGCGGAGCCGAAGCGGCCGAGGCCGATGACTCCGAAGGATGTGGATGTGTTATGTTTCATAGATGAATTCTCCTTTAACCGATGGTGATGGATTCCTCCGTAAAACGTGCCGTGGGAGCCGGGCGGCATACCCACATGGAGGCGATGGTGAAGGCGCCGAGCCTTCCGATGAACATGATGAGCACCAGGATCAGCTTGCTGATATCACAGAGTCCCGGTGTGATTCCTGTGGAAAGCCCTACGGTGCCGAAGGCCGACGTTACCTCGAATATCAGCGGGAGGAAGGCGGTGTGCGGCTCCAAAATGCACAGAAGGAAGGTTCCGGCGCATACGACAAGCAGGGAGAGGAAGGCGATGAGGTATGCCTTTGAGATCCCCTCTGCCGGGATTGTCCGCCGGAAGGCGCCGAACGGCTTCTTTGTCATGAGGCTCCTTACGGACTGGATCAGGACGAAAAAGGTGCTTGTCTTGATACCGCCGCCGGTGGAACCCGGGGAGGCGCCGATGAACATGAGAAGGACCAGGGTAAACAGGCCTGCGTTTGAAAACTCCCCGATGGGATAAGTGGAAAACCCGGCTGTCCTGGCGGATACGCTGTGGAAAAAGGCGCCCATCCATGTGATGTCCTCCGTGGCTTTTAAAAGAAGCGTCCCGGCCCCAAGGAGGACGATGCTCGTCGTGATGACTACCTTGGAATGGAGGCAGAGCTTTTTAAAGGAACGGTTTTTCAGCACGTCAAGGATGACTAAAAAGCCAAGGCCGCCGAAGATAATAAGCCCGCAGGTCGTCATGTTTAAGAGGACGTCCGACTGGTAAGGAATCAGGTTCTGCATGCCGCCTAAAATGTCGAAGCCGGAGTTGTTGAAGGCGGCGATGGAGTGAAAGATGCTGATTTCAAGAGCCCTTGGAAGCGGATAGTCCCGGGAAAATACGAGAAAGCCGAGGATGGCGCCTGCAAGCTCAAAACACAGCGTCATGAACAGGACGGCTTTTACGAGCCGGATCATGCCTTTGGAGGTTTCCACATTCATGGCTTCCCTTACGAGCAGGCGGCCTTTGATGCCGACTCGTTTTCCGGCGGCCAGGATGAAGCCGACGCCCACCGAGGTGACGCCGAGACCGCCTACCTGGATTAAAAGGGCGACTACCGTCCGGCCGAACAGCGTGAAATGGTCGGCCGTGTCGATGGCGATGAGGCCGGTGACGCAGACGGCGCTTGTGGAGGTAAAAAGCGCATCGACAAAGCTTACTTCCATGCCGGGGTTAATGGATACCGGCAGCAGAAGAAGAACGGTTCCGAGCAGAATCACTGCGGCAAAGCCAAGCGTAATGATGCGGCCCGGGGGCTGTTTCGTGAGAAATGAAAAGAAACGGCTGATATGAAATTCCTCCTCTCTGATACAGGCGTTTGCGGGCTATTATACGGAAACGGACAGAGAGGGACAAGAGAACTTTTTGGAATTTAGCGAAAACTTTGCTGTTTTGACTGTTTCTGAGCCGGGGCTTCGCCGGTTCTTTCGCTGCGGCCGATTTCAGCGTGCCTTTTGCGATGGATTTCATCTCGCTTTCTGAGCTTCGCATCTGTCAGCGTGGGAGGAATGATCTGAGGGCATGCTTTCCATAACTTTGGGAAAACTCTCCATTTCCACGCTCTTGGAATGGTGGTAAAATGGAAGAAATGGAACGGTAAACTGGAATTTATAGGGCTGAAAAATTGAACTATGGAGATAGTGTAAATGTTTGAATCTGGTATGTATGAATATGGTTTGAAAACAGGCGATTTATCAGAACAAGAAATTATTAAAATTATAAAAAAAGCAAACAGTAAAATTGCCAAAGAAATCAATGATTCCCGCATTCCCAAGGGACTAAACATGATAAAATCTACTGGTCCATTTGGTTGCTCTACACCGGATGCGGAGCCACCGGAATATGACCATATATATTGTTTTAGACATAGAAACAGCACTCTCTGTTTAGAACTTTATCCTAATCGGGAGAAAAATGGCCGCGTAAAGTTTCCAGATGAGGAGATTATCTGGAATTTGTATATTTGGCTTTGGGACGGCGACTATCCCCCGAAGTTGTCAGAAGATGACCGCATTCAAGAATTTGGGAGTAGGCTAATGGAGGAATTATTTCGGACACTTCCTTGTGAGAAAGTGCTTATTAAGAGATACACTCCAGGTGAGGACAGGCTTTGATAGAACTATTTGGAATAAACTGGCAACTTCTCATTTATCGGGCAGACAAGGAGGGAGAGGGAAAGCATGGAACTATCCATACCAGAACGCCTAAAAGACTTGCGCGTTGAGCGTGGATTGACGCTGGAACAGCTTGCGGAACAGACACACCTTTCCAAGTCCGCTTTAGGCAGTTATGAGGGGGACAACTTCAAGGACATCAGCCACTATGCCCTTATCCAGTTGGCAAAGTTTTATGAAGTGTCCGTTGATTATCTGCTGTGCCGCTCTCACACAAAAAATCACCCAAACGCCGATCTTGCAGACCTGCGTTTGAGTGATGATATGATTGAACTATTGCAAAGTGGGCTGGTGGACAATTCCCTTTTGTGTAAGCTGGCAACACACCCGGATTTCCCCCGGCTCATGGCCGACCTTGAAATCTATGTGAACGGCATAGCGACAAAGCAGGTGCAGGGTGCAAACGCCATTGTGGACACTGTGAGCGCAACCATTATGAAACAGCACAATCCCGGCTTGACTGACCCGCAGTTAAGACGGCTAATCACAGCCCACATTGACGAGGAAAGTTTTTGCCGCCATGTGATACAGCAGGATATAAACAAGATAGCCCTTGACCTCCGGGAAGCCCACAAGGACGATTTTTTCAGCGTCCCGGAGGATAACTTTGAAAGATTTTTTGCAGACCGCCGAGGAAACCGCCAGCGAGGACAGCGACCCGGAACAGGCGGCTATGGCCTTTATCTGTAAGCGGCTCAAGCTGAATTACAAGAAGCTGTCCGATGAAGAAAAGAAGTGGCTGAAAAAGATTGCGGAAAAGTCCTACTTGCTGAAAAATCCAAACCCATAGCGGAGGAGAAAGTAAGAGAGCGACAAATCGGAATTTGAAAGGAGAGTTGTGACTATGATAGAACTGAGTACATTCAAAAAAATATTGGAAGAAAATGAAGAACGCCTCCCATTATTGACGCTCGATGAATTTTTCAATGGAAATACAGAGGAGGACTCCATCGCTCCAAATCAATGGGAATTTGGTCGTCCGACGATTTCTGAAATATGGGATATGCTACGGAAGATTGAGCTAATGCCCGACATAGCGTGGGTGCGTGTTGCGTTGCACGATGATACAGAAATCGTAGAAAATGATGGGATAGAAGAATTGGTTCTTGCGGGAGATACAATCGTGGTTTGCACGACTATCTC
The DNA here is from genome assembly GCA_018223415.1 of Eubacteriaceae bacterium Marseille-Q4139. Classification (NCBI taxonomy): domain Bacteria; kingdom Bacillati; phylum Bacillota; class Clostridia; order Eubacteriales; family Eubacteriaceae; species Eubacteriaceae bacterium Marseille-Q4139. The sequence continues at coordinate 501,518 of JAGTTQ010000001.1, read as the reverse complement.
GCCTGAGAAATTAGAAAAATTAGTAAATTGTGAATGGTTATGCTCTGATGGAGTAATTGAAACGGAATTAAATATTTATTCGTGTGTACCACCAATCCCAGAAAACTTCGATTGTTTGGAGATCGTGTGGGACTAATCTGCAAATTCCCATTTATCGAGCAGACAAAGAGAGAAAGCATGGAACTATCCATACATCTGTAAGCGGCTCAAAGATTTTGGAGAAATCAGACTTGCTGAACAATCCAGCCTCACAACGGGGACGAAAATAGAATACATCATGGAGAAGATATAAATGAGATTTGGGGAGAAAGACGGAGAACAGGATAAAGGGAAAAATATTTGGATAGAACATCTCAATATTGATACAGAAAATTGGTTTCAGGTGTTTTCAGCTTGCCTGGGCAAAATGATAGCGATACAGACTGCTTGTAGTGAACAGGTGGTAAAAAAACAGGACTGGAATGTTGATTTTTCAGAGGGCATCATACTTTTTGGAAATCAAAAATATCCGCTTCAATTTATCGGAAGTGAGGCGATATCAAGCAATACATGGTTGTGGGGATGGGAAAATATCAACGGATTTTCCGAAAATATTATTCAGGTGGCCACGCACACAAGAGTAATGGGGGAACGCTGGAATTTAAAACCATTAACAACAGCAGAATTTACATTGGATGAAACATTCAATGGACATAATCTGTCCATCGTAACTTGCGGTTTAGCTGATAAATATTGTTATTATAGGGGGCCGCATTCCGACGGAGCAATTTTTGTTGCATTTTCAGGTGTTCCTGATCGTGTGTTTGCTCCCGTCGGTATTCAAAAGTTTGTATCCATAACAATGCAGTGTATTCAGCAGTTTCATATTGACCACAAAATTTTTGTTGAGAGGTTTCTCTCATGGAACAATACAAAATATGAATGGAATCATCAAACATTACTCGCTCATTTTCAGCAAGATTTGAAGATTGAGTTTGAACAGGTAAACGATTTTTTGCGTATTTGCTCTATGAACACTATTTTATCTGGAAAATAGCAAGCCAACCGTTTCGGTCAACGGCCAAGATAAATGGTGCAGATCACTTTGGAAACTCCGGACAGCAAAACAGGCTAAAGTATTCTCCATTTCTTAATAGGCAATAATATAAGTGCACACATATAAAAATATTGTACATATTTTATAGCTGTACAATTATATTAAATGTGATAAAATAATTAAAAAGAAGGCGGTGAGAAAATGCCACGCGCAAAAAGAGAGGATGGGAAAAATGCCCGGACTGTTGCTAGTAACAAATATCAGAAAAATAACTATGATAGAATAAATATACTTGCACCATTAAATTATAAAGAAAAGGTAAAAGAATATGCTGAAAAAGCTGATTTGAGCATATCAGCATATATTGTTAAAGCGATTGATGAAAAAATAGAAAGAGAGGCGGGAAAGTGATTGATATTGATGAACTAAGAAAAATAAACCAATCAGAAAATATAATATTGACAGAACACGCAAGAAATAGACTAATCGAATGAAATATTAAAATGCAGGATGTTATAAAATGTATTGAAACAGGGGAAATTATTAAACAATATGAAGATGATAAACCATTTCCAAGCTGTTTAATATTAGGTATGTCGATAAATAATAAATATTTACATGTGGTTGTAAGTATGAATGATAATTATATACACTTAATAACGGCTTATTTCCCAAATTTAGAACAATGGGAACCAGACTTTAAAACTAGAAGGGAGCGGAGAAAATGAAATGTTTTAAATGTGGCGCAATGATGGAAAAAGGTACTGCAACAAGCGTAACCGATTTAGGAAATTGCCTTGTAATCGTCAGGAATGTGCCTTGCTATAAATGCGCTGAATGCGATGAAATTTTTTATACCGGCGATGTGGTGGAGCATCTGGAAAAAATCATTGACGATGCAAAGAAGCTATTGCAGGAAATTTCAATTATTGATTATTCAAAAGCGGCATAAGAATGGTGGGTGTCCCAAAAGTCATGAAGTAACTTGAGGGGATACCCTCTTTTTCTGGAAAAAATAGAGAACAGTTATCACGCCGTTCGGTAGTGTCAAGTATTTTTCGCAAAATGGTTTGCAGGGTCTGGCATGAGTGAAGTCAGCCAGCAATGGAGGCATCTTCAAGGGCTGCCTCCAGGTGCTTCATGTTCATGTACTTCTTGTTGCCCCACTGGGTGCCGGCCACATGGCGCAGCCGGGCACAGACCAGCATAAGGGCGGAATTGCCGTCCGGGAAACTGCCCACCACACGGGTACGGCGGCGGATCTCCCGGTTGAGTCGTTCAATAACGTTATTGGTACGGATGCGAGTCCAGTGCTCGCTGGGAAAATCGCAGTAGGTCAGCGTCTCCTCAATGCCATCCTCTACCTTCTTGGCCGCCTCTTTCAGTTTCATGGAGCGCAGTTCTTCCACCACAGCTTTGGCCTTTTCCCGGGCTGCTTTCTTGCTTTCCTGGGCGTGGACCGCCTTGAGCATCTTTGCCACCAGCTTCACCTTGGAGCGAGGCGTGACCGAGAATACATTGCGGTAAAAGTGGACGGTACAGCGCTGGTACTTGGCTTCGGGGAATACTTCTCCCACGGCCTCCAGCATACCAAGGCACTTGTCTCCAACAATGAGTTTCACACCGTCCAGACCTCGGCCACGCAGCCACTGGAAGAAGCTGACCCAGCTGGACTTGTCCTCCTTCATGCCCTCGGCGGCACCCAGAACCTCACGGTATCCGTCCTCATTGACCGCAATTGCCACAAGAATGGCTACGTTTTCAAATTCGCCGCCCCAGTTACGGCGCAGATAGATCCCATCCACATAGACATACGGATATCGTCCGCCTTGCAGAGGACGGTTCCGCCAATCCTCGATGTGGACATACGCTTTCTTGTTTAACTCACTTATAGTGGAGGGAGAGACTTTGCTACCCCAGAGGGCCTCGGTAATATCCTCCACACGCCGAACGGATACGCCTGCCAGGTACATCTCAATGAGGGCTTCTTCCACGCTGCTCTCCCGGCGGCGATACCGCTCAATGATGGCGGTTTCAAAAGAGATTCCCTTGAGTTTGGGAACCTTGAGAGTGACGTCCCCGGAAGTGGTGGTGAGGTTACGGTTGTAGTGGCCGCTGCGATAGCCCTGACGCTGCTCATTGCGCTCGTACCGGGCCGCCTGGGTCAGCTTCTCCGCCTCGGCCTCCAGCAGTTCGTTGAGGGTTTCCTCTACGCTGCCTCGTACCAGTTCTTTGATTTGACCCTTGATTACTTCCTCGTTAAGCTGTACAATCTTTTCGGACATGGTTTGTTGTCTCCTTTCAGAATGGTGTGTCGTGACTTCATTCTACCAGAGGGCTGCAAACCATGTCTCTTTTTAACTACTTTTCAATTTGCGAAACTTATTGTACCTTATCCGCCGTTCTCTATTTGGGACTATTTATTTCCCGACAACCCCTTATTTGTTGTCAGCATCCCCCCGTTTCATGGTCTGCGTGTAGATCCTTGTAAACTGACCTAAATTGTGAACGAAACATATTATATCTTTGATATGTCTGATATAAACGAAAAAAAGATATCATTGAGCAGATGGAGAGAAAAGTCAGTCAAAAAAATCGGGTTCACAACATATTGAGATGTTGCAAACCCTTGTTTTTAAAGAAAAAATCGGGGCAACAGGATTTGAACCTGCGACCTCTCGGCCCCCAGCCGAGCGCGCTACCAAGCTACGCCATACCCCGGAACAAAGCTATTATAACAGAAATTTGAAAAAAATCAATGGAAAGTTGAAAAATTCCTAAAAATAAGGTATGATTAAGAAGAACAAATGTTTATGGAAGGGATGATACAGCCATGAAGGAGACAATTCTCCTGTACCATTTTTCTGATCCGGAGCGGCTTTCCAGGGTAAAGCGGGCGCTTCTGCCCCTGGGGATGCGGTTAAAGGCCGTAAAAAAGGAGGAATATCTCCAGCCCATCGGATATCTGGCCGGCGTGAAGGAGATCGAACCGGTAGAGGAGCAGTACGGCGGAGAGGAATTTGAGAAAGAGATGATGGTGATGGCCGGTCTTTCTTCTGCGCGGGTCGACGCGGTGATTCTGGGCCTTAGAAAGGCAGGAGCAGGCCGCGTGGACTATAAGGCGGTGCTGACGCCCACGAACCAGTACTGGGACTCGCTCCATCTGTACCGGGAAATCAGCAGGGAACATGCCGCCATGAGCCAGCCGGAAAGCGGACGCAGGACAGAACAGACTTCCGGGGAAGAAAACGGAGAGCCGGGGACGACTGCGAAAACTATATAAAAATAAGAGAGGGAGGAACCTTTTATGGAGTACAGAAAATTTGGCAGAACAGGAATTGAAGTGTCGGCCCTTGGCTTCGGATGCATGCGTCTTCCGATCCATGAGGATAAGACCATCAACGAGGAAAAGGCAATCGCCATGATCCGCCATGCCATTGATAACGGCGTCAACTATATTGATACGGCTTACCCCTATCATCAGGGAACAAGCGAGCTTGTTGTCGCAAAGGCATTAAAGGACGGATATCGGGAGAAAATATATCTGGCGGACAAGCTGCCGGTATGGCTTCTGGAATCGGAAGAGGATTTCGACAAGTACCTTGACGAACAGCTTTCCAAGTTGGAGACCGATCACATTGATTTCTATCTGCTTCATGCACTGAGCCGCGAGCGGTTCGAGGAAAAGGTAAAGAAATTTAATCTCACAAAGAAGTTAGACGAGGCAAAAGCCAGCGGAAAAATCCGCCATATCGGCTTCTCGTTCCATGACTCTCTGGAGCTTTTCAAGGAAATCATTGATTACTATGACGGATGGGAATTCTGCCAGATCCAGTATAACTATATAAACACCAACTACCAGGCCGGCACGGAGGGCTTAAAGTATGCAGCTTCCAAGGGACTCGGCGTCGTAGTCATGGAGCCGCTTCTCGGCGGAAAGCTTGCAAATCTTGCGCCCCATGTGGCAGAGATGTTCCCGGCAGACGGAAAGTCCCATGTGGAGTATGCCCTTGACTGGATCTGGGATCAGCCGGAGGTTAGCCTTCTCTTAAGCGGAATGACGGAGCCGGAGCAGGTGGAGGACAACCTGGTTTACGCGTCCCGCAGCCATATCGGAATGGTGACAGAGGAAGAGAGGGAAATTTATCAGAAAGCGAAGAAGATTTTCGATGAGATGGCCCTTGTAAACTGTACGAAGTGTGCATACTGCATGCCATGTCCGTTCGGCCTCAACATCCCGGAGATTTTTGCGGCCTACAACATGACGGCAAGTCACGGAATGGCTAAGGCCAAAGAGGCTTATAATGCCCTTGAGACGAAGGCAGATGCCTGCCGCGCATGCCACCACTGCGAGAAGGAATGTCCGCAGCACATTAAAATCAGCGAAATGATGCCGAAGGCAGCAAAGGCATTTGAGTAAACCGGCCATGCCCGTGCCCCCGCAGGGACACGGGCTTCTGTGCCTTCCGGTAAAAAAGGAGGAAAACCTATGCTGGAACGGATCGACCTGACATCTGAGATGGATAAGAAAGCCTACAAAAAGGCCAGGGAAGCCCTGGATATCCGCCTTGGCGCGCTCCAGAGGAAATGCAGGGAGGCGGGGATCCCCATCATGATCCTGTTCGACGGCTTTGACGCCGCAGGAAAGGGGCTCCAGATCAACCGCCTGATCCAGGCGTTAGACCCCAGGGGCTTTGACGTCTATACCGGGGACAAGGACGGGGAAGAGGAGTCCATGCGTCCGTTTTTATGGCGTTTCTGGACGAAAACGCCTGCCGCCGGGAGGATCGTAATCTTTGATACGAGCTGGTACCGGAAAGTACAGTCGGATCGGTTTGACGGAAAGACAAAGGAGAGTGAGCTGGAGGATGCCTTTTATGACATCCTGGCTTTTGAAAAACAGCTCACGGACGGCGGAACTGTTTTGATTAAGCTGTTTTTGGATATTTCAAAGAAGGAGCAGAAAAAACGGTTCCTGCGGCTGGAAGAGAGCGAAGAGACGTCCTGGCGGGTGACGAAACAGGACTGGAAGCGGAATGAGCATTACGGAAAATACCGGGAGTTCAGCGATGAAATGCTGGAAAAAACCCACGCGCCGTATGCGCCGTGGCATGTCATCGAAGCAGAGGATAAAAACTACGGCGCCATGCGGATTTTAGAGGCAGTGGCAGACTGCATGGAAGAAGCGTTAAGGGCGAAAAATGCAGGGCCGGCTCCTGTACTGTTTGACGGCCACCTGCCGCCGGACCGCTATAAAAAGGGCATCCTCTCAAAGGCGGATTTGAGCAAAAGCCTGGAACGGGAGGAGTATAAGAAGAAGCTAAGCAAGCTCCAGAAAAAGCTTTCCGTGCTCCATGGCGAGCTTTACAGGCTGAGAATCCCCGTGGTGCTTGGCTTTGAGGGCTGGGACGCGGCCGGAAAGGGCGGCGCGATCCGCAGGCTCACGAGCCATCTGGATCCAAGAGGCTATAAGGTCTGCCCGACGGCTTCGCCAAGCGGCATCGAAAAATCCCACCACTATCTCTGGCGGTTCTGGAACAATGTGCCGAAGGACGGCCACATTGCGATTTTCGACCGCACCTGGTATGGGCGCGTCATGGTGGAACGGATCGAGGGATTTTGTACGGAGGCCGAATGGCACAGGGCCTACCAGGAGATCAACGATATGGAGCTGCATCTTTCCCATGCCGGCGCGGTGATTTTAAAGTTCTGGATCCATATCGACAAAGACGAGCAGGAGCGGCGGTTCAACGACAGGATGACGAACCCGGAAAAGCAGTGGAAGATCACCGATGAGGACTGGCGGAACCGGGAAAAATGGGATCAGTATGAGGAAGCCGTCAATGAGATGCTGGAAAAGACGTCCATGGAATACGCGCCGTGGATCGTTGTGGAGGGAAATTCCAAATACTATGCCAGGGTGAAGGTGCTGGAGACGGTGGCGGAGGCCCTGGAGAAGAAAATAAAAGAAGTGGAAAAAGAAAAGAAAAAGCATGAGTAAGGTGATTATTATCGGGGGCGGCGCAGCCGGAATGGCGGCCGCCCTGGGAGTTTTGCAGTGCGGCCATGAGGCGGTGCTGTATGAAAAGAATGAAAAGCTTGGGAAAAAGCTTTATATCACAGGAAAAGGCCGATGCAACGTGACGAATGCCTGCGAGACGGAGGAACTGTTTTCCCACATGGTATCCAACGGGAAATTTCTATACAGCGCCATTTACGGCTTCACGAATTTTGATATGATGGAGCTTTTGGAAGTCGCAGGCTGTCCCTTAAAAACGGAGCGGGGCGGCCGTGTTTTCCCGGTTTCCGACAAGTCTTCGGATGTCATTGCGGCGTTAAAGCGGAAATTAGAAAAGGAAGGCGCCGAAATTCACTTAAACGAGCCGGTAGAGGAGCTGCTTTTTGAAAACGGGCGTGTCTGCGGCGTCATCTTAAAAAACGGGCACCGGAGCGTGCGTGCCGGTGCGGTGATTGCGGCCACCGGCGGGCTTTCCTATCCGGCCACCGGCTCCACCGGCGATGGCTACGGATTTGCAAAGGCGGCCGGCCACACGGTGACACCTCTTTCGCCGGCGCTCGTGCCTTTTGTCTGCGAAGAACAGGATGTGCGGGAGCTCCAGGGGCTCTCATTAAGAAATATCGAAGTGACGATGCATGACGGGAAAAAGGTGTACTGGAAGGAATTCGGCGAAATGCTGTTCACCCATTTCGGCGTCAGCGGCCCGGTTGTTTTAAGCGCCAGCAGCTATGCGGCGAAAATCATAAAGAAAAAGCCGCTTCTTCTCGACATCGACTTAAAGCCGGCCTTGTCGGAGGAACAGCTTGACGTCAGGCTTTTAAGGGATTTCGAGGAGGCAAAAAATAAGCAGTTCAAAAACGCGCTGTCCCATCTGTTCCCATCCAAGCTGATCCCTGTCATCATCGGGCGCAGCGGCATCGACCCAGAAAAGAAGGTCAACGAGATCACGGCAAAGGAGCGGCACGATCTCCTTTCGGTTACGAAAAAATTCCGCGTGACGCTGACGGGGCTTCGCGGCTACAACGAGGCGATCATCACCCAGGGCGGCGTAAACGTCCGGGAGGTGAACCCGTCCACCATGGAGTCGAAAAAGACGCCGGGGCTGTATTTCGCCGGGGAAGTGCTGGATTTGGACGGCGTGACGGGGGGATTCAATTTGCAGATCGCCTGGTCGACCGGGATGCTGGCGGGGAGATGTGCGGGGGAGTGATCCTTTCCTGCCCAATCCCAAACAGGAAGCCTTCACCATTATTTTCCCCCCAAAGCCACATCATCACACCAGGACACTCCAGAGAGGAGGACAAGATCGGAATGTTTTCCATAAAAGATTTCCGCATCAGGAAAGAAAAAAGCATCTACAAGCTCACAAATATTACATTTATTGTCTTCCTGACTATCATGCTGATTTTGGGATGTTTTTTCCTGACCGGCAAACTCAGCCGTGATATCAGTGCAGAGTCCTTTTATACCCTGCGGAGTGTGTCAACGGAAAGCTCGAAGGCGATCATGGAGATGCTCCAGAGCAGGGTGGATTATCTGAACAGTGTCTGGCTTCTTATGAATGAGGGGCCGGAGAACTTGCGGCGGGACAAGATCCGGAACCAGCAGAGCCGGAGGGACCTTTATAACTTTGAGTGGATTGGATACACGGATGTTTCCGGAATCGGGTGGAACAGCATTGGGCTGGACGTGGATCTGTCAGATAGCATTCTGTTTCGTGAAAATAAGGCAGAAAACATTTGCCTGGCCGAAATTCCGATCCAGTGGCCGGACAGCGATCAGCTCATGGGGGGGGGTATTTTGCTTGGAATCCCCGTCTATGAAGATGAAAATGTGCCTGCCGGATTCCTTTATCAGATATTCAGTTCAAAAAGCATTGCATCGCTTCTGGATGTTGGTTCATTTGACGGAGAGGCCAGGTTCTGCCTGATGGATCAGGACGGGGACATTGTGGCGGCATCGGAAAGCTGTATGTTCTCAATCGGTGATAATATTTTTGAGCGCTTACAGGAAGGCAGCGCAGACAACCGGGACTTTGCGGATCAGCTGGCGGAAGATCTGCACAATTCCAGGGCTGGCGGGGGCTATTACACGATTCTGGACGAGGGCCGGTTCAGCTACTATCTGCCCATTTCCCTGCAAAGCCATGGCTCTAAAATGTCAATCAGCATGCTCAGTGCGATCCCGGAAAACAGTGTGGAAGCGCGGGTCAACAACCTCTTTAATTCCGTGCTTCTCCTTCTGGCACTGGTGCTCTCCTATGTGACCGTTTTAATCTTCTTTTTGCTGCGTATGAAGCGCCGCCAGAAACAGGAGCTGGAGAGGCTGGCTTATCGGGATGTCCTCACGGGTGAGGCGAATTATGAGGCGTTTAAGCGGGATTTCAAACGGATGCGGAACAAAGACGGGATTCTGATTGCCTGCGATATTGTGGAATTTAAGCTGATTAACCGGTACTTTGGCGCCAGGAAAGGCGATGAAGTTATCAGGGAGCTGGGCAGGATGTTTGCCAAAAAGGATGGAACAAACAAAATTGCCGCGCGCGTGTCGGACGACCAGTTTATCTTTTTCTTTCCAGGCATAGCCGTGGAAGAAGCAGGAGCCGTGTGTCAGAAACTGAACGAACAGATCCTGGAAAAGCTCCGTATGATCTATGCGTACCAGAGCAAACCGGTATTTGGATACTGTGCATCGGACAGCAGCGTGACCATTGAACGGCTCCGCGGCCGGGTGATGTTTGCCAAAAGCCTTGCCAAAATGGAAAGAACCCTTTATCATGCCTATGATGAGCAGGCCGCCATCGAACTTACGGATACGGTTCTTCTTCTGGATGAATTTGACCGGACGCTGGAAAACAGCGGAATCGAGGCATGGTATCAGCCGAAATATGACGTCCGCAGAAAGTGCGTTGGAGGCGCCGAGGCCCTGGTGCGCTGGCGTGGAAAAGACGGCAGGGTTATTTCTCCGGGACGGTTCATTCCTCTTTTGGAAGAACGCGGAAAGATCGTGCAGCTGGATGAATATGTGTTTGAGAAGGTCTGCCTTCAGCAGAAAAAATGGCTGGAAGCAGGAATGCCCATGATCCCTGTCTCAGTCAATATATCCCGCGGCAGCCTTCTGGTGCCTGACATTGTGCACCGGTACCAGCAGATTCTGGAGCGTGCGGGCATAGGCCAGGACTGCGTCTATCTGGAGATTACCGAGGAATCGGTCGGGGCAGACGCGGTGAAGGTCATCCGGGAATTCCGGCAGGCAGGTTTCTATATGCTGATGGATGATTTCGGACGGGGAAATTCCAACCTTGCGAACCTGCGCCGGGATTTGTTCCAGGGAGTCAAGTTTGACAAGACCCTGATCGACCTGATTGACTCAGAAGAGGAAGAAACTGTCCTGCGCTCGACCATGGAGATGGTTCGGAACATGGGAATGCAGATTGTTGCAGAAGGCGTGGAAAAGCAGGAACAGGTGGATTTCTTGGAGAAGCTTGGCTGCGATGAGATTCAGGGATATTTTTATTATCGTCCCATGGAAGCGGAGGCGTTTGCACGGCTTCTGGAGACTGTGCCTTCCGCAAAGACGCATAACGGATATACATAGAATGTATTATAAAATCATGAAAAAATCGTATATAATTACCTGATACAGGCAAGGGCAAAACCGCTGAAAAGCGGTGCACAAAGCTGCTGCGGCTGGGAAAATGCAGAGTATGGCCGTCAGCCGCCAATATGCACGAAGTCCATGTATCGTTCCTGAGGAGTAAGTTTTTGGTATGTTTCAAAAAGACTGTGTCTGATGAGGAGCGATACTATGGACTTTTGTTATTTGTCTGCGTGCCTGTCGCCTGATGGGAATCTTATCAATTACAAGGAATGGACGGCATGAAATATTTTAAAGGCAGTATGACCTTAAGGGAATCGGTCAGTTTAAGCCTTCTTGCAGGAACCGGCCTGCTGATTCTGGTTATGGCCTGGATTTTAAATAAATTCACATACAGCAGCAATGTTTCAGCGGAAATAAAGTACCTGGAAAGCTCGATGGAACAGATTATTCACTCGGTGGAGCTTAACGAGATACGCGAAGAAGATATGTATGAGATGTTTGAGGCGGATTACTTAAACAGGGCGAATGTCGCTGCGAACTGGTACAGCCGGGCAAAAAACAGGGGCATTGACTGGAACGACATGCTGAATGTCTTGGAAGTAGAAGGGATAAATATTGTTGATGAATACGGCAAAATCGTGGAAAGCAGCAATCCTGAAAACATCGGGCTCAGCTTTCATGAAGACAGGCGCTTGGAAGAGTTTCTGCCGCTGATCGAGGGGCGTTCCGGTGAGGAAAGCCATATTCAGATGGAGCGGTGTCCTGAGGAGACAGGAGAGCGGAAAATTTATGTCGGCGTAAAGCCGGCAGATGAGCCAAAAGGAATGATCCAGCTGGAGATTTCGGCGGAAGCGCTGGAACAGTACGAAAGCCTGGTATCCCTGAAGAACCTCCTGAATTCCATTCCGACAGAGCGCTACCGTTTCCTTTTTGCCCTGGAAAAGGAAACGGAAAAGTTATTGGCCCTGTCAGAAAACAACGAGATGCAGGTGGATTATTCCCTGGAAATGATTCTGGATATGGAAGAAGGGGAGACAAGAACGGATATATATACTTCGGGCAGCACAGGGAAAAAGTGGGCGGCAGTCTGTGTATGCAGGAAGGGGATTATCTACGGATACGCCTCCGACATATCAGGGCTTCATGGGAGAATCCGCGAAAGCTTTATAAGGGGAATGGCTTCCGTGGCCGTTCTTTGTGTATTCGTTCTGCTTTTTGTGTACTGGCTGCTGGGCTATGCCGTCTTAACGGATCTGGAAACCATTACGCAGAAAATGGCCAGATTCATCAATGGGGCAAGTACCGTATATTTTAAGGAGGGGAAAAACAGAGAGATCAAGGAGCTTTCCCAGGATCTGAATAAGCTTGTTTCCGTCATTGAGACAAAGCAAAAACGGCTCTGTACCTTAGCCAATATGTTTGATAAGGGAGTGGCTGCCTATGAGTATTACGTGGATCTCAATCAAATCTTTTGTTCGGACAATCTGATATCCCTGACAGAGCTTTCGGAAGAGGAGGTACATCGAAAGATAAGGTCTGAATATGAGAAGGTGAAGAACGAGCAGGAAGTCTGGAAGGACGGCATTTACAGAGAGGACCGATACCAGACGAAAAGCGGCCGCACGCTGATGGTACACCGGACCTGCCTTCAGAACGCCTCCTATGGCTTTGTCCAGGATATCACAAAAGATATGAACGCAATCCACAGCCTTAATACGAGGCTGTCGGAAGAGATGTCGAAAAATGTAACGGATGCACTGACGGGCCTGTATAATCGAACGAAGCTGGAAGAAGAGGTGCGGCAGATATTCCGGCAGGAAAATCCAAAGGGGATGCTGGTGCTTATCGACCTGGATAACTTTAAAAGAGTGAACGATGAGGCGGGACATGCGGAAGGCGATAAGGTGCTGAAAGCCTTCGGCGGGATTTTAAGCAGGCAGTTCCGTTCCACGGATCTCAAAGTGCGGCTGGGGGGAGACGAGTTTGTGATTTTGCTGCGGGAAGAACTCAGCACGGAGATCATGCAGATGAAGCTGAACCAGTTCCTGAAGGAAGTAAGGACAGAGCTTCAGGAATATTACAGGAGCTATAAGCTGTCGGTCAGTATCGGCGTGGCAGTTATTACGCAGGAGATCCATTCCTATGAAGACCTGTACCGGAATGCTGATGCGGCGATGTATGCGGCAAAGAGGAGCGGAAAAGACGGATTTTATATGAATCTGGAGCAGAATACCTGTATGCGTGAAAACTGTATCCATTGCAGGGCCGTATGTGAGAGGCGAAAGCTGCTGTTTGATGAAAAGGAGGGGTAACGGATGATAAATATTTCCTGGCTGATGCAGTTTTTGGAGGTTACAGACAGAAAAAGCATCAACAAAGCTGCGGAAGAACTCTATATCAGCCAGTCCGTACTCAGCAGAAATATAAAAAAGCTGGAAGAATACATGGGATATCCATTGCTTGTCCGCTCCAATCAGGGAATCCGTCTGACAAAAGAAGGACGGCTGTTATATCAGTGCAGCATGCCCCTGAAAGAGGAGATAAAGACCATTGAGCTGCTGCGGAAAAAGAAAGAAGTGATGGGATGTTCCGAGCTTCACATCTATTTGTTTTCGCTTTTGCTGAAGTCTGAGCTGCTGCTCGATTATGTTTCCGGGGACAACGGCGATTCGATCATATTAAAGATTTATGAAACGAAGCTGATGGACTTGCTGCAAGGCGTTCAGGACGATGAGTTCGGAGTGGGAATTGCGGTATTAAGTGATCCGGAAGTCGCGGCCCTGGAGAACAAAGTATCACAAAGCTCTCTTACTATGGAGGTTTTGGATCAGGGCGGGCTGTATCTCCAGGTTCGGGAATCCTGCACAGACTTTGACCGGCAGGAGAGGCTGCCGGAAGATCGTTTAAAAGATATGCGGTACATCCATCTGGATCTGGACATATATTCCATTCTGCGTCTTGGAATTAAGATCAATGGGGTGCCGCTGACAAGCCTGAAACAGGTGATACAGGTCAACAGCTATTCTGCCATGATGGGGCTTCTGGCTGAGACAAACAGTTTCAGCTTTGGAAGCAAGTGGCAGGCAGACGAGATGAAGCGCCATGGGATCAAATGCATTGAGATCCCCGATGCGGAGACGAAAATGAACCTGGTTCTGTTTTTGAATAGCCAGGCCGTTTCTTTGGAGGCCAGGGCATTTGTAAACATACTGAAAAGAGCATACCATCTGCTTCCATGACGGCTGGGTCTGCCGTCTGGCCGCATCCAATAAGTCCGGGAGATTTCCCGGATTTATTGCATATGCAGGCATTCAAACCGCATATCAACTGATGAAATCGCCTCTTTTTCGGCATTCTGCCGGATTTTTCCTTGAATCCCACCAATATTTCTATGCAGAAACACTTGAATTATTATGCGAACTAATGTATAATATGCATAATTTGCCGGAGAAATATCCTATGGGCCAGAGAGACAGGAGCCGTTCCTGACAGGCCGGAGCCGGCAGACAAGAAATACGAGGAGGACAGGTTTATGAAAAAACAGTTTTTAGCCGTTCTGCTTTCTGCGTCCATGTGCGCGGGACTTCTGGCAGGCTGCGGGAGCAGCAGCGAGGGACAGACAGAGGCAGATACGAAGACAGAAGCAGGAACCAATGAAGGCGGCAGCGAGACTGCCGAAGACGGAGAACCAGTCGAGGTGACGGTCGGCGTTGCCCAGCAGTTTACGACTCTGGATCCGGGCCTTTCCACGGAGACCGTGAACCGCTATGCCATTGCCCACATGTATTCCGGCCTCTATAAGAAGCTGGAAGACGGAAGCGTCGTTCCGGAGCTGGCGGCCGAAGAGGCCGAAGTCAGTGAGGACGGCCTGACCTACACCGTTAAAATAAAAGAAGGGCTTACCTGGAGCGACGGCGAGCCGGTTACGGCCAATGATTTCGTCTACGCCGTCAACAGGAACCTGACATACGGCGCAGAAAACGGTTTCGTCACCGACAAGCTTGTGAGATACTTAGAGGGTGCCGAAGAATACCTTGCCGACACAGAAGTGGATCTTTCCACCTTCTCCTTTGCAGGCGTGGAAGCCCTTGACGACACGACGGTAGTCTACCATTTAAAGACGCCGTGTGCCTTCTTTACCGGCCTTCTCTGCGGCAGCGCGTTCCTTCCGCTGCGGGAAGACGTGGCAGAGCCTGGCTTCAGCGAGTGGTCCGTAGAGCCGGGATATCCGGTAACAGGCGCTTATGTGCTGGATTACTGCAATGAAAACGAAAAAGTTGTCCTTACGAAGAATGAAAATTACTACGATGCAGAAAATGTGACCGTAGATCAGATCACGTTCCAGGTTATGCCGGATATGGATGCCCAGGCGGCAGCCTTCAAAACAGGCGACATTGACGCGGCCCTTTCCATCAACGCCTCCATCGTCGCCACTTATGAAAATCCGGAAGAGCTCTGGAACCGTCCGCAGCAGTCGGTTTACTCCATCGACTTAAACTCCGGCGAAACCGGCCCTGAGGCATTAAAGGATGTCAATGTCCGCCGTGCTCTTGCCGTTGCCATCAACCGCGAGGAAATCGTAAAAGCTATCAACGCCGGCGACTTCTACACCCCGCTTTACGGCTATGTGCCCCACGGCATGATGGGTGCAGAGAAGGATTTCCGCGAAGAGTCCGACGAGAAGCAGAAATTCCAGGAGTACGATCCGGAGTTAGCAAAAGAGCTGCTTGCAGAAGCCGGCTATGACGAGTCCAACCCGCTGACGCTGCGCTACAAATACTCCAACAACTCCATCCACGCAGACGTTGCCCAGATGCTTGAGCAGATGTGGAAAGCCGTCGGCGTCAACATCGAACTGGATGTGGTGGAGTCCGGCGTGTTCTACGATCAGGTAGACCAGGGCGATTTCGATCTGGCGCGCTACGGCCTGTCCTGTACCAACGACCCGTCCGAGTTCTTAAACCAGTGGACAAAGGCCATGCAGCCGGTACCGGCCGTGGCTGACGACGCTTATGACCAGATGATGACGGATGTCACAAAGATCATCGACCGCACCGATTACATGAACGAGCTTCACGAGATTGAGAAATACCTGGTAGAAGATCAGGTATATGTCATCCCGCTCTTCGACTTCAACGAGCCGGCCTTAAAGAGCGAGCACTTAAAGGGCGTTTACATGGTACCGGGCGATGTACCGGTTTATTCCTACGCATATTTTGAATAAAGCAGGAGAATGGTATGGAAAGCATAAAAATCGACGATTTGCTCAAATTTAAGTTTTTATCCGGAGTTGCGGCGTCGCCGTCCGGGAAAAAGGCAGCCTTTCTTGTAAAGCAGGCATGCCGGAAAAAAAACGGCTATGATTCTTGGGTCTATATCGTGGATTTTGGCACAAAAGAAGTCAGGAAACTGACTTCTTTTGGCGCTGAAACCCTTCTTTCCTTTGACAGCGAGGACGCGCTTCTCTTCGCATCGTCAAGAAAGCATGAAGACCGGCCGGAAAAAAATCAGGAAAAAACCGTATTTTACAGGCTCCCGCTCCAGGGAGGCGAGGCCGTGCGCGCCTTTGAGCTTCCCTATTCGGTGGGCAGTATCAAAAAAATGGATGACGGCGTCTACGTCTTTTCGGCTGTCGTGGACTTAAATAAGCCGTCAGAGGAAGAGAAACTGAAGGAATATCAGGACTATCACATTTTAGAAGAGCTCCCCTACTGGGAAAACGGCGCTTATTTCGTGTCCCGCTTCCGCAATTCCCTGTTCCTGTTTGACGAAAACGCTGGCGGGGCGGAGAAAATCCGCAAGGTGACGGAGGATTTATTTGCCGTTGACGGCTTCCGGACAGAGGGGGATGCCATCGTCTATACCGGCGCCGCCTATGACAGGCTGCTTCCGAAGACAAAGGGACTTTATTCCTATAATAAAAAGACGGGCGAGACGAAGACGCTGGTGGAGCCGGATAAGCTGCGGATCGGCCTTTTCGACTGCGCCGGAGACCGCATCGTATTTGCAGGGAGCGCCATGGACCATCATGGATCCGGCCAGTACCCGGACATCTACGTGTGGGAAAACGGCCATACGGACTTTGCGGCCAGGTTCGGCCATTCGGTAGGCTCTGTCCCCACCAGCGACATTATGTTAGGCGGCGGCGAAAAGTTTTTGGCCTGCGGACAGAAGGCATACTTTACGGCATGCGTCGGAACACGCGGGGAACTGTACCGGTATGAAAACGGGGCGGTGGAAAAGGCCTTTGACTTTGACGGGGCCATCGACTGCTTTGCTGCCTGTGAAGGCGGTTTTGTCTTTGTGGGACGGACACCGGGAAAGCTTCAGGAGCTTTATCTGTACCATGAAGAGAGCGGTGTCTGCGAACAGCTTACCCATATCAATGAAGCTGCGTTTGACGGAAAATACGTGGGCGAGCTTCACGATGCCGGCTTTACGGATTCCGACGGCGTCCATATCGACGGATGGGTGATTCTCCCGAAGGACTACGACCCCAATAAGAAATACCCGGCCATTTTGGACATGCACGGCGGCCCGCGGGTGGCCTTTGGAACCACGCTGTTCCATGAGATGCAGACCTTTGCCGGAAACGGCTATTTCGTGTTCTTATGCAATCCGAGAGGCGCCGACGGACGTGACGATGATTTCGCCGACCTGCGCGGAAAATACGGCACTGTTGACTTTAAGGATTTCATGGAATTCACCGACCATGTGTTAAAGCTCTATCCGGCCATCGACGAAAAGCGCCTTGGCGTCACCGGCGGAAGCTACGGCGGCTGGATGACCAACTGGATCATCGGCCATACCGACCGGTTCGCGGCTGCCGTCAGCCAGAGAAGCTTTTCCAACTGGCTTTCGGATTTTGGGTGCAGTGAGATCGGCTTTTCCTTTGACGTGGACGAAAACGGCGGAAAGACGCCGTGGACGGCTCCGAAGGAGCTCTGGGAGCGTTCGCCGGTGGCCTACGCCGATAAGGCAAAAACTCCGACCTTATTTATCCACTCCTTAAAGGACTACAACTGTCCCCTTTCCGAGGGCATGCAGATGTTTGCGGCCTTAAAATACCACGGCGTGCCGTCGAAAGCCTTCCTCTTTGAGGGGGAGAACCATGAGCTTTCCAGAAGCGGGAAGCCGCTCCACAGGATGCGCCGGCTTTCTGAGATGACGGCCTGGTTTGACAAATATTTAAAGGGCCTTGACGACTAAAGAAGGAGACGTGACAGGATGTTAAGATACATTGCAAAGCGTCTGGCAGTCGGCGTCGTGACGCTGTTTCTGCTGGCGACCATCACCTTTTTCCTCATGCATATCATCCCGGGTTCGCCGTTTGCCGGCGACACGGTGAAGCTTCCGGCAAAGGTGATTGAAAAGCTGTATGAAAAATACGGCCTCGACAAGCCGGTCACGGAGCAGTATGTGGTGTACATGAAAAACCTGCTCCATGGGGATTTCGGCGTCTCCATCTACCGGAAAGGAAAAGACATTGAAAAAATCATCGCCTCTGGCCTTCCCTACACGGCGAAGCTGGGCGCCGTGAGCTTCTGCTTTGCCATGGTGACAGGCATTTTTATGGGCACGGTGGCGGCGTTTTCCAAGCGGAAATGGGTGTCGAACCTGGTGCTGTTTCTGGCGACGGTGGGCGTCAGCATGCCGGGATTTTTGCTCTCGGTGCTTTTAATGCTGTTATTCGGCGTAGTGCTCCAGTGGCTGCCCTTTGTGGGCCTTACCTCGCCGCTCCACTACATCCTGCCGGCAGCCGGAATCGCCTTTTACCCGATCTCCATGATCGCAAGGCTGGTGCGTTCAAGCCTCAGAGAGGTCATGCGCCAGGACTACATGGTGCTGGCAAAATCCAAGGGCACGCCGGAAAAGCTGGTGATCTGGCGCCATGGGCTGAAAAACGCCATGCTGCCGGTCATCACCTACGCCGGCCCCTTGATCGCCACGATGCTCACGGGAAGCTTTGTCATCGAAAGCTTATATTCGATTCCCGGCATCGGCGCGGAATTTGTCACCAGCATTACGAACCGTGACTACACGATGATTATGGCGCTTACGATCCTCTACGGCTCGTTTATCATTGTCGCCAACATCATCACGGACATTTTAAACGCGCTCATTGACCCGCGGATCAAGCTTGGCAGATAGGAGGCATGACGACATGACAGAGACGAAAGAAATGCTCGACGACTCTCTCTTTGAGAAGCTGTCGGACAGTGAAAAAAATACGGAATTCATCGCCATGGAAAGCAAGACCTATCTGCGTGACGCGTGGGACTGCTTTAAAAAGAACAGGCTGGCCCTGGCCGGCCTCATTTTCCTGGGAGTTATGATTGTTTTGGCGATTGTCGTACCGATGGTATCGCCCTACACCTACGACGCTCAGGATCTGGATCTGAGAAATGCCCTTCCGTCGGCCGCCCATCCGTTAGGGACCGACAAGCTGGGCCGCGACATCCTCGTGCGGCTGATGTTCGGCGCCAGAATCAGCCTGGCCGTCGGCTTTGTGGCAGCGTTTTTGAACCTGATTATCGGCGTAGTCTACGGCGGCATTGCCGGATACGCCGGCGGCAAGGTGGACATGGTGATGATGCGGATCGTGGACTGCATCTACTCGATCCCCTCCATGCTGTACGTGATTTTAATCATGATGGTGTTCGGCTCCAACATCGGCTCCGTGCTCCTTGGAATCTGCATTTCCTCCTGGATCGGCATGGCAAGGCAGGTGCGTACCCAGGTACAGACCTTAAAGCAGCAGGAGTTTGCCCTGGCGGCTTACGTCATCGGCGCCGGCCGTGCGCGGATCCTCTTTAAGCACCTGATCATCAACTGCATGGGCCCGATCATCGTTTCCACGACGCTCATGGTGCCGGACGCGATTTTTACGGAGTCCTTCCTGGCCTTCATCGGCATCGGCATTTCCCTGCCGCAGGCAAGCTGGGGAACCTTGGCCAGCGAGGCCCGCTCCGTGATCCAGAGCTATCCCCTTCAGATTGTATGGCCGGTGGCAGCCATCTGCCTCACCGTCCTTTCCTTAAACTTTATCGGTGACGGCGTCGGCGAGGCGTTAGACCCGAAGAACCGTTAGGAGGTGCGAGATGGCATTACTGGAAGTAAAAGATTTGCATGTAGATTTTGAAACCGACCAGGGAACCGTCCATGCGGTGCGCGGCATCTCCTTTTCGGTCGGGGAGTCGGAGGCCGTCGGCATCGTCGGCGAGTCGGGGAGCGGAAAGAGCGTTACCATGTATTCGGTCATGGGACTGCTTGCGAGAAACGGCTCCATCACCGAAGGAAGCGTGAAATTTGGGAGACAGGAAATCACCGAGGCCGCCTTCCCGAACCACAAGGCGTATGAGGCCTGCATGAACCAGATCCGCGGAAATGAGATGTCCATGATTTTCCAGGATCCGATGACATTTTTAAACCCGGTGGTAAAGATTGGAAAACAGATCACCGAGGTCATTAAAAACCACAATAAGGTGAGCGATGCCGAGGCGAGGACGCGGGCTATTGAGCTCATGCGCCAGGTGGGGATCCCGTCCCCGGAAAAACGATTAAACCAGTATCCCCACGAGTTCTCCGGCGGCATGCGCCAGAGGATTATCATCGCCATTGCATTGGCCTGCAACCCGAAGCTCATCATCGCCGATGAGCCGACGACGGCCCTTGACGTGACGATCCAGGCACAGGTTCTCGACCTCATTAAAGATATGAAAAACAAGCTGGATTCCTCGGTCATCATGATTACCCATGACCTTGGTGTCGTCGCCAGCTTATGCGACCGGATCCTTATCATGTACGGCGGGAAGATTGTGGAGACGGGGAGCGACAGGGAAATTTTCTATGAGCCGAAGCACCCGTACACCATGGGACTTCTCCGGTGCGTCCATAATCCGGAGAAGAAGGATAAATTAAAGCCCATCGCCGGATCGCCGCCGGATCTTTTAAAGCCGCCGGCCGGCTGCCCGTTTGTGGACCGGTGCCCGGAGGCCATGAAAATCTGCAAAATGCAGATGCCGCCGGTGACAACGTATTCTGAGACGCATCAGTGTGCCTGCTGGCTGGAAGAGGCGAGAAAGAGAAAGGGGGAGCAGAATGGCTGATATGGAAGGAAAGAAGCCGGGAGCGGCAGACGGAAGGCCGCTGCTCTCCGTGGAACATTTAAAGACGTATTTTGACGTGACAAAGGGGATTTTTTCCAAAAGGCAGATCGTAAAGGCCGTGGACGATGTGAGCTTTTCCGTCGGCGAGGGCGAAACCTTTGGCCTCGTGGGCGAGTCCGGCTGTGGAAAGTCCACACTGGGGCGGACGTTAGTAAAAATTTACCCGGCCACGTCGGGAAGGATCCTATATAAAGGAAAGGACATTGCGAACCTTCACGGCGAGGAAGAAAAAGCTTTCCGGAAGGAAGTCCAGATGATTTTCCAGGATCCCTACGCATCCTTAAATCCCAGGATGACCGTCGGAGAGATCATCAAGGAGCCCATGGAGATCCACGGGATCTTAAACTCCGCAAAGGAGCGCGAGGAGCGGGCGGCTGAGCTTTTAAAGACCGTAGGCTTAAAGCCGGATCATATCCGCCGCTATCCCCACGAGTTTTCCGGCGGACAGAGGCAGAGGATTTCCATCGCAAGGACGCTGGCGTTAAATCCGAAATTTATCATCTGCGACGAGCCGATTTCGGCTCTGGACGTGTCCATCCAGGCGCAGATCATCAACCTGCTCCAGGAAATCCAGCAGGAGATGGGGATTTCCTACCTGTTTGTTGCCCATGACTTAAGCATGGTAAACTATATTTCCCACCGGATCGGCGTCATGTACCTGGGACACCTGGTGGAAGTGGGAGAGGCCGATGAGCTTTACGGGAACCCGATCCATCCCTACACGAAGGCGCTTCTTTCTGCCATCCCGATCCCGGATCCCGATGTGGCAAAGGCGAGATCGAGGATCCGCCTGGAGGGCGAGCTTCCGACGCCCATCAATCCGCCGGCCGGCTGCCCGTTTGCAGGGCGCTGTCCATATGCCGATGAGCAGTGCAGGAAGGAGCTGCCGCCGATGGAGGACTTTGGCGGGCATATGGCGGCCTGCTGGCATGTGAAGGAAGCGGCAAAGGTATAAAGCGCAGAATTTCCGGATTTTAACCGAAACCCGATTTGACTTTTTTCACAAATTCTGGTATATTGAGTCCAATTCAGACACGGTTCAAACGGCAGGCGCAGGCACCTTGCGCCTGCCATCCAATCAGATACCAGGAAAGGAAGCAGTCAAAATCTCTAGGAAAGAAAACAACATCGGAAAGTACGTGCAGCAGGAGAGAAGAAAGAAAGGTATCACACAGGAAAAACTGGCGGAGTACACGGGAATCTCGTGGAGCGCCATCAGCCGCTTTGAAACAGGCCAGAGCATGCTGAGCGTGGAGCGGCTTTTAAAAATCGTTGAGGCGTTGGATATCGGAATCGAGGCCGTCTTCTGCGATTACGTGAAAATCGTGCCGGACATGGAAAATGAAACGACCCGGGAGATCCTGAAGCTCATAAACGGCTGTGATGACAGGGAAAAGCAGTACCTGTTAGAGAGCCTCCGGGTGCGCCTGGAGTGCATCCGCGGCACGATGTACAGGGGGCATGGCCTGAAAAGAGAGTAATTTTCCAGAACGCCGGCACTGTGCAGAGCTGGTTTAGCGCCGGGCCGCAGCAAAACACCGCGCGCCCTCAATGAAAGAGCATGCAGCAGACAGCAGGAAAGAAGGAGGCAGAAATGGAATACCGCATCGATGATCAGGCGCTTTCCGCCGAAAGGTTCCTCCCGTTTGTCAACCAGGTCTGGCCTGGGAACTACGACGTGGAAAAAACAGAGCAGGCATTAAAAAAGACGGTCAATATCACCGCATACGACGGCGGCACGCTGGTTGGCTGTCTCCGGCTCCTTACGGACGGCTGTTTTTTCGGCACCATTACAGAGCTTCTCGTCCTTCCCCAATATCAGAGGCAGGGGATCGGAAGCAGTCTTCTTGGGCTTGCAAAGGAGCATACCCCGACCATGCTGTATTTCGGGGCGCAGCCAGGGTTAGAGGGATTTTATGAAAAGAACGGATGCAGACGGAGCCTCCAGTCCTACATCATAGAAAAGGACGGATGAGACAGCCGGAAGCGCCATACAGGTTCCGCAGGAGAGCAGCTTGTTCCCTGCGGGCCTTTTTTCTTTATGCCATGCTTTTTGCGGCGCCAGTTTGCCAGACGATACTTTCCAGGCATGCCAAACGATAAAAACCAGGTATTAGACATTTGAGACGGCCGGGATTAAAATAAAGATGTACCGGGAAAGCTGCATATCTGATTCGAAAAGAGCGCTGCGGCCTTCCTATCCGGTACGCCCGCAGAAGATTGGTTTCGCCGGCAGGAAATTCAGATAAGAGAAATTTCGCAGAAACGGAGGAAATGGATATGGCAGTAAAACAGACGGCAGGACGCAGGGATCTTGGGGAGTTTGCCCCGAAGTTTGCAGAGCTCAACGATGATGTACTTTTCGGAGAGGTGTGGAGCCGGGAGGAGGCGCTCTCCCTCAGGGACCGCTCCCTGGTTACGGTTACAGCCCTGATGGCACAGGGGCTTGTGGACTCTTCGTTCCAGTTCCACCTGATGTCCGCAAAGGCAAACGGGATCACGGGAGAGGAGATTGCGGAAATTCTTACCCACGCGGCCTTTTATGCAGGCTGGCCGAAGGCATGGGCGGCTTTCCGCATGGCAAAAGAGGTGTGGAAGGACGAGGCGCCGGGAACGGGCCGCGGCGGCCTGTTTGGCCTTGGAGGGAAAAACGACGCATACGCACAGTATTTCGTGGGCCAGAGCTATTTAAAGCCCCTTGCAAGAGAAGGCGGAGTCGCAGCGGCAAATGTGACGTTTGAGCCGGGCTGCCGCAACAACTGGCACATCCATCGTGCAGACAAAGGCGGCGGCCAGATCCTTTTGTGCACCGAGGGCCGCGGCTGGTACCAGGAGTGGGGCAAGGAAGCGAGGGAGCTCCATGCCGGAGATGCCGTGGAAATCCCGGCAGGCGTAAAGCACTGGCACGGAGCAGCAAAGGATAGCTGGTTCTCCCATCTGGCTGTTGAAATCCCGGGAGAAAATGCCGCCAATGAGTGGCTGGAGCCGGTATCCGATGAAGATTATTCCCGTCTTCCGTAAATTGAAGATAGCAGAAAACTGCGCCGGATGCAGACGATGTGTCCGGCGCTTTTTTATATGGTAAAAAACAAACATATGTTCTAAAAACCTCTTGACATTGTCGATATTCGATATTATAATAGAATCAGAATAACGATATTCGATATTGCAGTCAGATGACTGTGGTACAAAAGACTGTCCGGCAGGCGGATAAAACCTGCCGCCTGGCTGGGACAGAACAGACAGAAAGGGGCGCTTCAGATGGCGAGAGAAAAATTCCGGACGCTCACGGAGCAGATGTTTTATATCCTTTTAAGCCTCGTGACGGAGTGCTGCGGCGTTGATGTTATGGAACGTGTGGAGAAAATGACAGGGGGCCGTGTGGCTGTCGGGCCTGGAACCTTATATAACCTGCTGGAAAACTTTCAGGAAGCAGAGATGATCCGTGAGACGAAGGTGGAAGGGCGAAGGCGCAGCTACGTGATTACGGAACAGGGGCGGAAGGTGCTCTCAGAAGAATATGGGAGACTTGGCCGCATGCGGGAGGATTACAGGAAAACCTTCGGAGAGGGGGACGGAGAATGAAAAAAGAAAAACTCAGGATAGAAAACTTCTTATTTTACGATGCGGCTGGAATTGAAGCGCATTTGGAAAAAATGGCAGAAAAGGGATGGCTGATTAAACAGATTACGCCGTTTTTCTGGGTCTACAAGCGGATAGAACCGGAACATCTCCGGTTTTCCGTGGCTTATTTTCCGGATGCCTCGGATTTTGACCCGGCTCCGCCCGAGGGTCAGAAGACGTTTTATGAATACTGCCTTGAGGCCGGATGGGAGCCTGCGGTTCAGTGGGCCCAGATGCAGGTTTTTTACACCCGGAAGGAGAATCCGGTGCCCATAGAGACAGAGGCCCAGGTAAAGCTAAAAGCCGTCCACCGCGCGATGAAAAAGAACTTTATCCCGTCCAATGTGGTGCTTTTGGCCGTCCTGCTTTTGGAGCTTTTGTTCCAGTGCTCCTTATTTTTGTCGGATCCCATCGGGACGTTATCGAGACCGGGAAGCGTTGCTGTAATTCCGCTTTTCTTCCTGCTGATTCTGTATATGGGCTCTGGGCTGGCAGGATATGCCGTCTGGTACGTCCGCTCAAAACGGGCGGCTGCGGAGGGCGGAGACTGCCTTCCCGGGGCGCCGGGGGCCCGGAGTGCAGGACGAGGGCTCTTAATCCTTGCTTTGCTGGCAGCCGCTTTTGCAGTTGTGTACAGCTTCCAGGGAGCGATGTATTTTGCCGTGTTTGCCATTACCGCCGTATTATATTTTATGCTGGGTGCCGCAATTTTTAAAATACGGGAGATGATGAAAGAACGGGGCGTTTCCCGCAGGCTGAACCAGCTTATAACCTTTTGTTCTGCCGCTGTCCTTGCCGTTGGGCTGGTCGCTTTCCTGAGCGTCATGATTTTTCGGATGGTGACAAGCGGACGGTATGGAAAGGGCACGGAGCCCATGCCGCTGACGGTCGAGGCACTGACGGATGAAAATTTTACAGAAGGCGCCTCCTACTCGAGAGAGTGGCAGCTTGACAGTACGATCTTTCTGGCGGTGGGAACGGGCAGGCAGTACAGCAGGAAAGAAGCGCCGGGACTTTCCTACCAGATAGCCGAAGTGCGTTTTTCCCCATTCCTTTCGATGGTATGGGCAGAAATGCTGGAGCCGTATCCGGTGCCGGGGGAAGAGGACGAACTCTGGCATTATCAGTGGGAAACATGGGAAGAGCCGGGACTGGGAGCCGACGCGGCCTGCCGTTTAAAGGCGCGGGAAGGAGAATGGACGGACCGCTATCTGGCAAGATGGGGGAACCGGATCATATCCCTGGATTTCGGGTGGAGCCCGGATGCGGAGACCTTAAAAGAGGCCTTTGAGTTTTTAAGGGAACTGGATTTATAGGAGAATGCGGAAGATTTTTGCATATGGATGCATATTCCCCCGGCTGCCGGCCCATACTTGAGAAAAAAAGTGAAGGGAGTGCAGTTTCGTGGAAAATCAGACGATTGCTTTATTAAAGGAATGCAGTGCTGGATGTCGGATGGCGGAAGAAAGCATGTGCCAGATCCGGAAAGCCACGGACGATCAGAAGCTTGGGGCTCTGATTGCAGAGTATAAAGGAAAGCATGAAAAGCTGAAAGCGCGCGTGGACTCCATGCTGGCGGCCGAAGGGTATGCACCGAAGGAACCGCCGATGATGGCGTCGGCTTTTGCAAAGGCCAGCACAGGCGTTAAGCTTTCCTGGAAGGAAGACAGCCATCAGGCTGCGAAGATCCTGATGGACGGATGCAGTATGGGAATCAAAACCATCAGCAGCCATATCAACCAGTCCCCGGAGGCCTCTGCGGAGAGCCTTGGAGCGGCAAAGGATCTGGTGAGGATGGAGGAAGAATTTAACAGGGAACTGAAGCGGTTTGTATAAGAAAAGGAGATGGCTGCCCGGGAAAGAAGACCGGGCGGCCATGGAAGCGGAGGAGCACATGGAAAAAGGGCTGGAGCTTAAAATTATCGGACATGTCCGCACGGACTTTACGTCAAAATTTGGGATTCCGAGACAGAGCGGTCTCATAGAAGAGCTCAAGGGAACCATTGTCATGGAGCCGGAATACCGGGAACCGGCAGCATTTAAAGGGCTTTCGGACTTTTCCCATATCTGGCTGATATGGGAATTTTCGGAAAATCTGCGGGACGGCTGGTCGCCGACGGTTCGGCCGCCGCGGCTCGGCGGAAACAAGCGTGTCGGAGTGTTTGCCACCCGTTCTCCTTTCCGTCCAAATGCGCTGGGACTTTCCTGCGTAAAGCTGGAACAGATTGAGATGGATGAAAAGCTGGGGCCGGTGCTCCATATTTCCGGTGCTGATCTGATGGACGGGACGCCTGTCTTTGATATCAAGCCGTATCTGCCTTTTGTGGACGGGCATCCGGAAGCGTGCGGCGGCTTTACCGACAGGACGAGGGAATACAGCCTGACTGTCGAGGCGCCGGAAGAACTGCTCTGCCGGATTCCGGAGGAAAAGCGGGAGGCCCTGAAAAAAGTCCTGTCCCAGGATCCGCGGCCTTCCTACCAGAAGGATCCCGGCCGGGTTTATGGAATGGAGTTTGCCGGCTTTGAGGTGAAATTTTCGGTGGAAAACGGCCGGATTTATCTGCGGGATGTGGAAAAAACAGGAGACGCGGATTGTACATAAATAAAAACTTGCTATGGCGCATCAGAATATGTTATCTTTTTAACAAAAGAAAATAAAAACGAGAGCGATACCTGTGGAGATGACAGGAGAACGCCGGACAGCATGGTATCGGCACGGAAAAGGAGGAAGTCTGCATGAGAGGTGTGGAAACCAGAATTCAGGAAATCCGACACAGAATTTTCCGCGAGGTGGCCCGCATGGCCTACCATACGGAGTGGCCGGTTGATAAGCGGATCGAGGAACTGCCGTATAAGATTATTCCGGGTGAGGTGGGAAACTTCCGGAATGATGTATTTTTGGAACGTGCCATTGTAGGAGAACGTCTGCGCCTTGCCATGGGGCTTCCGTACCGGAGCGCAGCGGAGCCGGCGCCGATTTCCGACAACATCGAGGCGGCCGACCAGGCGGAGACGTACTATACGCCGCCGCTCATCAACGTCATAAAATTTGCCTGCAACGCATGTCATGAAAAGCGTGTATTTGTGACGGACGGCTGTCAGGGCTGCCTGGCCCATCCATGTGTGGAGGTCTGCCCGAAGGATGCGATTCATCTGGAGCGGACAAATGGAAAATCTCATATTGATCCCGACAAATGCATCAAATGCGGACGCTGTGCTGATGTCTGTGGCTATCATGCGATTATTATCCAGGAACGCCCATGCGCTGCGGCCTGCGGCATGGACGCGATCCATTCAGATGCCAACGGCAAGGCGGATATTGATTACAGCAAATGTGTTTCCTGCGGAATGTGCCTGGTAAACTGCCCCTTCGGAGCCATTGCCGATAAATCACAGATTTTCCAGGTGATCCGGGCAATCCAGTCCGGCGAGCGCGTGTATGCAGCCGTGGCGCCGGCATTTGTGGGCCAGTTCGGGCCGAAGGTGACGCCGGGAAAACTGCGTGCCGCCATGAAGCAGCTCGGCTTTGCCGATGTCTTTGAGGTGGCCATCGGAGCTGACCTCTGTGCGACCCAGGAGGCCATGGACTTTGTGGAAGAAGTGCCGGAAAAGCTTCCGTTTATGGCGACCTCCTGCTGCCCGGCCTGGTCGATGATGGCAAAGAAGCTGTTTCCGGACTATGCGAAGTGCATTTCCATGGCCCTGACGCCGATGACTTTGACGGCAAGGCTGATTAAGAGCCAGCACGAAAAGGCAAAAGTGGTATTTATCGGGCCATGTGCCGCGAAAAAGCTGGAGGCCATGCGCGACGACATCCGGAGCGATGTGGATTTCGTCCTGACCTTTGAGGAGATGGCCGGAATCTTCGATGCAAAGCATGTGGATATTGAAAATATTGAGGAAGACCCGGAGGGCGTCAACGATGCGTCCACGGACGGCCGCAACTTTGCTGTCGCCGGCGGCGTCGCCAAATCCGTGGTGAACGTCATAAAGGAGCTGTATCCGGACAGGGAGATCAAGGTGGCGAACGCGGAAGGGCTCAAGGACTGCCGCCGTCTGCTTACGCTAGCAAAGGCCGGGAAGTACAACGGCTACCTTTTAGAGGGAATGGCCTGCCCGGGCGGCTGTGTAGCCGGTGCCGGTACGATGCAGCCGATTAAAAAGTCCCAGGCGGCCGTAAACCTTTACGCGGCCCAGGCAAACCACAAGATCTCCAATGAGACGGAGTATGTGAAAGAACTCAACAAGCTGGTGGAATAGAAAAGCCGGCGCTTGTTTTCCTTGTCCGGCCCTGTGCCTTGTGTTATACTGGGAAAAAATGGCTGACAAGGAGAGGAAATATATGAAACGAAGACGGACTGCGGCACTGCTGTGCGCCTGCCTGTTTCTCTCTGCCTGCGGGAAAGAGACAGCTCCGGTACCAAAGGAATACACGGCAGAAAACGGCTGGTTTTCGGTGACGATGCCGTCCGGGATGGAACAGTCTGACAGGCAGCTCCTTGAAGACGCATCCCTCACGATACTCACAAGCGGGGATTCCGGTTTGGAAGTTTCGGCGTTCGTATATGGAAGCGATAAAAATTCTGACTTTACGAATGGCGAGGCGGAGACTCTGGAAGAATACAGGGATTATATCTGCTCGGTACTGGAAAAGGACGATACCAGCTTCCGGTGGAACGAAGAGACGGAGCTGGAAATAGAAGGCATGGAGCGGTGTATTTTCGGAAACGGAGAACTGATTTATAAAAATGTCAGAGGCGCTGCATCCGTCTGGTACCTGGAAAGCCCCGGCAGGTATTATACGGTCATGGCAGGCGGAAGCCAAAAGGCCATGGAGAAGGTCAGGCCGCTCTTTGCCTTCCGGGAGCTGGAAGGCGCTGTGCTGGAGACTTCCATGGACTTTATCGCCGGGATGACGGCAGCGGTGGACCCGGAAGGCGGTGTGAGCCGGTTTCTTTCAGTAAAAGCCATGGAAGACGCGGGGGACGACCTTTCGGAAATCCAGGAGCAGGCGGTGAAGAACCTGGAAGAACAGTGGGCGGTTGGCGACAAAGAGAGCCTGTTTGCAACGGCCGCATGGCTGATGGAGGACGGGCATAACGGCGATGCCCTTGCGCTCCTTGAGGAAATGGAAATCGGAGAGGATATGGACAAGGAGACGTTTGATGGCCTGCTGGAGGAACGGGAGCTTTCCGGCGAGGAACAGACATATCTGTCCGCCGCCTGGGATGCGCGGGACGAATTTGGAGACCATGCCATATCAGCGTGGGATTTGAGCCGCGTGCCGTCCCTGATGTCCCTCGGATATGCCGCTGGTTTCTGTACGTATGAGGAAGGGCTCGACCAGTGTCTGAAAGCGGCAGAGCTGGCCCAGGCATCCTTTGATTCCTGGGAAGAGTTTAACAAAAGCTGCCTTTATGGATATTCCTACTGGAGCGAAACGTCTGCGGACGATGCAGAGAGCAGTGCCGGGGAGCTGGCCGCCTCTATGGAAGCGCTTTTAAGCCAGGAGGACGGGCCGTTTCGGACGGATTTCCATATGGAACTCGAGAACGTCTGGCAGCAATAAGAGAAAATGGCCGCAGTGCCGGTTTGAGGGATCCCCAAACCAGCGCCTGCGGCTGTTTTTCTTTAGACGCCGGCCAGTTCATCGAGAGATTTAAAGCAGTATCCCATCTCCTCCCATTTCGTCAAAAGCTCATCTAAAATGGCGGCATTGGTGGAGGAAGTGCTGTGGAGAAGGACGACGGCGCCGGGATGGATGCGGCCGAGAAGCTTTTTGAAGGCTTCCTCCTTCGTGGGCTGTTTGTCCTGGTACCAGTCCACGTAAGCCAGGCTCCAGAAAAAGGTGGTATAACCTAGATCCTTTGCCATCTGAAGGTTGGATTCGCTGTATTTTCCCTGGGGTGGCCGGTAGTATTTTTTCATAGTCTGGCCCGTGATTTCCGTAAACAGTGCCTCCAGGTCGGTAAGCTCTTTTTCAAAAGCCTCTCTGGAAGCAATTTTGGACATGTCCGGGTGGTGGTATGTATGGTTCCCGACAATGTGGCCGTCCGCTAACATCCGTTTCACAAGATCCGGGCTGGTTTCCAGATAATTGCCCACGAGAAAGAAAGCGGCCGGTGCATTGTGTTTTTTCAGCGCGTCGAGAATGGCCTCCGTATTGCCGTTTTCGTAGCCGGCATCAAAGGTCAGGTAAAGGACTTTTTCATCGGTGTTCTCGGAATAGTAGGCATTGTACTGCAAAAGTTCGTCCGCTGTGGCGTTGGCGACCGGCGGCTTCCCCTCCTGCTGGAAGCTTAAGCCCCAGTTCCCTTCCGCTGATACGGGGACGGCCTCCCTTCCGTGGACAATGGCGGCCCCGGCGTGGCCGGCGGCAAAGGATAAAAGAAAGAGCAAAAGGACGCCGGATATTTTTTTCCAGGCCTCAAGATATGGGATTTTCATAGCCAAATCCTGCTTTTTCTTCTATATATATTTGGGAAATCCTGCATCATTCATAAAAAGAAAGCGGTGGATTCTTTCACAGCCTTGTGTTAGAATATCTGGAAATACGGTGGAAAGGCGGGAACAGAATGAAACTTTCCTTTGGAGGCACGCCCTGGGAAAAGGAGTGGAAGCGGCTTCTGGCCGCGGAAAAGCGGTTTCTGGACGGAAAAAGAGACGACAGCCGCGGGCTTTTAGAAAAATTTGCGGAAAATCATATGCCTGACAACGTGCAGGAAACCCTGCATGCCGCCTTCAAAAAGGCATTCGGGCTGGTGCAGAAAAACGGCCGGTTCGTGATTGAACGGGCGTATCCCAGGAAAAAGCGGGAGGCGGATTATGAGATCCGCGCTTATGCGGAGGAACTTCGCGGCGACAAAAAGGCCCTGCGGGCCTTCCGAAAAGAGGCCGCCGGCATCCGGAGGGGCAACCTGGCCCTCTCTGCGGCAGAAGGCGTCGGCCTGGGGATACTGGGAATCGGCCTGCCGGACATCCCGCTGTTTGCCGGTGTGATTTTAAAGAGTGTCTATGAAATTGCTGTCAATTATGGCTTCTCTTACGAAGAAGAGGAGGAGCAGGTCTTTTTACTGAAGGTCATCGGGGCGGCAGTCTCAGACAGGGAGACTTGCATAAAAGTAAACGGAGAGCTGGACGAGTGGATCGCAGGGGAACGCCGCTTTTCAGAGACGGCCGAAGAACAGGCTGACATCTGCGCCGAGGCCCTGTCGCGGCGGCTCCTCTATATGAAATTCATCCAGGGGATTCCCCTGGCCGGCGCCCTTGGAGGCATGTCGGACGCCGTGTGTTTAAAAGAGATCCTTGCCTTTGCAGACCTGAAATACCAGAAGCGTTTCCTGCTGAAAAGGCGGAAGACCTGACAGGGGCGTCACGTCCTGACGCCGTGGAAAACGGGAGGAATTATACGTGAAGATACGAATCAGAAGAATTCTTTTGCCGGTGCTTTTCTGCCTGGCTGTGGCCTGCCTTATCGAGCTTCCAATGGCGGGGACGACCATATTCGGGGATGAGGCTGTCCTTTGGGATACCTTGTTCCGGGCCATCGCGGCTGTGCCGGTTCTCTATCATTTTTACCGGGAAGATACGGTTTTCCGGGGCGATGCGAAGTGGGGATTAAAAACAGCCGTCGCTGTCCTGGTTTCCGGAGCTGCCGCTTCTGTCATCCTCGGACGGATCATCACATACGCCGGTATTCCCGGCTACGATGCGGCGGCCACGTCGCTTCTTACGGGGCGCCTGTGGCTCCAGCTACTTGTGCTGTTATGCGCATCCCCGCTTCTTGAGGAGTTCTTTTTCCGCGGCGTTCTGTATATGCGGCTTAAGGAACTGATCCCTTCCGTGCCGGCAGGCCTTGTGTCGGCGGCGCTTTTTGGGCTGTACCATGGAAATCCGGGCCAAGGGCTTTATGCCTTTATTATGGGGCTTTTTCTGGCATTTTCCATGGAAAAGACGCGTACCGTCAAGGCGCCGGTGCTGTTTCATTTTGCTGCCAACGCGGCAGCCCTGCTCTTGCCGGCAAGCTGAATTTGTAAGCAAAATGTAAAAATAAGATAAGCATTTTTTAATGGACGTTTGATATAATGTCGGCAGACGGAAATTGGAAAGGCAGGAATGATTATGAAAAAAGGGAATTTTTTGAAAAGCGGCGCGGCTTTCCTTTTCGGAATGCTGGCTGCTCTTACGGCAGGCTGTATGACAAGCTTTGCAGCCTATGATACGGCGTCCCTTTCCGCCTGTACGGTGGAAGGCGGAAACAGCATTGTGGTGACAGGGACAGCCTCGGCCGGGACACTGGAGGAAGGCGAGACGGCCGATGACGGATATTATTATCTGTTTGAGCTCCATCCCTACGAGACAGGAATCGGGAGCCGGACGGATTATGCGGCGTGGAGTGAAAAAGGCGATAAGCTTTCGTTCACGGTTCCGTACAGCGGCGATCCTTCCGATTCGCGGCTGTATTCCCGCTTTGTGGCGGCTGTAAACGTCGGCGGAACGTATCAGGCCATCAGCGGCCCCATTTACGTGACGAATCCCGGCGATGTGGCGGCGTTCACGGAAGAGTTCCCGGAGGCTCAGAGCAAGAAGGGGCTTTTGATTGAGCTGGATATGCTCGGCGATGCCATGAACTTAGGCGTCAAGCATACGACAATCAATATCCCGTACCACCATATCTGGGGCGGGAATCTGGCATATGACTATAATGGGACGACATATTATTTCAATGAAGATCTGATTGCCAGCTACGATAAGATGATCAGCTCCTTTTCTGCGAAGGGGATTGTGGTGACGGCCATCCTTTTAAACGGCTGGAACCCGGATAAGCCGGAGCTTGTGATGCCGGGAGTAACCAGGCAGGACGACGCCTTCTACTACGGATTTAATGTATCGACAAAGGAAGGCTATGAGGCGACACGGGCCCTGTTTTCTTTCATGGCGGAGCGGTATTCCGGAAGCAATTATGACCACGGCCGCGTGTCCAACTGGATTGTCGGCAACGAGATCAACAACAACAAAAACTGGAATTATGTGGGGCCCATGGAGCTTTCGGAGTACACAAAGCTCTTTGAGCAGGATTTCCGCGTGGCCTACACAGCCATCAAGAGCCACAGCAAAAACGCCAGGGTTTATTTTTCCACGGATTATGAATGGAAGAAGACAAATACCAGTCTCCAGTACGCGGCAAAGGATTTTATCGACCTGTTTAACGCAGGGATCCGCGCCGAAGGCAACATCGACTGGGGGCTTGCATACCATCCCTATCCGTATCCGATGGTGGAGCCGGAGTTCTGGGATGACGACCAGACGGGAATGGTAAACGATACGGAAAATTCCCCTGTGGTGAACTTCAAGAACCTTCACGTGCTGACGGACTACTTCCAGAAGCCGGAGCTTCTGACGGCAGACGGCAGGGTGCGGCATATCATCCTCTCCGAGGAGGGCTTTACGTCCCAGAGTGCTTCCAGGGGGCCGGTGTATGACATCCAGGCGGCGGCTTTCGCCTATGCCTACTATCTGGTGGACAGCAATCCCTATATCGACGCGTTTATTCTGAACCGTCAGGTGGATTCCATCACGGAGGTCAATACCTCCTGCGCCTTTGGCCTTTGGACCGTCGATATGTCGAGGCCGGATAAGGTGATTGCCGTGATGCCGAAGAACATCTATGAGGTGTTCAAGTACATCGACACGAACAAGTCCCTGAAATATACGGAGTTTGCCAAGGAGATCATCGGCATCGAAAGCTGGAGCGAGGTGATCCCGAACTTTAAATTGGAACAATAAAAGTGAAAATCTTCCTTCTAAATTGGTGAAAGTGTGGAAAACCGTTGATTTTATTGACAAAAACCGGCGAAAGGCTTATAATCCATGCAGCCGGAACCAGAAAAAAAGCAGGTTCCGGGAGTGCAGTTTACTGGAGAAAGGCTGCATGTTGTGACAGCAAAGCTGCATAAGATCAGACAACAGGGACGGGCTTGAATAGCAATGAAGATTTAGGAGGAAAGTTAAAAATGGCAACAAAGAAGGGAACTGTTGAGGCGGCTGAGAACAAAAAGACTGTAAAGGCTGGTTCTCCAGTTGTTGATAAGAAGGAAACTGCTGAAAAGAAGGAGACTGCTGCTCCGAAGAAGAAAACGACCGCAAAAAAGACGGCGGCTGTCAAGACGGCTCTTTATGTTCAGTATGCCGGTAAGGAATATACGGAGAAAGATCTGGTTTCCGAGGTAAAGAAAGCATATACAGAGCTTGGAAACAAAGCTTCCGATATCAAGACGGTGGAGATCTACCTGAAGCCGGAGGAGAATGTGGCCTACTATGTGATCAATGGCGAAGGCTCCGACGATTTCAAAATCGAACTGTAAGGCAAAACCATAAACGGAAGGGACGCTGCCGGGAACCGGAAAGGTTCCGTGGACGGCGTCCTTTTTTCAATATACAGGAGAAACAAACATGGAATCGGGGCATAATTACACCTATATCCTTCGCTGTGCTGACGGAAGCCTTTACTGCGGCTGGACAAACCGGCTCGAGGAGCGGGTACGGGCGCATAACGAGGGAAAAGGCGCCAAATATACAAAGGGGCGGCGTCCTGTGACGCTGGCCTATTTTGAAGAATTTGCCACAAAGGAGGAAGCCATGAGGCGGGAGTGCGCCATCAAGCGGCTTTCCAGGAAAGAGAAAGAGGCCCTGATTGCGAGCGGAGGCCTTATCCGGGGAGCAGGCGGTAAAAGCGGTTGAGCCAGAGGCAGCAGAAGATCGTAAAAAAGGTCTCCAGGGAACTGGAAATGAGCCAGCCGGAGTCTGCAAACAGAAAGAGGCAGACGGGCAGGGCGGCCAGGAGGAAAACCACAGGGCGCCGGTAGGTTTCCGGCCGGTAGAAGTACATTTTAAAGGCCAGAAGGAATAAAAGCAGATAAAGGAGAGCTGATGCGAAGAACGCACAGCCCACATGGACGGCAGAGAGATACCTGCTGGTTTCCGGCCTGTACGGGAGGAAAACGGAGACGGCGAGAAGAAGCGCGGCCGCGGCGGCCGGAACGGTAAGCCGTTTTTCGGCTTTTATGCCGGGAATCCGCGAAGCTGTGCGTCTTAAAAGGGAGTAAAAATACCCGCCGGTGGCGGCTCCCCATAAAAGCAGGAGAAGCTGGCCCGGCGGCCGGCTTCCGGAGACGGAAAAGTTGGTTTCCGTCCAGTTTCCCGGCCCGGCCATGGAGACAGTTAAAAGCGGAATCAGAAACCAGGAAAAGAAGTTTAGCATGCGTGTTACCTCCCGTAATAGAGTGAACCGGGAAAGAAAAGAATATGCCGGCCAGGGACAGGGAAATCCCACCAGAGAGGAACTGGCCGGACTTTTGCAGGATACAGGAGAAAAGAGAAACGATGGAAATGCTTCCAAAAGAATTCAGGGAAAAAATGGAACGGCTTCTGGGCCGGGAGGCAGAGGAATTTTTTGCTTCCTACGAAAAAGAGCGAAAATTCGGCCTGCGCCTTAACAGAAGGAAGACAGACGGCAGGCTTCCGGAAACGCTTTCCGGACTTGAGCCGATCCCCTGGGCCGCAGACGGATACTTTTACCCGCCGGAAGAAAGGCCGGGAAAGCATCCGTTCCATGAAGCCGGCCTCTATTATATCCAGGAGCCGAGCGCCATGGCGCCGGCAGAGGTACTGGCGCCGGCGGCCGGAGAGCGGATCCTGGATCTCTGCGCGGCGCCGGGAGGAAAGACAACCCAGGCAGCCGGGAAAATGGGCGGAACAGGCCTCTTTGTCAGCAATGAAATCCATCCGGCCAGGGCAAAAATCCTCTCTCAGAACGTGGAACGGATGGGCCTTTCCAACACGGTGGTGTTAAACGAGCCGCCGGACAGGCTTGTGCCCGTGTTCCCGGAATTTTTTGACGGAATCCTGGTGGATGCGCCGTGTTCCGGCGAGGGGATGTTCCGGAAAAACGAGGAAGCGTCAAACGAATGGGGGATGGCGCAGGTAGAACTCTGTGCCAGACGCCAGGATGAGATTTTGGACTGTGCGGCCGCCATGTTGAAGCCTGGCGGAAGGATGGTTTATTCCACCTGTACCTTTTCCCCGGAGGAAAATGAGGGGAGCGTGAGCCGCTTCCTTTCGCGCCATCCGGAATTTTCCCTGCTCCGGCCGGCGCTTGCCGAAACATTCTCCGAAGGAAGGCCGGAATGGGCAGACGGGAATGCTGCCCTTTCCGATACTGTGCGGATCTGGCCCCACAAAACCGAGGGCGAAGGACATTTCCTCGCGCTTCTCATAAAGCATGGGGAGCCCAAAAGACAGGAGAGTGTGGAAAAAAACAGGGCCAAGGGGAGAAAAAGAGCGGAAAAAGAGATTCCGGGCAAAAAGGAATGGCAGGAATTCTGCGAGGCAGCCCTGTCGGAAGCAGGGCGGGAGACCATGAAAAAAGAAGAAGCCGGAAAACAATTCCTGGCGTTCGGAGACGGGCTGTACCTGATTCCGGAGGACATGGTGCCGTTAAAGGGCTTAAGGGTA
Source organism: Eubacteriaceae bacterium Marseille-Q4139 (assembly GCA_018223415.1). Lineage (NCBI taxonomy): Bacteria > Bacillati > Bacillota > Clostridia > Eubacteriales > Eubacteriaceae > Eubacteriaceae bacterium Marseille-Q4139. The sequence continues at coordinate 464,557 of JAGTTQ010000001.1, read as the reverse complement.
CTGCGCCCGGGACTCTGCCTGGGGACTGTAAAAAAAGGCCGCCTGGAGCCGTCTCACGGGCTGGCCCTGTTTCTTAAGTCCTGTGATGCCGCCAGCGTTTTCGACGTCGGGACAGGCGAAACGGCAGCAAGGTACCTGCGGGGCGAAGCCTTAAAATGTCCCGACAGCGAAAAGAAAGGCTGGACGCTCATCACGTCAGACGGCTATTCCCTGGGATGGGCGAAAGGATCCGGCGGCACATTAAAGAACCATTATCCAAAGGGGCTCAGGCAGCCATAGGTCATTTCAGGAAACAGCGCTTTCATGTCGTCCGGCAGCGGCGCCTCAAACTCCATGGGCGCCTTCGTGACGGGATGAACGAAGGAAAGGCGGGATGAATGAAGTGCCTGCCTTTTTATGACACTGTAATCCGGGCAGTAAAGAAAATCTCCGGGAATCGGATGGCCGATATATTTCATGTGGACGCGGATCTGGTGCGTCCTTCCTGTGGAAAGCTTAAGGCGCAGGAAGGAGAGATCTGCGTCCTTTTTATATGCCATGCGGACGTAATGGGTGACGGCCGCCTCGCCGTGCTCAAAGTCCACGGTGCGCTCTAAAATGGAGCCCTCTTTTCTGGCGATGGGAGCCGAAACCGTTCCCGACGGCTCCGTCTTCCCACAGACGATGGCCGAATACTCCCGGTGGAGGTTATGGGAGGCCGCCTGGGCCGAAAGGAGACAGGAGGCCAGCCGGTTTTTGGCAATCAGAAGAAGGCCGGACGTGTCACGGTCCAGCCGGTTTACGGCGCGAAATGTGAACGGGATCCCCCGCTCCTTCATGTACCAGGCGATTCCGTTTGCCAGGGTGTTTTCGTAATGCCCCAGGGAAGGGTGAACCGGCATGCCGGCCGGCTTGTTTACGGCCATAAAAAAGTCGTCCTCGTAAAGAATCGAAAGATCCATGGGCACGGGGACAATCCCCTCGGAACACGGCTCTTCCGGGAAGAGAACCGTGAGGACATCGCCCTCGGCTAAGGTTCGGTTGGAAAAGGCCGGAGCCCCGTTTATGAGAATGGCGCCGGAGGTTTTCCGAAGCTGCACCAGGATCCGGCCGGAGTAGCCCTGATCCCGGAGAAAATCGGCCGCAGTCCTTCCGGCCTCCTGTTTTTTAATCGTGTAGGTAAGTGTCAGATTCATGGAAGCCATTATAGCAGGAATCAAATCCGGTGGCAAGAAAGAAAAATCCATGCATATATTGAACCAAACAGGAGACGGAAGCATGGTTGGAACATGAAAAAATGGAAGAAGACGAGACGGCAGGCGGCCATTGTCCTGGCCGTCCTGATGGCGGCGGCCCTGGCGTTCCCGGTTCTTGGGGAGACAAAGGAGGCGCCGTCGGTCATCGCTCAGTCGGCTGTCCTCATGGACGGGGAGACGGGGCGGGTGCTTTACGGAAAGGCAGAGAACGAGATCCGGCCCATGGCCAGCACCACAAAGATCATGACATGCATCCTGGCGTTGGAAAACGCCGGCTTTGAGGAAACGGTGCAGGTGTCGGACTATGCGGCCTCCATGCCCGATGTGCAGCTAGGAATCCGCGCCGGAGAGACGTACCGGATGGAAGATCTTTTGTATTCCATGATGTTAGAGTCCCATAACGACTCTGCCGTTGCCATCGCCGAACACGTGGGCGGGAGCCGTGAGGGATTTGCAGACATGATGAACCAGAAGGCCAGGGACATCGGCTGTGCGGACACCCATTTTATCACGCCAAACGGCCTTGATGCATCCGTAGAGGCTACGGGGGAAGTCCATTCGACGACGGCAGAAGACCTGGCACGGATTCTCCGCTACTGCATTCTCCAGTCGCCGAAGAAGGAAGAATTCCTGACGATCACCAGAGCGCCGTCCCACGCATTTTCCGACCTTTCCGGCTCCCGGTCATTCTCCTGCATCAACCACAATGCACTTCTCACCTCCATGGAGGGAGCCGTTTCCGGGAAGACCGGGTTTACAAACGGGGCCGGCTACTGCTATGTGGGCGCTGTGGAAAAGGATGGGAAGTTGTTCATCGCGTCGCTTCTGGCCTGCGGCTGGCCGCCCCACAAAAACTATAAATGGCAGGACATGCAGAAGCTGATTTCCTACGGGAAAGATGCCTATGACTACTACGATATCCTGAAAAAAGATATGGAACTTCCGGCTGTACCGGTGAAAAACGGGATCCGGGATACGGCGGAACTGGAAATTGCCTATCCGGACACGGACTCCCTGCGGGTCCTTATGCGGGAGAACGAAGAAGTCAAAATCGTAAAAAAGACGGCGAAGGAGCTGACGGCGCCGGTCTATGCGGGCCAGGAAGCCGGGCAGGTGGAATATTATGTGGGCGGCACGCGAATCGCCGGCTACCAGGTGCGGGTGAAGAAGGCTGTCGGGGAATGGAATCTGAAATTTTGTGCGGAAACCCTTTTAAAGCTGTTTTTCATTTGATATAATAGCCAAAGAGACTGAAAAAATTTGGCCGTTCAGGCATCCTGTGGGAAACGGCCTTTGTAAAATGGAGGAAGACGAGAGATGAAGACAGCAATCACGAAAGAAAGAGCCATCGAACTTTTGAAAGAACATAATAAGGAGCCGTTCCATATCCTGCACGGGCTGACAGTGGGCGCCGTCCTGCGGTGGTATGCGAACGAGCTCGGCTACGGCGAGGACGCGGACTTCTGGGAGGTGTGCGGGATTCTCCACGACATCGATTTTGAGGAATATCCTGACGAGCACTGCATCGTGGCGCCGCGTCTCTTAGAGGAAGCCGGCGCAGAAGAGGAGCTGATCCATGCCGTCGTAAGCCACGGCTACGGGCACCGGGTGGAGGTAAAGCCGGAGCATGAGATGGAGAAAGTGCTTTACGCCGCAGACGAGCTGACCGGCCTTATCTGGGCCGCTGCGAAGATGCGCCCGTCAAAGAGCACGAAAGACATGGAGGTTTCCAGCCTCAAGAAGAAATTTAAGGACAAGCGGTTCGCCGCCGGCTGTTCCCGCGACGTGATCGAAAAAGGCGCCGAGGGGCTTGGATGGGAGCTTCCGAAGCTTATGGAGATGACGATTCTCGCCATGCGCGCCTGTGAAGACGAGGTAAACGCGGAGATGGAAAAAATGGGAGCGGAAGCTTAACAGCTTTCACTCCCCGAAAATCTGAATGATCATCCGGTTGGGGAGGCAGACGATGGTCTCCCCCTCCTGGCTTATTTTTCCCTGGTGGATACAGATTTTATCCGGGCAGGTGGCCTCCGTGACCCATACCTGCCCGTCCTGTATTTTTATATGGTTGCTTCCGCCGTAAGCGCCGTCTGCGGTCAGCTCCTGATCTTTGGAAAGATCGAGAACGGCGATTTCCCTGCCGTCCACGGTGACGACAGCGGTGCCGCCGGGGCCGCCGTTAAAAATACCCATGGCGGCAGATAAAAAAACGGCGGCGGCCAGGACGGCCGCGATCAGGATCACATCCCGCTTATGCTTTTTCCTGTCATGCGTGAAAGCCATGCTTCATCCTTTCATTCCCGGAGGAGAAATTCTTCTGCGCCTTCCGAATAATAGACCTCATAGCCGTCGGTGATGAAAATGGCGTAAACCCCGTCCAAGGAGTCTGCAAGCTCCATGCCCTTTTCCAGGCCGAGAGCGAAGCAGGCCGTGGAGAGGGCGTCGCCGTCCGCGGAGCTCTCGGAAATGATCGCCGTGGAGATGAGGCCGTTGTCATAGGGCCAGCCGGTTTTTGGGTCTAAAAGATGGTGGTAATTCTTCCCATCGACAATGAAATGCCGCTCGTAGACGCCGGAGACAACCACGGACAGGCCGTCGATGGCCAGGGTCTCAAAAGTCTCCCGTTTTTCGGCAAATGGCTTCTGGAGCGCCACATGAAACGGCGTCCCATCCGGCCGGTTCCCGACGCAGAGCACGTTGCCGCCCAGGTTGATGACGGCGCTTTTCACGCCGGCATCCAGCAGATAATCCTTAATCCGGTCGGCGATATAGCCCTTGGCGATGCCGCCCAGGTCGAGGGAAGTGTCAGGGGAGAGGAAGGTCAGCGTATCCCCCTCCAGCTTCACGTTTTCATAGCCCACCTTTTCGGCAGCCTCACGGATCTCCTCTTCCGGCGGGATCACATGCCTGCCGTCGGTGAAATTCCAGAGGGAGCTTAAAGGCTCGATGGTGATGTCGAAGGCGCCGCCGGAAAGCCTGCTGTAATAGAGTCCCTTTTCGATGAGCGCCGCTGTGTCGGCGGAGACCGTAAAGGTCTGTTCCTCCGGCTCCCGGTGGTTCAGCTTATAAATTTCGCTGGTCTCCAGGGTTTTGCTGAAAAGGTTCTCATAGTCTTTGCAGAGAGAGAAACAATCATCCAGAATCGAGGCATCATCCGTATCGTAGAGCGTGATGGTGATAAACGTATTTAATAAGAAATCGGAGCGGCTTAAGGGCTGGCTGATGCTTCTCATGGTCTGGGGCGGAATCCCATCCATGGCCTGACAGCCGGAAAGCACCTGGGACATGGCTGTGAGCCCCAGGAGGAAAGCTGCGCCCCGAAAACATGTCTTTTTCATAAAATATCCTGCTTTCTGTAAGAATCGGCGCAGCCTGCCGCCTGCGCCTGTCTCATTCTAGCAGAGGGGGAGAGGAAAGTCAAGGAAGGCAGAGGACGGAAAACCAATGACAAAAAGAAAAAACAACAGAAAAACAGGAGAGGCAGCCAGATTCGCGTCCCTTTACGGCGTCCTCATCGCCCTTGCCATGGTGCTCAGCTACGTGGAGACGCTGATCCCGCTCCCGATGCTGGTGCCGGGCGCAAAGCTTGGGCTGGCCAATCTGGTGACCGTGGTGGGGCTTTTTCTCGTGGGGATCCCGGGAACCGTCTGCATCACCGTATTCCGGGTGGTGCTCGCAGGACTCACCTTCGGGAACGTGTACAGCATGGCCTATGGCCTTTCCGGAAGCTTTCTAAGCCTTTTTGTGATGGCGTCTGTCAAAAAAAGCGGCCTGTTCGGCCAGACTGGCATCAGCGTTTTGGGCGGCATCGCCCACAACATCGGCCAGCTCACGTTTGCGGCCTTTCTGGTGCGTACAGCCGGCGTGTTCAGCTATCTGCCCATGCTGCTGGCGGCCGGCTGCATCGCCGGGACAGTCATCGGGCTTTTGGGGGGAATCCTTACGAAACGGCTGGAAAAATTCGTAAAAAACCTGCATTAAACGATTGTATTGTCAGCATGTTTTTATTATAATAGAAGGAAGTATGTGTGTCTCTGAGACGCAGGTTTTATTGGGAGGAACCGGTATGATTTACGAAGCTGTGAGAGATCTGGTACAATATGGGCTGGAGACAGGCCTTTTGGAAAAGGACGACGAAATTTATGCAAGAAATCAGCTCCTGGCTGTCCTGGGGCTTGACGGGTATGAGGAGCCGGAACCGCCGGTATCCGGCCGTCCCCTGGAGGAAATTTTAAAGGAGCTTCTGGACTATGCGGCCGAAAACGGGCTTTTGGAGCATGACAGCGTCGTTTACCGTGACCTCTTCGATACAAAGCTCATGAACTGCCTGATGCCGCGTCCGAGCGAGGTGACAAACCATTTCTGGTCAGTCTATCACAGCGAATCGCCGAAGGCGGCCTCCGACTATTTCTATAAACTGAGCCAGGATTCCGACTATATCCGCCGGTACCGCGTAAAAAAGGATATGAAATGGGCCGTTTCCACGGAATACGGGGATCTGGACATCACGGTAAACCTTTCCAAGCCGGAAAAAGATCCGAAGGCCATTGCGGCGGCCAAGCTTGCCAAACAGGGCGGCTACCCCAAATGCCTGCTCTGCATGGAAAATGTGGGCTATGCCGGCCGCGTCAACCATCCGGCCAGAAACAACCACAGGATCATCCCGCTTACCATAAACGGCGAAGGCTGGGGCTTCCAGTATTCTCCCTATGTGTACTACAACGAGCACTGCATTGTGTTCAACGGGAACCATACGCCAATGAAGATTGAACGTAACACCTTTGTGAAGCTGTTCGATTTTGTAAAGCTGTTCCCCCACTATTTCCTGGGCTCCAACGCGGACCTTCCGATTGTGGGCGGCTCCATCTTAAGCCACGACCATTTCCAGGGCGGCAATTACACCTTTGCCATGGCAAAGGCCCCGGTGGAGACGGAGCTTTCGATCCGCGGCTTCGAGGATGTGAAGGCAGGGATCGTCAAATGGCCCATGTCCGTGATCCGGACAAGCAGCCCGAATCCGGAGCGGCTCATTGAGCTGGGTGATAAAATTTTAAAGGCCTGGAGAGGCTACACGGATGAGGCGGCCTTTATCTTTGCGGAAACGGACGGAGAGCCCCATAATACCATCACACCCATTGCCAGAAAACGCGGCGGGGAATACGAACTGGATCTGGTGCTCAGAAACAACATTACAACGGAGGAACATCCTCTCGGCGTCTTCCATCCGCATGAGAACCTGCACCATATTAAAAAAGAAAACATCGGGCTCATTGAGGTCATGGGGCTTGCGGTGCTGCCGGCCAGGTTAAAAGAGGAGCTGGCCCTGCTTGCCGACTATATGGTAAACGGGAAAGACATTCGAAGCTGCGAGGCCATCGAAAAGCATGCGGACTGGGTCACTGGCTTCCTTCCGAAGTACGGCTCCGTCACCGGGGAAAATGCCATGGAAATCTTAAAGAACGAGGTGGGACTCGTCTTTGCCCAGGTGCTTCTCGATGCCGGCGTTTATAAGCGTACCGAAGATGGAAAAGAGGCTTTCCTGCGGTTCGCGGACTTCTTAAACCGCTAATTTGTTTCATTTTCCTTAACATTTTTATAAAAACCAGGGAACCACCTCGCCAAGAAAAGGCAGATGTGCTATACTGTCTTATGGCCCGGACGAGGGCAAAAAGGAGGAGCTTATGCTCAATGAAGAAAAAATAAAGCTGATGACAGGGATTGCCATGTATGAAAAAAAGGCAGAAAAAGATATTTTCCCCATCAACCGCTATTTTAAGGGGGATTATATCGGCGCCCATATGCTGCGCTCCTTTGTTTCCTACACGTTTTCCTGCCTGCTTATCTTCCTTCTGTGGTTCCTTTACAGCATTGAGGATATTCTGGACACCCTGGATCTGGAGGCCCTTGCGGATACGGCAAAGCACATGGGCGTTTACTACCTCCTGGGGCTCATCCTCTATCTTTTCATTACTTACCGTGTTTACTCCGTGCGGTACGACACCGCCGGCAAAAGCATGAAAGTATATCAGGCAAAGCTGCGCCGCCTGGAAAAACGGTATGAGAACCAGGCACCGCAGAAAGACATGGAGGAGGGAAGAAGCCTATGATGGGACTTCTGGTCTTTAAGGAAAAACTCAGACGGTTTTATGCTAAATATAATATCTACATCACTCCGGTCATAAAATTCCTGGTGGGATTTCTGGCCTTCTTCCTGATAAATTCCAACGTCGGTTTTATGGAGAGGCTGTCAAACCCGCTGATCCCGGTGATTATGGGGTTAGTGGCCTCCTGCATTCCCTACGGCGTCACGGCATTCTTTGCCGGCTGCTTTGCCATGGGGCACATTTCCCAGGTTTCCATGGAAGCTGCCCTGATTATCCTGGTATTTATGCTGGTTGTGATGGCTTTATACTACGGCTTCCGGCCAGGAGACGGATATCTCCTTCTTCTAACGCCGATGCTGTTCTTTTTCAACATCCCGTATGCAGTCCCGCTGATTATGGGGCTTTCCGGGAGCCTTGTGTCCATTGTCCCGGTGAGCTGCGGCGTCTGCATTTACTACATCATCATGTATGTGAACCAGAATGCCGGTGTCCTGGCCGGCGGCAGCATGGCGGAGACGGCCCAGAGGTTCATCCAGATCGTCAAAAGCGTGTTCGGGAACGAGCTCATGTGGGTTATGGTGATTGCCTTTGCGCTGGCCATCCTTGTGGTCTATATTATCAGGAACCTGTCGGTGGATTATGCCTGGTCCATCGCCATTGTCGCCGGTGTGATTACACAGCTTGTGGCCGTGTTCATCGGGGATTTCTATTATGATCTCTCCCTTTCCGTGGGCGCCATGGTTGTCGGCGTTCTGGGCTCGCTGGCCCTGGCCTTTATCTACCAGTTCTTCGTCTTTGCCGTAGATTATTCGCGGACGGAGTACACACAGTTTGAGGATGACGACTATTATTATTATGTAAAGGCAGTTCCGAAGATTGCCGTATCGGCCCCTGACGTGAAAGTACGCAGGATCAATGCGAGAAAGGCCGTGCGGAAGGAGCGGAACATACAGAACCGAAAATAAATCGTGAGGAATGGTGGTGAGGATATGACGGAATTTTTAGGGCGCATGTATTCGTGGTTCGCATTTGTCCCGAAAATTACCCTGACGAATCTCCTGGAAATTCTGATTATTTCCTTTTTAATTTATGAAATCCTGATCTGGGTCCAGAACACGAGGGCGTGGTCCCTGTTAAAGGGCGGCCTCGTGATTATCGTCTTCTATCTTGCAGCCACGTTCCTGCATCTGACGACGATCACCTGGATCATCAATCATATGGGCCAGCTCGCCCTGATTGCCCTGATTATTATTTTCCAGCCGGAGCTTCGCCGGGCGTTAGAACAGCTCGGAAGCAAAAACATCCTGACGGAACTGTTTACGGCTGACAATACCAGGGTTCAGGAGGGGTACACGGAGAAAACCGTGAACGAAATCGTGCGGGCCGCCTTTGAAATGGGAAAAGTAAAGACAGGCGCCCTGATTGTCATCGAGAGGGAGACGCCCCTCCAGGAGATCGAGCGCACGGGCATTGCCGTGGACGGCATTGTGACGAGTCAGCTTTTAATCAATATTTTTGAGCACAACACGCCGCTCCATGACGGGGCCGTGGTGGTGCGCGGCAACCGTGTGACGGCTGCAACGTGTTACCTGCCGCTTTCCGACAACTTAAGTATCAGCAAGGACCTGGGCACCAGGCACAGGGCCGCCCTTGGAATCAGCGAGTCCACGGACAGCCTGACGGTGGTAGTCTCCGAGGAGACGGGCCGCGTGACGCTGGCGGAAGGCGGGAAGCTTACGAGAATGAACGACCAGGATTCCCTGCGGGCGGCGTTAAACATCGTGCCCAAAGAGGAAGCAGGCACAGGGCGTTTCCGGCTCAGAAAGGGAAGGCATAAAAATGAAAGAAAAGATCAATAGACGGTGGGCATTAAAGCTTCTGTCGTTCCTTTGTGCATTCCTTGTCTGGCTCGGTGTCGTCAATCTGGCAGACCCGGTAATGACGGGAACGGTGGAAGTGCCTGTGGAAATCGAAAACGAAGAAGTGCTGACGGCTAACGGCCTGACCTACCAGATCGTCGGGAAGAAGACGGCCACCGTCACATATAAAGTAAAGACAACAAACGCCTTCAAAATCAGATCGGCAGATTTCCGTGCCTATGCGGATATGACGGATCTCTGGTCAGTGACAGGCTCCGTGCCGATCAAGGTGGAGGTTTTAAACAATTCGGAATATCTGATTGACTCCCCGTCCACGAGGACGTCGACGATCAAGATTGAGACAGAGCCGCTCCAGAGAAAGCGGTTCGACCTGTCCGTGAAGATCACGGGAGAGCCGGGAGAGGGCTACGAGACGGGGGATGTGGAGCTGTTCCCGTCCTATGTCTATGTGGAAGGCCCGGAATCCCAGATCGGCCAGATCAGCAGCGCCGGCATCGAAATCAATACGGACGGCGTGACGGCGGACATGGAAGGGTACGCGGAGCTCACGTACTATGATGCCAACGGGAACAAGCTTTCGCCTGGCGACCGGGTGGAGAGCGACACGACGCAGATCAGCTACCAGCTTTCTGTTTTAAAGGTAAAGATCGTTCCCATTGATTTCCAGGTTTCCGGACAGCCGGCCTCCGGCTACCGGTTTACAGGAGTGGAAAGCAGCATCCAGGAGATTTCCATTGTGGGCTTAAAGTCGGCGTTAGCCTCTGTCAATACGGTGATTATCCCCGGCAGCGACCTGGATATCACAGGCGCCAGGGGGAATGTGGTAAAGACTGTTTACCTTGAGGATTATATCCCGGCCAATGTCTCCATCGCGGGAAGCACCGGCCAGGAGATCCAGGTGACGCTTCTCGTGGAGAAGCTGGAAGACCGGATCTATACGGTCAGCACGGCCGATGTACAGTTAAGCGGCCAGAGCGACGAGTACCGGTACGAGATGGTTTCTCCCAGTGTGTCAATCCTCGTGCGGGCGCTGACGGAAGAATTGGACAGCCTTGAAATTTCCGGCGCTGATTTTTCGGCGGACGTATCGTCTTTAACCGAGGGAACCCATTCGATCAGCCTGAATTTTGAACTGGATCCGGCATACGAGCTCATGAGCGTGCCGTCCATGGACATTCAGGTGATAAAAGTGAATGACGGGCCAGGTGCAGACGATTCCGCCCAGGAAGAGACATCTGCTGCGGCCGGCGGCCAGACAGACGAGACCGGCGGAAGCACCCAGACCTCCTCTGCCGATTCCGATAACGGCACAGAGGCAGCGCAGGCCCATGCAGAGCCAAGCTCTGCGGCGCATGAAAACGGGCAGTGACAAGAGAGAAAATTAGGAGAAGAGATATGGTAAGCCAGAAAGTGACAATCAAAAATCCTACCGGCCTTCATTTAAGGCCGGCAGGGCTTCTCTGCAAGGAGGCCCTCAAATACCAGTCGTCCGTTAAATTCCGGTACAGGAACTCCACAGCCAATGCCAAAAGCGTTTTAAGCGTCCTGGGAGCCTGCGTGAAAAGCGGGGACGAGGTGGAATTTTTCTGCGAGGGCCCGGATGAGACGGAGGCCTTAAACGCAATTATCGGGCTCATTGAGTCTGGTCTTGGAGAATAACAGGTAGGGTATGGCTGTATATTTTGCATGTTATGGCGCCGGAATGCTGTTTGCATCCAGCGCCCATTACTGTTTGTCGGGGGTGAGCCTGATTTTGGCCGCCGTCTGGCTGTATTTTTATGATTATCGAAGATCCGGGAATCCCCTTCATCTGCGGGCCCTGTTTTCACTGTTCTGGGTCGGCGGGGAAGGCGTTTCCTGCATGAAGCTGTCCAGGCTTCAGACAGACTGGCAGTTAGAAACATGGGCCGCATTTTTTGTGGCCTTTACGGCGTTTTGGGCCGTGTTCCAGTTTGCAGATTCCCATTTTGGGAAAAAGCCGGAAAAGGAGGCGCCGGTTCGCCTGGAAAAAGGCAGTATGCAGGGGCTTTTTGAGGCCATCCTGATCCTCACTGCCGTTTCCCTCGGTGCCTTTCTTCTGGAAGCAGCCGTCCTCGGATATGTGCCGTTTTTCCTCCGGGGCGTCCCTCACGCTTATTCGTACTTTCATATTTCCGGCGTCCATTATTTTACGGTTTCCTGTGTGCTGGTGCCGTCTCTTGCAGTGATCTTCCTTTTTTCTGCCGGGGCGGACGGGCTTTCAAGGAAAAAGAAGGCGGCGATTCTTGGTGCCTGCGGGATTTCGCTCTTGATTCCGATTCTCTGCGTGTCCAGGTTCCAGCTCATTTTTGCGGTGATCCTGGCCGTCCTCACCTACATGCTGGTGAGCGGGAAGAAGAAGCTTAAGTACCTGTTTCTGGCGGCTCTTGCGCTTGTTCCGGCTTACGTGATCCTGACCATTGCCAGGAGTCATGACGTGGAATACTTAAACGGGATTTTTGAGATGAAAAATGCCAGGATGCCGATTTTTATTACGCAGCCTTACATGTATATTGCAAACAATTACGACAATTTCAACTGCCTGGTGGAGCAGCTTCCGGAATATGCCATGGGGCTTAAGGGACTGTTTCCGCTGTGGGCGCTGACGGGACTGAAATTTTTGAAGCCGGAGCTGGTGAACTTTCCCATTTACACAACGAAGGAAGAACTGACGACGGTCACACTGTTTTACGATTCCTATTATGATTTCGGAATCGCAGGCGTGTTCTTTTTCGCCTGTGTCCTGGGGATTGCGGCAGCCTGGCTGGTGAAAAAAGTGAGGGAGGGCGCAGGCCCCATCTGGTACATGGTGTACGCCCAGGCAGCCCTTTATTTGATGCTTTCGTTTTTTACCACGTGGTTTTCCAACCCGACCACATGGTTCTATCTTGCGGCAACAGGAGCGATTGCTCTTTATATAAAAATCAGGAGGATGAAGCGATGATATCAGAAAAAATGAAGCCATATCTTCAGAATAATTCGGCGATCCGCGCCATGTTTGAGGAAGGAAACCGGCTGGCCGCCATCTACGGCCGCGAAAATGTCTACGATTTCAGCCTCGGGAACCCCAATGTCCCGGCGCCGAAGGAAGTGAACGAGGGGATCGCAGAAATCCTGTCCAAAGAGGATTCCGTCTTTGTCCACGGTTACATGAGCAATGCCGGCTTTGAGGATGTCAGGAAAACCATTGCAGACGATTTGAACAGGCGGTTTAAAACGGCGTTCGGGCCGCATAATATGATTATGACCGTCGGCGCCGCAAGCGGCCTCAACGTGATTTTAAAGACCATTTTAAATCCGAACGACGAGGTCATCGTTTTTGCGCCGTATTTTGTGGAGTACGGCGGCTATACGAGGAATTACGACGGCCGTCTCGTGGTGATTTCCCCGGATACGGAGACCTTCATGCCGAAGCTTTCCGAGTTTGAGGAGAAGATTACGGCAAAAACGAAGGCCGTTATCATCAACAACCCCAACAACCCCACAGGCGTCGTGTACCCGGCAGAGACCATTGAGGCCATGGCAGAGATCATGCGGAGAAAGGAAAAGGAGTTTGGTACCTCCATCGTCCTGATTTCTGACGAGCCCTACCGGGAGTTAGCCTACGGCGGCGTCGAGGTTCCCTTTGTGACGAAGTATTACCACAATACGGCAGTCTGCTATTCGTACAGTAAGTCCCTGTCTCTCCCGGGAGAGCGGATCGGATACCTTCTGATTCCCGATGAAATGGACGAGAGCCAGAGCGTGATTGAGGCGGCCACCATCGCAAACCGCGTCTTAGGAAGCGTAAACGCCCCGTCCCTCATGCAGCTTGCCGTCAAATACTGCATCGAGCATCACGCGGCGGTGAATCTTGAGGCATACGAAAAGAACCGGGATCTTCTGTATTCGTCCCTGACCGAGTACGGTTTTACATGCGCGAAGCCGGACGGCGCCTTTTATCTCTTTGTGAAGTCGCCGGCGGAAGATGAAAAAGAATTCTGTGAGGCGGCGAAGAAGCACCGCGTCCTGTTTGTGCCGGGAAGCTCCTTTGCGTGCCCGGGCTATGTGCGGATCGCCTACTGTGTTTCCTATGAGCAGATTGAGCGTTCCCTGCCGTCCTTTAAAGAGATTGCGAAAGAGTACGGGCTGATAAAGTAGAAGACGCAGAGCATCAGGGCAGGTGAGAGACTATGGAAGTGCGAAAATATGTGAGGATTATTCTCAATATCGTGATCCCCGTGATTACGGTTCTTGTAATCTGCTTTTTTGTGCCGAAGGTGCTGGCGTTTTTCCTGCCCTTTGTCATCGGCTGGATCGTGGCCATGATTGCGAATCCGCTTGTGCGGTTCCTGGAAAAGCGGGTGAAGATTGTGCGCAAGCACAGCTCCGTGCTTTTGATCGTCGGTGTTCTGGCCCTTGTGATCGCAGGGCTTTATATGCTGGCGAGCATCCTGATCCGGGAGATGAACGGGTTCCTCCATGACCTTCCGGCGCTCTATGAGAACAGCCGCGGGGAGATTCTGAGTGCAGTCGAGCGGATTTCCAGCCTCTTTGATTTCCTTCCGGAATCGCTTAACACGTCCTTTGAGCAGTTCATGGACAGCCTCGGCGCAGTCACGGGGGATTTTCTCCAAAAGCATGCGGCGTCGGCCGGCGGCGCCGTTGCCAGGACGCTGCCGGATGTCCTTGTGAATGTGATTGTCGCCCTGCTTTCGTCTTATCTGTTTTTAACGGAGCATGACCGTTTGGTGGCCCGCGTCTATAAATGGCTCCCGGACAGCACAAAACGGTATCTCCGGCTTTTCCGGCATGACCTTCGCCGTGTCATCGGCGGGTATTTTCTGGCCCAGTTTAAGATCATGTTCGTGGTGGCCTTTGTGCTGTTTGCCGGCTTCCTTGTCCTCGGGGTGCATTACGGCCTTTTGTGGGCCGTGCTCATTGCGATCCTGGATTTTCTTCCGATGTTCGGAACCGGGACGGCCCTGATCCCGTGGGCGCTTGTGAAGCTGTTCGCCGGGGAGTATGCCTACGCCTTCGGCCTTGCGATGATTTATGTGCTTTCCCAGGTGATCCGGCAGGTGATCCAGCCGAAAATCGTCGGGGACAGCATGGGTCTCCCGCCGCTTACAACCTTGTTTTTCCTGTTCATCGGCTACAAGGTCAGAGGGCTTGCCGGCATGATCCTGGCAGTGCCGGTGGGGCTTATTTTCATCAATTTCTACCGATATGGCGCCTTTGATTCCTTCCTGGAAAACGGACGTCTTCTGATCCATGAGATCGAAGCATTGCGGAAAGGGGAGGAAAAGGGCAGAAAAAATGCCGGCGAGGGGAAATGACCCCTGCCGGCTTTTCGCATCGTTTTTTGGAAAAAAAGCACACCAGCCGCAGCGTGTTCCCGGAATAGTCAGAGTGAGACCGGACACCTGCGATACGGAAAAGACCGCACTCCTTTCGGAACTGATGTGTTTAAAAGCATTATATGACAGAATAAAGGAAGTTTCAAGATGCAAATGAGAAGAGCTATTCTTCCTGCTCTGAGAGATAATTGACGAGGCCGTCGATGAACCGGCCGTTCTTCGGTTTGGCATCATAGGGATAGGGGATGATTTCCTTTAGGAGCTCCCGGTTTCCGTGATTCCAGATCAGATCCACAATCGTCCGGATATCCCGTTCCACGCAGTAGGGAGTGGTGTGAAACTGCTTTGCTACTTCGTTGTACAGCCACTTGCACTGGTAGATGTTCTCATGAGTTGCCATGACGGTTTCGATGGCGGCCGCTGTATAGTAGAAGCCGAGATAGCTTCCGCTTGCGCCCAGTCGCCGGAGCAGCTTATGCGCGCTTGTTTCTTTTCTTGGCATTTGCGTTTCTCTCCATTTCTTTTGTATGCTTTCATTATTATTTTAGATGGAGAACCCAAAGACGAAAACAGAATTCCAACGACAAGTTTCGACGGCAACCGACGGTAGGCGGGAAGCAGCCGAAAAACCGGCTTTTTGGCGGCAAAAAGAAGCGGCCGGGCGCAGGAGGAGCACATATTCGGGCATCCTTTTCCTGCGTGGGGCCGCTTTTTAGGCAGTGGCAAAAAGCCGCTATTTTACGAACTGCTTGTCAAATTCCGGGTTGAACCAGTAGTAATTTTTGGAGTCCAGGGTGGATTTGATCTTTTCCAGGGCCTCCCCGAACCGCTGGAAATGGACGATCTCCCTGGTACGGAGGAACTTTAGCGGCTCCCGCACTTCGGGATTGTCGATGACACGGATCAGGTTGTCGTAGGTGGTGCGTGCCTTCTGTTCGGCAGCCAGGTTTTCAAAAAGGTCGGTAATGGCATCGCCTTTGGACTGGAACTCGCAGGCGTTAAACGGCACGCCGGCCGCGGCTGTGGGCCAGACGCCGGTGGTGTGGTCGATATAGTAGGCATCGAAGCCGGCCGTCTTCGCCTGTTCCGGCGTCAGGTTTTTTGTGAGCTGGAAGACGATGGCGCAGATCATCTCCAGATGGGCCAGTTCCTCTGTGCCGATGTCGGTCAAAAGCCCGGCCGTCTCCCTGCATGGCATGGAATATCTCTGGGAAAGATAACGCATGGAGGCCGCCAGCTCACCGTCCGGGCCGCCGAACTGGCTGATGATGAGAGAGGCTGTTTTCGGGCATGGCTTTGTGATGGTTACGGGGAACTGAAGCCGTTTTTCATATTTCCACATCAGACGTTTCCTCCTTCCCACGGAAGCGGGCCGTCCGTCCAGGTAAAGTGGCGGATGCCGGCGTGTTTTGTTACGATATTGGTGCGGTTGGTGGTATCCGGGCAGGCATGGTCTGCCGTCAGTGGCTCGAACTCCGCGGCAAACTGGTCGAGAAGCTGTTTCCGCTTCTTTATGGTTTCGGAATACAGGGATAACGCTTCCGGATCCTCGGGATGGGTGTCCAGATACAAGGTCAGGTCGTCTGCCATGAAGCTGGTTTCATTGATTTCCTTTAAAAGTGCGGATCTATCGGCCAACTGCGTCACCTCCCGTCAGATAGAACTGGAGATCGAGGCAGGGGAATATGGTGCCCTGCCTGAGGGCTTTTTCCGGATCATATGGCGGCTCCCAGGGCTGGAACGGGACAGAAGCCATGGCGATGATGAGAGGGCCGGTTTCCGGCTGGCATTTACAGAAATCCATCATAAACACTCCTTTCTTTGGCTGTGATGCTTCCTGTTTTAGTATGCCGCATGTCGTCGGTTTGAGGCTGATGGATTTCTGCCTGCGGCGGAAAGATCTGTCATGGATGGAGGCGGGAACAGAGAAAATTTTTTCAATTTTTAAAAATTCTGCTTGCCAAAATGCCGGGGATATAGTAGAATATGTCTCGGAGATATAGCTCAGCTGGGAGAGCATCTGCTTGACGTGTAGAGGGTCGCAGGTTCGAGTCCTGTTGTCTCCATTGTAAGTTTTTGGGGCATTGGCGCAGTTGGGAGCGCGTTTGAATGGCATTCAAAAGGTCGTGGGTTCGAATCCCATATGCTCCACTCGGGACAAATTGTCTTTCTCAGTTTGCAGATATGGTTCATCGGTAGAACGCTAGCTTCCCAAGCTGGAAAGGCGGGTTCGACTCCCGTTATCTGCTGAATACGGCCTCTGTATTGCTTTTGCGGCAATACAGGGGTTTCTTTTTTTGCCTGAACAGGTCACAAATGCCTTTCTGCGGCCATACTCTATAATGACATCGTTTCCTGCGAGGGCAGCTATGGCTAAAGGCTATTTACAGGTGGACGTGGTATCGGACACCAACAGCTTTCCCATCGAAAATGCTGAAGTTTCCATTGCGAATACAGAGACGCCGAACGATATTTTTGAGACCCTGCGGACGAACAGTTCCGGCCAGACGGCAAACGTGGAGCTGGAGGCGCCGCCGCTTGAGTACAGCCTGGAACCGGGGGATGTGAGGCCCTACTCGGAGTACACGCTGCGGGTCTCGGCTCCGGGATTTGAGCCGGCCATGATTTCCGGAACGGAGATCCTTTCCGGCGCCACGGCGATTCAGGGCGTGAGGCTGCATCCGCTTGCGCTTGCGACAGGCGCCGAGGAGGAGATCATCATCCCGGATCATACCTTATATGGCGTTTATCCACCGAAAATTGCCGAAGATGAAATCAAGCCGGTGAATGAGAGTGGGGAGATCGTTTTGTCCCGGGTCGTCGTTCCCCAGACCATCGTCGTCCACGACGGTGTGCCGTCCAACGCCTCAGCGAAAAACTACTATGTGCCTTACCGCGATTACATCAAAAATGTGGCTTCCAGCGAGATTTATGCCACATGGCCCCAGTCCACCATCGTGGCCAACGTGCTGGCTATCATGTCGTTTACGTTGAACCGGGTCTATACGGAGTGGTACAGGAACCAGGGCTATGACTTTACGATCACATCGTCAACGGCCTTTGATCACAAGTGGATTTTCGGACGGAATATCTATGAGTCCATTTCGGTGGTGGTGGACGATATCTTCGATAGCTATCTTTCCAGACCCGGCGTGAAACAGCCGATTTTGACCCAGTACTGCGACGGCAGGCGGGTGACGTGTCCGGGGTGGATGACCCAGTGGGGCTCCTGTGACTTAGGCGAGCGCGGGTACAGCCCCATCGAGATCCTGCGCTACTTCTACGGGGACTCCATTTACATCAACAACGCGGAACAGATCGCCGGCATCCCCGCCTCCTGGCCGGGATACGACCTGACCATCGGCACCAGCGGCGACAAGGTGCGCCAGCTTCAGGAACAGCTTGATGCCATCTCCGGAATTTACACGGCAATCCCAGGCGTCGTCCCGGACGGGATCTACGGAAACGCCACGGCTCAGGCCGTGCGGGAGTTCCAGTCGATCTTCGGCCTGCCGGAGACGGGGACGGTGGACTTTGCCACCTGGTACAAAATTTCCCATATCTATGTGGCAATCACGCGGATCGCAGAGCTGTCATGACATGGCAGCGGCATGCAGGCCCTCGCCGGAAGCTGGCGGGGGCTGCGGTCCGTCCTGCCTGCTGTGCAGCTGGGGGCCAGGACGGCCGCTGCCGGCCGGGAGACGGTATGAGAGGAGCTGTGTGCCCCTCGGCGGGACATGCTGGAACGGGTATTTTTTGTGATGGGAAGCGGAGAGATGGATTGTCAGAAAATTGTAAAATTTATGTAATCGTTCTTCCATTGCCAGAGAATTCCATAGGCTGTATAATAGAGATAGAAAAGGAGTGAAGATCTATTGGAGGTGGAGTTATGAAGAAGAAATATAAGATTTTCCTGCTGTCTGCGGCGTTTGCGCTGGCAGGGGCCATGACGGTATTTGCAGACGATGAAGTAAAGATTGACAAGGTTCCGCTAAAAATCACATGCAATCCTGTTCCGGAGGCGGAGGCAGAGCCGGGAACCGTCACGGTGACGACTGCGAGCCAGGAATTTACGGTGCAGGGGGCGGAGTACACCAACGACGTGGAGACGTGGGTGCTCGGTGACGAGCCGGTTGTCCTGGTGGAACTGGAAGCAAAAAACGGGTACCGGTTTTCCTACACGAGCAAGAGCCACTTCGAGATTTCCGGCGACGGCGCCTCTTTTAAGAAGGCGAAAATCTATGACAGCGGGAGCTATATGGAAGTGGAGATCGAGCTGGATCAGATTACGGGAAAGCTGGGGCCGGTGGAGTACGTGGACTGGGACGGCCGCTATGCCTGGTGGGACCGCCTGGAGGGCGCCAAAAGCTATGAAGTCCGCCTGTACCGGAACGGGAATACGATAGGGACGTATAAAACGTCGAGAACGTCTTATGATTTTGCCGGGAAATTTACGAAGGCCGGCGAGTATAAGTTCCGGGTGCGCGGCGTCGCCGATTACAACGGGCGTGCCGGCGAGTGGTCGGAGTATTCCGAGGAATATGACCTTTCAACCCGGGATATCAACCGGATCAACGGCTCTGCTAATTCCGGCTCCTCGAACGACCGGGATGACTGGAAAGACGACGTTTTTGCAGGCGATCAGTGGCAGCAGAACCCGTCGGGCTGGCGCTACCGCTACGCCAACGGCACGTATGCGTCGGGCTGGCTTGAGACGGGCGGAGCGAAATATTATTTTGGAAGCAGCGGCTATATGGTGACGGGCTGGCAGCTTATAAACGGAAGCTGGTACTATTTTGACAGCAGCGGGGCCATGCAGAGAGACTGGCAGTTTGTCAATGACCGCTGGTACTTTATGGAGAGCAGCGGAAAGATGCTGACAGGCTGGCAGAATATCAACAATAAATGGTATTATCTGAACGGCAGCGGAGCCATGCTGACGGGCTGGCAGTATATCAACGACAAATGGTACTATCTGGACAGCAGCGGAGCCATGCAGACCGGCTGGCAGCTTGTAAACGGCCGCTGGTACTATATGGAAGGAAGCGGAAAGATGCTGACAGACTGGCAGTTCATCAACGGTGACTGGTACTATCTGGACAGCAGCGGAGCCATGTGGACAGGGCGCCAGAATATCAACGGAAAGTGGTATTACCTGGACGGAGACGGAAAGATGAAGACCGGCTGGCTTCAGATCGACGGCCGCTGGTACTACATGGAAAAGAGCGGCGCTGCGCTGACGGGCTGGCAGAATATCAATGAAAAATGGTATTATCTGGGTGACAATGGCGCCATGTATGCGTCGACCTGGACGCCGGACGGCTGGTACGTGGATGCCAACGGAGTCAGGACGGGAGAAAAACGGTAATTTTAACGGGATTTTAGCGAGAAGTTGTGTTACAATATAACTGAATAACGCCGGGAAGGAGATACAGAGGAGATGCCGAGAAAGAAAAATTCTGTCATGGAAAACAGTATGATTACGGCGGGAATCCTTTTTCTGGCGCTGGTGTTCTGTCTGGTGCTTTTAAATATTGCAGAGTCGGACAATCACGTGCTTTTGATCTTTGTACTGGCGGTGCTGTTCGTTTCCCGCTATACGGACGGTTATGTATATGGGATCGCCGCGTCCATGATCGCAGTCCTCTGCGTCAACTACGTGTTTACGATCCCATATTTCCAGTTTGACTTTACTCTCACCGGATATCCGCTGACATTTTTCACGATGCTGGCGGTGAGCTGGTGCGTCAGTGCGCTGACGACGCGGCTGAAAAACCAGGAAGAGATCCGGCTGGAGGCGGAAAAGGAAAAAATGCGTGGGAATCTTCTGAGAGCCATTTCCCACGATATCCGGACGCCGCTTACGTCCATCGCCGCCTCGGCTTCCGGCATGATTGAGAACTACGACCTGCTTCCGGAGGAGCAGAAGATCGGGCTTTTAAACGATATCCGGGAGGAGGCCCAGTGGCTGAACCGGATTGTGGAAAACCTGCTTTCTGTCACGCGGATCAGCAACGACGGAGGCGGGACGCGGCTGGACACCCAGGACGAGCTGGCAGAGGAGATCATCAGCGGCGCTGTCGGGAAGTTTAACAAGCGGTTTCCCGAGGTGCCTGTTGAAGTGAAGCTTCCCGACGAGGCGCTTCTCGTGCCGATGGAAGGGATCCTGATTGAACAGGTTCTTGTGAACCTTCTGGAAAATTCCGTGCTTCACGGGAAGGACATTTCAAAGGTCGAGGTGATTGTCTGGAAGGAGCGGGACCGGGTCGTGTTCTCCGTGGAGGACGACGGCCAGGGAATCAAGGAGTCTGTGCTCCCTGTCATGTTTGACGGAATTATCCAGGACGGGGACGTCAGGGAAAGCGAAAGCAAGAGGAACATGGGAATCGGCCTTTCCGTATGCAAAAGCATCGTGAAGGCCCATAATGGAAATATGAAAGCAGAAAACAAGGCAGCCGGCGGGGCCAGGGTCATGTTCTGGCTCCCTCTGGGTGAGGAGTGAGGAATACCATATGGAGATAAAAGACAGGGTACTCGTCATTGAGGACGACAAACATATATGCAGCTTTTTTAAGACGATTCTGGAGGCAAACCATTATGACGTAATCATCGCGCATACAGGCGCCGAGGCGTACAGCCTGGTTACGTCCCAGTGCCCCGATATTGTGATTCTGGATCTGGGACTTCCGGATATGGACGGGATGAAGATCTTAAAGAGCGTCCGGGAATGGTCGTCGATGCCGATTCTTGTGGTCTCAGCAAGGACACATGAAAAGGACAAGGTGGCAGCCCTGGATCTGGGAGCCGACGATTATATCACGAAGCCCTTCGGAACGTCAGAGCTTCTCGCCAGGATCCGCACGGCCATCCGCCACACGAGGACGGCGTTCCTCTCTCCGGGCGGTGCACAGACCGGGACATTTTCGGCAGGCGGACTTGTGATTGACTATGACAAACACCGGGTGTTCGTGGACGGCACAGATGCCAATCTGACCCAGAATGAGTATAAAATCGTGAGCCTTCTTGGAAAGTATCCGGGAAAGGTGCTGACCTACGACTACATTATTAAGGAAATCTGGGGCCCCAATATGAAGAACGACAACCGGATCCTGCGGGTCAACATGGCAAATATCAGACGGAAGATCGAGAAAAATCCGGCGCAGCCCCAGTACATTTTCACCGAAGTGGGAGTCGGCTACCGGATCGTGGAGCCGGATTGAGAAAAAATGGAAAAAGAAGATTGACAAGTTAGTTAGTCAGTGCTAATCTAAGTGTGTTACCAAGAATGGATAAACATGTTTCCTATCCGGAATGCCGGGCAGGGATGTCTGCGGCAGCAGCGTTTGTTTCGACGCGGTTCGCCGCAGGCAAAAAAGCCGGTATGGCCGGAATTTTTTTACTACTGAGTTAGTTAAAACTAATCAAATGGGCGGCGCACAGAGAGGGGCATGACGATGTGGCGAAAAGAGGAGATTATAGAAGAGTTCCGGAAGAGGGGGATGCGGATCACCCAGCAGAGGCTTGTGATTTTTGATGTGATTGCAGGGAATGAGTGGGAAAGCTGCAAAGAGATCTACTGTGAGGCGGCAAAGCGGGACCGTACCATCGGGATGGCGACGGTTTACCGGACGGTGCGGGTTCTGGAGGAGATTGGTGTATTGAAGCATGGGTACCAGTATGCGCCCCTTTCCAGGCCGGAACAGGAGCCAGTTGATAAGATTTCTCAATAAGGTGCGTTAGCTTTGACAAACCGGGGGCGGATTTGTTAGGCTTTACCAATAAACAGAGGAACTGCAAAGGAGAGAGGCGGAATGAAAAATCATAAATTCTGGGCATGGGCCACAGTCTTTTGCTTTGTGATGGTTTTTTATACCGGATATAAGCACAAATAGGAGGATGAAAAGATGTTTGATTGTTTAAAGCTTAAAAATATTGCGATTTTTGCCGGCGGCGTCCTGTTTGGAACGGCCGGAGTCAAGGTTCTTGCCAGCAAGGATGCGAAGAAAGTCTATGTAAACTGCCTGGCAGCAGGACTTCGGGCGAAGGATACGGTCATGACGACGGCCACGACGATCCAGGAGAACGCCGATGACATCCTGGCGGAGGCAAAGGAAATCAACCGGAAGCGCGAGGAAGACGAGGAGGCCGTCATCACAGACGAGGAAGCTTCTTCTGAGGCAGACGCGTAAAAGATAGGAAGGGACAGCAGCCGCCTGTGGAGAAAACCGAAGAATCCACAGGCGGCTGCTGTTCCCTGTTCGGTACCGGAAAACTGCAAAACGAGGAGATGACAGCATGAAATTTATAATCAGGCATGAAATCCGGGGACGGCTCCGTCTCCATGTCTGCCAGGCGCGGATGACGGTTCGGCAGGCAGACCTTCTTCATTATTATCTGCTTTCTCTGCCGCAGGTAAAGGATGTGAAGGTATATGAGCGGACGGCCGACGTTTCCGTCGTATTTACGGGAAGCCGTGAGGACATGATCGAGGGGCTTAAGCGGTTTTCCTATGAGGATAAAAAGTTAAACGAGCTTGTCCCGGGGGACAGCGGAAGACAGCTTAACAGGGAATATAAGGAGAAGTTAATCGGAAAGGTGCTCATGCGGGCGGCGGCGAAGCTGTTCTTTCCGGCGCCTGTCCGTGCCGTTTATACGACGGTGCAGTCGGTGCGGTACCTGTGGAAGGGAATCCGGTGCCTTGTGCGGGGACGGCTGGAGGTGGAGGTGCTGGATGCGGCGGCCATCTCCGTTTCCATCGCAAGGTGCGACTTTGACACGGCCAGCACCGTCATGTTCCTTTTGGGAGTCGGAGAGCTTCTGGAGGAGTGGACACACAAAAAGTCCGTCGGCGACCTGGCGCGAAGCATGTCCTTAAACATCGAAAAGGTATGGCAGAATGTGGACGGCACCGAAGTGCTGGTTCCGGTGTCCCAGATCAAAGAGGGCGATCTGGTGACGGTGCATACGGGAAATGTGATTCCCCTTGACGGCATCGTGGCCGCAGGTGAAGCCATGGTGAACCAGGCTTCCATGACCGGGGAGGCGGTTCCCGTGAGAAAGGAAAAGGACATGTACGTCTACGCCGGCACGGCCGTCGAAGAGGGGACGATTACGATCTGCGTAAAAAAGGCGGCCGGTTCCACCAGGTTCGAGCGGATTGTGACGATGATCGAGGAGTCGGAGAAGCTGAAATCCACGCTGGAAGGGAAAGCGGCCTCCCTGGCCGATGCGCTTGTGCCTTTAAGCTTTGGCGGGACGATCCTTACCTGGCTTCTTACGCGAAATGTGACGAAGGCCATCTCTGTCCTGATGGTGGATTTTTCCTGTGCCTTGAAGCTTGCCATGCCCCTTTCGGTGCTTTCGGCCATGCGGGAGGCAAGCAGCCATCAGGTGACGGTAAAAGGCGGCGTCTATCTGGAGGCCGCCGCAGAGGCCGATACCATTGTTTTTGATAAGACCGGGACGCTTACGAAGGCCAGGCCTGTGGTGGCAGGCGTCGTGACCTTTGAAGGGCGGGAGGAGAACGAGATGCTCCGGATCGCCGCCTGCCTGGAAGAGCATTTCCCTCATTCCATGGCAAACGCCGTCGTGAGTGAGTCGGTGCGCCGCGGCCTGGTGCACGAGGAAATGCATTCCAAGGTGGACTACATCGTGGCTCACGGCATCGCCTCGTACATCGGAGAAGACCGTGTGATTATCGGAAGCAGCCATTTTGTGTTCGAGGATGAGAAATGCGTTGTGCCGGAGGACGAGGAGGAGAAATTTGAAAGTCTCCCGCCGGAGTATTCCCACTTGTATCTGGCCGTGGCCGGGCGTCTGGCGGCAGTGATCTGCATCGAGGATCCGCTCCGCGAGGAAGCGCCTGAGGTCATGCGGAAACTAAAGGAGCTGGGAATCTCCAAGATTGTCATGATGACCGGGGACAGCGAGCGGACGGCACGGGCCATCGCGGCCCGCGTCGGCGTCGACGAGTATTATTCGGAAGTGCTGCCGGAGGACAAGGCCGCTTTTGTGGAGAAGGAAAAGAAGGCAGGAAGAAAGGTCATCATGGTCGGTGACGGCATTAACGATTCGCCGGCGCTTTCCGCCGCAGATGTGGGGATTGCCATCAGCGAAGGGGCGGAAATTGCAAGGGAGATTGCTGACATCACGATTTCCGAGAATGCCCTCACGCAGCTCGTGACCTTAAAGGCCTTAAGCAATGCCTTAATGCGGCGGGTCAACTGGAATTACCGGTTTGTCATCGGCTTTAATTTCGGCCTGATTCTCCTTGGCGTTGGCGGGATTCTGGCGCCGGCTGCATCAGCGCTTCTTCATAATACGTCGACTCTGCTTGTGAGCATGAAAAGCATGACGAACCTTCTGGAAAAGGAAGAGGGCCAAAAGGCCCGCGGATAAAATGGTTTGCGCCGGAGAATACGGCAGGATTGTCCTGCATGTTCTCCGGCGCATTCGGTTTATAAGTTTTCAACAAAGTGGTTCGGATACTGGTTCCAGTATTTTCTAAAGACGCGGTCTTCGTTTCCGTCCAGGTTTAACTGGTACATGCGGAAAACGACCGGGAAGTTTTTCGGCTGCCAGAGTTCCTCGTAGGAATACTGGTAGCGCATGCCGAGGGCCTGCATTACATGGCCGCTCCGAGGATTTTTGACGTCGTGGGTGGCCGTTAAATAGGGCATGCCGTCTTTTTTTACCTGGCTTATGACGGCCTGACAGGCTTCGGTGATGATGCCGCGGCGCCAGAATTCCTTTCTGAGGCCGTAGCCAAGGTCATGGCTTTCGCCTGTGTCCACGTTTACATAGCCGATGGGGATTCCGTCCTCTTTTAGGCAGACGGCGTAGCGGTACCCGAAGGGGCGCTCGTATTCTGAGGCATACCGCTCTTTAAAAAAGACTTCTGCCTCTTCCATGGATTTTAACGGGAACCACGGCAGGTACGTGTTGACTTCTTCATCTCTATAAATGTCATAAAAGGCCGGAAGGTCTTTCCCGGTAAATCTCCGGAGAATGAGACGTTCGGTTTCAAGTGTTGGTGTGTTCATTTTACTGTCCCCCTCTCATTTTCTTCCATTATAGTGTCTGTCCGTCAAATTATCAATAAAACGAACCCTGTCGGAGATAAAATTAACTTTTTAGCAAAAATCCGCCGTTTCTAACAGGAAAATTTCCCTGATTCCCACCTTCTTTCCGCCGATATTTTCGTCGAAAACCAGTTGAAAAATGACGGGGAATGTGATATCATAGTGAAAATTTGGGCAAAAATCAGTGCCCAAAAAAGAAGAAAGGGTGGCGTCATGAAAGCATATTTAATTCTGGAAGACGGAACCGTTTTTGAAGGTACGAGCATCGGTTCCGCCAGGGAAGTAATCAGTGAAATTGTTTTTAACACCTCCATGACCGGTTATCTGGAAGTCCTGACCGACCCGTCCTATGCAGGGCAGGCTGTGGTGATGACTTATCCGTTAATTGGCAATTACGGTATTTGCCGTGATGATATGGAATCGAAACGTGCATGGCCGGACGGCTATATTGTCAGAGAGTTATCCAGAATTCCCAGCAATTTCAGAAGCGGGGACACCATCGATCATTTCTTAAAAGAGCAGGATATTCCAGGTATCAGTGGTATCGATACAAGAGCCCTCACAAAAATTTTAAGAGAAAAAGGAACCATGAACGGCATGATCACCACCAACGGCGATTATGACCTTGAGGAAGTGAAAGCGCGCATCAAAGAGTACGCGGTGACTGGTGTTGTCTTAAAAACCAGCACGAAGGAAAAATATGTGCTTCCGGGGAACGGAAAACGCGTGGCGCTCATGGACTACGGTGCAAAGAGGAACATCGCCAGGTCGTTAAATGAGAGGGGCATGGAAGTGACGGTGTATCCGGCCGATACTCCGGCTGAGGAGGTCTTAAAGGATAAACCCGACGGCATTATGCTGTCCAACGGCCCGGGGGATCCTGCGGAGAACGTGGATATTATTAAGGAAGTAAGAAAGCTTTATGAATCCGATGTGCCGATTTTTGCCATCTGCCTTGGCCATCAGCTCATGGCGCTGGCCACCGGCGCCGAAACCTACAAATTAAAATACGGCCACCGCGGCGGAAACCATCCGGTCAAGGATCTGGAGACGGGACGCGTCTACATTTCTTCCCAGAACCATGGCTACGCCGTGAACATGGAGACGGTGGATCCGAAGATCGCAAAGGAGGCCTTCGTAAACGTCAACGACGGCACCAACGAGGGCTTAAAGTATGTTGGAAAGAACATTTTTACGGTTCAGTACCACCCGGAGGCCTGCCCGGGACCGCAGGATTCGGGATATCTGTTTGACCGGTTTTTACGCATGATGGAGGAGGGAAAATAATGCCAAAGAATCCTGATATCAAGAAAGTTCTCGTTCTGGGCTCCGGCCCGATCATCATTGGACAGGCGGCGGAGTTCGACTATGCAGGAACCCAGGCCTGCCGTTCCTTAAAGGAAGAGGGCATCGAAGTTGTCCTCTTAAACTCCAACCCGGCCACCATCATGACAGATAAAGACATTGCAGACCGGGTGTACATCGAGCCGCTGACCGTGGAGGTCGTAGAACAGTTAATTTTAAAGGAACAGCCGGACAGCGTCCTTCCGACTCTCGGCGGCCAGGCTGGCTTAAACCTTGCCATGGAGCTTGAGGAGGCCGGCTTCTTAAGGGAGCACAACGTCCGCCTCATCGGAACCACGGCCCTTACCATTAAAAAGGCCGAGGACCGTGAGATGTTTAAGGAGACCATGGAAAAAATCGGCGAGCCGGTAGCACCGTCCGAGATCGTCGAGGACGTGAATGCAGGCCTCGAGGTGGCTGCAAGAATCGGCTATCCCGTCGTGTTGCGTCCGGCCTATACCCTGGGCGGCTCCGGCGGCGGCATCGCAGAAAATCCCGAACAGTGCGCCGAAATCCTGGAAAACGGTTTAAGGCTTTCCCGCGTCGGCCAGGTGCTTGTGGAGCGGTGCATTTCCGGCTGGAAGGAGATCGAGTACGAGGTTATGCGCGACGGCGCAGGCAACGTGATTACGGTCTGCAACATGGAAAACATCGACCCGGTCGGCGTCCATACAGGCGACTCCATTGTCGTGGCGCCGTCTCAGACCCTGGGGGACAAGGAGTACCAGATGCTCCGTACCTCCGCTTTAAAGATTATCACCGAGCTTGGGATCACCGGCGGCTGCAACGTGCAGTATGCCTTAAACCCCAACAGCTTTGAATACTGCGTCATCGAGGTAAACCCGCGTGTGAGCCGTTCTTCGGCCCTGGCGTCCAAAGCCACCGGCTATCCGATAGCCAAGGTGGCCGCAAAGATCGCCCTGGGCTATACCCTGGATGAGATCAAAAACGCTGTCACGAAGAAGACCTACGCAAGCTTCGAGCCGATGCTCGACTATGTGGTTGTAAAGATGCCGCGTCTCCCGTTCGACAAGTTCATCAGCGCCAAGAGGACGTTAGGAACCCAGATGAAGGCCACCGGCGAGGTCATGAGTATCTGCACCAATTTCGAGGGCGCCCTCATGAAGGCCATCCGCTCCCTGGAACAGCACGTGGACTGCCTTCTTTCCTATGATTACAGCGAACTTACCGACATCGCCCTGATGGAAGAGTTAAGAAAAGTGGACGACAGGCGGATCTGGGTCATCGCAGAGGCCCTGCGCCGCGGCTTCTCCTACGAGCTGATTCACAGCGCCACAAAGATTGACATCTGGTTTATTGACAAGCTGGCGATCCTGGTGGAGATGGAAGCGGCCCTTAAGGAAGCCGGAAAAGACATGACGCCGGAGCTTTTAAAGGAAGCAAAGCGCGTCGAGTTTCCGGATACGGTCATTGCGCGGCTCACAGGCCTTTCCCAGGCTGACGTAAAGAGCATGCGCCATGAAAACGGCATCCGCGCCGCCTTCAAGATGGTAGATACCTGCGCCGCCGAGTTTGCCGCCGAGACGCCGTATTACTACTCCTGCTTCGGAAGCGAGAACGAGGCCGACGGCACAAAGACGAAAAAGAAGGTGCTCGTCCTCGGCTCCGGCCCCATCCGCATCGGACAGGGTATCGAGTTCGACTTCTGTTCGGTTCACAGCACCTGGGCATTTTCCAAAGAGGGATATGAGACGATCATCATCAACAACAACCCGGAGACGGTCAGCACCGATTTCGACATTGCAGACAAGCTGTATTTTGAGCCGCTGACGCCGGAGGACGTGGAGAGCATCGTGGATCTGGAACAGCCTGACGGTGCTGTCGTCCAGTTCGGCGGCCAGACGGCCATCAAGCTGACGGAAGCTCTTATGAAAATGGGCGTCCCGATTTTAGGAACCGCGGCCGAGGACGTGGATGCGGCCGAGGACAGGGAGCTGTTCGACAAGATCTTGGAGCAGTGCGGCATCCCGAGACCGAAGGGACAGACCGTGTTCACGGCCGAAGAGGCAAAGCGCGCAGCCAACGAGCTTGGCTACCCGGTGCTCGTGCGCCCGTCCTACGTGCTGGGCGGCCAGGGCATGCAGATCGCCATCAACGACCAGGACATCGACGAGTTCATCGGCATCATCAACCAGATCGCCCAGGAACACCCGATCCTGGTTGACAAATACATCATGGGCAAGGAAATCGAGGTAGACGCCATCTGTGACGGCACCGACATTTTAATCCCCGGCATCATGGAGCACATCGAGCGCACCGGTATCCATTCCGGCGACAGCATCTCCGTGTACCCGGCCCAGAGCATCACCGAGGGCAACAAAAAGACCATCGTCGACTACACCGAAAAGCTGGCCCGCGCCCTGCACGTAAAGGGCATGATCAACATCCAGTTCATCGTGGACGGCGATAACGTCTACATCATCGAGGTGAACCCGCGCTCCTCGAGAACCGTGCCGTACATTAGCAAGGTGACGGGCATCCCGATTGTGCCCTTTGCGACCAGGATCATCTGCGGCCATACGATCAAAGAGCTTGGCTATACGCCGGGACTCCAGAAGGAAGCCGATTACTTTGCCATCAAGATGCCTGTCTTCTCCTTCGAGAAGATCCGCGGCGCCGATATCAGCCTCGGGCCGGAGATGAAGTCCACCGGCGAGTGCCTCGGCATTGCAAAGAGCTTCAACGAGGCGCTTTATAAGGCCTTCCAGGGCGCCGGAATCAAGCTTCCGAAATATAAGAACATGATTATCACGGTGCGCGATTCCGACAAACCGGAGATGACAGAGATTGCCGAGCGGTTTGCCGCCCTTGGCTACAAGATCTTCTCCACGGCCGGAACGGCAAAGTTTCTGAACAGCCATGGCGTCAAGGCCATCCAGGTACCGAAGATCGAGCAGGATTCCCCCAATATCCTGGATCTGATCCTTGGCCATGAGATCGACCTTGTCATCGACATCCCGGCTCAGGGCGCCGAGCGCAGCCGCGACGGCTTCGTCATCCGCCGGAACGCCATCGAGACCGGCGTCACGGTTCTGACAGCCGTTGATACGGCCAGAGCCCTCGTCACCAGCATGGAAAACAGGGCGAAAGAGCTGACCTTAATCAACATTGCAGAGATTTAAAAATGCGAGGGCATGTCTGTGTATGCATGACATGCCCTTAAAAAATGCATAAAAAGTGAAAAAAACTCTTTACAAAAGAATATTTATGCATTATAATGCATATCAACAAAGGCGGCCGGCAAAAATGGCCGGCAGCCCGAGGAAACTGAAAGCAAAAAGAGGAGAGAGGATTATGAAAAAGAAATTTTTATTTGCGACATTAGCAGCAGCCATTTCCATCGCGGCGCTGGCAGGCTGCGGAAGCCAGAATACAGAAACGACGGCAGCCGCCACAACGGCAGCAGAAACAACAACCGCCGCTGAGACAACGACGGCGGCTGAGACGGAAGAAACAGAAGCGGAGTCCGAGACGGCGGCAGAGACCGAGGCCGCAGCGGCTGAGGCAGACGGCGACACCTTAGAGGCCGTAAAGAATATGTCTCCGGACGGAGAGCTTGCAAAAATTATCAATTCCGGAAAGATTTCCCTTGGAACGGCTCCTGATTTCGCTCCCTGGGAGTTCAAGGACGTAAGCTCCGGTACCACCGAATACGTCGGCGCAGATATCGAGCTTGCAAAATATATTGCCGAGAGACTTGGCG
Organism: Eubacteriaceae bacterium Marseille-Q4139; assembly: GCA_018223415.1. Lineage (NCBI taxonomy): Bacteria > Bacillati > Bacillota > Clostridia > Eubacteriales > Eubacteriaceae > Eubacteriaceae bacterium Marseille-Q4139. The sequence continues at coordinate 433,832 of JAGTTQ010000001.1, read as the reverse complement.
TTGAGTTAGAGATTAAGCCGATGGAGTTCGGCGCCATCATCCAGGGCCTTTCCTCCGATACCATCAACATGGGTATTTCCGGATTTGCCTACACCGAGGAGCGTGCGGAGGCAGCAGGCCTTTCCACTCCGTACAACCAGGCTTCCAAGGCCGGCCAGGGCCTTCTCGTTCTGAAGGATCAGACATCTGACTACAACACGGCAGAAGCTTTCTCCGGCAAGAAGGTAGCTGCTCAGAATGCTTCCCTTCAGATGCAGCTCTGCACGGCACAGCTTCCGTCCGACGTAGATCTTCAGCCGGTGCTTGCTGTTACCGACGGCGTCCTGATGCTGACGACAGGAAAGATTGACGCCCTTGCCGTTTCCGGCGAGAACGGAATTTCCCTTTCCCAGTCTTATCCGGAAGTTGCCATGGCAGATTTCATGTTTGAGTATGAGAGCGACGGAAACGTGGTTGCTGTTAAGAAAGGCAATGAAGAACTTCTTGCCGCAGTCAATGAAGTTATTGACGAAGTAAATGAGAACGGGCTGTACGAAGTATGGAAGGCAGACGCGATGGAGCTTGCCAACAGCCTCGGAATCGAAACACACTAATCAATCAGACAGACAGGAACCTTTTCAGGCCCCCAATCCGGTCTTCCCGGTTCATCGCCGGGAAGGCCGTTGTCTGCTGCAAAAGCCCTGCAAGCGGCTCTATGCTTGCAGCTATGTGTCCCGCCCGCGGCGCGGGGAAAAACGAAGAGAGGAGCTTTAAAGCGCATGGAATTTTTCAGCATCATGCTTCAGGTCTGGGAACGGTACTGGTCCCTGTTCCTGGAAGGTCTTGGGATGACCGTCTACATGGGTCTTGTGACCGTATTCATCAGTACCATTTCAGGTTCCCTGATGGCCCTGCTGCGGCGCAGCAACTGGGGGATTGGAAAGGTTAAGCCCTTCCGCGCCATTGCAACGGCATACGTGGAGATCATCCGCGGTACACCGATCCTGCTCCAGTTGTATTTCTTCTATTTTATGCTGCCCCAGTGGCTGCCGTTTTTGAACCTCAGCGAGTTCACCTGCGTCATGGTTGCCTGCTGCGTCAACTCCACGGCATACGTCTGTGAGATCGTGCGCGCCGGAATCCAGGCCGTAGACATCGGCCAGACCGAGGCGGCCCGCTCCCTGGGACTTAACAGCCGCCAGACTATGTTAAACATCGTCCTTCCCCAGGCAGTCAAGAACATCCTGCCGGCGCTCTGCAATGAGTTCGTGGCCATCGTCAAGGAGACCTCCCTGGCATCCACCTTCTTCATCGGCGAGCTGATGACCCAGTTTAAGACGATCCAGGGCATTACGTTCCGCGTTCTGGAACCCCTTACGATCATCGGTATTATCTATTTCCTTCTGACCTTTATTTTATCGAAGTTAATTGCCCTGCTTGAGAGGAGGTTGAGTGCAAGTGAACGATAATGTTTTAATCCGTGTAGAGGACTTACATAAATCCTTCGGAAGCCTCCAGGTACTCCGCGGGGTGACAGAGCAGATCAGCAAAGGAGAGGTGGTTTCGGTCATCGGCCCGTCCGGCGGCGGAAAAAGTACCTTCCTGCGCTGTCTGAACCTTCTGGAGGTGCCCACATCCGGCCATATTTATTTCGAGGGCGTGGATATTACAGATAAGAGCGTGGACATCAACGTGCACCGTCAGAAGATGGGCATGGTGTTCCAGCATTTCAACGTGTTCAATAACCTGACCGTCTCGAAAAATGTGACGCTGGCGCCTGTGCTTCTCGGGAAAAAGAAGCAGAAGGAGGCCGACGAGATGGCAAAGGATCTCCTTTCCAGGGTCGGACTTCTGGAAAAATGGGATCAGTATCCGAAAAAGCTTTCCGGCGGCCAGAAGCAGCGTCTTGCCATTGTAAGGGCCCTTGCCATGGAGCCGGATGTGATGCTGTTCGATGAGCCAACATCGGCCCTTGACCCGGAGATGGTCGGCGAGGTTCTCCAGGTTATTAAAAACCTGGTGAAGACAGGACTTACGACAGTCATCGTGACGCATGAGATGGGATTTGCAAAGGAGATTTCCGACCGCGTCTTCTTTATGGACGGCGGTATCATCGCGGAAAAGGGATCGCCGGACGAGGTGTTCAACCATCCCCAGAACCCGCGTACACAGGAATTTTTAAGCAAGGTATTATATTAGGATACCAGGGTCAGAAGGCCATAAATCCTTTTGGCCCCAGCATTATATCAGGAAACAGGAGGAAAGCAGCGTGACGGACGGAAAAAAGAAGATTTTGGATTATATTGATGAGCGGGCAGACCTGATTACGGAGGTGTCCGACAAGATCTGGGAGTATGCGGAGCTTTCTCTGCGTGAGTACAAGTCCGGTGATTTGTATGCAAAGGTGTTTGAGGAAGAGGGCTTTGTGGTTGAGCATCCTTTCGACAATATTGAGACGGCCTTAAAGGCCTCCTACGGCTCCGGGAAGCCGGTTATCGGCATCCTGGCCGAGTATGATGCTCTGACAGGGCTTTCCCAGGTGGCAGGTCTTTCGGAGAGAAAGGAGCTTGTCCCCGACGGAAACGGCCACGGCTGCGGCCATAATCTCCTTGGCGCCGGTTCCATGGCGGCTGCCTTTGCCTTAAAGAAATATCTGGAAGAAAAGGGCGAGGGAAGCGGAACCGTGATTTTCTACGGATGCCCCGGCGAGGAAGGCGCAGCGACGAAGGCGTTCATGGCCCGCGACGGCGTGTTTGCCGAGTGCGATGCCTGCTTAACCTGGCATCCCGGCAACGTGAACCAGGTGACGTCGGGAACCTGCAACACCTGCATCCAGACGGAGTATAAGTTTACAGGCGTGGCTTCCCATGCGGCAGGAGCGCCGGAAAAGGGACGTTCCGCCCTGGACGCCGTGGAGCTTATGAATGTGGCCGTGCAGTTTTTGCGCGAGCACATGCCGGACAGCGCGAGAATCCACTATTCCATCACCGACGCCGGCGGAGCCTCTCCCAACGTGGTTCAGCCGAGGGCGCAGGTGCTTTACATGGTTCGTTCCATTTGGGCAAAGGACGCCATTGCTCTTCAGGAGCGGGTCGATAGGATTGCGCTGGCAGCTTCCATGATGACGGATACGACCATGGAGAAGAAGTTCATCGACGGCTGCTCCAATTCCGTGCCCAACAAGGCGCTGGAATCCCTGCTTTATGAGAATTTCAGCGAAATCGGCGTGCCGGAGTACACCGAGGACGAGGTGAAGTTTGCCCAGGCTCTTTATGATTCCTATGAGATGAAGGACGACAGCCTTCCGGGCGCAGCTACGGAGGAAGACCCTGACATTTATGCCTATGTGGATGAGAAGTCCTGCCACGGGACGAAGCCCATCAACGATTTTATCGTGCCGTATCTCTATTCCGAGAAGCCGCGCATGGGTTCCACCGACGTGGGCGACGTGAGCTGGTGCGTGCCGACGGCGCAGATCAATACGGCCACGTACCCGTCCAAGGCGCCGGGGCATTCCTGGCAGAACGTGTCCTGCGGCCATACGTCCATCGCCCATAAGGCTATGCTTCTGGCCGGAAAGGTCATCGCCGCCACGGCCATTGACCTGATGGAAAAGCCGGAGCTTATAAAGGCAGCTAAGGACGAATTTGACGCGAAGATGAAACGCTACGGCGGATACTACTGCCCGGTTCCGGAGGGAGCCGTGCCGGTGGTGCCGGGGGAGAAGATGTAAAAAAGTTTCTGCATGAAAATGATATGCTCCCTTCCGGGGATGCAGGCGGGATAAGAAACGCCTGCGGCCTGGGAGGGAGCATATTTTTTCCTGTAAATGGCTTTTTCTGCAATCATGGCAACATACTGGCAACTCTCTAAAAAGTCTTGATTTATCTTGGAAAATGAAGCTTCAGAGTCCTGTTTTAGACCAAGTTTAGACCATTTGAAATGTGTAGAAAATAATGAAAAAACATGCAGATGGGGAGCCTTGTTGCAAATATACTCATATAGAAAATTACACAACGGAGATAACTCATGAGAGAAAAAATCATCCGGTGATGTGTGGAAATGTATCCATACGTCACCGGATTTTTACGTTTCGGGATTTGATTCCTGATCGCGTTTCATGGCTTCAGCGATTGCTCTACTGATAAAGGCAGTGGCACTTTCACCCATCTTTTCTGCGTGGTCTTTAATGATGGTACGCTTCTTTGGGGGGGACATGAACCTTGATTTCAACGAAACGATCATTATATTTTTTGTTCGCTCTTCAACGAGCTTCGGCTAAGCCCTTATAGGAACCATTTTTCTCTTCACTCATGACAGCCTCCAGCATGTGTATTGGCAGATATGCCTGTAAAGAGTATAGCACAGATTGATACATAAGACCATGTAAGATTTTACGGTAGTAATACTATCATTGTAAAAAAGAGTTTTCGCAATGTTATCGAAAAGTTCCACCGTGCCGTTGCAATGTTATTAAGTCTAAAAGAGTTGTGAATATAGGGACAAAACAGGGCAAAATAAAGAAATAGAGTTAAGAGAATGTTGATTTTTTCTGATGCTACGAATATAATGAAAGTGTAGAAGAAAGAAGATGCTTTGAATTATGTTGGAGGTAACGATGATGGTAAAGGCAAGCGAGATTATTAGCAACAATATAATGAATATTATGAAACAGAACGGAAAAAAGCAGATTGATCTTGCAGACTATCTCGGGGTGTCCAAGCAAGTGATAAGCAAGATGCTTACCGGTGGAAGGATGATTAATGCAATTGAACTGCAGAAAATTTCGGAGTTTCTGGGTACTTCCATGGAAAATCTTGTTAACCCCCCAGCAGTGGATGTAGAAACGAATGCGGTAAAGGCTTTTATGGGAAAGGTGGAATCTCAGGAAGCAAAGGATGGACTTGGAATTGCAGATGAGATTGCAAATCTTATTTGTTTTTATGCACGTACTCGTGAAAATGCTGAGGAAATGATGAAACCATGGGAGGCTTAGAACTATGTGCCGAGTTTTGGATAATAGCCTTTATATTAAAGATAGAAAGAAATATACAAAAATAAGTGAATGTGCAACAAGTTTTAATTCGCTCTATAATAAGAATAATATTATTCAGGATGATATCTTCAACGTGTTGGAGAATTATGTGGCACGACATGATATGCCCTTTGATATGCTGAGATATCCTATTGAAGATGCCGATTTGTGTGCATGTACTTTCATTCGTAAAGGAAGAATGTTTGTTATGGTTAATTCTGCGTTGCCATTATCAAAGCAGATATTTGCAACAGCACATGAATTGTATCATATTTATTGCTATTTCGAGGGGCATGATTCCGCATTATTACAATCTGGGTCAATTTTGGAATCTGGTATTATAGATGAAGAAGCAAAAGAGATTGAGGATATGGAAGCCAATGCTTTTGCAGCCTTTTTACTGGCTCCAAAGGAGCGGCTTGATGAGCAGACGGATGTGTACAATTTATCATATAAAGATATTTCAGTGCAGACGGTGCTTAAGATAATGGACATTTTTGCAATTCCTTATAAGGCAGCGGTACTTCGTCTCTTGGAGGAAAACAAGATTGATGTTAAAGCTGCAAAGAATCTCTTGCAAGTTGAAGAAAAGGAAATTTGCAGACAAATGGAACTTACGGGAAAAGCTGCACGCTGGCAGGAGATACCTAAGGATTTCATTAGATTTGGAAGCTTACCTGAATTGATGTATGATGTGGAGCAGTTGGATGCTGTTCGCGATGAACGGTTAGCAAGTGATAAGAACAGATTGAGTGAAATAATGAAAAGTTTAAGAAAACAGTGAGGTAGTGCCTATGGAAATGGACAAAAAATATGCCTTGCTGGATACTGACTTTTTGTATAAATCACATTTAGCAAGAAATGCAAAAAATCATACGTTGACAGACTTTGTAATGGAATTTGCGGAGTATGAGTTTTTCTGTCATGAAATGATAAAGAAAGAACTGAGCAGACATAAACTGAATCCGGATCCGAATCCTTGGCTTGAAGAGAAAATTAAAGCAGGAAAAGTGAAATCGTATTCGGATCGAGAGATTATAAGTGAATTAGGAAAAGTATATGGAGGAAAAGCAACAAGCATATATTTAGAGTTACTGGAAACAAGTTGTGATACTTTTAATGTCAATTTTTATAAACAGTACTATGGTTCTTTGAATGAGATGGAGAACCTGAACGATGTTGAGGCCTTTTTGGCGGCATTAAAGGATTGCGATGATAAGGTTCCACATAAAAAGGGACTAGGCGAGAAAAAGACCTATGTATTAATTCAAATGATGAAGGTGCTGTACGGTAATCGGGTGTATATATTCTGTTCAGATGATTTTAAAGCAAGACAGAGTATTACAAGTTTAGAAATGCCGGTTCATTGTATTAGTATCTTAGGTGTATTCTATAAGCTGATGAAGATGGGAAAGCAAAAATCTGAAATGCAGGAATATTACGATCATTTATCTGCGTTTTTGAAGAATCAGACGGAATATAAGGTTTGGTCGATATCTGGTCACCAACGAGATAGTGTGCCAATTAAACAAGTGTTTGATGAGATATATGATGAAAAGTTTCAGATGTTGCGGAACGGAGATTTGCAATACATAAAGTAATATGTTAGATAGCATGTAACAAAGCCTTGAGGAAAAGAAATCCTTCAGGGCTTTTCTTATGCAAAAAATTAAGTATAGATTGGAGTTCCGGCAGGAATGCCTAACTGAAGAAGATGAATTATGCCATCTGAAAAAGATCCAATTTGCTTTCGGGTTATTAGATTCCACCTTTCGTTTCCGCCTGGCAGAATAGAATTGATAAAGAAAAGAAGTGATTTCAGGAATGGAATGCTTTTATAATCATTATCATAGCTCAATCCATGCATTTTATAAATGGAAAACGGTTTGCTCGTCTCCCCAGTTGATTTCCCGCCCGCAGGATGGTAAACTATCCATATAAAAAACGAAAGAAACGGAGTCTTCATGTACACAGTAATTTTTGCAGACGACGAAGAAGATTTAAGGAAAGCCATCATACATAAAATCGACTGGAACGCCATCGGCTTCGAGATCATCGGCGAGGCGGAGAACGGGGCTGAAGCGCTGGAGCTGGTGGAAAAGCTGGGCCCCGACCTGCTGCTCACGGATATCAAGATGCCCTTCGTCTCCGGCATCGAGCTTGCCAGGCAGGCCAGGGAGATTCGCCCGTCCATGCAGATCGCCTTTTTAAGCGGCTACGACAGCTTCGCCTACGCCCAGCAGGCCATCCAGTACAACATCATCAGCTACCTGTTAAAGCCCATTTCCGCCGAGGAGCTGACCGTGGAATTAAGGCGGATCAAGGAGAAGCTGGACAAGCGGTTTTTCGAGATGAAAAACGGCGCTGTGGACAGCGGTCTGCGGGACAAAGAACACCGGCTGGCGTTGATGGAATTTTTGACGCCGCTTCTCATGGATCAGGACGACTTGTCCTTTGGACGCGGCGGCGGGCGGAAAGCGCTTCTGGAGCGGAAAGCGGCCGAACTGGGCCTGAAAAAAGCCCCGGAGACGGAGGTACGGTACCTGATCCTGGTGACGAGCATGGAGGACGCAGAGGGGAAAAACAGGACGGAGCCGGAGCTTCTGCCGTTCGTGGATTCCATCTTAAAAAAATACATGCAGTACGGAAGTATCTGTTCCGGCGGGAAGCTTATCTCCGTGGTTTCCGCCGTCGGGAGAGATGCCGGAAAATACATTCATATCCTGGTGACGGAAATCGCACAGAGTGCCGAGCGGATTCTCGGGCTTAAAACGCGGATCGGCGTAAGCCGGGAATTTTCCGAGATTGCCGTCGGCGGCGCCGCCTATTCGGAGGCGCTGGCGGCCATGCACTATATCCCTGCCGGGAGCGCCGGGATCCAGTTCATCTCCGACATCGAGCCGCGGGACGTAAGGCGGTTTGAATATATTGAGGACACGGTCAATACCCTGGATCAGCTCATCAAGACGGGGAGCCGGGCGGAACTGGAGGAATTTCTGGACGAGCTGTTTTCACGCGTCAGAAACGATCAGAACGCCGGGACCACCTGCGAGCTTCTTGTGATCCAGATTTTGTCCACAGTCTACCGCACCGTCAACATGTCCTTGAACAACAACGTGCCGCTTGAAATTCTCTCCCGGTTTTCGTTCCTGGAAAAGGGCTTTACCCAGAATTCCATCGATGCGGTGCAGGCCAAGGTCATCGGCCTCTGCCGCCAGGCCCAGGAGATCATCTCCAACCACAGGAAGGTGAGCTCGGAAATCCTTTCCGACAAGGCCATCCAAATCATCGACGCAGAATATGCCGACGAGATGCTGACGCTCGTCTCATTAAGCGAGCGGCTCCATATCAGCTCCAACTACTTAAGCGCCACCATCAAAAAGAACACAGGCGAGACGTTTATCAGCCTCCTCACGAAAAAGCGGATGGAGAAGGCGAAGGAGTACCTGCTCTGCACTTCCTTTAAGATTCAGGAGATCGCCGGCCGCTGCGGATACAGCGACCAGCATTATTTCAGCTACTGCTTTAAAAAGTATTACGGGAAATCGCCCAACAAGATGCGCGAGAGCGCCGCGAAGGCGGAAGCCTAAAAGGAGAGAGCCATGGAACAGAACAGGAAAAGGCGGGCAGTGCCCCTGTCCGTGCTTTTAGTGGCCATCATCAGCGGGATGACGATTGCGGCTATCCTTTTTATGACGCAGATTTTCGTCTCGGCATACCGGCGGTCGCTTCTTGAGTTAGCGGCCACCAACTCCGAGCAGGCCGTGTCCCAGGCGGCCAACACGGTGGAAATCAACGAAGAAGGCATGAGAAACGACCTGGAGCTTATCATTGGCCGCCTATCCAGAACCAGGAGCATGGAAGCGGCCGAAGCTCTGATTTCCGGCATGGCCGGCTTAAGGAGCGACGTAGTCTCCGTCATGATCTACGATGAGGACGGGAACCTTCTCCTCACGGGAAGCAGCAGCCTGCGGCTGAAAGATGAGATCACGGACAACCTGTCCTTTTGCAAAGAGATTTTTGAGAGCGCAGAAGACACGGCAGTCCTGGCGCCCCATGTGCAGAATCTGTTTTTAAATTACTATCCCTGGGTTGTCACCATCGCCAAACGGGCCGATCTGGTGCTGTTTCGCAAGCCGGTCTATGTGGCCATGGACTTTAACTTTTCATCCCTGGCCTCTTACGTGGACAACGTGGGCATCGGCCAGCACGGCTACTGCTATATCATGGATCAGGACGGGCAGATCGTCTACCATCCCCAGCAGCAGCTTATTTTTGCAGGTTTAAAGGAAGAAGACACCTCGTGGATCTCCGAAAGTCCGGACGGCGTTTACGCCGGTATGGATACGATTACGACGGTGCGCTCCCTGTCCGACGGAGGCTGGCGGATCGTCGGCGTCAGCTTTACGGATGAGCTGATCGGGGACAAGCTAAAAAGCGTTCAGACCATGGCAGCCGGCATTGCGCTCCTTTTCATCGGGGCAGCCGTCCTGTCGGGCGTCCTGATTTCCAAGGTGATTTCACGCCCTGTGCGTGTCCTGGTGTCAGCCATGCGGGAGTTTGAGGAGAACGCCGGCGCCTATGACTATGAGGCGCAGAACGGTGTCCGGGAAATCCAGACGCTGTCGGAGTCCTTTGCCCACATGGTGAAGATGATCAGGGAGCTGATGAACAAGGTCAAGCAGGAAGAAATTTCCTTAAGAAAGACGGAACTAAAGGCACTCCAGGCCCAGATTAACCCCCATTTCCTCTACAATACGCTGGATTCGATCCAGTGGATGTGCGAGCAGGGAAACAGCGCCGATGCCGTCCGCATGGTGGGCGCGCTGGCGAAGCTGTTCCGGATCAGCATCAGCCGCGGGAAGGAGTTAATCCCCATTGAGGACGAATTGAACCATGCCAAAAGCTATCTGGTGATCCAGAGCTACCGGTACAAGAACCAGTTCACCTATGAATTCGAGGTGGAGGACGCGGTGAAGCATTATCTCTGCAACAAAATCACCCTCCAGCCCATGATTGAAAACGCCATCTACCACGGCATCGACCGGATGGTGGACGAGGGGCTCATCCGGATTGAGGCGAAGGCCGCCGGGGACGACATCGAATTCCGGGTTTCGGATAACGGCGCCGGCATGACGCCGGAACAGTGCGAAAGCATCTTAAAGAAAGAGCGCAGCGACAGCAGCGGCATCGGCATCAAAAACGTCAACGACCGGATCAAAATTTTCTTCGGAGAACAGTACGGGATCCGGATTGAGAGCGAGCTGGATGTGGGGACGACGGTGATTATCCGGTTCCCGAAGATTGAGGAGGGAAGCTATGAGGCGAAATAAAACTGCGGCATTTTTCCTGGCGGCGCTTCTTTCTCTTTCCCTCTGCGGCTGTGCTGGCGCCAGGACGGCAGGGCAGGAGCGGAAGCCTTACATTGCCGTCATCACAAAGTCCACCGGCTCCAACTTTTTTAAAACCGTGTTTGCCGGCGTCCGGACGGCGTCCATCGAGTACAACGTGGATGTGACGATGGAGGGGCCGGACAGCGAGGAAAATTATGAAGAGCAGAATGCCATGATAAAGAAAGCCGTGGAAAATGGCGCCGACGCCATTGTGCTTTCGGCCATCGATTACAATGAGTCGGTGGAAGCCATGGAGGAGGCGGCTGCGGCAGGTGTCAAGCTGGTTGTCATCGACAGCGGCATCAACTCGGACGAGGTGGCCGTGAAGATCGGAACCGACAATTACAGCGCCGGCGTCCAGGCGGCAAAGGCGATTCTCGACCGGACAGAAGGCGATATCCAGGTGGGCGTCGTCAATTTCGATGAAGGAACCTACAACGGGCAGGAGAGGGAGCGCGGCTTCCTTGCCGCATTAGAGGAGAGCGGCCGCGCCCAGGTGGCGTCGGTGATCCATGTAAACTCCAACATCCGCGATGCCAGCGAGGGAACCAAGGCGATGTTATCGGAATATCCCGACATCCGCTGCATTGCGGCCTTCAACGAGTGGACGACCCTGGGCGTCGGCTATGCCGTACAGGAGCTTGGAATCGGAGAAGAGACGACCGTCGTCGGCTTTGACAACAACGTGATTTCCATCGGCATGCTGGAGACCGGCGAGGTGGACGCCCTCGTGGTGCAGAATCCCTTTGCCATGGGCTACCTTGGCATCGAAAACGCCTACCAGCTCATCAATGGAAAGAAGCCGGAGCACAAGGAGGTTTTTACGGAAACCCTGACAGCCTTCAGGGAGAATCTGTTCGATGAGGCGAACCAGAAGTTGATTTTTCCGTTCCGATAGGACAAAAACCGCCTGGAATGTGTAAAAATCTACATAAGAACAAAAACGGAGCATAAAATATTTAACATTTTGCATAAGATTTTCTATTTTACCCTTGTCTTTAATTTTATATACTATATACGTAACAAAAGTTCTATTTGAAGGAGGAGTTCAAAATGAGAAAGATCTTAAGCGTTGCTCTTGCATGCTCGATGGCATTCGCACTGGCCGGCTGTTCCGGCGGTACGGAGGAGACGACGGCAGCAGCAACAACCACCGCAGCAGCAGCCGCAGAGGAAACAACAGTAGCAGAGGCTGAGGCAGAAGCAGAAGCTACCACCGCAGCAGCAGAGGCAGCCGCAGTAGACGGAAATGTCGGCGTATTCTATTATTCTTACAGCGATACATATATCTCCAGCGTAAGAAGCGCCATGGATGCAAAATGGGATGAGCTTGGAATTACCTACACAGACTATGACGGCAACTCCACGCAGACAACACAGACCGAGCAGGTTTCCACAGCCATCACAAGCGGTGCGAACCTTCTTGTTGTAAACATCGTTGATACCGGTTCCGACGATGCCGCACAGAACATCGTTGATCAGGCAAAGGAAAAGGACATCCCGGTTATCTTCTTTAACCGCGAGGTTTCCGACGACGTTGTAAATTCCTATGAGAAGTGCGTATTCATCGGTACGGATGCAGCAGAAGCCGGCCATATGCAGGGCGAAATGATTGCCAACTTCTTACTGGAAGGCGACAACTACGCAAACACTGACTTAAACGGCGACGGAGAGATCTCCTACGTTATGTTCAAGGGCCAGGAAGGCAACAACGAGGCTATTTACAGAACCCAGTATTCTGTTGAGGATGCCGACGCCCTTCTTACCGAGGCTGGAAAGAGCGCATTAAAGTTCTACGACGACAAGAACAGCAACAAGTACCTGGTAGACCAGGACGGCAACTGGTCGGCAGCAGCCGCTCAGAACTACATGACCACGATCCTTTCCGAGTACAGCGAAGCAAACGGAAACATGATCGAGATGGTTATCTGCAACAACGACGGTATGGCTGAGGGCGCCATCGCAGCTCTCCAGACAGCCGGCTACAACATCGGCGACGGCAAAGTGATCCCGGTATTCGGCGTTGACGCAACAGACGCTGCAAAATCCCTGATCGCAAACGGCCAGATGACCGGTACCATCAAGCAGGATGCCGAAGGTATGGCAAACGGCATCGTTGAGGCAGCTCAGAACGGTCTTGCAGGCAATGGCCTGTTAGACGGCATGGACAGCTACATCATCGACAGCGAAGTTGATAAAGTCCGCATCCCGTATCAGATCTATCTCGGCGAGGAATAAAGAGACGTTTGTAAGAAATAAATCCAGAAAACGCGGCCGGCAGAAAGAGCCGGCCCGCGTTTTCTGTTGCACAAGAATCGGGCAGGGGGAAATCTTCCCCCAGCCGGTTTACATGGGGATGTAATGGGTATGGAAAAAGCCCTGCCCTGAGCTCATTATGAACCCGGGATAGAGGAGGTGGCTTATGAGCAGTATTGACAGAACAAAAAACGAAGTTCTGCTGGAAATGAAAGACATTGTGAAGGAGTTTCCCGGCGTTAAGGCTTTAAACCACGTTTCCCTGACGGTGAAAAAGGGGACGGTGCACGCCCTCATGGGGGAAAACGGTGCCGGAAAATCCACACTGATGAAATGTCTGTTTGGTATGTATGAAAAGAACGAGGGCCACATTTTCTTAGAAGGAAAAGAAGTGGATTTCAAGAGTTCCAAGGAAGCCCTGGAGAACGGCGTTGCCATGGTGCACCAGGAGCTGAACCAGGCCTTAAAGCGGAATGTTATGGATAACATCTGGCTCGGACGTTATCCCCACGTGGCAGGCATCTTCACATCTGAGAAAAAGATGTATGACGATACGAAGGCCATTTTTGACGAGCTTGGAGTCGACGTGGATCCGAAGCGGATCATGAGCACAATGCCTGTCTCCCAGAGACAGATGGTGGAGATCGCAAAAGCAGTCTCCTTCCACTCGAAAATTATTGTATTCGACGAACCGACCTCATCCTTAACGGAGAAAGAGGTAGAGCATTTATTTAAGATTATCAACATGCTCCGTGACAGAGGATGCGGCATTATCTATATTTCTCACAAAATGGAAGAAATCCTCCGGATCTCCGACGAAGTTACCATCATGCGCGACGGTACATGGGTGGCGACGAAGCCGGCGGCGGAGCTGACAATGAACGAGATTATCAAGCTGATGGTAGGACGTGAGCTGACGAACCGGTTCCCGCCGAAAACCAACCAGGTGGGCGGCCCGCTCATGGAGGTGGAGGGCTTAACGGCCATGTACTCCCATATCCGCGACGTCTCCTTTACTTTAAAGCAGGGTGAGGTGCTCGGCATCGCCGGCCTGGACGGCTCCGGACGGACGGAAGTCCTGGAAAATATCTTCGGCATCGCCACGAGAAAGAGCGGTACCATCAAGCTTCATGGAAAGCAGGTTTTCAATAAGAATGCCAGCGAATCCATCAAAAACAAATTTGCGCTTTTAACCGAGGAGCGCCGTGCCACCGGTATTTTCGGGATCCTGGACATCAAGGAGAATACGACGATTTCCAGCCTTCCGAAGTATAAAAAAGGCCTCCTTCTGGATGATTCCAAGATGCGCGAGGTGACGGACTGGTCGATCAAGGCCATGCGGATCAAGACGCCGAACCAGCAGACAAAGATCCGTTCCCTCTCCGGCGGCAATCAGCAGAAGGTAATTCTTGGAAGATGGCTTCTTACGGAGCCGGAGGTGCTTCTTCTTGACGAGCCGACGCGAGGCATCGACGTCGGCGCCAAGTACGAGATTTACCAGCTCATTCTGGATCTGGCAGGCCAGGGAAAAGGCGTTATCATGGTATCCTCTGAGATGCCGGAGCTTCTTGGCGTCTGCGACAGGATCCTTGTCATGTCCGGCGGACGACTTGCCGGCGAGGTTGACGCAAAGAGCACGACACAGGAAGAGATTATGACGCTTGCAGCGATGTATGCGTAAAGGAGGTCAAATATGAACCGTATCAGTGCGAGTATTCAGAATTATAAAAGTTTAGATGCGAAGGAAAAGAAGACATGGAGAAAGGAGTTCATGATCAACAACTCCCTGTACTTTTTCCTGATTATTGCCGTTATTTTGATTGAGATCAAGTCACCGAAATTCCTTTCCCTGGCTTCGGTCGTCAACATCATCTCCCTTTCCGCAGCCGCGCTTCCCTGCGCCCTGGGAATTGCCGGAGCCATCGTTTTAACCGGTACCGACCTTTCCGCAGGCCGCTGCGTTGGTCTCTGCGCCTGTGTTTCCGCCTCCCTGCTTCAGATGAGCGGATACGCCAACAAGATGTTTAAAACCCTGGACACCATGCCGATTATCGTCGTGCTGCTTGCCGTCATCGCCATCGGCGCTGTCGTGGGCTTAATCAACGGCTTCTGCGTGGCGAAGTTTAGCCTCCATCCGTTTATCGTAACCCTGGCGACCCAGTTAATCCTCTACGGCATCATCTTAATGTACCTGATGATCGGTACCAACAACGGCCAGTCCATTTCCGGTCTGGACGCAAGCTACACCGATTTCATCAAAGCACCGTTATTTAAGATCGGCGATGTTGCCATACCGAGATTTATCCTTTACGTTGCAATCCTGACGGTTATCATGTGGTTAATCTGGAACAAGACGTCCTTCGGAAAGAACATGTTTGCCGTCGGCTCCAACCCGGAAGCTGCCAATGTATCTGGTGTCAACGTGGCCCGCACGACGATCCTCGTATTCGTCCTTGCAGGCGTGATGTACAGCCTGACAGGCTTTATCGAGGGCGCGCGTATCGGTTCCAACTCCGCTACCACAGGTCTTAACTACGAGCTGGATGCCATCGCAGCCTGCGTTATCGGCGGCGTTTCCTTCGTCGGCGGTATTGGAAAGATTTCCGGCATTATCCTTGGCGTTGTAATGTTAAAGCTGATCTTCACGGGTCTTACGTTCCTTGGCATGAGCGCCAACATGACCTACATCATCAAGGGCCTTGTTATCCTTGTTGCATGTGCCATTGATATGAGAAAGTATCTGGTTCGCAAATAATCCGGAAGAAAGCAGGTTTTTATGGAAGAAAAGCTGGAAGAAAAAAAGGAAGCGGGAACAGAAGAAAAGGAAAAGGATGAGGGCCCGGTTGTCGTTGGACGCGGGAATATTTACGGGAACGCAAAGATTCCGGTCAAGGTGCTGGACGGCGTCATTTTCTTTGGAATTGCCCTGATCTTTCTTTTGATCCTTCTGGAGCTTCGATAGGAAGTAGAGCCCCCCGGCGGCAGATGAAATGTCTGCCCCGGGGGATTTTTGCTTTACATGGCGAAAAGCCGTGCTATAATGAAAGAATGGAAGAAAAAGGGGGATTTTACATTGGAGAAAAACGGGCATATATCGGAAAGCATCCGGCTTGGAACGCTTTTAACGCTGACGGGCGGATTTATGGACGCCTATTCTTACCTGATCCGCGGCGGGACGTTTGCCAATGCGGAGACAGGAAATATCGTTTTGATGGGACTCAGCCTGGCTGAAGGCAAGTGGATGCGGGCGCTTTACTATCTGGTTCCTGTCGTGGCCTTTGCCCTCGGCATTTTTGCAGCGGAACGGATCCGGGAGCGTGTCGGGGAAAATCCCGGCATCCACTGGAAGGAGGGTGTTCTGTGGGCGGAAATCCTTCTCCTTTTTCTGGCCGGCTTCCTGCCCCAGGAATACAATGCCGTCGTCAATTCCATGATTGCGTTCAGCTGTGCCATGCAGGTGGAGGCGTTCCGGAAAATACGCGGCAAAGCCTTTGCCACGACCATGTGCACTGGTAATCTGAGATCGGGAACGGAGCTTTTGTGTTCCGGCGATTACCGCCATGATGCCAAAAAGAGAAAGGAAGGCCTGCATTATTACTGGATTGACCTGGTGTTCGCAGGCGGCGCTGCTCTCGGCGTTTTCGTCTGCCGGGCTTTTGGCGAGCGGGCCATCTGGTTCGGCTGCATCACACTTCTCTTTTCCATTCTTTTTATCAGGTACCAGAAGCAGAGGGCGCAGGTCTAAAGGCCTGTGCCGCCTGCTGATATTTCTTCGTTCAGGGTGTTCAGAAACAGCTCGGCTGCTTTTGTGAGCACCTGATATTTTTTCCACACGATACAGAGATTTGCCGTAAGGGGCGGACTCAAAGGGCGGAAGCAGAGGCTGCTGCCGCAGGTGTTGATGATCTTATCCAGAGTAAGGGCATAGCCGATCCCTTCCTCCACGAGGATGGAACCATTGTAAAGCAGGCTGTATGTGGCTGTGACGTTCAAATCTGCTTCTGGCCTGGAAAGCCACATGGAGAGGGCGCTTCCCTCCCGGTGCTGCCTTGAGAGGATCAGGGGCTTGTCCCAGAGGTCTTCTGGGGTGACGGCCGTTTTTTCAGCCAGCGGGGAATCCCGGCGCATCAGAACGCCCCAGGTGTCCTGGTGCGGGAGCTTTAAATAATCGTATTTGGAAAGATCCCTGGGGTCAAAGAGGATGCCGAAATCAATGAGCCCTTTGTCCAGGTCTTCCGTCACGTCTGCCGAATCGCCGCTGGCAATGTGCAGGCGGATCCCGGGATGGTTCTCCTGAAGCCTGCGGGCCGTTCTGGCGAGGATGCGGATGGCATCTGTTTCTCCGGCCCCAATGTAGATGTCACCGGCGATGGCTGCGTCGTTTAAGGCAATTTCTTTTTCTGTTTTCTGCATCAGATCCACGATCTCTTCTGCACGTTTTCTTAAAATCATCCCCTCCTCCGTGAGGGTGATCCTTCGGTTCCCGCGGATAAAAAGCTGTTTTCCAAGCTCTTCCTCCAGTTCTTTCAGCTGCCTGGAAAGGGTCGGCTGAGAGAGGTGGAGATATTCGGCGGCGCCGGAAATACTTTGTTCCCTGGCGGCTGCGAGAAAATACTGAAGTACGCGAAATTCCATAGGGGAGCCTCCTTCGTTTGGCAGAGTTCAGGCGGCCGGCTTTTTTCGAGCGTTCCGAAAAGAGCCTGGCAGCCAAAGGTTCCTATACAAAATTTTACACGGAATGAAGAGGAAAAGCAATAGATTCCGCCTCATGCCGCCGGTTCGGGCGATGGAAGACTTGACTTTATCATATTATTAGAGATATAATTTATCATGCTTATAATGCGACTTATGGGAATCTGGTGCATTTTGAAACAGCTTGTCCCTTTGCCTGCGGCGAAGGTGTCAACTGAAATAGATTAAGGGGAGATGAGAGAATGAAAAGGAAAATGTGCAGAAAAGGGATGGTGTTCCTGGCGTTTTCCATGGCGGCGTTTCTTAGCGCCTGCGGCGGCGGAGAAACGACAGAAACGGAACCGGAAAAGAACGGGGTCATGTGGATGATGGAACAGATGAAAGAGGAAAAGGCGAAGAACGCGTCCATAGCGGCCGAAGAGGAAGAATCCAAAAGCCATGTGGGAGAAGGCAAGACGGTGAAAATCAAGGATGCAAAGGATCTGGAACGGTTCCGCGACAGGGTCAACGAGGGAGAAGCGGCCCTGGAAGGGATTCTGGAGGGAGACATTGACTTGTCGTCTGTCTGCTCGGAAAGCGCCGGAAACTGGGTGCCCATTCAAAATTACAACGGAAGCTTTGAAGGCGGCGGGCATATGATTACCGGACTTTACATTGTGACAGACGGAGAGGAATCCGTCGGCCTCTTTGGAGAGACAGACAAGGATGCTGTCATTCAAAATCTGGGCGTGGAGGACTCTGTGATTCAGGGCGCCGGTTACGTCGGAGCCGTTGCGGGGGAGTGCAGAGGTACGCTTGTTAATTGCTGGAGTGACAGCCAGGTTACTGCTTACGGGGAATCCTGCGGAGGCGTGGCCGGATATGCGAAGAATCTGACGGGCTGCTGGAACCTGGGAGAGGTAAACGGAGCCGAATCCTGGACAGGCGGGGTCGTAGGTGAGATGAGCGGAACGATTACCGACTGTTATAATGAGGGGACTGTCCATGGACAGGATTTCTATACGGGCGGAGTCATCGGCCTTATGGGAAATGAGAATCAGTATGCTGCGGCCGTGGCGGCGTCAGGCTGCTATAATACAGGGAAGGTCCGCGGAGAGATCTATGCCGGCGGAGTCATCGGCTATGCGTTCAATGCCTGGATTGACAAATGCTGGAATACGGCGGAGGTGGAAAGCCCCCTGACGGCCGGCGGCATTGTCGGCTATGCCAACGGCAAGGATTACGAGGTGCTGATGACCAACTGCTTCAATAAAGGAAAGGTTTCCGGCCTTTGGGAAGGCGTAAAAAGCTATTACGGAAACAAATATGTATTTGAAGAGCAGGATATCGGCGGCCTAGCGGGACGGTTTTTTAAAAGCGCCATGGTGAACTGCTATAATACCGGGGAACTTTTCGGCAGCGAGTCGGAAGCCAGATTCTTCCGGGTGGGCGGTTTGGCTGGACAGGCTTATGATACATATGACTCCCATTTCTATAACAGCTTTGCCGCATGCCGTATCGATGTCCGGAGTGAGAATGCATATATCCAGGGAATCGGAGCCGGAGCCAGATGGCAGCAATGCGACAATCTCTTCTTTTTGGAAGGAACCCAGTCCGAGATGCCGGAGGGAAGCAGCATTTGGAAGGTCACGCCGGAAAGCTTTACGGACGGAACCGTCCTTGAGGTTCTCCAGGGGTGGCCGGCCAACGGAAGCGAGACCAGGCAGGAGTGGCTGGAACGGTTTGACGGCCGGGAGTACGAGATAAGCGGCTGGAAGGCAGGAGACGAAAGCCCCTGCTTTGACTGGGAGTAGAGCAGAAAACAGCAGATAAGGAGTAAATGATCATGGAAAAAATCAAAGAAACATGGAAGCTTGTAACTGTAAAAATTGCCCTTGCGGCGGCCGTCCTTGCCCTGGTTAGCTTATACCTTCCCTGGTACACGAGAGACAACCTGAGC
The DNA here is from genome assembly GCA_018223415.1 of Eubacteriaceae bacterium Marseille-Q4139. NCBI lineage: Bacteria > Bacillati > Bacillota > Clostridia > Eubacteriales > Eubacteriaceae > Eubacteriaceae bacterium Marseille-Q4139. The sequence continues at coordinate 414,538 of JAGTTQ010000001.1, read as the reverse complement.
CAGACCATCATGCAGGCAATAAAGGAAAGGCCGGACTACTATGTGGGAGCGCTGCCGGTGGTTGTGATCGGCGCCCTGTGGACTGCGGCGTTTTTCCTCCTGAACCACCCGAAGCTGACTTTGATTGGCGATGCAGCGCTGATTTTTATGTTCCTGGCTTTTGTAATGGAAGCCTCGGGACGCGGCATCAGCCTGGGAATGGGAGCATATCTTTACGCAGTCATGGTGATTGCTTTAATTGTATGTGCTTTTGCTACGAAAAAGATCAGAAAAGCGTAAGAGAGCCAGCAGCGGAGCCGGTGCAGAATAGGTGAAGGATCATCTATGGAGCAGCGGCTCCTTTTTTTGTGCCCAGACAGAGGATTTTATTGGATCTTTCTTCTCAGATATTCCAAAAAAAGTTTGACAGCAGGGGAAAAGGCCTGGTACTTCTTGGCTGCAAGACAGAGGCCGGCGCTTAACTCCGGTACAATCGGCCGGAAAACGAGGGGCCGGCTGGTGCTGTTCCCTGCCAGACGGTGAAAACAGAGGGCATATCCGATGCCCTGTTCCACCAGAAAGGCCGCGTTGAAAACAAGATTGTAGGTAGCAGCAATGTGAAAGGACGGATAATGCGTCCCGAACCAGTCGAGCTGCCGTCCGCTGCGGAAAAGCTGATCGGGGAAAATTAGCGGAAGGCGGGACAGCTCCCTGCGGTCAATGACTTCCTTCTCTGCGAGCGGACAGTCCTCAGGCATGAGAAGCCCGAAGGAATCCCGGATGGGCAGCGGGATGAAATCGTATTTGTCGTTCTGGATGGGGCCGTGGAAGAGGCCTAAGTCTGCCAGCCCCTTGTCGAGCCGTTCCGTGATGGTGTCGGCATCTCCGCTGTGGATATGGAGGCGGATGTCGGGATAGTCCGTGAGGAGTTCGTGGTAAACCTCTGCGAGAAAGCCCATTCCCGCCGACTCGCCGCAGGCGAGATAAATGTCTCCGCCAACACCGCGTGCGCTTTCCTGAAAGGAGCTTTCTGTTTTTTCCATCAGGGCGATGATCTCCTGGGCAGATTTTCTTAAATATTCCCCGTCCTCCGTCAGGGTGACGCGCTTCCTGCCGCGTATCAGAAGCTGTTTCCCGAGCTGCTCCTCTAGCTCCATCATCTGTTTGGACAGCGTGGGCTGGCTTACGTGGAGCGACTCGGCGGCTCTTGTGATGCTCTGCTCTCTGGCGATGGCCAGAAAATAGGAAAGAAGACGGATCTCGATCATGGCGGTACCTCCTGACAGGTGGGAATTTACTGTCATTATAAAAAAGAATAGCATAACTGTCAACTATGATAATGGATTTAAAATAGCTATTTTACATGATAATGAACGTGTGCTATGATGATGCCATAAGGAAGAGCTCTCCTGAGAAAAACGGAAAGGAGATTATCATGATGAGCAGAAAAAAAAGAATCATAGGACTTTTGGCAGCAGGCGCGCTGGCAGTGACGGCATGCGGCATGTCCGGGATTATGGCCGCAGCAAACGAAACAGGCAGGGAGGAAACCATGCGGGCAGAAGATACATACACATTTGAACTGAGCAGCCAGGTGGAGCGCCGTCCGGTTCGCTATAAAAACCGCTACGGCATCGAGCTTTCGGCAGACATGTACCTTCCCAAAGACATGGAGGAAGGCAGAAAATATCCGGCAGTGGTAATTGGGGCGCCGTACGGCGGAGTGAAAGAGCAGGGGCCTGGGGTTTATGCAAACGCACTGGCCCAGAGGGGCTTTGTGGCGCTGGCCTTTGATCCGTCCTTCAACGGAACCAGCGGCGGGGAGCCGAGGCATGTCTCTTCCCCGGAAATTTTTACCGAGGATTTCAGTGCAGGCGTGGATTATCTGGGAACGTGGTCTTTTGTGGACAGGAACCAGATCGGCGCCGTGGGGATCTGCGGCAGCGGCGGCTTTGCTCTCTCCGCAGCCCAGGTGGACACGAGAATCAAGGCCGTGGTGACGGCGAGCCTGGTGGATATCAGCAGCAACGGCGATGCCATGTCTCCGGAAGAGAGGACGGCACTGCTCGAACAGATTTCCGAGCAGCGCTGGGCTGATTTTGAACAGGGAGAGCCGGAGTATGTTCCGGTGTATCCGGATGAACCCCAGAATGCAGTGCCGGAGGGGCTGGATCCCATGTCCGCCGAGTTTTATTCCTATTACGGCCTCGAGCGGGGAAACCATCCCAATGCAGACGGCGCGTTCACGACTACGAGCCAGATGCCGTTTTTAAATTACAAGCTTCTGGAACATCTGGAGACCATTTCTCCGCGGCCGGTTCTGATGCTTGCAGGGGAAAACGCCATGAGCCGCGGCCTGACGGAAGGCGTCTATGAGCGTCTCGGTGAGGCGAAGGAGTTAATGATTATCCCTGGGGCGAACCATGTGGATCTGTACGACAGGACGGATCTGATTCCCTTTGACCGGATCGAAAGCTTCCTTCTCGAGGCGTTTGCAGGGTGATATCCCGGTAAGCTGACAGGCTCATAGCCAATAAGCATACCTGCCTATTTATTATAAGCATTTGTCATGGTGCATGCACGGCGTTATAATAAAGACAGAAAAAACATACAGAGCAAGGAAAGGATGAGGCAGGTGAAAAAGTCCGCAGTTTTCTTATGTGCAGCCATGTTTTCGCTTCTGGCCTGCGGGTGTGTGCCGGCCGGGCAGATGCCGGAGGAAGCAGTCTCAGCGGAAAGCCCGGCCGGGACAGAGGCCAGTATCGGGTCGGAGATCAGTACCGGAACAGAGGCCAGCACCGGGACGGCCGAAAGACAGGAGGAAACGACAGAGGCAGAAGGAGAGGAGAGCATGATGGTGAATATAGAAGTAAACGGGGAGACCTTAAAGGTAAAGCTCAGTGACAACAGCTCCGCAGAGGCTCTGAAAGCCCTGCTGGAGGAAGGCCCGCTGACGGTTGAGATGGAAGACTACGCCAATATGGAGAAGGTCGGAAACCTTGGGACGGATCTTCCGCGGAACGACGAGCGGATTACCACAGAGGCCGGAGACGTGATCCTGTATCAGGGGAACCAGCTTGTCATTTACTACGCGCCGAATACCTGGACGTTCACGAGACTTGGAAAGGTTCAGGATCTGACAGGCGAGGAGCTCTATCAGATTCTTGGGAGCGGCGGCGTCACGGCGACGCTGACTCTTGAGTAAGGAGGCGTTTTTTATGGAGACGGTTCGTCTGAACAATGGAGTAGAAATGCCCCTGGAGGGCTTCGGCGTTTTCCAGGTAACGGATCCTAAGACATGTGAACATGCGGTGGCTGAGGCCATAGACGTCGGCTACCGCCTGATTGATACGGCGAGCTCCTATGAAAACGAGGAAGCCGTGGGGCGGGCCATCCGCCATTCCGGAATTCCCCGGAAAGAGCTTTTTGTAACCACAAAGGCCTACATTCACCAGATGGGCTATGAGAGGACAAAGACCGCTTTTGAGGAATCTCTGGAAAAGCTGGGCCTGGAATATCTGGATCTGTATCTGATCCATATGCCTTTCGGCGATTATTACGGAAGCTGGAGAGCCATGGAAGAGCTCTATGAAGCCGGGCGGATCCGCGCCATCGGCGTCAGCAATTTTCTGCCGGACCGGATCATCGATCTTTGCAGAAATGTCCGGGTGATCCCGGCCGTCAACCAGATGGAACTCCATCCCTTTTACCAGAGGGAGGAAGAGCTTTCCATTTTAAAGGAGTACGGCATCACGCCCCAGGCATGGGCGCCGTTTGCCGAAGGCATGAACGGGATGTTCACGAATCCGGTGCTTGGCGAGATTGCGGCCGCCCATGGAAAGACCGCGGCCCAGGTGATCCTGCGCTGGAACATCGAGCGGGGCATCAGCGTCCTTCCGAAGACCATCCACAGGGCGCGCATGGAAGAGAACCTGGATATATGGGACTTTAAGCTGGAGAATGAGGAAATGAAGCGGATTGCGGCCCTCGATCTGGGACGCCCGCAGATGCTTGATCCGAGGAAGCCAAGCGAAGTGCAGCGGGTGTATGATTATATGGAGAACCCGGTGCTTACGAGCCTGTGAGAGGAAAGGAGATATCACATGATTTACAGAGATTTTCAGGGAATGAAGCTGTCCGGCCTGGGGCTGGGCATGATGCGGCTGCCGGTGAAAAACGGTGACGACGCTGTTGTAGATGAGGCGGCCGCAGCCGAAATGATCGACTATGCCTACCAGAGCGGAATCAACTATTTCGATACGGCCTGGGGCTACCACAATGGAAACTCGGAGCTGACGGCCGGAAAATTCCTCTCCAGGTACCCGCGGGAGAGCTATTATCTGGCAACGAAGTTCCCAGGCTATGACCCGTCCAACATGGGAAAAGTCGAGGAGATCTTCGAGGCGCAGCTTGAAAAGTGCCAGACGCCGTATTTTGACTTTTATCTTTTCCACAATGTCTATGAGGGAAACATCGACGGCTATCTGGATCCGAAGTTCGGAATCCTGGACTATCTGTTAAAGCAGAAGGAAAACGGCCGCATCCGTCACCTGGGCTTTTCTGCCCACGGCTCCGTTCCGGTGATCCGGCGGTTTTTGGAGGCTTACGGTGAGCACATGGAATTCTGCCAGCTTCAGTTAAACTACATGGACTGGCATTTCCAGGGGGCGAAGGAGAAAGTGGAGCTTGTCCGGGACGCCGGTATCCCGGTTTGGGTCATGGAGCCGCTGCGGGGCGGAAAGCTGGCGTCTGCGCCGGCAGAAATGGAAGCGAAGCTTAAGAGCCTGCGGCCGGAGGAATCCGTCCCGGCATGGGCCTTCCGTTTCCTTCAGGCCATTCCCGGCGTAACCATGGTGCTTTCCGGCATGTCGAACATGGAGCAGTTAAAGGAAAACATCGAAATCTGGAAAGAGGATAAGCCGTTAAACGAGACGGAATTTGACACGGTAGTAAGCCTTGCCGACGAGGAGACGCGAAAGGGCGGCCTTCCCTGTACGGCATGCCACTACTGCACGAGCCACTGTCCGAAGGGCCTGCCGGTTCCGGAGTTAATCGCCCTTTATAATGAACATAAAATCACCGGCGGCGGCTTCCTTGCGCCCATGGCCGTGGCAAGCATGCCGAAGGAACACCATCCGTCCAACTGCATCGGATGCAGAAGCTGTGAGACCGTCTGTCCGCAGCAGATTAAAATTTCGGAAATGATGGCGGACTTTACGAAGATTTTGGGAGGCCAGGTATGAAACTGATCGAAAATCAGACCTTTGACATGGAGCGGGCGCTGTATGGAAGCGAAGAGCTCAGACTGGTAAACTGTGCCTTTGACGGGCCGGCGGACGGGGAAAGCGCCTTAAAGGAGTGCAGGAACATTGAGCTTGAGAAAGCCTTTTGCAATCTCCGCTATCCCTTCTGGCACGACGACGGACTGAAAATGAAGGATTCGGAGCTTACGCCCCTCTGCCGAGCCGCGCTGTGGTATTCCGATCATGTGGAGATTTCCGGGACGAAGCTCCACGGAATCAAGGCGCTCAGGGAGTGCAGCGATATCGCGCTGGCAGGCTGTGACATCGCGTCTGCCGAGTTCGGATGGTCGGTGAAAAACCTTTCCATGGACGGCTGTACGGCGGAGAGCGAGTATTTCCTGATGCGCGGGGAAAACATGCGTCTGAGGAATGTGGAGTTTAAGGGGAAATACTCTTTCCAGTACACGAAAAATGTGGATATTGAAGACTGTATTCTGGATACAAAGGACGCTTTCTGGCACTCGGAAAACGTAACGGTGAGAAACAGCGTGGTAAAGGGCGAGTACCTGGCCTGGTATTCCGACGGCCTGACGCTCATCAACTGTAAAATCATCGGCACGCAGCCGTTCTGTTACTGCAAAAACTTAAAGCTGATCGACTGTGAGATGGAAGACACGGATCTGTGCTTTGAAAAATCCCAGGTAAACGCCGTTATCACGTCGCATGTGGACAGCATCAAAAACCCCTATTCCGGTACGATTGTGGTTCCGTCCGTCGGCGAGATTATCATGGATGATGCGAAGGCCGAAGGAAAGATCGTGATCCAGGGGACGGCTGAGGAGAAGACGGCATGAGAAAACAACCTGCAAACGGCGCCGGCATGGCGGAGGCAGGCGATACCTGGGCGAGCCTGTACCAGAACCTGATGGATGCCGGATGCAGCCGGAAGACGGCCGAGGAGTGCATGAAATTTGCAAAGGCAGGACAGGATGCGGCAATGCTTAAGCAGCTTTCCCGCCACAGGGCAGCCCTTTTGGAGAGCCTCCATGCGAATCAGAAGCAGATTGACTGCCTGGATTTCCTCGTTTATCAGATGGGAAAGAAATCCGGCAGAAAGATAAACGGATGAAAAAAGGAAGCGGAGAACGCGCCCGCCTGGGAGCGCCCCGCTTCCTTTTTATAAAGTGTCAGTCAAGCTTCCGGATTTCAGGCAGTCTGTATGCAAGACAGCTTATCAAAAATCCGCAGGTTCCCGTCATGAGAAACATCACGGCCATGCCGTTTCCATCGCTGCTTCCGACGATCACTTTTAAATAACCGGCCAGCAGATGCCCGGATTTCATAAAAGGCTCAAACACATAGTCGGCCAGAAAACCGCCAAACAAAATGCCAAAGGGAATCGTACCATACTGGACAGAATTTCTTACGGCAAAGATGCGCCCCTGCATTTCCTTCGGAACCCGGCTGTATAGAATCACGTTCTGCCCGGCCTGTATAAACGGAATGGGAAGACTGGCGGCAAATCCTGCAAGCGACCATACAAAGGCATTCCTTCCGATTGCCATGAGAAGGTCTCCAAGCAGAAAGGACAGCGCCGCTGAGACATAGATCATCCTTACATGATTCTTTGAGGCTTTCCGAAAAGAGACGATCACGCCCCCGGCAATCCCGCCGGCGCCCATGACGGCGTTTACGATTCCAAGCACCTCATGGCTTCCGCCGCTTCTTGCAAGGATCATCGGCGAAAGAATATTTTCGTAGGTAAGCCGCGAAAAGAAGTTGATAAGCGCCATCGTGAGCATGAGATAGAAGATGCCTTTTTCCTTCTTAAGGAAGCGGAATCCCTCTTTTGTCCCGGCAAAGATCGTCTGCTTTCGCATCGTCCCCGTTTCTTCCGGAATCGAAATCACGCCTGCAAGAATGATAAAGGCAGCCAGAAAGCTTGCCAAATCCAGCGCCAGGATGAGTGGCAGGCCGCCAAGGGAAAAGAAAAATGCGGATAGGATCGGGCTTAGGATATTCGTAAGGCTGCTGGAAAAAGAATTCATCCCGCTTACGGCAGAAATTTTCTCCTGCGGGACAAGCCTGCCAACGGCCGCTGCCGAAGCCGGCTGTTGAAAGGCATTCATAGCTCCAATTACCAGATTGACTGCATAGATATGCCAGACCTCAAGACTTCCGCCGGAGGACAGAACGAATACCGCAAAGGAGCAGGCCGCAGCCATGCTGTCAGAAAGCAGCATCACGGCCTTTTTGCTGTGCCGGTCGATGAGAGAACCGGCGGCCAGGCTCACGAGGATCATCGGAACATAGCTGCAAAAGGACATGAGGGAAACGGCCATTGCGGAATGCGTCTGCTCGTATGTCCATAAAATCAGCGCAAAGCCTGTCATTGCACTGCCTAACTGCGAGATGCTCTGACTTAACCAGAACAGGATATACTTATGAAATTGTTTCATCGAATTTTACTCCTTCTTTGATTCAGATTTTCATGAAATCAATGCGTGCAAAATCCGATATAGGACGAATCGGTATTTCCTCTGTACAGGCTTCGTCCCGGGATCAGATCCTGCACAGAGATATCAGCTTAAATCAATAACCAAATGACAGAGCATGGATGTCTCCTTCGATATGGAATATTTGTCCGATTACAGCTCTATTTTATCACAGTGGCTCATGATATGCCAGCTTTTCTGAAGACAAACTAAAAACGCCGAACCGCCGCAAAAACAGTGTTTTCGCGGGAGTCCGGCGTTTTCCGGCTTTCCGGAGAGAGTCTTCTATTTCTTATAGAGAACCCGGATGGAATTTAAAACACAGAGCATGGCGACGCCGGAATCGGCGAACACGGCCATCCACATGGAGGCATAGCCGAAGAGGCCAAGAACCATGACGAGCGCCTTTACGGCCAGAGCAAAGACCACATTCTGATATGCGATCCGGCCCACTTTTTTGGCGATGCGGATGGAGGCCGGGATGGCTTCCATGCTGGAGGTCATGAAGACCACGTCGGCGGCTTCGATGGCTGCGTCGGCGCCGCTTCCCATGGCTGCGCCCACATCGGCGCCTGCAAGGACGGGGGCATCGTTGATGCCGTCGCCCACGAACATGGCGCTTCCGGCTTCGCTTCTTAATTTCCGCAGAATATCCAGCTTGTCGCCGGGCAGGAGGCGGGAATAAACCGTATCAATGCCGGTGGCGCGGGCAACCTCGGAGGCCGAAGCCTCGCTGTCGCCGGTCAGCATGGCCGTCCGGATGCCAAGGCTCTTTAAGGACGCAATGGCGGAAGCGGCTTCCGGCTTCACCGTATCGGCGATGGAGATGGAGCCGAGGAAGCGGCCGTCCTTTGCGAGAAGAACCGTGGTGGAGGCGGAGCCTGCATCAAAGGCAGAAATGTCCACATGGAAGGCCTCCATGAGCTTGGCGTTTCCGCAGAGCAGGCTGCCTTCGGAAGTCACGGCACGGATGCCTTTTCCGGAGATTTCCTCGATTTCCGACGGAGTTTCCCAGGAAAGGTTTTTCTCCCCGGCGGCCGTTAAGATGCTGACACCGATGGGATGGGTGGAGGCAGATTCGCAGGCGGCCGCGAGCCTTAAAAGCTCTTCTTCCGGGACATCGGCGGCCGGCAGGATGGACTGCACCACAAAATTTCCCTTGGTGATGGTGCCGGTTTTGTCCATAACAACGGCCTTTACATCCTTTAATGCCTCGAGGGCCACGCCGCCCTTAAAGAGGATCCCAAGCTTGGAACCGGCGCCGATTCCGGAGAAGAATGCTAACGGCACGCTGAGGACGAGGGCACAGGGACAGCTAATGACGAGGAATGTCAGAGCCGTGTAGACCCAGTGGGCCCAGTCGCCGGTGATTAAGGACGGAAGGACTGCGGTTGCAATGGCAAGAATTACGACAAAAGGCGTGTAAATTCTTGCAAATTTCGTGATAAAGCGCTCTACCTGCGGTTTGCTTGCGGCGGCGTTCTCCACGGAATCGAGAATTCTCGTAACCATGGACTCAGAGAGCTCTTTCTCCACGCGGATTTTCAGGAGCCCGGAGGTGTTGACGCAGCCGGAGGTGACGGCGCTTCCTTCTTTTACGGATACGGGAACCGGCTCCCCGGTAATCGGGGAGGTGTCGATCCGACTCTGTCCCTCAACGACGACGCCGTCCAGAGGGATCCGGTCGCCGGGCCTTACGTGAAGAATCTGGCCCACAACGGCATCTTCTGCCGGGATTTCATGGGTGGTGCCGCCTTCCTCCAAGAGAACGACTTCCGGGCGGAGATCGACGGCGTCCATGATCTGGCTGCGGCTTCTTTCCACGGCCTTGTGCTCGAAGGCCTCACCGATGCGGTAGAAGAGCATGACGCCGACGGCCTCGTCAAACTGGCGGATGGCAAAGGCACCGAGAGTCGCTATGCTCATTAAGAAGTTTTCATCGAGCATGTGTCCGTTTTTCAGGTTTTTTAAGGCCGTGATGAGGACTTCCCGGCCGAGAACGATGTAGGCCGCCGCAAAGCAGAGAAGCGAAGCCATGGGAATGCGGCTGGAGAGCAGCTCGCCGATGACGAACAGGGCGGCGCCGGCCAGGATCTCGATTCCGTCGTGATTGTGGCTGTCATGGGCTGCTTCGTCGTGAGCTGCCTTTTTTCTCTTATCGCGGACAGTAATGGTGGTGCCTGGCTCCACGTAGTCGGCGATTTCCTGGAGCTTCGGAAGAAGCTCCGTGCCCATGGAGGAGTAAACGCGGAGCTGTTTCGTCGCAAAGGTCAGAACCGCGTCGTCCACCTCCGGCAGTTCCCTGATTTTTTCTTCGATTTTGGCGGCGCAGTGGGCACAGTCGATGTTGCCGACCGTATAGACGACGCTTGGCGCCGCCGGGTTCTTGACGACGTGAACCGGGATGTCGTGGCTGTGGTCGTGACTGTGTCCGTGCTCATGTTCGTGGTCATGATGGTGATGTCCGCACCCGCAGCTGCACTCGGCTTCGTCGTGGCTGTGCTCGTGGCGGTGTTCATGTTCATGCTCATGATGGTGGTGTCCGCACCCGCAGCTGCACTCGGATTCATCGTGGCTGTGCTCGTGGTGGTGTTCATGTACATGGTCATGATGGTGGTGTCCGCATCCGCAGCTGCACTCGGCTTCGTCGTGGCTGTGCTCGTGGTGATGTTCATGTTCATGGTCATGATGGTGGTGTCCGCACCCGCACTCACCCTCGGCTTCACCGTGGCTATGGCCGTGTTCATGTTCATGATGATGTTCATGTCCGCATCCGCACCCGCATGCCTCTTTTTCTTCCAGTTGGCTGTTGGCCTGCTCTGTCATACCGTATCCCTCCTCAGTCATAATTCCATATTAAAACGCTCAGAAGAACAAATTAACATATGAATGATTGTTCATATGTGTATGATAATACACTTCCATCCAAAATGCAATACGAAACAGAAAAAACTAAGAAAAGAAAGCGGGACAAGGGAAAAAAGAGCGGATTGCCGTGCGGCTGCTGCAATAATAAAGAAGGCGGCTTTGAATGGGCATGTTCATGTATCATTTGGCTGGCAAAAAGGCGTTGTGGCACAAAGATGTAAAACAGGCGGTATGCGGTCCTTTACGGGAGCATATCGCCTGTTTGGAGGTCTGTTTTCTTATTGGAAGTGAACGGTGACATATTTCTGGTTTTGACTTCTTGGCTTATCAGGAATCGTCATTGTAAGCAATCCACTATCCAGGAGCGGACGCAGATATTTCCGCGTGAAATTCTTTGAGTTTTTATATCCGCAATGCTCTGCGATTTCTGCTTTGGAGTGAGGTTCTTTACAAAAAGACAAAATTGTATCTGTTATTGTGACATGGGTCGTCACTTGGGTCGTGACATGGGTCGTCACTTGGGTCTTTTCCCGCGGCCCCACCTTTTCCACCGCAACAGAAGCCAAAGGAACCACCGTGCGGAACACATCGCCCTCGATAAATTCCGGTGTGCCGCCGGAATAGAGCTTCGTATATTTGTAAGTATTGCGCATACCGGATCCCAGTTCATCAGCCAAGCCGATTTCCCGGAACACCTTCGAGATCGGTGGGTTTTTGGCGTAAGGTTCAAAGGAAGAAAGGTGGAGAGCCCCGTGTCCGTGGGAACGGTTGGCATTCTCAGTGTAGAGCCTGTCCCGCTCTATTACGAACTTTGCCACATATCCGCTGGAATAGTCCCGGTGTGCCAGACTGTTGGAAAAAATCTCCCGCAGGATTCTGTCTCTGGCGCTGACGCTGTGAATCCCTTCCTGCACAAAGGGGTCATTGAGATGTTTTTGTCCAAAGGCGATTAGCCGGTCATAGCTTTCCAGGAGATTTGTGATAATCACATCCCGGTCATCATAACGATCCAGATTTTCTACCCGGAAAATAGCATCCGTCTTATGCTGAGGGAGAACCGACATGATAGTAGAGTCTTTCCCGAAGAGAAGGATTGCCGCAAGGGTAATACCTTCCAGCTGCCGCTCATCATCTTTCAAAATCAGACCGGCACTGCGAAGCATTTCTTCGTCGGACATGGATTTCCAGGGATGGTTGGAGCTGCGGATAGAAGTCATGGCTCTGGCCCGTTCCATCAAATCAGACCGCAGATCATCTAACTGAAACCGGGTAACTTTATTGATGAAATAGCTGCCGCTTTTCCGTGCATACAGCTGGTACACCATATCGGAGCTGTCTGTAATATCAATGTCAGATTCATGGTTCCGGTCAAAAATACGTCCATGATGGCGGCATACCTGACTGCTGACCGGGACTTGAATGACCAGAATCGTGCGCCCATCCACAAGGTGTGTTTCCGGCTGTAAGTAAAGCGGCGGATTGATTTTCTGGCCGTTGTTAATTGACGTAACAAAATCCGTTTTCATACGGTCAACTGCATCCGGGGCGATGCCAAGAATCTCCCCGTTGTCTTTCACACCGAGGAAGATGATTCCGCCATCGCGGTTGGAAAAGGAACAAACGGTATCATACACATCTTTTGTAATCTCATGGGTGGATTTCTTAAACTCCACACGGATATTTTCGCCGTCATGTATGAGTTTCAGAAGTTCTGTTTCTGTCATAGAGACAGCCGCCCCCTTTCCTTTCAAATTCATTTTTATTATACAGGATTTTTCATAGAATATCAATTTCATGTCCGCATGCAGGCAAAGAAAATTTCCCGGTGTCCCGGACGCCTGGCTATTGATACTCCCTGCACCGGCCGCTTGAAAGTTCCCCCAATTTTCGCTATAATTGGAAAAAATGTGTTGAAAAGTGGAAAGGGAGAAACATATGCAGCCATACGAATGGAAAGCACAGTATTATGAGACAGACCAGATGGGGATTGTCCATCACTCCAACTACATCCGATGGTTTGAATCGGCCAGGATCGACTATATGGATCAGATGGGGATCCCGTATAAAGAGATGGAAGCACAGGGGATCATCTGCCCTGTGCTTACGGCGTCCTGCAATTACAGGCTTATGACATATTTTGGGGACACGGTGACGATTGCGCCGTCCATCAAAGCCTACAACGGCATCCGCCTGGTTTTAAGCTACGAGGTGCGCGACAGGGAAACCGGCGCCCTAAAGGCAGACGGGGAGACAAGCCACTGCTTTCTGAACCGGGCGGGGAAGCTGATTTCCTTAAAAAAGGAAGCGCCGGAGACAGACGCCGTCTTTCGCAGATATGCGCCTGAAAAGAAAAATTAAAAGAATCTTTATGGAATCACTCCCATTTTTCCAGTATAATAAAAGAAACAGTCAGAGTACATGGGAGGTGACGGAATGAAGAAGAAATGGATTGCCATAGCCGCCGTGCTCATGCTTTTGACGGCATGCTCCGGCGGGACAGAAACCGGAGCCGGGAGCGTCATTCCGGATATAAAAAGTGAGCCGGCATCAGAAAGCAGCCAGGCGGGCATCAAAGAAATGACAGCCGCGGCTGTGCCGGAAAAGGAAGAGAAAGAAGTGCCTTCCGCTGGCTATACGAGGCCTGTCCCCCTCGACGTGGAGATCTCGATGGAATATCTCTCCGAGTGGGATGCCGGCACCGAGCTGCTCCATGCCGAGTGCCAGAAGCTTACGGTGCTGGCGGCCGGCCATGATGCTATAAACCAGGTGCTGGAGGACCGGTTCCTGACGGCCTGGGCGGATATCCAGGCGCAGTATGAGCCGGTGCTTGCCGACCTGAAGGCCAGGCGAGAAGAAAATCCGGAAACCACAGACGGCTGCTGGATCGAGCAGTCTGTCGTCCCCATCCGGGCAGACGATAAGATTGTGAGCTTTTTAGAGACATCAAGCTCCTATACGGGCGGTGCCCATGCCATGTACGGGGAGACCGGCGTCAACCTGAGGCCGGAGAACGGGACGCCCATTTCTTTAAAGGATGTGACTTCCGATTATGAGCAGGTCTGCGGTCTGGTGAAGCAGGAACTGAGAGTCAAGTACGGGAACGGTGAGATGTTTGACAACTACGAAGCCGCCCTGGATGCCATGTTCCATGAGGACGGTTCCATTGACAACTGCTGGGTCATGGACATGGAAGGCCTTCATTTCGTCTTCAGTCCATACCTCTTATCGCCCTATTCCTCGGGCGTCCTTTCGGCGGACATTTTCTTTTCCGATGCGCCGGGGCTGTTTCTTGAGGAGTACGTGCCGGCCGGCGGCTTTGCAAGGCGGATGCATCCTGACGAGCCGGAGGCGTTCGATGTGGACGGCGACGGGCTCATGGAGCAGATCCTGTTTGACGTTTCCTATGATAACGAGACGTATTCCAGCCGGATCACCATCTCCAGCGGCGGAAGCGAGGCAGAGTCAGAGGCATACGGAAGCTGCCGCGATGCCTACCTGATGCATACGGAGGATGGACGGACGTATCTGTATCTGGAGTTTGCCGGAGACAACGATTACAGGACGGTGACTGTGTTTGACTTAAACGGGAAGACGCCGCTTTATGTGGGTGAGACTGCAAACTGCTTTCTCGATCATCTTGTCTCGGATCCGGAGAACTTTTCCCTGTACACGCACATGGACGCGCTCGGCACCTACACCGGACGCCGGCGCTACCATGTCGGCGAAGACGGGATGCCCGTGGAAAAGGACGGCGTCTACACTGTCGGCGCAGAATGGGGCAGAGGGTATGAGCTGACGGCAAAAATCCCGGTGCCTGTGTGGGTTTCCCAGGGAGAAACAGGGGAAGAAAAGGTGCGCGAAATGCTGCCGGCCGGCAGCCGGATGACTGTCCGGCGGACTGACGGGAAGACGTTTGTGGAGATGGAGCTGGAGGACGGCAGGCGGTGCGACGTGCAGATTGAAAAGGGCGATTACTTAAGCACAATAGAGGGCGTCGGCGAGGAAGAATATTTTGACGGGCTCCATTATGCAGGATAGTCCGAAACCATTTGACATTGACGCAAAGAACGCGTAAAATGATAACAGACCAAGCCGTGCAGGCTTACAGACAAACGAACTGACAGAAGTTAGGAGGGGGATACCAATGAAACTGTTTCTTGATACTGCCAATGTAGAAGAAATAAAGAAGGCAAATGACATGGGCGTCATCTGCGGCGTCACGACGAACCCGTCCCTGATTGCAAAAGAGGGGAAAGATTATGTGGAGACATTAAAAGAAATTGCTTCCATCGTCGACGGGCCCATCAGCGGTGAGGTAAAGGCTACCACCACAGATGCCGAAGGAATGATTGCCGAGGGACGTGAGATCGCAAAGCTCCATCCCAATATGGTTGTAAAAATCCCGATGACGGCCGAGGGCTTAAAAGCTACGAAGGTGCTTTCTTCTGAGGGCATCAAGGTCAACATGACGTTAATCTTTTCCGCAAACCAGGCGCTTCTGGCAGCAAGAGCCGGCGCCGCCTACGTTTCTCCGTTTTTGGGACGTCTCGACGATATCTCCCAGCCGGGAATCGAGTTAATCGATACGGTGGCGGAAATCTTCAATATCCATAACATTACGACGGAAATCATCGCAGCCAGCGTCCGCCACACGATCCATGTGACCGACTGTGCGCTGGCGGGAGCCGACATCGCAACGGTTCCCTATAAAGTTATCGACCAGATGATTCATCATCCGCTGACTGATCAGGGAATTGAAAAATTCCGCAAGGACTATGAAGCGGTCTTCGGAAAATAAGGGAAAGTCCCAGGGGGCGCGAAAGCACCTCCCTTTTTATGCGCTTTTTTATGTTAAAGGGACAGCGCGATAGAAGTAAAATGTGAAAAAGGGAGCAGAAAAAATGGAAGAGAACAAGACAAATTACAAAAAGGCGGCAGCCCAGATCGCCATCATCCTGTTCGGGCTGACGTGCTATGCCTGCGGCGTAGTGTTTTTCATCCTGCCGCTTGACATGATTGCGGCCGGGACGACAGGAATCGCCCTGGTGGCGGAACACTTATGGGGTATCCCCCTTTCCGGCTTTGTGGCCGTGTTCAATGTGCTGATGTTTGTCATCGGCTGGTTCGTCCTCGGGAAGAAATTCGCCCTGACGACCCTTGTGGCGACGTTTTATTACCCGTTCATTTTAGACCAGATCATGCGCCTTGCCGGGGATTTTGTGGTGACGGAGGATCCCATGCTCTGCGCCGTGTTTGCCGGCCTCATCATCGGCTTTTCCCTGGGTATCGTCATCCGCTCCGGCGCCTCCACCGGCGGCACCGACATCCCGCCGCTGGTGCTGAAAAAGAAATTGGGCATCCCAGTTTCCGCAACGCTCTATGTGATGGATTTTACGATCCTTGTGTCGCAGCTTGCCTTCCAGGACAGGGAAAAAATCCTTTACGCCCTTGTGATGGTGATGATTTATACGGTTGTCGTCGATAAGGTTCTGGTATCCGGCACGAAGCAGATCCAGGTGAAGATCATCAGTGACCGATGTGAGGAAATCAGCCGGCGGATCCAGGAGGAATTGGACCGCGGCGTGACGCTTCTCCACACCCAGGGCGGCCATATGCGCAAGGAAGCGTTCACAATTCTCACGGTAGTTTCCGGGCGGGAACTGATGAAATTAAATGAAATCGTCACGCAGGCCGACGATAAAGCGTTCATGATTGTAAACCAGGTAAGCGAGGTGCGGGGACGCGGCTTTACTCTGACAAAAATGTACCGGTAGCATCAAAAAAAGCACTTTATAAAGTAAAGAAAAATCTGGCGGCGGCATTACAAAAGTAAATGCCGGCCGCCAATTTTTTTTGAGGGTAAGAAACTGTTCTTCTGAGAAAAAATTCCTTGAAATTTGCACAAAACAAGTATATGATTACACTAGGCAGAAATTTGATTTTCGTCAATTTTTTATTTCGTGAGGCTTTCGCCCATGAAATAAAAATGCTCCGCGAGGATGCGCACTCCGCGCAAAGGAATATGGCTGTTTTAACAGCCGCGCTCCGGCGCGAGTGTGTGCCGAAGCGCACACTTTTTTATAATGGAGGACAGCAAAATGAGTAATTCAGCACAAACATCTGCAATGAAAAGAATCAACGCATTGCTGGATGACAACAGCTTTGTTGAAGTCGGCGCATATGTGACTGCCAGAAGCACAGACTTTAACATGCAGGCTCAGGAAACACCTGCTGACGGCGTTGTGACCGGCTATGGCACCATTGAAGGCGGCCTCGTCTATGTGTACAGCCAGGATGCGGCCGTTATGGGCGGCTCCATGGGTGAAATGCATGCAAAGAAGATTGTGCATGTCTATGAGATGGCCATGAAGATGGGTGCTCCGGTCATCGGCCTGGTGGACTGTGCAGGCTTAAGGCTTCAGGAAGGAACGGACGCTTTAGACGGCTTCGGAAAGCTTTACCAGATCCAGTCCTTAGCTTCCGGCGTAGTTCCGCAGATCCAGGCAGTATTCGGAACCTGCGGCGGCGGAATGGCAGTTTCGTCTGCAATCGCAGACTTTACTTTTGTGGAGGAAAAGGCAAAGCTGTTTGTGAATTCCCCGAACGCGATTGCTGAAAACAAGAAAGATACCTCCAGCGCAAAATTCCAGTGTGAAGAGGCAGGAACGGCAGACGGCGCCGGCAGCGAGGACGAAATCCTTGCAAAGATCCGTGCGTTGGTATCCATCCTTCCGGCCAACAACGAGGATGACATGTCCTACGGCGAGTGCAGCGACGATTTGAACCGTGTCTGCGAAGGCCTTGAAAACTGTGCCGGTGATACGGCCCTGGCTCTTGCCATGATTTCTGACGACAGCTTCTATATGGAGCTTAAGAAGGACTACGCCCCCAACATGGTAACGGCGTTCATCCGCCTCAACGGAAACACCGTCGGCTGCGTTGCAAACCGCACCGAGGCCTATGAGGACGGCGAGAAGACAGAAGAATTCGAGAAAGGGCTTACGGCTCAGGGCTGCGAGAAGGCGGCAGAGTTTGTAAACTTCTGCGACGCGTTCAACATCCCGGTGCTGACCCTTGTAAATGTAAACGGCTATAAGGCATGCACCTGCACCGAGAAGAAGATTGCCAAAGCGGCAGCCCGCCTGACATGTGCATTTGCAAACGCAGATGTGCCGAAGGTGACGGTTATCGCAGGCGAGGCCTTCGGAAGCGCATACCTGACCATGAACAGCAAGTCCATCGGCGCCGATGTGGTGTACGCATGGAAGAATGCCTCCATCGGAATGATGGATGCCGTTCCGGCTGTGAAGATCATGTATGCAAAAGAAATTTCCGAGTCCGACAACGCGGCTGCGCTCATCAATGAGAAGGCGGCAGAGTATAAGGAAATCCAGTCCAGCGCCCTTGCAGCAGCAAAGAGAGGCTATGTGGATGATATCATCGAGGCGGCTGAGACGAGAAAGCGCGTAATTGCGGCCTTTGAGATGCTGTTTACAAAGAGAGAGGACCGTCCGGCGAAAAAACACGGAACGGTCTAGGATGAGGTGGCAGATATATGAAACAGAATATAAAAAGAATCTGGCTGGCTCTTTGCATGGCCGTTTGTCTGTTCGCTCTGTCCGGGTGTTCCATGGGCGGTGCGGAAGAGGAGATTGACCCCTCGATTCAGATGGCAATGCAGCAGGGTGCACAGCAGTATCTGGAGCTTTTCAACACCATGACGGATGACGCGGATCTTGAGAGCGCCATCGCGACGAGCCAGAAAAATAAAGACACGGTTATGGAGAGCGCCTTTAATTCCTGGCTGAGCGTGAAGGATGACCTCGGCGCCTTCGTATCTGCCGGTACGGCAGCCGTATCGGATACGGGAGACGGCTATGCGGCCAAAATTGACGCCGTATATGAGAACCGGGAGATGGAGTTCACCCTGACGGTGGACGAGGATCTGGCGAACGTGACCTCCGTTACGTTCAACCCGGAATATACCATCGGTGAAAAGATGGTGAAGGCAGCCATGAATACAGTGATGGGTATGGGCGTCGTATTCGCCGTACTGATTTTCATCTGCTGGCTGATCAGCTGCTTTAAGTATATCAACCGCTGGGAAGAGGGAGTTAAGAAAAAACAGCAGGAGAAGGAACGTGCGGCAGCGCCGGCTCCGGCACCAGCCCCCGCTCCGGCAGCAGCGCCGGCCCCGGCCCCGCAGGCAGCGCCTGTTCAGGCTGAAGCAGACCTGACGGATGACACAGAGCTTGTGGCCGTCATCGCGGCAGCCATCGCAGCGTCCGAAGGAAAGCCGTCCGCAGAAGGCCTTGTAGTACGGTCCATCAAACGCGTCCCGAACGCAAACTGGAAAAGAGCATAAAATCAGGAGGAAATCATCATGAAAAATTATACAATTACGGTTAATGGAAATGTTTACGAAGTAACGGTAGAGGAAGGCTTCACCGGCGCAGCATCCGCCCCGAAGGCAGCAGCCCCGGCTCCGAAGGCAGCTCCGGCTCCGGCCCCGGCAGCACCTGCTCCTGCTCCGGCAGCAGCACCGGCCCCGGCTCCCGCTCCGGCAGCACCGGCAGGCGGCGAGGGAAGCGTAAAGGTTACGGCTCCGATGCCCGGAAAGATCCTTGGCGTTAAGGCTTCTGTCGGCCAGGCTGTAAAGAGAGGACAGGTTCTCGTGATTCTTGAGGCAATGAAGATGGAAAATGAGATTGTGGCTCCGGAAGACGGTACGGTTGCATCCATCAACGTATCCACCGGTGATTCTGTGGAACCAGGCGCAACGCTTGCTACGCTGAACTAATCGTCTGCTGAACGCAGATTCCACATGGAGGGATTAACATGGAATACATTCAAAACACACTTTTGAATCTTCTTCATCAGACAGCATTCCTGAATCTGACCTTCGGAAACATGATCATGATTCTGGTGGCCTTCATTTTCCTGTATCTTGCGATCAAAAAGGAATTTGAGCCGCTCCTTCTGGTTCCGATTTCCTTCGGTATGCTGCTCGTTAATATCTATCCGGATATTATGCTGACGATTGAAGATTCTTCCAACGGGGTAGGAGGACTTCTCCATTATTTCTATCTGTTAGATGAGTGGAGCATCCTGCCGTCCCTGATCTTCATGGGCGTCGGTGCAATGACGGACTTCGGCCCGTTGATTGCAAACCCCACCAGCTTCCTTTTGGGAGCTGCCGCCCAGTTCGGCATCTATGCCGCTTATTTCCTTGCTATTTTATGGGGCTTCAATGACAAGGCAGCCGCTTCCATCTCCATCATCGGAGGCGCTGACGGCCCGACCTCAATCTTCCTTGCAGGAAAGCTCGGCCAGACCGAGTACCTGGGGCCGATTGCGGTTGCCGCTTACTCCTACATGGCCCTTGTACCGATCATCCAGCCTCCGATCATGAAGCTGTTCACGACGGAGGAAGAGAGAAAGATCAAGATGGAACAGCTTCGTCCCGTATCCAAGCTGGAGAAGATCCTGTTCCCGATCATCGTTACGGTTGTTGTCTGCCTGATCCTGCCGTCAACGGCTCCCCTTGTTGGACTCCTGATGGTTGGAAACCTGTTCCGTGAGTGCGGCGTTGTAAAGCAGCTTGCAGAGACCGCGTCCAACGCCCTTATGTACATCGTCGTAATCGTCCTTGGACTTTCCGTAGGCGCTACTACAAGTGCTGAGGCGTTCTTAAAGGTGACAACCTTAAAGATCGTTGCCCTTGGTCTTGTGGCCTTTGCCTTTGGTACGGCTGCCGGCGTCCTGTTCGGAAAGCTCATGTGCAAGGCAACCCACGGCAAGGTCAACCCGTTAATCGGTTCCGCCGGTGTATCTGCTGTTCCTATGGCAGCCCGTGTATCCCAGAAGGTTGGTTCTGAGGCAGATCCGACAAACTTCCTGCTGATGCACGCCATGGGCCCGAACGTAGCCGGTGTTATCGGTACGGCAGTTGCCGCCGGTACCTTCATGGCAATCTTTGGAGTATAGGAAAATGGCCCCGGCCGGGCCGCAGTTTCGCCGGCGCGGCCGGTGCATGACCGTTTTAAATATTAGGAGGTAAAGAAAATGGCAGAGGTTCAGAAAAAACCGGTAAAGATTGTTGAGACTGTCCTCCGTGACGCTCATCAGTCCCTGCTGGCTACGAGAATGTCCACGGAGCAGATGATGCCCATCGTGGAGACCATGGATAAAGTTGGATACTACGCAGTTGAGTGCTGGGGCGGCGCAACCTTTGACGCATCCCTGCGCTTCTTAAAGGAAGATCCGTGGGAGAGGCTTAGAAAGCTGAGAGCCGGCTTCAAGAACACGAAGCTCCAGATGCTGTTCCGCGGCCAGAACATCCTTGGATACAACCACTATGCAGACGATGTTGTGGAATACTTCGTACAGAAGTCCATCGCAAACGGTATCGACATCATCCGTATTTTCGACTGCTTTAACGATATGAGAAACCTGGAGACGGCTGTAAAGGCGGCAAAGAAGGAGAAAGGCCATGCACAGGTTGCATTAAGCTACACCCTCGGCGACGCTTACACGCTGGACTACTGGAAGAACATTGCCCGTGACATCGAGGAGATGGGCGCCGACTCCATCTGTATCAAAGATATGGCCGGCCTTCTGACCCCGTACAATGCGGCTGAGCTTGTGAAGGCATTAAAAGAGGGCACAAAGCTCCCGATTGACCTTCATACCCACTATACGTCCGGTGTCGCTTCCATGACATACTTAAAGGCAGTGGAAGCAGGCTGCGACATCATCGACTGTGCAATGTCCCCGTTGGCCCTTGGAACATCCCAGCCGGCAACGGAGGTTATGGTAGAGACGTTCCGCGGAACGCCTTACGATACCGGTTACGACCAGGATACCCTGGCTGAAATTGCAGACTACTTCACACCGATCCGTGAAGAGGCATTGAAGAGCGGCCTCTTAAATCCGAAGGTTCTCGGCGTTGATATCCGGACGCTCCGCTATCAGGTTCCGGGCGGCATGCTTTCCAACCTGGTAAGCCAGCTTAAGGAAGCCGGCCAGGAGGACAAATACCGTCAGGTTCTCGAAGAGATCCCGAGAGTAAGAAAAGACTTCGGCGAGCCGCCGCTTGTTACTCCGTCTTCTCAGATCGTTGGAACCCAGGCCGTGTTAAACGTCCTTGCAGGCGAGCGCTACAAGATGGTAACGAAGGAGTCCAAGAAGATCATGATGGGCGAGTTCGGAAAGACCGTAAAGCCGTTCAACGCAGAGGTTCAGAAGAAGATCATCGGCGATGCAACGCCGATCACCTGCCGTCCGGCAGACCTGATCCCGCCGCAGCTTCCGGAATTCGAGAAGGAATGCGCGCAGTGGAAGCAGCAGGATGAGGACGTCCTGACCTACGCCCTGTTCCCGGCAGTTGCAAAGGATTTCTTCGAGTACCGTGAGGCACAGCAGACGAAGGTAGATCCGGCCAAGGCAGACAAGACAAATAAGGTTTATCCTGTATAATTAAGAAACGAAAGACGAGGCCCTGTACCTGCAAAAAGGAGGTACGGGGCCTCTTTTGCGGCTGGGCGGCTGGTTTTTCCCGCCGGCAAAACTTGACGAAAGCCTTGGCGGATGGTATAGTGATAAGACAAAAACGGTGCCGGAAGGAGGCGGGAAAATGGGAGAGCGGGAAGCTGGAGATTGGCTGGAACAGGCCGATTTTTTTATTCTTGGTGTCCTGAGCCTTCTGGCCGCCTTTTTCCTGGCCTGCTGGCTCCGGTTCGGGGATCTGGCTGTTCTCGGCAGCCCCCTGTACCGAAATCTGACGGCTGTTCTGGCGGTGGTTGAGCTGCTGGTTTCTGCCGCATTCGGAGAGCCGGGAAGGGAATGGCGTTCTGGACGCGGCGGGAAGGCGGCCGGAGTCGTCCGGCATGTACTCTTTGTGGAGCTTTTGTCCGTGGCCTGGCTGTTTTTTACGAAAGAGGCGGAAGCCTATTCCAGGGCCGTCTGCCTGATGACAGGCGTGTTTTCTGCGCTGTTCCGTCCCGCCGCGTGGACGGCATGGAGCCGTATGCGGCGGCGTTTTTTCCGGCGGAAGGAGATTTCACTCCTTCTTGTCAGTACAGAAGCGCAGATGCCCGGCCTTCTTAAGGAGATGAAAAAGGCGGAATACGAAAACTGCCGCATTGCCGGCCTTGTTGCGGCCGACCGGGACAGGACGGGGGAAATCATCGAGGGAACGGCTGTTGTGTCTTCACTTTCGGGGGCTGCCGCCTATGTGAACCATCAATGGGTGGATGCCGTACTCTTTTTCCTGACGGAGCCGTGTCCGGAGGCGGAGAAGCTTTCGGAGGCGCTCATGGAAATGGGCGTTACCATACATAGAATCCTGCCGGCCGCGTCAAAATACAGGCAGGGGCAGGCGTTTGTGGAACCCTTCGGCGACGGATGGATGGTGACGGTGTCGCCGGTCTTTGCGGCAGCCGGAAAGCGCATGGCAAAGCGGGCCATGGACATTGCAGGCGGCTTTGTGGGCTGTGTCTTTACAGGCCTTTTGACGGTGATTCTCGGCCCTGCTATTTTTCTCCAGTCGCCGGGGCCTGTCTTTTTCTCGCAGGTGCGGGTCGGAAAGAATGGCCGCCCGTTCCGGATTTATAAGTTCCGCAGCATGTATATGGACGCGGAAAGCCGGAAGGAAGAGCTGGCAGAGAAGAACCGTCTGGCAGACGGCAGGATGTTCAAGTTAGACTGGGATCCCAGGATCATAGGCGCCAGGCGCCTTCCTGACGGCTCCGTGAAAAAGGGAGTCGGGAACCTGATCCGCGAGTGGAGCCTCGACGAGTTCCCGCAGTTTTTCAACGTGCTGAAAGGCGATATGAGCCTGGTGGGCACGCGGCCGCCGACAGTGGATGAGTGGGAAAAGTATGAAATCCGGCACCGCGGCCGCCTGGCTGTGAAGCCGGGGATTACGGGGCTTTGGCAGGTGAGCGGGCGGAACCGGATCACGGATTTTGATGAGGTCGTCCGCCTGGATAAGAAATATATTTCGGAGTGGAGCCTGGGGCTCGATCTTCGGATTCTTTTAAAGACAATCCTCGTCGTCCTGTCCAGGGACGGGGCCATGTAAGGCGGGGAGAATGGAAAGGATGCGGTAAAACTGGCAGACGTTTTGGCATGCATGGGAAAGGATATGGCGGAGGTCATCCCTTTCCTTGGTTTGGGGCTCCCGCTGGCGGCGGTTTTGACGGCGCTTTTTTGGGGGCTGGCAAAAAGGCACAGGGGCATGGCGGTTCCGCTGTTTTTGTTTCTCGTTTATCTGATCTGCATGGTGCAGGTGGTCTTTTTTTCCAGGGAGCCGGGCTCTAGGCACGGGCTGGATCTGGCGCTGTTTTCCACCTGGGGGAACACGGCTCAGTCCCATGCCTATGTGATTGAGAACGTCCTTCTGTTTCTTCCCTTCGGCATGCTGTTTCCGTTCCTCTCTTCCAGGGCGGAAAACCTTCTTTTTTGTACCGTCTCAGGTGCGCTCATAAGCGTCCTGATCGAAACGGTGCAGCTTTTTACCGGGCGCGGCTACTGCCAGACGGACGATGTGGCGGCCAATGCACTCGGCGCATTTTTCGGTGTTTTGATCTTTCGGACTGTTTTAAAGCGCATATTTGGAAAAGAAAGAAAAACAGGCTCTCCCGGGCCAGGTTCCAGATGAAAAACGGAATCTGCCCCGGGAGATTTTTGCCTCGGGAGGACAATTCGGCAATGAGGATTTTCCATGGTGCAGGACACGCCCCGGCGCTCACATTTTGCTTAAGAAATTCTTACGATTTCAAGGGAAAACCTGGCAATTCTGTGAACTTTTGCAAGCGAGGTTGACAGGGAACTTGCTTTGTCAGTATAATGAACCTGATGTCATTTTTTGGCATGGACGGACAAGAACGACAGGAGAAAGCAGATGAAAAAGAAAAAGGGGAAACGAATTCTGGCGGCGGTTTTGGGAATGGCGCTGGCCTTCGGGGCAGCGGGAAAGACCGCGCTTTTCATAAAGAATCCGGACACAGCCTTTGCCGATATGGAGCGGTCCGCCAACGTCAAGGCGACGACGCTCAATGTGCGGAGCGGGGCGGGAACGGGGAATTCCATCGTGGCCCGGCTGGACTATGGGACGGCCGTGACGGTCACAGGGGAAACCACGGGTTCCGACGGCGCTCGCTGGTACGAGATCCGTTTTTCAAGCGGCTCCGGTACCCAGACGGGTTATGTGTCTTCAGAGTACATCAAATTCCCGGTGTCCTATACGACGGATG
Organism: Eubacteriaceae bacterium Marseille-Q4139; assembly: GCA_018223415.1. Lineage (NCBI taxonomy): Bacteria > Bacillati > Bacillota > Clostridia > Eubacteriales > Eubacteriaceae > Eubacteriaceae bacterium Marseille-Q4139. The sequence continues at coordinate 389,695 of JAGTTQ010000001.1, read as the reverse complement.
CCTCCTTTGAGGCGTATCTGAATGAACAGGGATTTCCGGAGAGCTATAAGGACTCCCTGCGGACGCTGCATGCGGAATATCCCACCTGGGTTTTCCAGGCGCAGAAAACCGGCCTCGACTGGAATGATGTAATTGCGAACGAGGGGGCCGTGGGCGCCAACCTGGTGGACAAAAACAGCATTTCCTCCTGGAAATCCACGGAATACGGCGCATATGACTGGGGAAGCGGCGTGTGGACAGGCTTTGACGGCGCCACCTGGGTGGCCGCATCGAGGGACATCGTATGCTATTACATGGATCCCAGGAATTTTTTAAATGAGACTTATATTTTCCAGTTCCTTCTGCATACATATGACAGCAATCACCAGACGAAGGAAGGGCTCCAGAGCCTGATAAAAGGGACATTTTTGGAGAAAGCTGCCGTGTCTTCGGGACAGGGAACGGCGCCCGGCGGGACGGTGCAGGAGACACAGCCGGCTCCCGGGGAAAACTACGGCCCCGGCTTTTCGGCGTCTCCGGAACAGACGGCGGCCCCGGTATCCCCGGTGGAGACTACCCAGGGCTCCGGCAGCCAGGGAAACGTGAGCCTGGAAGGGCCGTCGGCCGTTGTGAGCGCCAGGGAGCTTCCCGTGGTGGCTGTGCCGTCGGTGGAGTACGGCCCGGGCATGGACGCCTCGGCGATCACCGGCGACAATACGGGAGCCGGGACGGAATCCCCGGTGCCGCCGGGAAGCAGCTACGCCGACATTATCATGGCGGCAGCGGCGCAGTCCGGCGTGAATCCCTACGTTCTGGCTGCCATGATTATTCAGGAGCAGGGAGCCGGGACTTCGGGCAGCATTTCCGGAAAGACTCCTGGTTACGAAGGCTATTACAATTTCTTTAATATCGGCGCCTATGACTCCGGCACCATGTCGGCCGTCACCCGCGGCCTCTGGTATGCCTCCCAGAACGGGAGCTACGGGCGGCCATGGAATTCCATCGAGAAGTCCATCGTCGGCGGTGCCCAGTATTACGGCGACAATTACGTGAAGCAGGGACAGGATACCTTCTATTTAAAGAAGTTCAATGTCCAGGGAACGAACCTTTATAAACATCAGTACATGACGAACGTGGAGGGTGCAGCAGGCGAAGGCGCCAAGCTTTCCCGCGCCTACACGGATGACATGAAGAGCCAGACGCTCGTATTCAAGATACCGATTTACAACAACATGCCGGAGACGGCATGTGCGAAGCCGACGAAGACGGGAAGCCCCAACAACAAGCTGGCTTCTTTAGAGGTTACGGGCTACGCCCTGACGCCGACCTTCGGCCGCGACACGGAAAGCTACGATATCATCGTGAACCCGTCCGTTGACAGGATCGAGGTAAAGGCAGGCGCCATTGACTCGAAGGCGTCTGTGAGCGGAACAGGAACCATTTCCCTCCAGAGCGGCGCCAACACCATTTCGGTGACGGTTACGGCAGAAAACGGCGATGTGCGGACGTACCGGCTGAACGTGGTGAGACAGAGCGATGCGCCGGTGGTAACGGTGCCGGATTCCGGAACCGGCGGTACAGGAACGTCCGCAGGGACGGGAACGGCCGTCGGCCCGGGCGGCCAGACAGGGCCGGGCGCAGGCCAGACCGGAGGCCCCGGTGCTCCGGCGGAAACGACGGCGGCTGCCACCCAGGGCGTCCAGACAGGTGTGGGGCCTGGCGGTTCCACGACCCAGGCGCCGGAGACAACGGCCCCGGTTGTATCCCAGACCCCGGGAGCCCCGGCAAAGACCCAGGCGCCGGAAACCGCGGCTCCGACCGCGGCGGAGACACCGGCTGAAACTCAGGCTCCGGCGGAAACGACGTCGGCAGAGGCTCCGCCCCAGACGGAAGCAGCCCAGGGCGGCAGGCTTTCCGGCGATGTCAACGGGGACGGGAGCCGGACGGTTCTCGATGTGATGCTGATAAAACAGCATATTCTTGGGGAAACTACCCTTAGCGGGGATGCCGCGAAAGCGGCCGATTTAAACGGGGACGGCACGGTCAACGCGGCCGACATGGCGGCCCTCCAGAAGATCATCCTGGAGAATGGGTGATAAAACGAAGTAAGGAGACATGGATATGAGTACAAAGATAAAGAAGCTGGCGGCGGGCCTTCTGGTTCTCGCCATGATGGCAGTTTTCCTGCCGGGCCAGATGCTTACTGCCTTTGCGGCGACAGGAAAGATTACGTTTTCCGACCCGTCTGTTACCGTCGGGAATCAGGTGACGGTTTCGATGAAGATTACAACAGACGGGGCAGAGGGGCTCGGCGCCTCGGACGTCATGCTGGAATATGATTCCTCCGCCCTGGAATTTGTGAGCGGCACCAGCGCCAACGGCGGCGCCGGCTCCGTGAGAGTCTTAGGCACCATGGAATCGGTGGGACAGACGACGTTTAACTTTTCTCTGACCTTTAAGACGTTAAAGGCCGGTACCACAAACATCACCGTAAAATCCCAGGAGGTCTATGACTCCAACTCCCAGGCGGTGTCCTTAAGCCATGTGGGAAGCTCGGCCGTCAAGGTCAACGCGCCGGCAACCTACTCAAGGGATGCGAACCTGTCGTCCTTAACGATTTCTCCGGGCGAGCTTTCCCCGGCCTTTTCGCCGGACGTGACGGATTACACGGCCACGGTTTCCGGCGATGTGGAAAAGATCACGGTCAGTGCACCGGCCAATGACAGCAAAGCGACGGTAGTTGTCAGCGGAAACGACGGCCTCCAGATCGGGGAAAATGAGATTGTCTGCAAGGTAACGGCAGAAGATGGTACAACCGTTAAAAATTATACGATTAAGGTGACAAAGACCGAGGGCGGCGAGACGCCGGAGGCTTCGGAGCCGGCTGACGCGGGCGCTGAGGGCAGCGGCATGACGGCAGCCGTCGGTGAGGAGAACTGGCAGGTGGCAGCTTCCTTTGACGAGGCAGCGCTTCCCGCAGGCTTTACGTCCACGCAGATTGATTACAACGGAACGCAGGTACAGGCCGGCTGGAACGAGGCGGAAGGCCTGACGCTCCTTTACATGACGAATGACGCGGGAGAGGGCGATTTCTTCCTCTACAATTCGGAGAATGGAACCTTCGCGCCGTATGTAACGGTGAAGATGGCGGAGAAGACCATCATCGTCCTTCCGGTCAGCGAGATTCCGGAGGGCACGGAAATTCCGGACGGCTTTGAGGCCTGCTCCATCGACATCGGCTCGCACACGGTGAGCGGATGGATCTGGGCGGCGGACGACGATTCGGTTCCGGAGTACTGCGTCGTCTACGGTATGAACAGCAATGGTGAAAAGAACTTCTACCGCTACGACCAGAAGGAGATGACACTCCAGAGGTACTTCCAGGATCCGGATGCGGAGAGCGCGAAGACGAAGCTTGCATCACTGGCAGAGGAATACAACAGCCTCTTAGATGACTACTCCATCCGCGGCTGGCTGATCGTCGGGCTCTTTGCCGTATGCATCGTGTTAATTATTGTACTTATTGTCCTGCTCTTAAAGAAGCCGGGCAGCCCGGGGCGCGGAGGCACTTCCTATGACCTGGACTACGGCGCAGAGAGGCAGACGGGCGCGGAACGCCAGGAGGCCGGCCGCTATGACAGGCGGGATACAGCCGGAAGAAGGAACGGACGCAGATATGAGAGCGAAGATCCTGACGACGGATACGGCGACATAGAGGATGCGGACGAGGAAGTGTACGAAGGCCGCGGCAGGAATACTGCCGCGGACAGACGCCCGACCGGAAGACGGGATGCAGAGCCGGATTTTGAGGACGAGGAAATCGAAGATCTGGATGCGGATTTTGACGATCCGGAGGAAATGGAACCTCAAACCGGCAGGAGGAGCCAGAAGCCAGCCAAAGAGGCGGGCCGTTCCGTCGAGGAAGACGACGATTTCGAGTTCATTGATTTAGATCTGTAAAAGAAATCCGGGAAAAGGAGAGGTGATCCGTATGGAAATGACAAGGGAAATGGCAGAGGTGCTTCACGGCTATATCGACAGCATGGCGGATGTGCATAAGCAGGAGCTCATCCGGGTGGCGTCCCAGCCAAGCGTCAGTGCACAGAACTGGGGCGTGGAGGAATGCAGCAGCCTTTTAATCTCCATGTTCCGTGACATGGGCATGGAGGCAAGGCTTTTGGACTCGCCGACAAAGCCGGCAGTCTTTGCTGAGCTCCACTCCGATAAGGAGGACGCGCCGACGGTACTGTTTTACGGCCATTACGACGTCCAGCCGCCGGAGCCCCTGGAAGCATGGGATACGCCTCCCTTTATCCCGACGGAAAAGCTTGGTGTCCTCTACGGGCGCGGCGTTGCCGACAACAAGGGGCAGTTCATGGCTCATCTGATGGCGGTGCGTTCCTGCCTGGAGACCTTTGGAAAACTCCCTGTCCATGTGAAATTTATCCTGGACGGCGAGGAGGAGAGCGGGAGCCCGAGCCTTCCGTGGATCGTGGAGCAGAACCGGGAACTTCTGGCGGCCGATGTGGTTTACGTTTCCGACGGCGGCATGTACAGCGACACGGTGCCGCAGATTGTCTACGGAAACCGCGGCATCCTGTCCTTTGAGATCGGGATTACGACGGCAAAGAGCGACAACCATTCGGGGAACAAGGGCGGCGTCATTGAAAATGCGGCCTGGAAGATGGTAAAGCTTTTATCGTCCATGACAGACGCGGACGGGAAGGTGCTGATCGACGGCTTTTATGACGGCATTGCGCCGGTTTCCCCGGCACAGCAGGAAATGATGGAAGCCATGGAGTTTGAGCCGGAGGAGCTTTGCAGGCTGTACGGCGTGGACAGGCTGAAATTTGACGATAAGCTGGAGTTTTACCGCCACCTGATGTTCCTTCCGACGCTCACCATCAACGGCCTGACGAGCGGCTACGGCGGAGAGGGCACGAAGACCATCATCCCCTGTCATGCAGTGGTAAAGATGGATATCCGCCTTGTGCCCGGTATGCGGGGGAAGGACACGTATGAGAAGGTGAAGCGCCATGTGGAGAAGATGGAGCCGTCGGCTGTTGTAAGCGGGTATTCCGTCATGGAGGCTTCCTGTACGGAGCCGTCTCTGCCGCTTGTTGTGCGGATCCGCGAGGGCATAAAGAAAGCCTACAACACGGAGCCGGTGAATCTGCCGCTCATGGGCGGCAGCCTTCCGAACTACGTGTTCACAGATATTTTAGGCGTTCCGGTCGTCAGCGTCCCCTATGCAAATCCGGATGAAAACAACCATGCGCCCAATGAAAATATGAAGCTTTCCTGCTATTACAACGGCATCCATGCGACGGCCCAGGTGCTCTGTGAGCTTGGCCGCCCGGCAGAAGAATCAGGAAAATCATAAAAAGTATTTGCTTTTTCTCTCAAACCCGTGTATAATGGGGCCAATTATCACTTTTTTACTTTACACTTTTAACGTGACATTTAGAGAAGGAGAACATTGGATGAAAGAGAGAAGCAGCTTTACAAGCAGGATCGGCTTTGTCCTGGCCGCAGCAGGCTCCGCGGTCGGACTCGGGAATCTCTGGCGGTTCCCGTACCTGGCGGCAAAATACGGCGGGGGAGCATTTCTGATTATCTACATCCTGCTGGCAGTTACCTTCGGGTTTACGCTGATGATTACGGAGATTGCCCTCGGGCGCAGGACGAGGCTTTCTTGTATTGAAGCGTATGCGAAGCTCGATAAGCGGTTTGCGGCCCTTGGCTGGCTTTCCGCGCTGATCCCCGTCATTATCACGCCGTACTACTGTGTCATCGGCGGATGGGTCATCAAATATTTTGCGGAATTTGCCCGCGGGAACATGGCAGCCATGGCTGGAGATTCCTATTTCGGGGATTTCATCGCAGGAAGCGGAAGCGGCCTTTTTGAGGCGCCGATGTTCTGGTTTTTGATTTATGTGCTGTTGACGGCGGCCGTCGTCCTGTTCGGCGTGGAAAAGGGGATTGAGAAAGCCAGCCGGTTTTTGATGCCGGTGCTTGTCCTTCTATCTGTCGGCGTGGCTGTGTACAGCCTGACGCTTCCCGGTTCCATGGACGGGTTAAAGTATTACCTGCTCCCGGATTTAAAGGATGTCTCCGTGACGACGGTGCTGGCGGCCATGGGACAGCTTTTTTATTCCATGTCCTTAGCCATGGGCATCATGATTACCTACGGCTCTTATATGAAAAAGGAAGACAATCTGGAAAAGTCCGTGGCGCAGATTGAGATTTTTGATACGGGGATTGCGTTCCTGGCCGGTCTGATGATCGTGCCGGCCGTCGTGGCATTTAACGGCGGCGATGCGTCTTTAATCCGCGGACAGGCAGGGCCGGGGCTTATGTTCGGCGTGCTGCCGAAGGTGTTCGGCTCCATGAATATGGGCGGGCTGTTCGGCACGGCGTTTTTCCTGCTGGTGCTGTTTGCGGCGCTGACGTCGTCGATTTCCCTTTTGGAGACGGTGGTTTCCATGGTGCAGGATAAGGCAAAGCTGGGGCGGAAAGCGGCCACGGTCGTTTCCACGGCGGCCATTCTCCTGCTTGGGATCCCGTCCTGCCTTGGCTATGGGCCTCTTTCCGGCATCAAGCTTCTTGGCATGCAGTTTCTGGACTTTTTTGACTTCATCTCCAATTCGGTGCTGATGCCGGTTGCGGCCATCGGGACGTGCGTATTTGTGGGACATGTGATCGGGAGCCGTTTTGTGGAGGAAGAAGTGGAAAGCTCCGGGGAGTTTAAGAGAAAGCGCCTTTATCAGGTCATGCTCCGCTGGATTGCGCCTGTCATGCTGGCGGCGATCCTGGTGGGAGAGCTTTTGAAATATTTTGGAGTTATCAGCATTTAACGGAGGTTTTTGGACATGGAATTTGCCATTCTGGATTTCCTTCAGACGATTCACAATCCCGTTCTGGACGCAGTCATGTGCGCCTTGTCAGCGGCTGGGAACGGGGGCTTGCTCTGGATCCTTCTGGGGATTGCCCTGCTGTTTTGGAAAAGGACGAGAAAAGAAGGGATCATCGTGCTGCTTATCCTTCTTGGCTGCCTGATCGTCGGGAATTTGATTTTAAAGAATGCCGTTGCACGGCCAAGGCCCTGCTGGCTGAATCCGGCGGTGGAGCTTTTAATCCCGGTGCCCGAGGACTTTTCCTTCCCGTCGGGACATACGATGGCAGGCTTTTCCGTTTCCTTTTACCTTTGGCTTAAAAACCGGAAATGGGGCAGTGCGGCGCTTGTGCTGGCGGCTCTCATCGCCTTTTCCAGAATGTATCTTTACGTCCACTTCCCGACGGATATCCTGGGCGGGCTTCTCATCGGGCTGGCTCTTGGATATGCGGGAATGAAAACAGAAAATCTTTGGAATAAAAAGACATCCCCCAAAACGCCGTAGAGGTGCGGGGGATGTCTTTCGTATGTACTCTGTTACCGGTTCATTTCGCTGACAGGGCCGGTGGAGTGGTGCTCTCTTATGATCCTGTCGATTTCCTTGAAATCCGAGGACGGAAGGTCGCCGGGCACCGTGTTTTTCACGCTGGAGGTGGCGTTTCCGAATTCCATGGCTTTTCTCGGATCCTGGTACTTTAAGAGGCCGAAGAGGACGCCGGCTACATAGGCGTCGCCGGAGCCGATCCGGTCGATGACGTCGATATCCTTATACGGCTCTTCTGTGAAGAACTGGCCGCTCTGGGCGTCGTAGAGCGTCGAGGTAAAGCAGTGCTTTCTCGGGCTGATGACGGTACGCTGGGTGGCGGCAACAATCTTTACGCCGTACTCGTCGGCATAGCTCTTTAAAATATCCTCGAGGCAGCCGGTTTTCCGGAACATGCGGCGGCTCGTCTCCTCGGACACGAACAGGACGTCCACCATGGGAAGAATCTTTTTGATGGTCTCCCTGGCTTCTTCTTCGCTCCAGAGGTTCGCACGGTAGTTGACGTCAAAGGAGATCAGTGCGCCGTGCTCTTTAAAGCGGCGGATCAGTTCGATGGCCGTGTTTTTCATGCCTTCGCAGAGAGCCAGGCTGATGCCGCTGGTGTGGAACATTCTGGCAGAGGAGTAAACCTCCTCGGGGATTTCCTCCAGCCGGATCCTGGTGACGGAGGAAGAACGGCGGTCATAGACGATGGTGGGCTTTCTCGGCGCGGCGCCCATCTCGTAGTAGTAGAGTCCCAGCCTTGCTTCAGGTGAGTCGTCGTAAATCAGATAGTCGTCGGATACGCCGACGAAACGGATCCTGTTTTTGATGAAGGTTCCAAGCTCGTTTAAGGGGAGTTTGGAGATGATGCCGGTGCGGAGTCCTAAAAGGGCCACACCGGAAGCCACGTTCAACTCTGCGCCGCCGGCGCGCTTTTCAAAAATGTCGCCGTCCACGATGCGGGCATGGCGGGGCGGGGAAAGCCTCAGCATGATTTCGCCAAAGGTCATCAGGTCAAAGGAATTCGTACTCATGATTCATACCTCCGCGTTATGTAGTTTCTGCGGGCCGCCTCCGGGCCCGCAGCTTATCTCTACTATAAACCTATAAACCGAGTTCGTCAAAGGATTTCCGCAGGGTATCGCAGGATTTGCCGAGTTTGTCCATCTCTTCGTCGGGAAGATCCAGGGTGAGGATCCTGGAGACACCATTCTGGTTTAAAATGCAGGGGACTCCCACATAGACGTCCTTCTGACCGTATTCGCCGTTTAAGCAGGCAGAGACCGTAAGGACACTGTTTTCGCCGCCCAGGATGGCGCGGACAATCCTGGTGAGGGCCATGCCGATGCCGTAGTAGGTGGCTTTTTTGGCGTCGATGATTTTGTAGGCCGCTTCGCGCACCTCGGTGGAGATGTTTTCCAGATCAGAGACGGAGAGCCTGCCGTCAGATTCCGCACAGATCTGGAGTACCGGCTTCGTGGCGAGAAGGGCCTGGCTCCACGGGACAAACTCCGAGTCGCCGTGTTCGCCCATGACATAGGCATGGATGTTCCGCGGATCCACATCCAGATAGGCGCCGAGCAGGTAGCGGAGCCTTGCTGTGTCTAAGGCTGTTCCGCTTCCGATGACGCGCTCTTTGGGGAAGCCGGAGATTTCCCTTGTGATTCTGGCCATGATGTCTACCGGGTTTGTGGCAATTAAGAAGATTCCGGAGAAACCGGAGTCTGTCACGGAGCCGACGACGGAGCGGAAGACCTCGGCGTTCCGCTTTAAGAGGGCAAGCCGCGTTTCGCCGGGCTTCTGGGCCACGCCGGCACAGATGACGACGATGTCGGCATCGCCGCAGTCGGAATATTCCCCTGCATAAATTTTCATGTTCCCGGGCGCAAAGGCAAGGCCGTGATTCAAGTCCATGGCCTCGCCCTCGGCTCTCTTTTTATCCAGATCGATGAGGACGAGCTCATCGCATGCTGCCTGGTTTAAAAGACAGTAAGCAAAGCTCATCCCCACCATGCCGGTGCCCACAAGGGCAATTTTCCGGTTGTCACATCTTGTTGCCATAAAGTCCTCCTTCCGGCGGGAAACGGATCTTTGCCGTCTGCCGCCTCACACACATATATTTTCAAGTGTTTTCTTTTCATGCCTATACTATACATCCATTGTTAAAAAAATGTCAATATCTAAAAACAGAAATTTTGAAAAATACTTTATCAATCGGGGAAAATGTGATAAGATAAATCATTAAGAAACGGGAAATGGAGGAATGGATATGGCAGAGAATACGAAGCCGGCGGTAGAAACAGAAGAAAAAGAAGAAACCGTCTCCAAAAATTTCATTGAGCAGGAGATTGATAAGGATTTGGCAGAAGGTGTGTACAGCCATGTCCAGACGAGATTCCCACCGGAGCCAAACGGCTACCTTCACATTGGCCATGCAAAATCAATCCTTTTGAATTCCGGCCTTGCAAAAGAGTACGGCGGGAAGTTCAACCTGCGGTTTGACGATACGAACCCCACGAAGGAAAAGACGGAATTTGTGCATTCCATTATTGAAGACGTGAAATGGCTTGGCGCCGAGTTTGAGGACAGGCTGTTTTTTGCTTCCGACTATTTTGAGACCATGTACGAGTGCGCCGTCCTTCTGATTAAGAAGGGAAAGGCTTATGTCTGCGATCTGAGCGCAGATGAAATCAGAGAGTACCGCGGCGATTTCAATACGCCCGGAAAGAACAGCCCCTACCGCGACCGCAGTGTCGAGGAGAACCTGGAGCTTTTTGAGAACATGAAAAACGGCATGTACAAGGACGGGGAGAAGGTGCTCCGTGCGAAGATTGACATGGCGTCGCCCAACATCAACATGCGCGACCCGGTCATTTACCGCGTGGCCCATATGACCCACCACAACACCGGTGACAAGTGGTGCATCTATCCGATGTACGATTTCGCCCATCCCATCGAGGATGCCGTCGAGCACATCACCCACTCCATCTGTACGCTGGAATTTGAGGATCACAGGCCGCTTTACGACTGGGTCGTCAGAGAATGTGAGTTTGAGAACCCGCCGCGCCAGATTGAGTTTGCGAAGCTCTATCTCACCAACGTGGTGACGGGAAAACGGTATATTAAGAAACTCGTCGAGGACGGCATCGTGGACGGCTGGGATGATCCGCGTCTTGTTACGATTGCCGCTCTGAGAAGAAGAGGCTACACGCCGGAATCCTTAAAACTTTTCGTGGATCTGGTGGGCGTTTCCAAGGCCAACAGCTCTGTGGACTATGCGATGCTGGAATACTGCATCCGCGAGGATTTGAAGCTTAAAAAGCCGAGGATGATGGCGATTCTCGATCCGGTGAAGCTGGTGATTGACAATTATCCGGAAGGGCAGACGGAGATGCTTCCGGTGCCCAACAACCTGGAGAATCCGGAGCTTGGCGAGCGGCTCGTGCCGTTCTCCAGAGAGCTCTATATCGAGCGGGAGGACTTCATGGAGGAGCCGCCGAAGAAATATTTCCGGCTGTTCCCGGGCAATGAGGTGCGCCTGATGAGCGCGTACTTTGTGACGTGCACAGGCTTTGAAAAGGATGAAAACGGCAATGTGACCGTGATCCACTGTACCTATGATCCGGAGACGAAGAGCGGTTCCGGCTTTACGGGAAGAAAGGTCAAGGGGACGATCCACTGGGTATCTGCCGCAGAGGCAGGCAAGGTGGAGTGCCGCCTGTATGAAAATATCGTGGACGAGGAGAAGGGAAAGTTAAATGCCGACGGCACGCTGAACTTAAACCCCAACTCCAAAAAAGTTGTGGAGGCGTATGTGGAGCCGGCGCTTATGGAAGCAAAGGCATACGACAGCTTCCAGTTTGTGAGAAACGGTTTCTTCTGCGTGGACTGCAAGGACAGCGCCGAAGGGAAACCGGTGTACAACCGGATCGTGTCCTTAAAGAGTTCCTTTAAGATCACGAAATAGCCAAAGAGAAAGGGAAGGGATGCCCGCAGGGAAGTTTTATGTGGACATCCCTTTTTGCTGTACAAGCCCGGCAAGCGGCATCATGCTTGCATGAAAAGAAGGAGTTTTTGCATGGAGTTAATGATCCCTCTGGACAGCCAGGACAAACGGCCGTTATACGAGCAGATTTATCATTATATTAAGGAAGAGATCCGTACAGGCGGCATCCGCCCCGCCAGGCAGCTTCCGTCCACGCGCCAGCTTGCGGAGAGCCTGAAAGTAAGCCGCAGCACGACGCAGCTTGCCTATGAACAGCTTGTGTCCGAGGGGTATCTCGAGGCCATTCCGCGGAAGGGGTATTTTGCCGCCAGCCTGGAGGGGATTTTTCCGCCGCTTGCCGAGGCGCCTGTCCGCCATGGGGAAAAGCCTGAGAAAGCCGCAGGGCAGGAGAAGAAGGCAGAATATGCCGTGGATTTTTCACCCCGCGGCATCGACCTGACGGGGTTTCCGTTTTCCACCTGGCGAAAGATCAGCCGCGCAGCTTTGAGGCGGGAGGAACAGGAGCTTTTCTTAAAGGGCGAGCCCCAGGGCGATCTGGAACTTCGGACGGCAATCGCTGAGTACCTCCATGCGGCCCGCGGCGTCCACTGCCTGCCGGAGCAGATTGTCGTGGGGGCGGGGAACGAGTATCTTTTGATGCTGCTTTCCCAGCTTCTCGGGCGGGACGCGGGGATTGCCATGGAAAACCCCACCTACAACCAGGCCTACCGCGTGTTCAGCGGCATGGGACATCCGGTGTACCCGGTGGAGATGGACAAAAGCGGGCTCATGGCAGAGGCGCTTTCACGCCTGCCCGTGACCGTAGCCTATACGATGCCGTCCCATCAGTTTCCCATGGGGATTGTCATGCCGGTGAAGCGGCGCCAGGAGCTTCTCTCCTGGGCAGAGGAAAAAGAGGGGCGCTATCTGATCGAGGACGACTACGACAGCGAGTTCCGCTATAAGGGAAAGCCGATCCCGGCGCTTCAGGGCATGGACAGGAAGGGGCTTGTGATCTACATGGGCACTTTTTCCAAGTCCATTGCGCCGGCCATCCGTATCGGCTATCTGGTGCTGCCGGAGCGGCTCCTTTCCCGGTACCGGGAGAAGGCGTGGTTTTATTCGTCTACGGTTTCCCGGGTGGATCAGCGGATTCTCTGCCGTTTCCTTTCCGGCGGGTATTTTGAGCGGCATTTGAACCGGATGCGGGAGATTTATAAGGGAAAACATGACGCGCTGCTTGCGGCGCTTAAGGCTCTGGAGCCGGAGTTTGAGATCCGCGGGGAGTTTGCGGGGCTCCATGTGCTGCTTGCAAGCCGGACAGGGCGGAGCGAGAAGGAACTTTTGGAGACGGCGGCTGCGGCTGGCGTCCGCGTGTATGGGCTTTCCGGCTTCTTCATACATCCGGAGCATGAGCGGTATCCAGGGACGGTGCTTTTGGGGTACGCAAACCTGGAAGAGGAAACGATACGGGAAGGCGCGTCACTTCTTCTTAAAGCATGGAAAGAGGGGAAGGAATGAAGTATTTTCTGATGTTGATCATGGCGGCATTTTTTCTCTCGGCCTGCGGGAACACAGCGTCGGAGACGGAGACGCCGGCCGCAGAGGAGACGGCAGAGGTGCTCCGGCCGTCACAGCCGGAACTTCCCGTCTCGGAGGCGGAGGCGAAGCTTTGCAAGTCGCTTTATGAGGCCATGGAAGAGAAAGATATGGAGGCGGCAGCCGGACTTTTAAACGGCAGCCAGGAGGAGTTCCGGACGCTCTCCGAGGAGACGCTTTCCGGCGAGCGGTATCTGTTTTACCGGGAGACGACGGCCCAGGGAGATGTGATATGGCGGATGCGGCCCGTGGACGGGGAGCTTCTGGGGTACGGGCTCGTACTGACCCGCTACAATACGGCATTTTTCGGGGAGTTTATGGCGGGAAAGCCGGATGGCGAATGCCTGGCAGTGCAGGCGGTGGTGCTTGATGAGCCGCGGTTCACGTATGCGGACGGGCTCTGGTCAGACGGGCGCATGAATGGCCATGGCGTCACCGGCTACCAGTATTATGAGGAAAAGCCGGAGGGGAGCTTTGCTTTTATATCCAAAGAAGCCGTTTATGTGGACAACCTCTGTGACGGAACGATGGTTTATACGGCCGGCGACGGTGACGGGGATTCGCTCCACTGGCAGATGGAGACGGGCATGGGCGTGACGGTGTTAGATGAGCGGTGGATGTATTATGCATACAGCAGCGAGTACATGCTTCCGTCGCAGGAAGACGAAGACCGGGCGTATGTGATCCCGGAGGATTCGATGGATGCGGTTCGGTGGAGTAATTTGATTTTGTGGGAGGAGAGCGGAAAAGAAAACGGCGGGAGTTAAATCCCGCCGAACAATCTCTCTTCGATTAAATGGATCCCATGGAGAAAGCACTCGCAGACCGGCGTTTCCACTCCCAGGGATTTTCCAAGCTCCACCACGGTGCCGGCGAACATGTCGACTTCGGTGCGCTTTCCGGCCTCGAGATCCTGGAGCGTTGAGGGCTTGTTCCCGTAAGGGATCCGGGAGAGCGTGTGCTCCTGGCGGTCGATGTCGGACTGATCCAGGGCAATGCCCAGTTTGTTGGCAACGCGGATCACCTCCCACATGGCGGCGCGGCGGAAGAAGTTGGCATGCTCGCTTTTCTGGAACGCGCCGAAGGGCACCTGGAGCATGGCACATGTCATGTTTTCGCCGACGTTGCACATGAATTTAAACCAGATCCCGCGCAGCATGTCGGGATCAATTTTATAGTCAATATCGCAGGCATCAAATAAATTTTTGACGGCCAGGACGTTTTCCGAGAGGTTTTCGGGATCATTTTTCAGGTCGCCGAAGTGGATCAGGCCCTTTTTGGGATCGAATTCCGTTTTTCCGTCCCGCATGACGATGCTGATCCGCATATAAGAATAGAGCAGGTGGTCTTCGCCGTAGACGGCGGCCACCTGTTTTTCACTGTCAACGCCGTTTAAGACGGAGAGGATGATGGTGTCCTTGCCTACCTGATTTTTGATGTCCCGAATGGCCTGTTCCAGATCGTAGCCTTTGACGGCGATGATAACTAAATCAGCCGGCCCGCAGTCGGCTTCCGGCGTGATGATCGGAAAACGGTAATTGGTACCGTTTACGGTAACGCCTTTCTGTTCCAGGCGATCCTTCCGCTTCCCATCTGCCATAATCTTAAAATTTTCCCCCAGATACCCGGAAAGCCGCGGCGCAAAGAAAACGCCCATGGCCCCGAGGCCGATCAGGGTCACGCGTTTGATTTCCCTCATAATCGTACCTTCTCCCCTTTATTTTCTTATGGTTTATGTAAGATACCGGGAGCACGAAGTGCGGAACAATCCAGTATCAAAGGGGCTAAAAATCCTTTTGACCCCAACACCATTTTAATATAAGAAGAGATCGGTGTCAACAAAATGCCTGGCCCGATTGGCGTTCCGGAGTTTTGGAACATAGGAAAAACATCCTGATTTCCCATACGGCAGCGTGTGGGAGCAGGATGTTTTTTTCTTTGAAGATGTGATACGGATAAGCACAAGGGAAAGACACATATACACGGCATAATGTGTATTATGTCATGCATCTGCTTTCCCTCCTTTCCTATTAAAAATAGCACAGGAACAAGGAAACTTCAATAGAAAAGCTGGAAAAAATTGGAAATTCCAGGCCTTTGCCGTCTGGCGGGGGGCGGTTTTTCAGGCCTTAAAAGCAGTCAACATCTCATAATACACATTATGTCATTGCTGTATGTGCAGCTATGAAACAGGATTTGACAGGCAGGACATTCGGATATCTGACCGTAGTCAAAAGAGCCGAAAAAGGAGATAGCCGGCACCGGTACTGGGTCTGCAACTGTATTTGCGGAAACGAGAAAATTGTCGAGGAGTCTCATTTGAAAAACGGCCACACCAAGAGCTGCGGCTGCTATCGGAAAGAGGTTCGGCAGGGGAAGGGAAACGACTTGAGAGGTATGCGGTTCGGCCGTCTGACAGCCGTCTGCCTGATCTCAGCCCAGGATGACAAAGAGCAGTATTGGCTCTGCCGCTGTGACTGCGGAAATCTTGCCGTCTGCCGCGGCATCCAGCTTCGGACGGGAGCAGCAAAAAGCTGCGGCTGTCTTCAGAAGGAAAAGCCCATCCGTCCTGCGGGCGGGCTGAGTGCGGAGCGGATCGCAAACCGGAAGACGTACACAAACAATACCAGCGGGCACCGGGGCGTATATCGCAAAGGGCGGGACCGCTGGAGAGCGGCCATCGGCATCGGCGGAAAAGTTTACCATCTGGGGACGTTTCTGACCTATGGGGAGGCCGTGACGGCACGCCGGGAGGCAGAAAACCGTTTTTACGAAATGTTTCAGGCGGGCCATGAAGAAGAGAGGCTGGAAAAACAGGACAGCCTCGGAGAAAAAAGACAGGGGTGATTTAGAAAAAGGATCCCGGAATATGGAGAGACGAAAAGTTACCGGGAAGTTATGATTTAGGAGGAAAAGCTATGAGGCGAAAAGCGAAACGCGTATTCATAGGGATTCTGACGGCGGCGCTCATGCTGAACAATGTTATGGTTTCCCTGGCGGATACGGATATCGGGGGACTCGTCCAGATCCCGGTGAAAGATGCAAATGGCATGGGGGCGGCGGTGCGTGTTGCCAGCGGCTCCAATTCGGACGCAAAAGAACCGGATAGGACGGCAAGCTCGTCAGATGCGGTCATGAGCGTTTCCATCGCTGAGGGAAATATTGTCATTGAAAACAATAAAGTGTCAGCCGGCGAGGAAGTTCTGGGGGCAGTTCCGGAGGAAGGAATTGTCATTTCAGGAGAAAGCACGGAAAACCATATCACACTGCGGGGCGGAAGCGAAGAAAGTCCGCTGAAGGTCACAATTTCGGGCCTTTCCATTTCTTCGGAAGTTCTGGAGGCAGATAAGGCCTATTCCCTGATCGACATTGCAGGCGGCCATGTGGAACTGACCCTTGACGGGGAAAACACGTTGGAAAACGCCGGCGGCGACAAGGCCGTTGTCCATGTGGCGCCGAATGCAGCACTTACGGTAGTCGGGGACGGAAGCCTTGGGATACAGAACGGCAGACCGGACAGCACGGACTTTGAGGCCAGCGGAGCTTCCATTGGAGGAAATGCAGGGCAGACGCCTGGCGCCATCACAATTGAAAACGGAAATATTTCAATTGAGCAGTACGGAACCGGCGCCGGAATCGGCGGCGGCGGAGAAGTCAAAGGGGTCGTTGGAAACAGCGGGAGCCTTGCAGTCCATGGAGGAAATCTTGAGGTCTGCGTTGAGGCTGTAATCGGTGGAAAAGGAACCGGCGCCGGCATTGGCGTAGGCGGAGGCGGCACCTATTCGAATGACGGGCTCCTGGAAACCATAGAAATATCTGGCGGAATCGTCGATGTTTCGGTGAAGGGGGATCCCAGTCCAAGTAAGAAGGGAGCTACAAAAGCGGCCATCGGCGCAGGAAGAAGCGGGAACCCGGACGGAGGAATCATTCACATCACTGGTGATGCAGAAGTGACGGCGTATGTGGATATGTATTCCGCAGCCATTGGAGGCGGAGGTATGTACGCTACTGTGATGCCGCGTGACAATGGAAAACCATATCAGATTGTGATTGACGGTGAAGCCGTTGTGGATGCCAGAACAGAAATGCCGGAAAATGGTGAAAGCACTCTGATACTTGCCGGGGCAGCCATCGGCGCCGGACAGATCAACTGGCTGGATTGGAACATTCATATCAGCGGAGACAGTAGGGTCACTGCAAATGGCGGCGGTGGCGGTGCCGGAATCGGCGGTGCACTTGTGATGCGACCCTCTTCCGCTCTTGGCAACCCGGAAATCAACATTACGATTGACGGAAATGCAGATGTATATGCAGCCAGTGAAGCAAATGGAGCTGGTATCGGAAGCGGGTACATGGCTTTTGCCCCTCTCGCAAGGACGGCTGTTTCCATCGGAGACAATGCGAAAGTCGTTGCCATTGGCGGTGCTGGAGGAGCCGGAATCGGAGCCGGCTATAATGACGATGCGAAGAGTATCTCAATTACCGGCAATGCAGAGGTAAAAGCAGTCGGCGGTTACGGCGCGGCTGCCATCGGTGCAGGTGAAGACTGTACAGTACATTCCCTCACCATCACCGACGGCACCCACATCGAAGCCTACGCCGACGGCACAAAATTCGCCGTCGACAGGATGATAAAAGATGGCGGCGAATCCGTCACCGACGCGATCCTGAACGGCAGATTTGCAGAGTTCGGCACCGAGGACACGCTGACGGAAGATCAGGAAAATCCTGTGAACCTGCTTCTTGACGGCGGCGTCGATGCTCTTGCAGGCGAGGACGGATGTCTCGTGATCCCGGCGAATTACCGTTCCTTTGCATCGACGGTTTCCATTGAAGATGACGGGCTCCATATGGTCAAGCTTCAGGATGCCGCCAGGAACGTATATTATGCCTACTATGACGGCGATACGTCCAACATTCAGTATGATGTGAAGCAGAATGAAATGCTCACGAAAGACAATCTCCGCTGGATGAAGATGGAGAACATCCATATTAAGCCGGTGGACATGACGATTTACGTGGGCGGTGACGGCTACGAAGGCGTTACTCATAACGCCGCAGGCCGGGCAATGTCCGTAAGCCGGGCAGTATCCGGAAACGGAATCCCGGAGCCGGTATTTGAGATCACAGGTATTGAAAATCCGGAGGAGCTGACCCTTCGCAACGCAGATACGGGTGCGGAATGGAAAGCCGTAAGTGCCGGCGAAAACACTTACCGGCTGGAAACGGTCGGGGAAGCCGAACCGGCAAGAATGGTTTACACGAATCCTGAAACAGGAGAAACCATTGGAAACGATGCTTTCGACCCGCAGGAAGAACAGGAGTTATTTGCAACCTACTCGGCAGAGCTTTATGCCGGGGAACATGAAAATGCCTTCTCCTTCTATGTGGCAGCCGAAGATGAAGCCGGCGCTTCCTACACGGTGACGACGGAACCGGCAGTTCTGACAGTGCGTGCCGTTGAGAACACAGACGCAGGCAAGACTGTGACAGACGTTCTGACGGACAAGCCGCAGACAGGGCTGGAATCCGGAACGGCAGCCGTATGGGCCCCGGCAGGAACGACTTATACGATCAACGACAAGGGAATTGAGCTGAAAGACGGCGCAAGACCAAGCCTTCTGTTTGACGATATCATTACGTCAGACGGAAAAGAGCGGATCCAGCCGTTAAAGGCTGCTTCCGACAGCCACCTGGGACTGCCGGCCATGAACGCAGAGCGAAATTACGAGTTAAAATATCTGGATCTCGTGGACGCCAACGACGGAAATGTCTGGATCACGGCTTCGCAGCCGGTGACAATTTACTGGGCATACCCGGAGGGGACGGATTCCAATACGGAATTTAAGCTTCTGCACTTTAAAGGGCTCCACCGCGACAGCACGTCTGACGGAGGCAACACAGGTTTTGACCCGGCAGACATTGCAGGCGCCGAAATTGAAACGGTATCTGTTGAGACAGCAGATTCCGGCATCAGCTTCCAGGTCGGCTCCGGCGGCTTCTCGCCGTTTGTCCTTGTATGGGATGCGGTGACGGAAGAAGGCGGAGAAGACCCAGACCCTGACAAGCCAGGAACAGAGGAGCCGGATCCCGATCCTGACAAGCCAGGAACAGAAGAGCCGGATCCAGATCCTGACAAGCCGGGAACAGAAGAGCCGGATCCAGATCCTGACAAGCCAGGAACAGAGGAGCCGGATCCCGATCCCGACAAGCCAGGAACGGAAGAACCAGATCCAGATCCTGACAAGCCGGGAACAGATGAGCCGGACAGGCCTCAGGGAGGAGACTCTGGTGATTCTGACGACGATAACGGAGGCGGCGGAAGCAGCGGAAACGGCGGGAGGCCGTCCCATGGCAGCGGCACCTCGACGCCTACGGCGCAGGTTCCCACACCGCCGGCCGAAGAATCCTCTGATCCTCCGCATCCGGAGATCAACCGCCTGCCCAACATGGGCGACGAGCAGTTCGGGCCGGGCATGACTTACACGGCCGAAGAGGATCAGGAAAATACGGTTGTAACCGTGGATGAAACAAAGGAAATCATTCCGCAGCTTCAGAGCTATTATGAGCAGAACAGTGACCTCAGGGGCTGGCTCACCGTGCCGGGAACCGGTTTCGGATACCCGGTTATGAAGACCGTATCCCCCTATGACTACTATCTGCATCATAACTTCAGCCGTCAGTCCGACGCGGTAGGCATCCCGTTCATCGGTGAGGGCTGCGATGCCGGGGACATGAATGTGCTGATCCATGGACACAACATGAATGGCGTCCTTCAGTTCGGCTATATCTGGAACTACCAGTACCCGTCCTTCCGCGCGAAGAACCCGTACATCGACTTCAAGAGCCTCTATGATGAGGACGGCAGCTATGAGGTTATGGCTGTCTTCTTTGCCCCGGTTTATCCGGAAGAGGCCGAGGGTGTGTTCAAGTGGTACCAGTATGTAGGCGATATGAACAAGGCACAGTTCGACTATTATGTGGAGAACGTAAAGGCAAGCTCCCTCTATGACACCGGCGTAACGGCGGCATATGGGGATAAGCTGATTACCCTTGAGACGTGCGCCGACAGCAAGACGAACACCAGGCTTGTGGTTGTAGCAAGAAAGCAGGCAGCCCAGAATGCCCAGGAGACGGCCGTGACGGCAGCCGAAGCAGGCATAGAGCAGCTTCAGTAACAGGACAGGAGAGGGAGAATTCCAAAACGGGGTTCTCCCTTTCCTTTTTAAATAGCGGAGAAACACCCATGGAAAAGAGCGCCGGGCGGGCCGCGGAAAGAAACAATTTTTGTCATAATTTTGTCAGCCTTTGTTGACATTTTTGGGTGGAACTGATATACTGTTTCTATCAATATTGTGTAAAGTGCATAGGAACAGTCAGGAGAAGACTTTTATGGTATTTTAGCTTTTAGATTCAGAGGAAATGACATTATGATAAAGATATCATTATCCAGTGAGAAGAAGGAAAATATTATAAGGGTCTATTTTTGTGGATATACGAAGCTGGCTTAACATGGTGAGGGGATACTGTAAGAATTATAGTAACCTTTCTATGTTTTCAACAGAATGGAATGCATTCCACAATATGGAATATAACTGACCTGAAAAGGGAAGAAAAATGAAGGAGGTGCGGTGAGTATATGTGGGTTGGTCAGGAAGTGACGTTTTTAGATTCCGTCTCAATTTCTATCCTTGGGCTTTGTGTTGTATTCGCGGCTCTTGTGGCACTGGCGCTGGCGATCATCATCATATCCAAAATCCTTGGAATGATTATTAAGCCGGAGGCTCCGAAGGCGGCTGTCGTGACGCCGGCTCCGGATCCGGGAATTGACGAGGAATCCTATGCAGTGCTTCTCGCGGCGATCAGTGAGGAAGCACGCCTGTCAGGCGAAGAGATTCGAGTGGTAAGCATCAAAGAACTGTAACCTTGCAGAACAAAATTTAAAAAGAGAAGGAAAGGATGTATCAGAACTATGAAATACGTTGCTACATTAAATGGAAAGAGATATGAAGTGGAGATCGAAAGAGTAGACGGCTACAAACCGCTTGACAGAGGCGCTTCCGTAAGCGCACCGGCTCCGATCATTGCTCCGACTCCGGCAGCAGCACCGGCCCCGGCACCTGCTCCCGCACCAGCCCCGGCTCCTGCACCGGCCCCGGCACCCGCTCCCGCACCGGCAGCAGCACCTGCACCGGCAGCAGCAGGCGGACAGAGCGTGGAAGCTCCGATGCCCGGCAAGATCCTTGATATCAGAGTTAAGGTCGGCGATGCAGTAAAATACGGCCAGCCGGTTGTTATCATGGAAGCAATGAAGATGGAAACCGAAATTGTAGCGCCCGCTGACGGAACCGTAGCGTCTGTCAATGTAAACAGCGGAGATACCGTAGAGACGGGTGCTGTCCTGGTTACCTTAAACTAGGAGGTGCCGCGTGAATATAATTTCTGTCTTTGGAGAGCTGTTGGCCCAGTCAGGCTTTGCCGCACTGACCTGGCAGCAGGCCGTCATGCTCCTCATTTCCTTCATTTTATTATATCTGGCAATCCATAAGCAGTTTGAACCGCTTCTGCTGCTCCCGATTGCTTTCGGTATGTTCCTTGCGAACCTGCCGCTCGCAGACCTGATGAAAGAGTCCGAGCCGTGGTACACGGCCGGCGTTCTGCGGATTATTTACGGCGGCGTAAAGTCCAGCCTGTTCCCGTGCCTGATCTTCATGGCCGTCGGCGCCATGACGGATTTCGGCCCGTTGATTGCGAACCCGATCAGCCTTCTTCTTGGAGCGGCTGCTCAGTTCGGTATCTACGTTGCATTTATGTTTGCCCTCGCAACAGGGCTCTTTACCCCGGGTGAGGCGGCTGCCATCGGTATCATCGGCGGCGCTGACGGCCCGACCGCGATTTACATCGCAAACAACCTGGCTCCCGATCTGGTGGCGCCGATTGCCGTGGCAGCGTACTCCTACATGGCGCTGATCCCGTTAATCCAGCCGCCGATCATGAAGCTCCTCACGACGAAGAAAGAGCGCCAGGTTGTCATGAAGCAGCTCCGTAAGGTCAGCAAGGCTGAGAAGATCATTTTCCCGGTATTCGTGGTTCTGTTCTGCTCCCTGCTGCTCCCGTCCGTAGCACCGCTTCTCGGCATGCTGATGCTTGGAAACCTGCTCCGTGAATCCGGAGTGACGGCAAGACTTTCCGATACGGCGCAGAACTCCCTCTGCAACATCGTAACGATCATGCTCGGAACGACTGTCGGAGCCACTGCAAACGGAGAGATCTTCCTTCGTCCGCAGACCATCGCCATTATTGTTATGGGACTTGCAGCATTCTGCTTCTCCACGGTAGGCGGTGTTCTTCTTGGAAAGCTTCTGTATCTTGTAACCGGCGGAAAGATCAATCCGTTAATCGGTTCGGCAGGTGTATCCGCAGTTCCGATGGCTGCCCGCGTTTCCCAGAAGGTTGGCTCCCAGGAAAACCCGACCAACTTCCTGCTCATGCACGCCATGGGCCCGAACGTAGCCGGCGTTATCGGCTCCGCCGTAGCAGCAGGATTTTTCATGCTCATGTTCAAGTAGGAAGTGAGCTTCGGCTCACTCCCATACATACCAACGATTCATTTATATTATCTATATAAAGGAGGCTTTATTGTGAGTAATAAAGTGTGTACATTACAGGAAGCAATAGCGAAATACGTGGAAGACGGCGACCAGATCTCCTTCGGCGGCTTTACCACAAACAAAAAGCCCATGGCTGCTGTCCGTGAGATCCTGCGCCAGGGTAAGAAGGACTTCATCGCATGGGCCGGCCCGGCAGGTTCCGACTGGGATATGCTGATCGGCGAGAACCGCGTAAAAGCTTACATCAACTGCTATACGGCAGACTCCGGCGTAACGAACGTATCCCGCCGGTTCCGCAAAAAAATCGAGAGCGGCGAGCTGATCTATGAGGATTACTCCCAGGATGCCATCATGCTGATGCTGCATGCGGCTTCCCTCGGCCTTCCGTACCTTCCGGTGCGCCTGATGATGGGTTCCGGCCTGGTAGACGAGTGGGGAATCAGCAAGGAAGTAAGAAAGACGATCCCGGGCCTTACCGAGGACAAGTTCGTATATGTTGAGAACCCCTTCAACCCGGGCGAGAAGGTAGTTGCCCTTCCGGTTCCGAAGCTGGATACGGCCATCATCCATGTTCAGAAGGCATCCCCGGACGGAACTGCCATCATCATCGGCGATGAGTTCCACGATGTAGACATCGCAGTTGCTGCAAAGAAAGTCATCATCACCTGCGAAGAGCTCATCAGCAATGAAGAAATCCGGAAAGACCCGACCGTCACCAAGATTCCGTGCTTCTGCGTAAGCGCAGTCTGCCATGTACCGTACGGCGCTCATCCGACTCAGTGCTACGGCTACTATGACTATGACAACGCATTCTTAAAGGCATACGGCGCAGCCAGCAAGACTGAGGAAGACTTCCATGTATTCTTAAACGACTATGTTTACGGCGTTAAGGATCAGGATGAATATCTCAACAAACTTGGCGCAACCCGTCTTATCAACTTAAAGGTAACACCGGGCTTCGGATATGCGGCAGATGCCAGCAAGGAGGACTAATTATGGCTGATTATACAAAATATACAAATAAAGAGATGCAGGCAATTACGCTTGCAAAATGCATTCACGACGGACAGATCGCAATCGTAGGAACGGGACTTCCGTTAATCGGCGCATCCGTTGCAAAGAGATTATTCGCACCGAAGTGCAACCTGATCGTAGAGAGCGGACTTATGGACTGCTCCCCGATTGAGGTACCGCGCTCCGTAGGCGACCTGCGCTTCATGGCTCACTGCGGCGTTCAGTGGCCGAATGTACGTTTCATCGGTTTCGAGGCAAACGAGTGGCTTCATGACAACGACCGCCTGATCGCTTTCATCGGCGGCGCTCAGATCGACCCCTACGGAAACGTAAACTCCACCTGTATCGGTGACTACCACAACCCGAAGACACGTTTCACAGGCTCCGGCGGTGCAAACGGAATCGCAACCTTTGCAAACACCATCATCATGATCCAGCATGAGAAGAGAAGATTCATGCAGAAGATCGACTACGTTACAAGCCCCGGCTGGATCGATGGCCCTGGCGGACGTGAGAAACTCGGCCTTCCGGGCAACCGCGGCCCGCAGGCAGTCGTTACCGACCTTGGTATCCTGAAATTCGACGACGAGACCAAGAGAATGTACCTGGCCGGCTACTATGAGACGACGACTCCTGAGGAAGTACAGGAGAACACCGGCTTCGACCTCGACGTATCGAGAGCTGAGAAGTTAGCTCCGCCGGATCCGGAAGTTATCCGCATGATCCGCGAAGAGATCGACCCGGGTCAGGCCTTCATTCAGGTTCCGAAGGAAGAGCCGGCAAACTAAACCATGACGCCGCAGACTGCGGCTTCACGAAGTAAAAACCCAAGGCCGCCGGGCGGGGAGAAACTCCCCGTTCCGGACGGCTCACATGTATTTAGAGGAGGAAGAAAAAATGGGCTACTATTCCATGCCTGGATATTTCCAGAACATGCCGGTCATCGGCAAAGAGCTGGTAAACCCGAACCCGGAGAACGAGCAGGAGATCAAAGCCGTTGAAAAAGATATCCATGAGTCCATCGAAAAGGCTCTGGCTGCCGGTATTACCAGCGAAGAAAAGTTAAACGAGCGCGGACAGTTATCCGCCATGCAGCGTATCAACGCCCTGATTGACGAGGGAACCTGGTGCCCGCTCAACAGCCTTTACAATCCGCAGAACAACAAGTTTGGAACCACCAACATCATCAACGGCCTCGGCCGTGTCAATGGAAAATGGGTGTACATCATCGCTTCCGACAACAAGAAGATGGCAGGCGCATGGGTGCCGGGCCAGGCAGAGAACCTGCTCCGCGCTTCCGATACTGCAAAGATGATGCACCTTCCGCTTGTGTACCTTTTAAACTGCTCCGGCGTTGAGTTCCCGAACCAGGACAAGGTATATCCAAACAGAAGAGGCGGCGGTACCCCGTTCTTCCGCAATGCTGAATTGAACCAGCTCGGCGTTCCGGTTATCGTAGGCATCTACGGAACGAACCCGGCCGGCGGCGGATACCACAGCATCTCCCCGACCATCCTGATCGCACACAGCCAGGCCAACATGGCAGTCGGCGGCGCAGGCATCCTTTCCGGTATGAACCCGAAGGGCTACATCGACGAGGAGAGCGCAGAGCAGATCATCGCAGCCCAGATCGAGAACAGCAAACAGCATGTTCCGGCACCGGGCTCCGTACCGATCCACTATGACGAGACAGGCTTCTTCCGTGAGGTTTATGAGAACGACTACGGCGTAATCGACGGAATCAAGAAATACATCAGCTACCTTCCGGCATACAACCTGGAGTTCTTCCGCGTAGACGAGCCGAAGCACCCGAGATTCTCCGCAGACGACCTGTACAGCATCATCCCGATGAACCAGAAGCGCCCGTATGATGTCTATGACGTCATCGCACGTCTCTTCGACGGCTCTGAGTTCTCCGAGTACAAGAAAGGCTACGGCCCGGAGATGGTGACAGGCCTTGCAAAGGTCAACGGTCTTTTAGTCGGCGTCATCGCAAACGTACAGGGACTCTTGATGAACTATCCGGAGTACAAGCAGAATTCCGTCGGCATCGGCGGCAAGCTGTACCGTCAGGGCTTAATTAAGATGAACGAGTTCGTAACCCTCTGTGCACGCGACCGCATCCCGCTTATCTGGCTTCAGGATACGACGGGTATCGACGTCGGCGACGATGCAGAGAAGGCAGAGCTCCTTGGACTTGGCCAGTCCCTCATTTACTCCATCGAGAACTCCAAGCTTCCGTCTCTGGAGATCACGCTCCGCAAGGCCAGCGCCGCAGCCCACTATGTACTCGGCGGCCCGCAGGGCAACAACACCAACGCATTCTCCCTTGCAACAGGCGCAAGCGAGTACTATGTAATGCCGGGCGAGACGGCTGCAAACGCCATGTACTCCAGAAAGCTTGTAAAGGCAAAGAAGGCAGGCGAGGAGCTTCAGCCGATCATCGACAAGATGAACGACATGATCAACATGTACACAGAGAAATCCCGTCCGAAATACTGCACGATCATGGGCATGGCAGACGAGATCGTCGATATGAACGAGCTTCGTCCGTACATCCAGGCATTCACGGAGGCTGTTTACCAGAATCCGGAAACCATCTGCCCGTTCCATCAGATGGTAACGCCGCGTGCAATCCGCGAGTGGGATACCTTTAAAAAAGCGTAATTCTGACCTGACGTCCAGGCCGGGGAAAATCCCCGGTCTGGATATATCTGTTTTATCTGCCAAATGCATGGCGGGCATCCATCTGAAATTTGCCGAAACGCTTGCGGAAGCATGGCCCGTGTGCTATACTTTGATAGATAAAAAACGATGTTTGACGAAAAACCGGAGGTTAGTATGAGCGCGATTTATACATTGGGAATTGACGTTGGCTCCACAGCGTCCAAGTGCATAATCTTAAAGGACGGAACGGAGATTATCGCCAAATCCCTGATTGATGTCGGGGCGGGCACCAGCGGCCCGCAGCGTGCCATCGACCTGGTACTCGAAAATGCAGGTATGACGAGGGACCAGATGGCATACACCCTGGCGACCGGCTACGGCCGCAATTCCTTAATGGGAATTGCAGACAAGCAGATGAGCGAACTTTCCTGCCATGCCCGCGGGGCTTATTTCCTGTTTCCCAACGTCCATACGGTCATCGACATCGGCGGCCAGGACGTAAAGGTGCTTCATATTGAAAACGGCGCCATGGTGAATTTCCAGATGAACGACAAGTGTGCGGCCGGAACCGGGCGGTTCTTAGACGTCATGGCACGCGTCCTGGAGGTGGAAGTAAAGGATCTCGGCCGTCTCGGCGGCATGTCCAAGAAGAATGTGGCCATCAGCTCCACCTGTACGGTTTTCGCGGAGAGCGAGGTTATCAGCCAGCTTGCCCAGGGAACCGATAAATGCGATATTATCAACGGCATCCACCATTCGGTGGCTCACCGCGTGACGGGATTAGCCCACCGCGTCGGCGTTGTGCCGGAGGTCGTCATGACCGGCGGCGTGGCTCAGAACACAGGCGTTGTAAAAGCGCTTGAGGAAGAGCTTGGCTGCCCGATCCAGACGTCCCCGCTGACTCAGTATAACGGCGCGCTTGGCGCCGCCCTGTTTGCATGGCAGGGTGCCAGCCGTCAGAAATAAATTTCTAAAAATGGAGGATGAAAATTATGGCAAAACAAGTTAGTCCTGGCGTTCTCGCCCTGCGTAAGGTTGTCGATGACGTCCATAAGGAAGCGCGTGAGGCCAAGGCGAGAGGAGAGTTAGTCGGATGGTCTTCATCCAAATTCCCCTGCGAGCTCGCTGCGGCGTTTGACCTTAATGTAATGTACCCGGAGAACCAGGCAGCCGGTATCGCTGCAAACCACTACGGTGAGCTGCTCTGTCAGGCGGCCGAGGATCTCGGTTATGACAACGATATCTGCGGTTATGCCCGCATCAGCCTTGCCTATGCGGCAGGAAAGCGCGGCGCCCGCAAGTTTGACCCGGAGACAGGCGAATACATCATCGACCCGAACACCGGAAAGCCGTTAAAGGATGCTGACGGAAAGGTCATCATCGACGAGGCAACCGGAAAGCCGAAAAAAGACCCGAAGACCCAGAGCCCGTACATGGTTCTCGATGACTTAAATGAGATCAATGCCCTTCCGGACGGCCCGGAGAAGGAGCGCCGCCTGGCTGCTATTTCCCCGATCCGCCAGATGCAGATCCCGCAGCCGGATTTCGTCCTTTGCTGCAACAACATCTGCAACTGCATGACGAAGTGGTATGAGAACATCGCACGTATGCACAACATTCCGCTTATCATGGTGGATATCCCCTACAACAACACCGTTGAGGTGGACGACTCCAACGTGAAGTATGTCCGCGCCCAGTTCGACAAGGCCATCAAGCAGCTTGAGGAGCTGACCGGAAAGAAATTCGACGAGAAGAAGTTTGAAGAGGCATGTGCAAACGCAAACCGTACCGCAAAGGCATGGTTAAAGGTCTGTGATTACCTTCAGTACGAGCCGGCTCCGTACAGCGGCTTCGACCTGTTCAACCACATGGCTGACGTCGTAACGGCACGTGCGAGAGTCGAGACCGCAGAGGCCTTCGAGCTGTTCGCAAAAGACCTGGAAGAGATGGTAAAGAAGGGCGAGACGACGACTCCGTTCCCGGAGAAGTACCGCGTCATGTTCGAGGGTATCCCCTGCTGGCCGAAGCTTCCGGCCCTGTTCAAGCCGCTTAAAGAGCACGGTGTGAACGTAACGGCTGTCGTTTATGCACCGGCCTTCGGCTTCGTTTACAACAACATGGACGAAATGGCCCGCGCTTACTATAAAGCTCCCAACTCTGTCTGCATCGAGCAGGGCGTTGACTGGAGAGAGGGCATCTGCCGTGACAACAAGGTTGACGGCGTCCTCGTTCACTACAACAGAAGCTGCAAGCCGTGGAGCGGATACATGGCAGAGATGCAGCGCCGGTTCACCGACGATCTTGGCATTCCGTGTGCAGGCTTCGACGGCGACCAGGCTGACCCGCGCAACTTCAACGCCGCTCAGTATGAGACGCGTGTCCAGGGCCTCGTAGAGGCGATGGATGCCAACAAGCAGGCAAAGGAGGCATAAACAGATGAGTATCAATGCATTATTGGATGAATTTAAAGTAAAGGCTGCGACTCCGAAGCAGCAGCTTGAAGAATATAAGGCTCAGGGAAAGAAGGTCATCGGTGTCCTTCCGTACTTTGCACCGGACGAGCTTGTGTATGCAGCCGGCATGGTTCCCATGGGAATCTGGGGCTCCAACACAAAGACCATCAGCCGTGCAAAGGAATACTGCGCGACCTTCTACTGCACCATCGCACAGCTTGCGCTGGAAATGCTTCTGGACGGCACCATGGATCAGCTTGACGGCATCATCACGCCGACCATCTGCGATACGCTGCGCCCGATGAGCCAGAACTACCGCGTTTCCATGGGCGACAAGATGGCTGTTATCTTCTTGGCTCATCCGCAGAACCGCTTCGAGTCCTTCGGGCTTCAGTTCTGTGCGGATCAGTACAATCATGTAAAGGCCGAGCTTGAGAAGGTTGCCGGCCACGAGATCACAAACGACGATATCCAGAACGCCATCAAGGTGTACAACGAGAGCCGTGCAGCCCGCCGTGAATTCGTGAAGCTGGCGAGCGAGCACTGCGACGTCATCACGCCGACGCTGCGTTCCGCAGTATTAAAGGCTTTCTGGTTCATGGAGAAGCCGGTTTATACGGCAAAGCTTACGGAGCTCAATAAAGAGCTTGCAGCTCTTCCTGTCTGTGACTGGAAGGGAACAAAGGTTGTTACGTCCGGTATTATCTGCGACAATCCGAAGCTGCTTGCAGCCTTCGAGGAGAACAACATCGCCATCGCTGCCGACGACGTTGCCCATGAGAGCCGTTCCTTCCGTGTGGACGTTCCGTTCAATCCGGATCCGATCATGGCTCTTGCAGAGCAGTTTGCGGCACAGGATTACGATGTCCTGCTCTATGATCCGCAGTCCAGCAAGAACCGCCGCGGCGAGTTCGTTGCCAATATGGTAAAGGAGAGCGGAGCCCAGGGTCTCGTGCTGTTCATGCAGCAGTTCTGCGACCCGGAGGAGATGGAGTATCCGTACTTAAAGAAGGCTCTTGACGATGCAGGAATCCCGCACATCAAGCTCGGCATCGACCAGCAGATGCGCGACTTCGGTCAGGCTCAGACTGCAATCCAGGCATTCGCAGACGTTTTGAGCATGCAGTAAAAAATCATCGTCTGTCAGGGCAGACGGTATTGTGACAGGAAGGCCCCGGACGTGCCGCAGGTTTGCGGTGTGTCTGGGGCCTATTTGCGTCCAGACGCCAAAACTCCTTTACGGAATGGCCGCAGTCTGGTAGAATTGGAAGGAAACGGCCTGCGTTCAGGCGCGGGCGCATGAAAACAGGAGTGTGAAAAAGATGTTTCTGCAAATGACAAAGGAAATGGCGGGGGACAGGGTGTTCCTTAGTAAGGCCGTGCGGATGGCCCTGCCGGTTGCCATGCAGGGAATGCTCAATACGGTGGTAAACCTGGTGGATACGATGATGATCGGAACCCTGGGCGCCACGGCCATCGCTGCCGTCGGCCTTGCAAACAAGGTGTTTTTCGTATTTTCGCTTCTGGTGTTTGGAATTGTCAGCGGGAGCGGGATCTTGGCGGCGCAGTATTGGGGAAACCGGGATGTGAAAAACATAAGAAAGGTTTTGGGGCTTGCAATCGTTCTGGCCCTGGGAAGCGCGTTCTGCTTTTTGATTCCGGCCGTTTTAAAGCCGGAGCTTGTGATGCGGATTTTTACCGTGAGCCCCGATACGATCCGCGTGGGCGCG
This sequence comes from Eubacteriaceae bacterium Marseille-Q4139, assembly GCA_018223415.1. Classification (NCBI taxonomy): domain Bacteria; kingdom Bacillati; phylum Bacillota; class Clostridia; order Eubacteriales; family Eubacteriaceae; species Eubacteriaceae bacterium Marseille-Q4139. The sequence continues at coordinate 359,236 of JAGTTQ010000001.1, read as the reverse complement.
TCTTATCTCATCATAGCGGCCCTTTCCTATCCGTTCACGGCGTTTACCAACGTCTATGTGGCGATGCTTAGGGCTGTGGGACAGGTGAAGCTCCCTGTCTTTACGAGCTGTCTGGCGATTGTGATTAACATCTGCTTTAATTTCCTGCTGATTTTCCCGGAGCGCACCATGGTCATTGCCGGCCATGAATTTGCTGTTTTCGGCTTCGGCATGGGCGCAGCAGGAGCGGCTCTTGCGACGTTGATCGCCAGGATCACGGAGACGACGGTGATGCTCCTTGTGGTGTACATAAAGAAATTCCCGATAGCATGCAGGCTCCGGGAGATGGTGGGATATTCGGGGGCTTTTCTGCGTCAGTTTCTTTCCACCTGCGCGCCGGTCATCGCCAACGAGTTCATGTGGGGGCTCGGCGTCACCATGTATTCGCTGGCTTACGGGCGGATGGGGGACGACGCGGTGGCGGCCATCACCATTGCCACGACCATCCAGGACATCGTGGTGGTGCTGTTCCAGGGCTTAAGCGCCGCGACGGCCGTGATTTTGGGTCACGAGCTGGGCGCCGGGAATTTAAAGAGGGCGGAAAAGTACGCGACCCATTTCTTTGTGCTCCAGTTCCTTGTGACGCTCTTTGGAATGGCGGTCTGCACGGCAATCCGCGGGCCGATCCTCTCGATTTACCGGATCACGCCGGAGGTGGCGGCGTCTGCCTCCCTCTGCATCATGGTGTTCGTCCTCTACATGCCGGCGAAGATGTTCAACTACGTCAACGTGGTCGGCGTTTTGCGAAGCGGCGGCGACACGAAGATGTGCCTGTTTTTGGACACCAGCGGCGTCTGGTTTATCGGGATCCCCCTGGCCTTCCTCGGCGGGCTGTGGTTCCATTTCCCAATCCATATTGTCTACGCGCTGGTGATGTTAGAGGAGGTCTATAAGGCCGTGCTCGGGTACTGGCGGTACCGGCAGAAGAAGTGGCTTAGGAATTTAACGGAAGAAATTTAAAAACAGACAATCGGGCAGGGAAAGATTTCCGCTGTCCGATTGTCTGTTTTAAAGCTGCTGCGGGGCATAGCCCAGGTCAGCCGACAGTCCTGCGGCCGACTGCATGACGGTCTCCCGCAGGGCCTTTAAATGGGCCTCGCCCTCTACGCGTGAGGTGGGGGCGATGATCCCGATGGAGCCGGCCAGCATACCCTCTGCGTTGAAAACAGGGGCGCCGATGCCGACGGCGTCGTTTACATATTCCCCGTAGGTGATGGCATAGCCCGAGCTTCGGATGGTGCCTAACTCTTTCCGGAGCTTGTCAGGGCTCACCTGGGGAAACGCGTGATCCCGCTCTATGATGGTTTTGATGTACTCGTTGATGAACATGGGCGTCTGATAGGCCAGAAGCACTTTCCGGATGGCGCCGCAGTGGAGATACATCTCATAGCCAAATTCTTCCACGACCCGCAGATGATGGGGGCCGTCCACCTTTTCAATCACAAGCCCCTTGTTTTCCACAGGAATCACCAGATAGGAATCCTCTTTCGTGCGGCAGGATAAGGATTTTAATACAGGATGTGCCGCATCCTGGAGACGGATTCCCCTGGCCGCGGCTTTCCCAAGGGGGATTAAGGCCGGCCCCAGCCGGTAGGTATGGGAGCGGTCGTCGCGGATCACATATTTTTTTTCGCAGAAGGTCTGGAGAATCCGGTGGATCGTGCTCGGCGGCAGATTCATGGATTCCGACAGCTCTGCGATGGAAAAGTTCCGATTCTGTTCCTTTAAAACCTCGAGAAGCTCCATGGAACGCAGAAGGCTCTGGATCATGCCGGTTCCCCGTCCGTGTCTTCTTCCACGGTCACGTCAGAGGAGCTTCCCTTTTCCTCCGGCTCCTGACATTCCGTTTCATCCTCGGAGACAGCGGGGGCTTCTTTTTCCCCGTCTTCTTCCTGTGTCCGGCCTTTGGCGGAATCAATGGTGATATAGTTCCGTTCAGCCGTTTCTTTCTTCTGGGCTTTGGCGTCTTCCTCCAGGCCGTCTTCCTCCTCGTAGTCATGGAAATCCTTGTCCAGCTCGTCGTTAAAGGATTTATATCTCAGATAGTAGGAGATACATGCAGCGGCGGCACCGAGTGCAGCGCCGAGCGCGATGAACAAACCAGTTTTTTTCTTTGACATAACCACTTCTCCTTTCAGTCCGGTATCGGCCTGCGGACGGAACAGCTCCTGTTTCTGATGAAAAAGAGCCGCGTCCGGAACCTGCCGGAGGCTGCTTGTGACTGCCGCGCAGCCATATATGATATAATCATAATCCAAATGTTGTGAAAAGAAAAGGGATAATTATAAATAAAGTAAAAAAGTTTAAAAAATTAGCACTCAGTGCTTGACAGTGCTAATGATGAGTGCTATAACATTACATGTGACAGGGAGCAGGGATTATGCTCCGGACTTTCCGTTTATGAAAAGCAGAAAACAGATTTGACAAGGAGGAGTCAGTAATGAAATTAGTACCATTATTTGACAAGGTTGTATTAAAACAGTTGGTGGCAGAGGAGACGACGAAATCCGGTATCGTTCTTCCGGGTCAGGCTAAGGAAAAACCGCAGCAGGCAGAAGTAATCGCAGTAGGCCCGGGCGGAATCGTGGACGGCAAGGAAGTTACGATGCAGGTAAAGGCAGGAGATAAGGTTATCTTCTCGAAATATTCCGGAACCGAAGTTAAGATCGACGAAGATGAGTACATCATTGTAAAGCAGAATGATATTCTGGCAGTGATCGAATAATACATCATTATTTTTGTTATAAATTGGAGGAATGAATCATGGCTAAGGAAATCAAATACGGAGTAGACGCCAGAAAAGCTCTTGAGACCGGCGTAAATAAACTTGCAGATACGGTTCGCGTGACTCTTGGACCGAAAGGACGCAACGTCGTTCTTGACAAGTCCTTCGGCGCTCCGTTAATCACAAACGACGGCGTTACGATTGCAAAGGAGATCGAGCTTGAGGATGCGTTCGAGAACATGGGCGCACAGCTCGTAAAGGAAGTTGCCACGAAGACCAACGACGTTGCCGGCGACGGTACCACGACGGCTACGGTTCTTGCACAGGCAATGATCAACGAGGGAATGAAGAACCTGGCAGCAGGCGCAAACCCGATTGTTCTCCGCAGGGGCATGAAGAAGGCTACGGACGAGGCTGTTAAGGCCATCGCCGAGATGAGCCAGCCGATCAGCGGCAAGGCACAGATCGCAAGAGTTGCAGCCATCTCCGCTTCCAGCGACGAGGTCGGCGAGCTTGTGGCTGACGCTATGGAGAAGGTATCCAACGACGGCGTTATCACCATCGAGGAGTCCAAGACCATGAAGACCGAGCTGGATCTCGTAGAGGGCATGCAGTTCGACAGAGGCTACATCTCCGCTTATATGTGCACCGATATGGAGAAGATGGAAGCTGATCTGGATGATCCGTACATCCTGATTACCGATAAGAAGATCGCCAACATCAACGACCTGCTTCCGGTTCTTGAGCAGATCGTAAAGACCGGCGCAAAGCTTTTAATCATCGCTGAGGACATCGAGGGCGAGGCTCTTACGACCTTAATCGTCAACAAGTTAAGAGGCACCTTCAGCGTAGTCGGCGTCAAGGCTCCGGGCTATGGCGACAGAAGAAAAGAAATGCTTAAGGATATCGCAATCTTAACGGGCGGCACCGTGATCTCCGAGGAGCTTGGCCTTGACCTCAAGGACGCTACCATGGATCAGCTTGGCCGTGCGAAATCCGTAAAGGTTCAGAAGGAGAACACGATCATCGTTGACGGTCTTGGCGACAAGAAGGAAATCTCCGACCGCATCGCCCAGATCAAGGCTCAGATCGAGGAGACGACTTCTGATTTCGACAGAGAGAAATTACAGGAGAGACTTGCGAAGCTGTCCGGCGGCGTAGCTGTAATCCGCGTAGGCGCAGCGACCGAGACCGAGATGAAGGAAGCAAAGCTTCGTATGGAGGACGCTCTTGCAGCTACGAAGGCTGCCGTTGAAGAGGGCATCATCGCAGGCGGCGGTTCTGCATACGTTCACGCAGCAGAGCAGGTTGCCAAGGTTGTTGCCGAGATGGAAGGCGACGAGAAGACCGGCGGAAACATCATCTTAAAGGCTCTGGAAGCTCCGCTTTACCACATCGTAGCAAACGCAGGCTTAGAGGGCTCCGTTATTGTCAATAAGGTAAAAGAGCTGAAGACAGGCATGGGCTTTGACGCATACAAGGAAGAGTATGTGGACATGATCGAGGCTGGCATCCTGGATCCGGCCAAGGTTACAAGAAGCGCACTTCAGAACGCTACCAGCGTTGCTTCCACGCTGCTGACAACGGAATCTGCCGTTGCCAACATCAAGGAAGAGACACCGGCTATGCCGGCAGGCGGCGGAATGGGCGGAATGATGTAATCGTCCGGCGCGCAAAAAACATTTGAGCGTAAAAACAGGGCCATCGGCATTGCCGGTGGCCCTTTCAGGTAAAGCTGCATGGGGCGCGTCCTTATGGCAGGCGGGAGAGGCGGCTGTTCTGGTACTTGCCGGAGAAGGTCACGTCCTCGCCGAACCACTCCGGCGGCGTGAAGGCACGGGCTTCGTCTTCGGTTTCAAATTCCACCTCGGCCAGGATCAGGCCGTCAAATTTCCCCTGGAATACGTCCAGCTCGATGGTTAAATGTTCATGGCCGGGGCAGGGGAGCAGGTACCTGGTTTTTGTGAGGACATTTCCGTCTGCTTTGGAGAGCAGATGGGCGTAGGACGCTTCGGTCAGCGGAAGATTGTATTCTTCCCTGGCGAGAAGTCCTTTGGATTTGTAGGTCAGGTAATAGGAATCGTCCTCTTTCCGCACGCGGACAACCGGGTCGGTGCAGAGGTATGCCTGTTCAATATGGTGGAAGGGGCAGCGTTCATAGCCGTCCGGCAGTGTCTTTACAAGGAATTTCCGTTCAATTTCCATGGGAATTCTCCTTTCGCAGAATTGTCTGGGTTGTCTGACGCGATCATTTTAGCATGGGCGGCCATAAAATGTAAAGAGCAGGCTTTTGTCCCGGATTTTTCCGGCAATACTGCATAGTATGGTACTCGTATCATTTCATAAGAAAAATGTAAGAACATGAGCCGGAAAAGTATGGTATGCTAGGGATATCAATGAATACAAGGAGGAAAGCATATGTGGACGAGAGCAGAACTGAAAGAGAGGGCAAAGGCGAATCTCAAAAAATATTACTGGATGGCGTTTCTTGTGAGCCTTGTCTTCAGCCTTGTAAGTGCTTTTGGAGGCGGGAGCGAAAGCTCCGGCAGCAATGACACGTATGGAACAGACAGTTCCTATTACAATGAGGTACTTCCGGAATCCCTTTTTGAGGGAAATCTCGATATTGTGCCGGACGCAGTCGATAAGCTGCCGTCGGGCATGGTGACGCTGCCGGGCGGAGGCGGAACTTCGGCGGCAAGCATCGCAAGGATTGCCCTTGGGGTCATGACCGGCGTGCTGATTGTGCTTGTGATTATCAGCATCGTGCTGGCGATTTTTGTAATCCCCGTCATGGAGGTAGGCCGGAACCGGTTTTATATGGAGAGCCGCGGGCTCGGGTATTCGGCCGGCTTCGGGAAGCTGTTCTGGGGATTCCGTCACCACTACCTGAATATTGTGCTGACGATGTTTTTAAGGAGCCTGTTTATTGGCCTGGGCTATATTTTATGCGTGATTCCAGGCATCTACCTGTCTTACTCTTATTACATGGTGCCCTATATCCTGTCGGAGAACCCGGAGATGAAGCCGATGGAGGTGCTTAGGCTTTCCAAGGAGATGATGAATGGGCACAAGCTCAATACCTGGATCCTGGAGCTTTCGTTTATCGGATGGATTTTACTGGGAATTATCGCATGCTTTGTAGGAACCTTTTTCGTTGCGCCGTATATTGATGCCACGTTTGCGGAGCTCTATGCCGTACTGAGACGGCCCCACAACGGACGTCTGGCCGGCTTTGGCGTGCCGGATGTGGTTCCGGTGGGCGGAGATTCCTATGGAAGCTATGTGAATCCGGAGAGCGTGCATGATGCCCAGGGCGGCTGGAACCAGGGAAACTGGAACCAGGGCGGAAATTACGGCGGAAGCTACGGTCAGGGAAACTGGAATCAGAATGGAACCGACGGCGGTAATTATGGCCAGGGAAGCTGGGGACAGAGTGGAACCGACGGTGGAAATTATAATCAGGGAAGCTGGAACCAGAGCGGAACCGGCAGCGGAAACTACGATCAGGGCGGCTGGAACCAGAGTGATAACGGCGGCGCTTACGGCGCAGGCACAGTGGAGACGGGAAGTGAAAGCCCGTATGATTCCGACGTGAAGCGGTCCGAGGGCGGCCCTGGGAACGGCTATTACCTGAACGGGGAATTCCATCCTTACAGCGACGACGAAAAGCATTAAGGAACGGCAGAAAGGAGACCGATATGGCAAAGGTATATGCATTTACGGCAGACGGCATGGAGGAAGTGGAGTGCCTGGCTGTCTGCGATATTCTGCGGAGAGCCGGCGTGGACACGAAGCTGGTCTCCATCATGGGCAGGAAGGAGATCGTGGGTTCCCATGGCTTTAAGATAGAAGCCGACTGCCTGTTTGAGGAGATTTCGGACGATGCCGATGTGCTGTTCCTTCCGGGCGGATTAAAGGGTACGGAGAACTTAAAGGCCCATGAGGGGCTTGCGGAAATGTTAAAGGCCCACGCGGCAGCCGGGAAGCGCCTGGCAGCCATCTGCGCGGCGCCCAGCGTCTTAGGAGCTCTCGGGCTGGCAGACGGCCACCGGGCCACCTGCTTCCCAGGGTTTGAAGGGGAGATGAAGGGGGCTGACTGCCGCGGGGACGGCGTCGTCACCGACCGCCTCCTTACAACCGGGCGCGGCATGGGCTGGTCCCTCGACATGGGGCTGGAGCTTACACGGCTTTTATGCGGCGAAGAGACCGCAGCAGAGCTGAAAAAGAAGATCCAGTACGAAAAATAGTGCTGGTATTTCCGCGGCCCTTATGATATAATGCTAAATTGAAGTGTAACGCCTTGCCGAATGGTTGTTACGAATTTGCACGGATATGCAGGCATGTCCGATACAGATATATTTAAGGAGGAACCCATACAATGAGTTTACAGGTGGAAAAATTAGAGAAGAATACGGCAAAGCTTACGGTGGAGGTGCCGGCAGAGCAGTTTGCGGCTGCAATCCAGAACGCATACAAGAAGAACAAGGGAAGATTCAACATCCCGGGCTTCCGCAAGGGAAAAGCGCCGTTTGAAATGATTAAGAAAATGTACGGCGTCGGTGTATTCTACGAGGACGCGGTCAATGAAGTGATTGATGCCACATATCCGAAGGCAGCAGAGGAGAGCGGTCTTGAGATCGTTTCCCGTCCGTCCATCAGCGTCGATGAGCTGGAAGACGGAAAGCCGGTTGTTTACAGCGCAGTCGTTGCTGTTAAGCCGGAAGTAACCCTCGGCGAGTACAAGGGCGTTGAGGTTCAGAGAGTGAAGGCAGACGTCCTGGATGAGGATATCGAGAGCGAAATCAACAGTGTCCGCGAGAAAAATTCCCGCCTGATTACTGTTGAGGACAGAGGCGTTGAGGATAAGGATCATGTAACCATCGACTTCGACGGCTATGTGGACGGAAAGAGATTCGACGGCGGCAAGTCTGAGGATTACCCGCTTGTGATCGGTTCCCATACGTTCATCGACACCTTTGAGGAGCAGCTCATCGGAAAGAAGACCGGCGAGGAGTGCGAAGTAAACGTGACCTTCCCGGAGAACTACCATGTAGAAGACTTAAAGGGCAAGCCGGCCGTATTTAAAGTAACGATCAAGGAGATCCAGAGAAAGGAGCTTCCGGAAGTAAACGATGAGTTTGCAAGCGAAGTTTCCGATTTCGATACGCTTGAGGAATATAAGAAGGATTTAAGGGAAAAACTTTCCAAGGAGAAGCAGAGAGCAGCCGCGACCGAGAACGAGAACCGCGTTGTCGACAAGGTTGTGGAGAACGCTTCCATGGAGATCCCGGATCAGATGGTTGAGGAGCAGGTAAACGCCATGGTGAACGACTATGCGCGCCGGCTCGAGAGCCAGGGCCTTTCCTTCAAGCAGTATCTGGAGTACACAGGACTGACCGTCGAGAAGATCGGCGAGCAGATGAAGCCGCAGGCCGTAAAGAGAATCGAGACGAGACTCGTTCTTGAGGCAGTCGTAAAGGCTGAGAACATCCAGGCCAGCGACGATGCGGTAGAAGAGCAGATCAAGAAGATGGCAGACGCTTACAAGATGGAGGCAGAGCAGGTGAAGAACATGCTCGGCGAGGAGCAGATTGCTCAGATGAAGGAAGACCTGGCCGTTCAGGAGGCCATCGACTTCCTGGTAGCAGAGGCGAAGCTGGTAGACTAAGAACCGGCCCTTTCTGCAAAGCCTTCGTTTGAAATGAACAGATGAGAAAAGCAAGGGGGTTGCTGCGATTGGAAATTTTGCGGCAATCCCCAATCAAGTGTAGGAAAGACGGGAGGCAGGACGATGAGTTTAGTACCTTATGTCATTGAACAGACCAGCAGAGGCGAGCGCTCTTATGACATCTATTCCAGACTTCTCAAGGAGCGGATTATTTTCCTCGGCGAGGAGGTCAACGAAGTGACCGCCAGCCTTGTGGTGGCGCAGCTTCTGTTTTTGGAGTCTGAGGATCCAAATAAGGACATCAACCTTTATATCAACAGCCCGGGCGGCGTTGTGACGTCCGGAATGGCAATTTACGACACGATGAACTATATCAAGTGCGACGTGTCCACCATCTGCATCGGCATGGCAGCCAGCATGGGTGCATTCCTTTTGGCAGGCGGAACGAAGGGAAAACGGTTTGCGCTCCCAAATGCGGAAATCATGATCCATCAGCCCTCCGGCGGCGCCCAGGGCCAGGCCACGGACATCAACATTGTGGCAGAGCAGATTTTAAAGACGAAGAGAAAGCTCAATGAAATCCTGGCAGCCAACACAGGGCAGCCGCTTGAGGTCATTGAGCGGGATACGGAGAGAGACAATTATATGACGGCCCAGGAGGCTGTAAAGTATGGGCTGATCGACCGCGTGATAACCGGCCATTGATCGGCCAATAGATTCAGAATCGAGGTGCAGCTATGCCAGTCAGGCCAGAGGAAAAGATCCGGTGTTCCTTCTGCGGAAAGACCCAGGACCAGGTCAGGAAAATGATCGCGGGAACGGGCAATGTTTTTATCTGTGACGAGTGCATCGAGCTCTGCGGGGAGATCCTGGAGGAGGAGCTCGGCGAAGAGGAAGAGGCTCCCGATTTTTCCGGCATCAATCTTTTAAAGCCGAAGGAGATCAAGGAGTTTCTTGACGAATACGTTATCGGACAGGAGGAAGCAAAAAAAGTCCTGTCGGTGGCCGTGTACAATCATTATAAGAGAATTACGTCGAAGCGGGACAATGAGATCGAGCTTCAAAAGAGCAACATTTTAATGCTCGGGCCGACAGGTTCCGGAAAGACGTATCTTGCACAGACGCTTGCGAAGCTTTTAAACGTGCCGTTTGCCATCGCCGATGCGACGACGCTTACGGAGGCGGGCTACGTGGGCGAGGATGTGGAGAACATCCTCTTAAAGCTGATCCAGGCGGCAGACAATGATGTGAGCCGTGCGGAGTACGGCATCATCTATATCGACGAGATCGACAAGATCACGAAAAAGTCCGAGAACGTCTCCATCACGAGGGATGTTTCCGGAGAGGGCGTCCAGCAGGCCCTTCTTAAGATCCTGGAGGGAACCGTTGCGAACGTCCCGCCCCAGGGTGGGAGAAAGCATCCGCAGCAGGAGCTGATCCCCATTGATACGACGAATATCCTGTTTATCTGCGGCGGCGCTTTCGACGGCCTGGAGCGGATCGTGGAATCCAGGCTGGAAACTGGTTCCATTGGCTTCAATGCGGAGATCATTGACAAAAAGCATTCTGATATCAGCAAGCTTTTAAAGCAGGTAATGCCGGAGGATCTGACGAAATTCGGTCTGATTCCGGAGTTTATCGGCCGTGTGCCTGTGGTGGTTTCCTTAGAGCTTCTCGATGAAGAGGCGCTGGTAAAGATTTTGTCGGAGCCGAAGAATGCCCTCGTCAAGCAGTACCAGAAGCTGTTTGAGATCGAGGACGTGAAGCTGGAGTTCACACAGGAAGCCGTCCGTGCCATTGCCCATATGGCGGTGGAGCGGAAAACCGGAGCCAGGGGCTTAAGGGCCATCATGGAATCGGTGATGATGGATATGATGTATGAAATCCCGTCGGATTCCAATGTGGGAATCTGTACGGTTACGAAGGACGCGGTGGAAGGAAAAGGGACTCCGGAAATCGTGTACCGGGATGTGGCTGTTCCGAGGAAGGCGTTTCTTGGCCGTTCCAGGAAGGACAGCAAGGGCGAAAGCGCCTGAGAGGTGAGGGGCTGCTGCGAAGGTTACAGCAGCCCCTTTTGCAGCATGTGAGGGCGCAGGCGTTTCCCGGAATGCCCGCCGGGAGAATCGAAAGAGGAGAAAGCATGGAGAATAAAGTGATTACATTGCCGGCCATTGCGCTGCGCGGGCTTACGGTGCTTCCAGGCATGATCCAGCATTTTGATATCAGCAGGGACAGATCCGTGAGTGCCGTGGAGAAAGCCATGGTTGGGGAGCAGAAGGTGTTCCTCGTGACGCAGCGGCATATGGAGGAAGAGGAACCGGACATTGCCGGCCTGTTCCAGATCGGCACGATTGCACAGATCAAGCAGCTTGTGAAGATGCCGGGCGGCGTTATCCGCGTGATGGTCGAGGGGCTTTTAAGGGCAGAGCTTTTGAACCTGACCGAGGAGGAGCCGGCGCTGGTGGCTGAGGCGGCAGAAGCGCCGCTTGATAAGGAAAACCTTGGAGATACCATCTGTGAGGCCATGGCCCGCGTCGTGAAGGAGAAGCTTGAGGAGTACGGAAACGCCAATCCCCAGGCGGCAAAGGAGTTCCTTGGCGGGCTTCTTGCCATCAACGGCCTGGAGGAGCTGCTTCTTCAGACGGCCAGCGTGTTCCCCTGGGATTATCAGGTCAGGCAGGAGCTTTTGGAGTGCGGGAACATCAGCTATCTCTATGAGCGGGTCGTTTACTATCTGATGAGGGAAATCGAGATCATCCGCATCAAGAGGGAATACCAGGCGAAGGTAAAGGCCAACATTGACAAGAACCAGAAGGATTATATCCTGAGGGAGGAATTGAAGGTCATCCAGGAGGAGCTGGGCGAGGACTACACCGGCTCCGACGCCGACGAGTATTTAAAGCAGCTTGAAGCTTTAAAGGCCGACAAGGAGACGAAGGAAAAGATCAAGAAGGAGATCATGCGGTTTAAGATTATGCCGGGCGGGAGCCAGGAGGCCAATGTGCTGCGTACATACATCGAGACCGTGCTGGAGCTGCCGTGGAAAAAGGTGTCCAAGGACAACCAGGACATCACACACGCGAAGGAGATCCTGGAGGAAGACCATTACGGCTTGGAAAAGGTGAAGGAACGGGTGTTGGAATATCTGGCTGTCCGCGTGCTCACGAAGAAGGGGACAAGCCCGATCCTCTGCCTCGTGGGGCCGCCGGGAACGGGAAAGACGTCCATCGCCAGGTCGGTTGCCAGGGCGCTGAATAAGAAATATGTCCGCATCAGCCTGGGCGGCGTCCGCGACGAGGCGGAGATCCGCGGCCACAGGAAGACGTATGTGGGCTCCATGCCGGGCCGGATTGCCGAGGGGCTCAGGCAGGCCGGCGTGGCGAACCCGTTAATGCTTCTTGACGAGGTGGACAAGGTTTCAAACGACTATAAGGGCGATACGTCGTCTGCCCTTTTGGAGGTTCTTGACGGGGAGCAGAACATGAAGTTCCGCGATCACTATGTGGAAATCCCCATTGACCTTTCCAATGTGCTGTTTATCGCCACGGCCAACACGACCCAGACGATCCCGGGGCCGCTTCTTGACCGTATGGAGGTCATCGAGGTTTCCAGCTATACGGAAAATGAGAAGTTCCATATCGCAAGGAATTATCTCGTCACGAAGCAGCTGGAGCGAAACGGCCTTACGGAGGAACAGCTTGTCATCAGCGACAAGGCCCTGGAAAAGATTATCCACAACTACACCAGAGAGGCAGGCGTCCGGAACCTGGAACGCCGGATCGGGGAGATCTGCCGGAAGGCGGCCAGGGAATTCCTGGAAAATAAGAGGGAATCCATCCGTGTGACCGAAGCGAACCTGGAGAAATACCTGGGGAAGGAAAAGATTACCTTCGAGGATGCCAACGAGGAGGACGAAGTGGGCATCGTCCGCGGCCTTGCATGGACAAGCGTCGGCGGCGATACGCTCCAGATCGAGGTCAATGTGATGCCGGGAAGCGGAAAGCTCCAGATGACGGGCCAGATGGGAGACGTCATGAAGGAGTCGGCTCAAATCGCTTTAACGTATGTACGCTCAGTCAGCGAGTCCTATGACATCGCAAAGGACTATTTCGACACCCATGACATCCACCTTCATATCCCGGAGGGCGCCGTTCCCAAGGACGGCCCGTCGGCCGGCATCACCATGGCGACGGCCATGCTGTCGGCGATTATTGGGAAAAAGGTGAAGGCAAGCGTCGCCATGACCGGGGAGATTACGCTCCGCGGGCGCGTGCTGCCCATTGGCGGCCTCAAGGAAAAGACGCTGGCGGCGAAGATGGCCCATATGAAGACCGTCCTCGTCCCGGATAAGAACCGGCCGGACATTGCGGAGCTCTCGAAGGAGATCACGAAAGGCCTGGAGATTGTCTATGTGAAAACCATGGATGACGTGCTGGCTGCGGCGTTAGCAGAATAGAACGGATCCGTCCGGCAGGCGTCGGGAGCATTTCCCCGCCTGCCGGACGGGGATAGAAAGGAAATGCCATGATTATTAAACATGTGGAGCTGGAGACCGTCTGCGGCGTTACCAGCAAGCTGCCGGAGAATACGCTGCCGGAGATTGCTTTTGCCGGAAAATCCAATGTGGGGAAATCATCGTTAATCAATGCGTTAATGAACCGGAAGTCCCTGGCGCGGACGTCGGCACAGCCGGGAAAGACGCAGACCATCAACTTTTATAATATCAACCAGGCGCTTTATTACGTGGATCTGCCGGGTTACGGCTACGCGAAGGTGTCCCAGGCGGAGAAGGCGAAGTGGGGGAAGATGATTGAAAATTATCTCCACAAGTCGAAGATGTTAAGGTGCGTCTTCCTGCTTCTCGACATCCGCCATGAGCCGTCGGCCAACGACAAGCTCATGTATGAGTGGATCGTGAGCCAGGGCTTCCGGCCGGTCATCATCGCCACGAAGCTTGACAAAATTAACCGCAGCCAGGTGAAGAAGCAGGTGAAGCTTTTAAGAGACGGGCTCGGGCTTACCACAGAGGATCTGGTGTTCCCGTTTTCTGCGCTGTCGAAGCAGGGCAGGGAAGAGATATGGGAGTATATTGAGGGGATATGCGGGGATTAAAGGAAAGAGCCGCTGCAAAATAGACGTTTGCTATGGAGCAGCAGCTCTTTTTTGGTTCGGAAAAAAAGGGTGCCAAATACTCTGACCTTACTGATTTTTACCGTTCCATGTATGAGCCAAAATATCCTTTAACACTAACATAGCATCCAAATCATTGTAGCCATAGCGTTTTTTCAAACTATCAAGCAGTCCCTGTATTTTAGCGGCATAATCATCAACGGCGACTATTTTCTGGTAAGTGGTAAGGACAGGATATTTTTTCCCCCAGACACTCGTCCAGTTGATTTTCCGTTGTTGTTCCTCGCTAATGTTTTCAATCGCTTCTTCAATTTCTTTTTGATCAATATCAAAGTCTATCAGCTCATCCAGCGTAAGATGGTAGAGTTTAGACAATTTTTTTGATTGGCGAATGTCTGGAAGAGTCTCATCAAGTTCACATTTGGAAATCGTCTGTCTGCTAACCCCCAATTTTTCAGCAACTGCTTCCTGTGACAGCCCGCTTTTTTTGCGGGCATTATAAAGATTGCGTCCCAAACCCATTGCTATTGCCTCCTGCATTTTTGTTAGAATTATAATGGAAATGCGGAAGAAAATCTACCAAGGAAACATTTCATTTCTGCCCGTTTTGTTTCCTTTGATTTGATGCGTTAATTCGTCTCAAACCTTCACATGAAATAAAAAAAGGCAGATCATCTCTGCCTCTTTAAATGTCCTATTTACATTCATGTCATATCCCCGCCTTCCGCCGCCTCCCGCACGCGCGTCTTAATCAGCTCTTTCACAATCGCCGACGCCAGGCAGGAGATTACCGTCGACAAAACAAAAAGGGAGAAAACCTTCACCTTAAAGAAAAACAGCTTCCGTTTCATGCGCCGGATTTTAACGGAGAGCTCCGATTTTTTCGATGCCATAAGCGCCTCCTTAGGATTTCATCAGTGTTTTCATCACATAGGAATAGATTTCCTGGCTCCGCTCTTTCCAGTGGCCGCACATGATTTCGGCCTGTTCTTTATCGGGGACGGAGACGTCCAGGTTGATTAAAACGGCCTTTCCCTCGCGTACCTCGCAGTGGACGATGTAGTCCTGGGCCGTGGATTTGTAGAAGTCGGAGACGATCCCCACCTCGCTGCGGAGACGGAATTTGTTTTCTTTCAGATAGTTGTCGATGTCCTCCACAATGGCCGAGGAGATATTGCTTCCGAAAAAGGACAGGGTATCGGCCCCCTCTTTGGTGATCTCGTAGCGGGACGTGTTGTGGATGGATTCCTTGCGGATCAGGCCGGCCTCGAGAAGGTCGTTGATGGCCTGCTGGAGGGTAAAATAGGTGGTGTATTCATGATCGAGGAAAAAATCCGTAAGCTGTGAGTTTGTGAGCGGAAAGTTCACATGCTCCAGCATATAAAGAATCATAAGCTTATATAAGGTGATGGGATCCGACAGCATAAATACATCTCCTTTGACATTCTACTTCTCGGCCGGTGCCGCAGTTCCATTTTACAGGTTTTTCCGCCGGGATTCAACCTTTTTTTCGGATTTTTAGAGGCGCTGCGGATTTCTGTCCCCAAGAGGGGAGGCGGCTGCCGAGGAAGAGAGGCAGGACACCAGGAACAGGCGTTTTTGGAAAATTTTACCATCCCCGTTTTTCCAATGTCACCTCCTGCAAAATTTTAGTGTATTTGCTCGAAAAATGTGGTATGATGGTTTTACTACGAAGACATTAAGGTGATTACTTATGAGAGAACGGATCAACCGCCTGGCAAGAGGCATTGTGGATGCAGAGCTTCCCAAGCTTTTCCTGTCCCCGCTCATGGTGGAGGAGACGCTTGGCAGCAATACCATATACAAAAGAGAACTGTACCTGTCCAGCGAAAACAATCTTTATATCAAGGGCCTGGCCTATTCGGACAGCGCCAGGGTGCGGATTTTAAACAGCGCCTTCGGCGGCCTCAGAAACCACATTACCTACGAGGTGGACACCTCCTGGTGTGAAAACGGGGACGAAATCAAGGGCTCCATCTATCTGGTGACAAACGGGGGAGAGCTGGAAGTCCCCTTCCTTTTCCATGTGCAGATGACGGCTTCCGTTCAGGTTTTAAACCAGCTTGACACGGTGGAAGACTTTGTGGAGCTGGCGAAAAAGGACATGGAGCTGGCCCTGCGGCTCATGGAATACCGGGACTTTATTGAGGCACCGTTTCTTAGGGACATGCATGTGCGGGCTGTCTATGAAGGGCTTAAGGGCCATGGGAACAGGCAGAATGCCCTGGAAGAATTTTTCCTGGCACTGGGTGTGAAAGAGCCCATCGAGCTGACGCTTTCGTCGGCAAAGAAAACCTATGAGATGCCGTCGGAAACCGTAAACGACAAGGTGGTTCTTCGGAAAAACACCTGGGGTTATATCTATATTGAAGTGCGGGCCGACGGGGATTTCATCGAGCTTCCGAAAAAGGTGATTACCCAGGCCGATTTTGAGGATGACCGGTTTGAGCTGCGCTATAAAATCCATCCGGAGCGGCTCCACAAGGGAAAAAATCTCGGCGCCATCCGCCTTTTGACGGTTCACGGCGACACGAAGATCCGCGTCGAGGCCATGGGCGGCGAGCGGGAAAAGTCCGTCCTGGAGAGCGAAATCAGCCGGGCCGGCATCTGCCGGTACTTAAAGGAGCGGATTTCCTACGAGAGCGGCCTTTATGAGGATGCCCTGGCGTTAAACCGTATCAAAAAGGAGCTGGATGCCATCCGCGGGGCAAACGGGAAATCGGCGCTCCTTTCTCTCCTGACGGCGGAAAATTTTCTCCTTTCTGACAGGAAAGAACAGGCGGCAGAGCTGCTTTCCGACGTGCGGGAAGAAATTTTGGAGACGAGAGAGGAACAAAAGGAGCGGTATTTCTTCTTCAAGTACCTGGAATATCTCCTTTCCCCGCAGGACGAGGCGCGGGAGGAGCTGCTTTCCGCCCTTCACCGGCACCAGGATGAGCGGGAGAATTTTTATCTGTTCCTTTTGGAGCTTAAATTGGAGCCGGAGCGGATGGCCGATGGGGCCGCGCTCTACGACAGCTTAAAGCGCCACTATAAGATGGGCTGCCACAGCCCGTTCCTCTACGCCATGGCCTGCCGGATGTTCGAGCGGGAGCCGGAGCTTTTAAAGGCCATGGAAGGCTTCGAGATCCACGTGCTGTTTTACGGGGCAAAGCATGGGATGGTCGCCATGGAGACGGCCAAGCAGTACGCGTCCTTGGCGCCGGCGGCGAAATTTTTCCACCGGCTGTATTACAGGGCCATGGCCATGCTTTATGAAAAATATCCGGAAAAAGAGCTTCTTGAGGCCGTCTGCTGCCTGTTAATCAAGGGAAACTGCCGCAGGGAGGAATGCTTTTCCTGGTATGAAAAGGGCATCGAGGCCGGAATCAGCCTCACGCGGCTTTACGAATATTTCCTGTACTCCCTTCCGCGGGACTATGAAAAACAGATGCCGAAGCAGGTGCTTTTATACTTTTCCTACGAGCACAGCCAGCTTGACCGCCACAGCCGTTCCGTCCTCTATAAAAACATCCTGACATACTTAAAGCCGGACAGCGAGCTTTACCGGACATACGAGCGGGATATGGAGAAGTTTGCCATGGAGCAGCTTTTCGAGTCCAGGATCAACAGCCGCCTGGCCGTAATTTACAAGCACATGATTTATAAGGACATCATCGACGTGCAGGTGGCGAAGGTGCTGCCGGGGATTTTAAAGGCCAACCGGATTTCCTGCGAGGACAGCTCCATGAAATACGTGGTGGTCTTAAGCGCCGGACTGACCGGCGAGGACGCCTATCCCTTAAATCACGGTGCAGCCTATGTGCCGCTGTTTTTCGACGACAGCGTCATCCTGTTCCAGGACATGTACGGCAACCGCTATATGGATGTGGCCTATAAAAAGGAGCCGGTTCTTGACGAACCGGAGCTTTATGAGCGCTGCTTTGAGGTGTACCCGGAGCATCCGATGCTCCGGATGCGGGCCTGCCAGGAAATCTTGAAAAAGGATGAGATCACAGGCGATGAGGCGCTGGTGCTCCAGAAGGCCCTGGATGAGCTGCCCCTGCGGCCGCTGTGCCAGCAGCAGATGCTCACAAAGATCATCGCCTATTACAAACATCAGACGCAAAACGAAGACGAGGCCATGGCAGAACAGGGCGGAACCTATCTTCTGCGCCTCGATAAGAAAAAGCTCACGAGAAAAGAGCGTGTCGGCGTCTGTGAGACCTTAATCAGCCAGAATTATTTCGAGGAAGCCTATGAAATGATCCGGGAATTCGGCGAAGAGGGCATCCGGACAAAGCGGCTTTTAAAGCTCTGCGCGAAGATGATCCTCCGCCAGCTTTTCGACGAGGACGAGCTGCTTTTGCACCTGGCCTTTCGGGTGTTTTCCGAGGAAAAGGGCGACAGCGTAATTCTCGACTATCTCTGCGAGCATTTTAACGGGACAAACGGCCAGATGTATAAGATTTTGACCCAGGCCATCCGCGAGCATGTGGAGACGTATGACATGGAGGAACGGCTTTTGGCGCAGCTTCTCTTTACCGGGAGCGATACGCATCTGGATCAGGTGTTTGATTTCTATGCCGGCAGGAAGAAGACGTCCGATGCCATCGTGAAGGCGTACTTTACCGTTAAGAGCGTCAACTACTTTTTAAAGGACATCGTGCCGGGCGATAAGGTATTTTCCTATCTGGAGGGCGCGTTGAATGCCAGCCAGGAGATCAGAAAAGTGCCGGAGATCTACCTTCTTGCACTTTCCAAGTTTTACGCCGGGCTTCCGTCTTTGGATCCCGACCAGCAGGCGCTCTGCCGCCGGATCATGGAAATCCTCACGGGAAACGGCATGCTGTTTGCGTATTTTAAGAAGCTTTCCAAATATGCGGAGCTTTCCGGCGACGTACTGGACAAGGAAATCATCGAATACCACGGGAGCCAGGATGTGCGGCCGGTTTTAAAGATCCGGATTCTGCCGGATGAAGAAGAATTCCATGAGGAAGAAATGCGGATGGTTTATAAGGGCATCTATATCCGCCAGAAAGTCCTGTTTGAGGGCGAAATCATGGAATATGAGATTTATGAAGAGGAGAATGGGGCACTCGTAAAAAAGGCCGGCGGCGAAATCGACTGCAAAGAGGTTCCGGCGGGAGACCGGGGGAACCGGTTTTCCTGTTTGAATTCCATGAGCCTTTTCCTCAGCACGAAAGAGGATGCGAAGCTTAAGGAAGCCATGACAAAATATGTGACGGACAACATGACAGTGGAAGAACTGTTTCCGCTTAAGTAGGGGGCGAGCAGCATGGAAAAACTGATAATCGGAATTGATTTGTGCGACACCTACACCCAGGCCACGGTTCTGGGGCGCGAGGAGGCGTGGATGCTTCCGACGGTGATCTGCCGGAAAAAGAGCGCCGACGAGTGGTGTGTGGGCGAGGACGCCTACCGCTATACCCTGGTGGGAGAGGGCGTCATTGTCGACAAGCTTTTGAGCCTTGCCATGAAGGACGGCACGGCCACCATCTGCTCCGTCAAATACACGGGGACAGACCTTTTAAAGAAATTTCTCGAAAAAATCCTGGACATGATCCGGGCCGAGTACCCGGATTCTTCGGTGGCACAGCTTGTGATTTCCTTAAAAAATATGGAAATGCGGCTGATGGACGAGTTAATGTACTGTGCGGATTACTTGAAAATCCCACGGGAGAACGTCCATATCGCAAGCCATACGGAGTGCTTTGTCTACTATGTGTTAAGCCAGCGCCGGGACGTCTGGGGCGGCCAGGTGGGGATGTTTTCCTTATCGGACGAGGATCTTCGGTATTATGAGCTCAAGGTGGCCCGCGGGCCGAGACAGATGACGGCCTGGGCCGAGCACGAGGAGTTAGAAGAGGGCTTTAATTTAAGTGTCCTGGACACTGGTTCCGGGGCCAAGATGGCCGATAAAATCCTCTGCGCCTGTGCCGAGCGGTTCCTTCAGAAAAAGCTGTTTTCGTCCATTTTCCTGACGGGAAAGGGCTTTGCCAGGACAGACTGGGCGCCGGAGTTTATGAAGCAGGTCTGCCACAGGAGACGCGTTTTCGTGGAGCCGTCGTTATTTGCAAAGGGAGCGGCCTTAAAGGCCGAGGACTATCTCCATGAAAAGACGTCTTACCCCTTCGTCTGCCTCTGTGAGGGAAAGCTCCGTTCGACGGTTTCCTTAAAAGTACAAAAACGGGACGGCGAGGTGCTCATGGCCCTCGCATCGGCAGGGGAAAGCTGGTATGAGGCCAGAAGCAGCCTGGAAGTGATTTTAGACGGGGAGCGGGAGCTGGAGCTTACCATAAGCCCCCAGGACTCCAAGCAGAAGCGGATCGTGAAGGTGCCCCTGGATGGGTTCCCGAAGCGGCCGGAGCGGACGACGAGAATCCAGATCACGGCAGGCTTCTTAGATGAAAAGACAATGGTGGTAAAGGTGACGGATAAGGGCTTTGGAGAGCTGTTCCCGAAGACGGACGCGGCGATCCGGCAAGAGGTGATGGTATGAGTCTATTGCTTTGCAGAAGGGAGCCGGTGACGGTTCCCTATGAAATCGAGGAGCTGGGGATCCATATCTGGTCGTCCCAGGAGCTCTGCTATGTGATCTACAACCATCCTCTGCTTGTGATGGAGGATTTCATAAATGAACGGCTGACCGCCTTCTTGCGGAGCCAGCTTGGGCTTCCGTTCCTTGCGGAGCGGATTGAAAAATGGATTGAGGGCCGCGGCATGTCCGATGAGCTTTTATTCCTAATCCTTCAGGAGTGCTTTTATTACACGCCCCAGGAACAGACCAGGTACCGCCAGGAGGTGACAGTTTTAAGAAAGCTTCCGACAGAGGAGTTTTTAAAGCGGCGCGCCGACTATTTTTACGGCTTAAAGCTTTACGGACGGGCGGCGGCCATGTATGAAAATATCCTGGAGACGGGAAGCGAAAAAACACTTTCCGCCGGGTTCATGAGCCGGATCTGGAACAACATCGCCGCCTGCTACACGAAGCTGTTCTGCTACCAGAAGGCCATGCACGCCTACGACTGCGCGTACAGCCTGGAGGCGGATAAGGACTATGTGAAGCGGATGTATTTCCTCACGTTAATGGAGCCGGAGATCGAGATGAAGGAGCGGTACGAGGCGCTCATGAGCGAGGCAGAAAAGGAAGAGTGGCTGGAAGAAATGGTGAAGGCCCAGTCCAATGCCGAAAAGGAACGGCCGGCCGTGGAGATCGGCCAGCTTTTTGAGAAAGACCCGGTGAAGAGGCTTTCCGGCGCCACGGAGCTTCTCAATAAATGGAAGGTGGAGTACCGGCGGATGATTTAAAAGAAAGAAAAAAGATTTTTCATCCGGCTCTTGACAACCGTTTTCCCTTCCGTTATGATAAAGAACAAACCAATTTTGTACAGGCTATGAAGAAGAGGAGTACATCCCCCGGCGCCAACAGAGAGGACTGCCCACCGGCTGAAAGGCAGTCTCGGAGAGCAGCGGATGGAAGTAGCTTCGGAGCCGGGATGGTGAACGATAAAAATAGCTGTCCCCGGGCCGTCCCGTTACAGACGAATGAGATGCCGGATTTCCGGCAATGAAGGTGGTAACGCGGTGCTTCGCCCTTTGCATGTTTTGATGTGCAGAGGGCGTTTTTCTATTCCGCAGGCCGGAGGGGACTGCGGCGTGCGCCGGCAGAAAGGAGGTGCAGGAAGCCATGGGGGTGCAAAAGAAAGCATCCGAAAGGAAAAAAGCCACAAGCTGCGAGAGCTGTACGTTTTACGCCTGGGACGACGAGTACGAGTATTACGTCTGCGAGGCGGACCTGGATGAAGACGAGATGTCGTCCTTCCTTTCCGGGACAGATTTTTCCTGCCCTTATTATCAGCCGGACGACGAGTACCGGATCGTACGAAAACAGATGTAAGAAGAGATAAAGGAGAAGCAGATTCATGAAAGAACTGGAAAAAAATTATAATCCGGCGGACATTGAAGGCCGCCTGTACCAGAAATGGCTGGACAGCAAATATTTCCACGCGAAGGTGAACCCGGACAAGAAGCCGTTCACCATCGTGATGCCGCCGCCAAACATCACGGGCCAGCTCCACATGGGCCACGCCTTAGACAACACGCTCCAGGATATTTTAATCCGCTATAAGAGAATGCAGGGCTACGAGGCCCTCTGGCAGCCGGGCACCGACCACGCGGCCATTGCCACCGAGGTAAAGGTCATTGAAAAACTGAAAAAAGAAGGCATCGACAAAAAGGATCTCGGCCGCGACGGCTTCTTAAAGGAAGCCTGGAAGTGGAGAGAAGAGTACGGAAGCCGCATTATCAACCAGCTTCACAAGATGGGTTCCTCCGCCGACTGGGACAGGGAGCGGTTCACCATGGATGAGGGTTGTTCCGACGCGGTTCTGGAAGTATTTACAAGACTTTACGAAAAAGGCTATATCTATAAAGGCTCCAGGATCATCAACTGGTGCCCCAAGTGCCAGACGTCCATCTCCGACGCCGAGGTGGTGCATGAAGAGCAGGACGGCTTCTTCTGGCACATCAACTATCCGATTGTGGGCGAGGAAGGCCGCTTCGTGGAGATCGCCACGACGCGTCCCGAGACCATGCTCGGTGATACGGCCGTGGCCGTCAATCCCGAGGACGAGCGTTACAAAGACCTGATCGGGAAGACCTTGAAGCTTCCGCTCACCGACCGGGAAATCACGGTGGTGGCCGACGAATACGTGGACAAGGAATTCGGTACCGGCTGCGTGAAGATTACGCCGGCCCACGACCCCAACGACTTCGAGGTGGGACGCCGTCACAATCTGGAAGAAATCTGCATCATGAACGACGATGCGACCATAAGCGTGCCGGGAAAATATTTCGGCATGGACCGCTATGAGGCGAGAAAAGCCATGGTGGAGGACTTAAAGGAACAGGGCCTTCTCGTGAAGGTGGTTCCCCACTCTCATAACGTGGGAATCCACGACCGCTGCAAGACGACGGTGGAGCCCATGGTGAAACCCCAGTGGTTCGTAAAGATGGACGAGATGGCAAAGCCGGCCATCGAGGCCATCAAGACCGGCGAGCTGAAATTCGTGCCGGAGAGCTTCGGAAAGACGTACCTGCACTGGCTGGAGGGCATCCGCGACTGGTGTATCTCGAGACAGCTCTGGTGGGGCCACAGGATCCCGGCTTACTACTGCGCCGACTGCGGCGAGATGACCGTGGCGAAGGCAAAGCCGGAAACATGCCCCAAGTGCGGCGGTACCCACTTAAATCAGGATGAGGATACGCTGGATACCTGGTTCTCCTCGGCGCTCTGGCCGTTCTCGACCCTTGGCTGGCCCGAAAAGACGCCGGAGCTTGAGTATTTCTATCCGACCGACGTGCTCGTGACCGGATACGACATCATTTTCTTCTGGGTCATCCGTATGGTATTCTCCGGCATCGAGCAGACGGGAAAATGCCCGTTCCATACGGTGTTCATCCATGGCCTCGTAAGGGATTCCCAGGGCCGGAAGATGAGCAAGTCCCTCGGAAACGGCATTGACCCCTTAGAGGTCATCGACAAGTACGGCGCCGACGCGCTCCGCATGACGCTAATTACGGGAAATGCGCCTGGAAACGACATGCGCTTCTACTGGGAGCGGGTGGAGGCCAGCCGCAATTTTGCAAATAAGGTGTGGAACGCCAGCCGCTTTATCATGATGAACATGGAAAAGGCACCGGTGTCCGAGGTGTCTCTGGATGAGCTCACCATGGCCGACAAATGGATCCTTTCCAGGGCCAACAGCCTTGCAAAGGAGGTCACGGAAAACCTCGATAAATTTGAGCTGGGAATCGCTCTCCAGAAGGTGTATGACTTCATTTGGGAGGAATTCTGCGACTGGTACATCGAGATGGTGAAGCCGCGTCTCTGGAACGATGAGGATACGACGAAGGCGGCGGCCATCTGGACGCTTAAGACGGTCTTAATCCAGTCCTTAAAGCTCCTTCATCCCTACATGCCGTTTATCTCCGAGGAGATTTTCTGCAACCTTCAAGACGAAGAAGAGTCCATCATGATTTCCTCCTGGCCGGAGTACCGGGACGACTGGAATTTCGCTGACGAGGAATATTCCGTGGAGACCATCAAGGAAGCCGTCCGCGCCATTCGCAACGTCCGCACGTCCATGAATGTGCCGCCGAGTAAGAAGGCGAAGGTTTATGTGGTGTCCGAGGATGAGAAGCTGCTCTCCGTCTTTGACCACAGCCGTGCGTTCTTTGCAGCCCTCGGCTTTGCAAGCGAGGTGACGCTTCAGAAGGACAAGTCCGGCATCGGCGAGGACGCCGTTTCGGCCGTGATCCCGAAGGCGGCCATCTACATGCCGTTTGCGGAATTGGTAGACATTGAAAAGGAAAAAGAGCGCCTCTTAAAGGAAGAAGAGCGGTTAAACAAGGAGCTGGCCCGCGTCAACGGAATGCTTGGCAACGAGCGGTTTGTGAGCAAGGCGCCCCAGGCGAAAATCGACGAGGAGAAGGCAAAGCTTGCAAAATACACGCAGATGATGGAGCAGGTAAAAGAGCGGCTTTCTCAGCTTGCGAAATAGGCGGCATGTCGATTCCGCCCGAAAATTTTTCCTTGCAACATGACGGTTATTTTTGTATGATGTAGGAACGGGAGGCGTCTTCATGGAGAGAAGGAAAGGGGAGTCCGCCAGGGATTATCTGGAGCGGATCCCGTCCTTTGCAAAGAAAAAAAGCACACGCCCGGAGGTGCGGGCGTTTTTAGGGCTCATGGGGAATCCGGACAGGAAATTCCGGATTTTCCATGTGGCCGGAACCAACGGGAAGGGCTCGGTCTGCGCCTTCCTTACGGCGGCGCTTCTGGAGGCGGAAAAGACCTGCGGGACGTTCACCTCGCCCCATCTTTCCGACATCCGGGAGCGGTTTCTCATAAACGGACGCATGGTGCCGGAGGAGGCGTTTCTAGCGGCCTTTGAAGCCGTGTATGGGTACGTTTCAAAATGGGAGGCGGCCGGACATGCCCATCCCACCTACTTTGAGTTTTTGTTTTACATGGGGCTATTCCTTTTTTCCGAAGCGGAAACGGAATTTCTCGTCTTGGAGACCGGAATGGGCGGCCGGTACGACGTGACGAATGTCATCGAGGAGCCGCTTGTGTCCGTGATTACATCCGTAAGCATCGACCACACGGCGTTTTTGGGAACGACAGTCCCCGAGATTGCGGCCCACAAAGCCGGGATCATAAAGTCCGGACGCCCGGTCGTGTACGATACGGTTTCCGAAGAAGCCGCACAGGTGATCGCGGCGGAGGCAGAGCGTCTTCTTTCGTCGGCATATCCCGTGGAAGACGTGCCGTTTTCCTGCGTTGACGGGAAAATCGGAATTTCCTGTTCCTATCTTGGAAGAGAGGAAACCTTTGTTCTTCCCTTTGCCGCGCCGTACCAGGCGAAAAACGGTGCCCTTGCCGTAAAGGCGCTGGAGGTTTCCGGGCTTCATATTCCGGCGGACGTCCTGCGCGCCGGGCTTTTAAAGGCAAAATGGCCGGCCAGGATGGAGGAGGTGCGTCCCGGCATCTTTTTAGACGGGGCGCACAATGGGGACGGGATGCGCGCCTTTCTTGATGCGGCATGCCTCATAAAGGAAATGAGAAAGCCGGAGCGGACATTATTTTTGTTCGCCGTTTCTGCCGATAAGGACTTTGAAACGATGCTTTCGGAAGCCGGAAGGCGGCTTTCGCCGTCGGTCTGCTTCCTTGCCAGGATGGAGTCCCACCGGGCGCTTTCCCTTTCCGCACTTTTAGAGACGGCAGAAAGGCTTTGGGGAAAGAAGGTTTTGGTGCGGGGCTTCGAGACTACGAAAGAGGCACTTTCGGCGCTGTTTTCCCTGAAACAGCCGGGGGATCTGGCGTTTATTGCCGGTTCGCTTTACCTGGCCGGCGAGATTAAAAAGGAGACGGAGCATGATTAACTTTGAAGAAGAGCTGGAACGCTTTAAGCCGAGCCTTGAGGTGGAGGCGGTCAGCGATGCCATCGTAAAAAGCGATTTGACGGATATGACGGATATCATGATGGAAATCATGAAGGAAATAAAGGAACAGTAAGATATGGATTATTTGCAGAAGATCCAGTATGCGGCCAACAGCTATTATAACCGCGGGCTGGAGAAGGCGAGGGAGCGGGATCTTTCGGGAGCGGCCGAAAGCCTTAAACGCGCCCTGCATTTTAACAAGTACCATACGGATGCCAGGAACCTTCTGGGATTAATCTTCTACGAGATGGGCGAGACGTCTGATGCGCTGATCCAGTGGGTCATCAGCATCAATCTCCAGCCGGACGATAATCTGGCCGATTATTATCTCGACGAGGTGCAGAGAAAGCCTGGAAAGCTTGAGATCGCAAGCCAGACCATAAAAAAGTACAATCAGGCCTTAATCTATGCCCAGAACGGAAGCGATGACCTGGCCGTGCTCCAGCTTAAGAGGATCGTGGAGGAAAAGCCGAATTTTGTGAAGGCCCATCTGCTTTTAGCGCTTCTCTACATCGGTCACGAGGAGTACACAAAGGCCGGGAAATCCCTCTATAAGGTGCTCCAGATCGACCGGAACAACCAGAAGGCCCAGCGGTACATGGAGCATGTAAAGTCCAGGACGGGAAAGGCCGACATTGAAAAGCGGAAGATGAAGAACGCTTTTTCCCACAGGGAAATGCAGGATGACGAC
Organism: Eubacteriaceae bacterium Marseille-Q4139; assembly: GCA_018223415.1. Lineage (NCBI taxonomy): Bacteria > Bacillati > Bacillota > Clostridia > Eubacteriales > Eubacteriaceae > Eubacteriaceae bacterium Marseille-Q4139. The sequence goes on along the minus strand of JAGTTQ010000001.1, from coordinate 332,950 downwards.
GTAATTCTGCCGCCTACATACAAGGAAAACACCGGCTGGCAGTCCATCATCAACATCGGGATCGGGCTGTTTTTGGGAATCCTGGTGGTTCTGTTTATAATCATGCCGGCCAGGATCCGTTCTTTAAACTACGACCACAACCAGGAAATGCTTTCCTATGCCGATAAACTGAATCTGGCGAACCAGGAGATTGACCGGCTCTCCGGCGAGGCAGAACAGTACCGCCAGGAGAAGGAACAGGCCGAACAGGAATTAAACAGCCTGATTTCGGATCCAGGAAGCACCATGGTTCAGTACCAGAACACCATCGCGCTTCTTGATGCTTACCGGAAAGGCGACATGAACACGGTCGTCCAGCTTTATATCGGCTTAGATCTTACAAAGATCACCGACGAGGCCGTCCTTGGAACCATAAACGAAATCGCGGCTGCCATGACGACAGAGGCGCCGCCGGTTTTGGAGGCCCTCGCGGCACAGTCCACGGAGGCCGGGGATTACGATACGGCCCTTTATTACTACGGGAAGTACATGGAATTCAACAGCCAGAATCCCCAGGTGATTTTCAACATGGCGATGCTCTATAAGGCCAAGGGCGATGAGGCCCAGGCAAACGAGCTGTTCGGGCAGGTGATCTTAAACTTCCCGGATACGGAGCTTGCCGAGCAGGCAAGGACCGAGCGCGGCTATTAAGACATACTAAGAGAGAAACAGGAAAAGAGACTCTACAAAAGAAATTTTGCGGGGCCTCTTTTTTTGTTTGAAAGAAAAAGGATTGGAGGGATTCTATGGAACCATCATTTATCTACGAAGCGAAGGGACAGACGCTTATCATCCATCTTCCCAAGGAACTAGACCACCACAACTGCCGGAACCTCCGGTACGAGACGGATCTTCTCATGGCGGAAAACTACATTTCCCGGGTGATTTTCGATTTTTCCCGCACGGAATTCATGGACAGCTCCGGCGTCGGGATCCTGTTAAACCGCTATAAACAGATGAAGGCCGGCGGCGGGACGTCCTGTTTTTACGGGGCGGGGCCGCAGGTTTTAAGGATTTTAAAAATTTCCGGCATTTTAGGGCTCATGAGCCGGTATGAGACAAAAGAAGGGGCGCTTGCCGGCTGAGGGAGGAAGGTATGGAAAAGAAAGAATTTATGAGCATGAAAATGGACAGCCTTTCGGAGAACGAGGAGTTTGCCAGGGTTGTCATGGCCGTCTTTGCAAGCCGCCTGGATCCGACCTTAGAGGAGATCGACGACATCAAGACGGCGGTGTCAGAGGCCGTCACAAACGCCGTGATCCACGGTTACCAGGGAGGCGAGGGCGTCATAAGCCTTTCGGCCGAGACCTGCGGCCGGATCTTAACGATCACGGTAAAGGACGACGGCGTCGGAATCCCGGACGTAAAAAAGGCCATGGAGCCGATGTTTACGACGGCGCCGGATGGGGAACGCTCCGGCATGGGCTTTTCGTTTATGGAGGCGTTCATGGACGAAGTCACGGTGGATTCGGCCCCGGGCAGGGGGACGGCGGTCACGATGAGAAAGAAAATCGGCAGGTGATCGTATGGCGGAGACCATGGAACTGCTTCAAAGGGCGCACGATGGGGATAAAGAGGCCAGGGACAGGCTGGTTATGGAGAACATAGGACTCGTCTGGAGCATCGTAAAACGGTTTTCCGGACGCGGTTGTGAGACAGAAGATTTATTCCAGATCGGGAGCATCGGCCTTTTAAAGGCCATCGACAACTTTGACCTTTCCATGGATGTGAAGCTCTCCACCTACGCCGTTCCGATGATTACCGGGGAAATCCGGCGGTTTCTCAGGGACGATGGGATGATTAAGGTCAGCAGGCCTTTAAAGGAGCTTGCCATGAAAATCTATTCGGCCAGGGAGCGGATGGAGTTTTCCCTGGGGCGGGAGCCGACCATCGAAGAGCTGGCGGGCCAGGTGGGGGTCAGCCGTGAGGAGGTGGCCGCGTCCTTAGAGGCCGGGGCCGAGGTGGAGTCTCTCTACCGGCCGGTAGGAAAGGAGGACGACGGGAACGGATGCCTTCTCGATAAGCTTGCGGAAAAATCATCGGAAAATGAGAAGGTGTTAGATAAAATCGTCGTAAAGGAGCTGCTTTCCGGCCTTGGCAGGCAGGAACAGGAGATTATCATTAGGCGGTACTTTGAAAACCAGACCCAGACGAAAATCGCAGAAGACCTTCACATTTCCCAGGTACAGGTATCGAGGCTGGAAAAGAAGATCCTGCGGCAGCTCAGGGAAAAGCTGGCCGGAGGATAGGAATTCCGTATAGAACTGTGAAAACTTACACATACTAGGGGCAGAAAACCAGAGAAAAGGATGTGGGATCATGGATTCGCTTAAAAATAAAGCCGGTGTTCTGGTAATGATCCTCTGCATGGCGGCCGCGGCTGTCCTCGTGTGGTACCTGCTGTTTGCTGCCCAGAGAAAAACAGAGGAGCCGGAGGGAATTCTTGTGGAGGCCGTCTCCGGGAGGCTTTTGGAGCTATGACAGGAGATACGGTTTATATCAATCTTCCCCAGATTTCAGAGGTTCATGAGCGGCAGGTGCATCTGGGCGACATTGCCGATGTCCGGTGCAAAAACAAAGCCGTGGAAGCGAAATGCCGGGCCGTGAAGGTGACGTCCTTTCCCGAAAAGCAGAAAGGAAAACAGGACAGCGTCTATGTGGGAAGCGTACTGGATCTTGTGGAGACACTGGAAGCCGCCGGCTCCGGCGTCCAGGTAAACAACGTGGGCGAAGTGGACTTTATCGTAAAATACAAGCCGGACAAGATGCCGGCGATGGCCTGGGAATGGACGAAGACGGCCTTTGTTTCCGCTGTCTCTTTCTGCGGCGCGGCCTTTGCCATCATGACGTTTAATAACGATGCCAACGTGACGGATGTGTTTTCTAAGATTTACGGGACCGTCATGGGGCAGGAGCCGGGCGGCCCGTCCATTCTGGAATTTTCCTATTCTCTGGGGCTGGCGGCAGGCATCCTGGTATTTTTCAACCATTTTGCGTCCTGGAAGCTGACGGCGGATCCGACGCCCATCGAAGTGGAAATGCGGCTTTATGAAGAAAGTGTCAATAAGGCGGTGATCCAGAACAGCCAGAGGAAGGAGTCGGGTGTGGATGTTTCTTAGACAGGCCTTTCTGTTTTTTGCCGGGATCAGCGCCGGCGGTGTCATTGCTGCCGGCATCTTCGCCTTTCTGGCGATCATCGGCGTCTTTCCGCGGCTCATCGCCGTCACAAAGACGAGAAGACATGTGTTCCTCTATGAGACGCTCATTGTCCTCGGCGGAGTCTGGGGAAACGCCATGGATCTTTATTTTGTGGAATTCCCGGTGGGCGGCGCCTTCCTTTTGGCTGTTTACGGAATTTCCATCGGGGTTTTTGTGGGCTGTCTCGTCATGTCTTTGGCCGAGACATTAAAGGCCCTGCCGGTTCTTGGCCGCAGGATCCGCCTGGCAGTGGGGATCCAGTATCTGATTCTTGCCATTGCTGCCGGGAAGTTTGCAGGGGCCTGGATGTATTTTACGAAAGGGTTTGGAGGTGCTTAAATATGGAAGTGGATAAAAAGGAGTATGCGGAGTACGTCAAGCAGGTGACACCTACGAATAAGATGGGGATCAACCTTTTGTGGGCCTTTCTTGTGGGCGGGATCATCTGTACCATCGGCCAGTTTTTAACAAATCTCTACATGGGCATGGGGATGGATCAGGAGACCGCGGCCGCCTGGACGACCTTAAGCCTCATCGGAGGAAGCGTCGTCTTAACCGGCCTCAATATCTATCCGAAAATCGTAAAATTCGGCGGCGCCGGGGCGCTTGTGCCCATCACCGGCTTTGCAAATTCTGTCGTATCGCCGGCCATTGAGTACAAAGCCGAGGGCCATGTCTTCGGCATCGGCTGCAAAATTTTCACCATCGCCGGGCCGGTGATCCTGTTCGGGATTTTTACCTCCTGGGCTCTTGGCGTGCTGGACTGGATTATGAGGTGGATGGGGATTTGAGGCAGGAGATGCGGCAGGGAACGATTTTGGTATTTGACAAAACGGAGCGGCTGCATTATAATATACTTAACAAGAGAACCGTTGGCCAGCGTACACCTGGCCGCCGGCAGATAAGTTTACAAAAAGTAGCGCCTTATCTTACCAGAGCGAGGGCGCTGCTTTTTGCGTGTAAAAAGCATAACAAGTGTTATGACAGGATGAAAGATGAGTCTTATTAAATAAAGCGACAGATTAAGAATGTAAAGAAAGTATGGCAAAATTTCATTTGAAAAACAATAGGAATTTTTCCTTGAATCTGCTATAATCATGTACAAAAGAAAGGGGTGGGGGCATGAAGGTTACGTTATTATGGTCGAGTCCCAATCAGGACGGTCTGACTGCTTCGGCGAAGGACAGCTTCCTCGCGGGGCTTTTGAAAACCGAAGCGGAAACAGAGGTAATCCATCTGAACCGAAAACGGCTCGGGCACTGCCTGGCTTGTGGGAACGGATGGGGAACGTGCCGCGCGGAGGGAACCTGCGTGCTGAAAGACGATTTTTCGGAAATCTATCAGAAGCTCACAGAGTCAGACGGAATTGTGCTTATTACGGCCGTGTACTGGCATGACATGACCGAACAGATGAAGGCCTTTGTAGACCGGCTCCGCAGGTGTGAAACAGGGCACAACCGGTTCCTCTCCGGAAAGCGGTGCTTTTTGGCTGCGTGCGCCGGCGGCACCGGGCTTGGGGCTGTCGAATGCCTGCATCATATGGAAGAGACCATAAAGCATATGGGGATGCGGGCGTATGACAGGATCCCTGTGACACGCTTTAACCGGGATTACATCCTGACGGCGCTGGAAACGGCCGGGGAGCTGTACGGCCGGCGGCTGAGAGACGGATTCGACATGCAGTATTAGAAGCATGCAGCATACCATGGGAGGAAGAGATGTTAAGGCTGGCATTGTGTGATGATGACAGGGAATATCTTAAACTGGTTGAAGGGAAGATCAAGGACTATTGCAGGATGCGGCACAGGGAAATCATGCTGGAATGCTTTTCAGACAGTGATCTTCTGGCCACAGCCATTGAACGGGAGAGGCTTTTTGACGCATATATTCTGGACATAGAAATGCAGGACTATTCGGGAGTAGAATTGGCAGAAATGATTCGGGAACGCTCTGAGATGGCCTGCATTCTTTTTTTGACTGCCCACGTCATGTATGCCGTGGAGGCCTGCGGCATGGGGATTTTCCGATATCTTTTAAAGGAGCGGCTGGATCAGGAGCTCCCTGCGGCGCTGGACAGTTTGTTTGAGTGTCTGGAACAGAGAAATGACGGCAAGGTTTACCTGATTATCAACCAGAGAAAATATTTGAAGATTTACCAGAACAGCATCGTTTATATCTACAAAGATCAGAAAAATTCCGTCTTTGTCCTGAAAAACGGCAGAGAGGAACAGGAGAGGCTTACCATCAGGGAGGTTTATAAAAAGCTGGACAGTGACCGGGAAATGTTCCTTCTCGACAGAGGGACGATTCTGAACCTGCTTCATGTCCAGAAGGTGACGGCAGAAAAAGTCGTTATGGACAACGGGGCGGAGTTTTACGCCAATGCGGCTCATATCGCGGAACTGAAGAGAAGCTTAAATGCCTTCTGGGGGAAGTTAATATGATGGTCTTTTATGCGGCGGAGATAGCGGCGTCGTTTGTGGAAACCTTTCTTGGAATCGTGATACCGGCTAGAATCCTGAAGGGCGGTGGGAAGAGATGGAAACCAGAACTTTTAGCAGCGGCCATACTGACAGGAGTCGTTTGGGGACTGAATCAGATTTCTCTGTTTTCCATTGTCACAACATCACTTGGAGTCCTGCTCATGTCATTTGCATCTGCGTGGATCCATAAAACGAGGTTATGGGATACACTGGTTTTGATAGGATTTTACATGATGCTGATATACATCACTGATTTTCTGATGCTTTCTCTTCTCGGTATCCTGTTTAAAAACTCAGAATTTGCCAGATATGCAGTCAGCGGGCTGTCTTTGCAGAGGAGCTGTTTTCTTGTCCTGTCTAAATCGTTGCTGTGTATTACATGCATATTATTTTTGCGGCATTTTACGGAATTTAAGATGGAACGCAGCAGGGTTCTGCTGCTGTCATGCCTGATGATCGGCGGACTCCATTATCTGATGAACAGTACCTTCCTGCAGATTGATGTCAATGCATTTTTTGCGTGGCTGCTTTTCCTGCTTCTGATTCTATCCGGGGTTTATTATAAGGTACAGAGTGTGATTGTCGGATCAGAAAAAGAACGCGCTGAGTTTGAAATAGAGAAAGCCCGTATGCTTGCAGAAAATTATGAGCTTTTAATAAGCAGTTATCGAAAGAACCAGGTATTTTACCATGATCTGAAGAACCAGTACCTGATTATCAGCAATTATTTGAAAGACAAAGAATATGAGAAGGCGGACCAGTATATGACGGAATTAAAACTTACGGATCCGCCGCCTCCTGTCATACCGACGACGGGGATGGAAGAACTTGATGTGATTTTGGCATACAAAAGAACTGCGGCCAATGCAGAGGGAATCTATCTGAACATATTGGCAGAGCCGGTCTGTCTGGAAATGACTGCCCCGGAAATCGCATCTCTGTTTGGAAATTTATTGGATAATGCCATTGAAGCCTGCCGGAAATCAGAAAAAGAGAATAAATGGATTCAGCTTTCAATACGCAGGATTCGTGACATGACATTTATAAAAATTGTTAATCCTTATAAAAAGGAAGAATGCGGGGAAAAGCGAAACACAGAAGAAGCCGAAAGCGGACTGCATGGAATTGGCCTTAAAAGTGTAAGGATGCTGGTACAGAAATATGGCGGTGAAATGGAAATCAATGATGAAGAAATGAATTTTACCGTTGTTATTTCATTTTTTGATTGAGCATAAACATCAAGACGAGAATTCGAGGACAAAGTATGGGTGATTAAAGGACATTTTCTCCCGAGACAAAAGAAATAGAATATAATAATATCCAAATATCAGCCAGAAAAACGGAGGAATTATGCTGTCGTCAGCCGCAAGAAAATGTACGGATTATCTGTTATTGCACAACAAAATCAGCAGAGAGAGGACAGCAGTTTATGTTTATGGGTTTGAGCTTCTGTTTTCCACAGCGAGCTGCGTCATCTGTATTCTGCTCCTGGGCTTTTTCTTTGACTATTTTGCGCTGGCAGTCACGTTCCTTGCATATTTTGTTCCAATCCGGATCATGGCGGGAGGGTATCATGCAAAATCCTATGAGAGGTGCTTTTTCCTGACAAACGCCATTGCAGTTTTTTGTGCTGCGGGTGCAAAGTATCTTCAACAATGGAATGGGCCATATCTTTATGGGGCTCTTGGACTGGCCTTGGCGGTATCTGCATGGGTTATATGGAAAAATGCCCCAATTATCCCGGCAAAATACAGGGAAAAGACGGACAAGTATGAGAGAAACCGACGCTATGCCCATCGTGTGCTGGTACTGGAATTGGCAGCTCTGTCAGTCATGGTTTTGTTTGAAAATAGCTGCATGGCCTGCACTGCGGTACTTACAAGCTGTGCAGTGGCAGTTATGATGATATTAGCAAAAAAGGAGGGAAATTAGTATGGATTCTTTGCTTACACTGGTTGCTGAAGTAGTAGAGAAGGTAGCTGAATCTGGTGCCGGATTCTTCTCATGGGGAACCGGATATCAGCCGGAAATCCCGGATGAACTGTTCGAAAAATAAGAACTGAAAATGGATCGGCCTGGGCGGATGAGAAGCAGATGTTTCTCATCCGCCTTTTTTACCGCCGTAAAAGGTTTCCGTGCTTGAAAAAAGATGCAGCCTGCCGCGTCCCAAATCCATGATATTTCCCGCCATCATGGGGACACTATGGGACAGCGGAGAGAAATTGGTGAAATTTCTGTCAAAGTCGGTGAAAAAACCATTGAAAAGACGGATGAAATGAATTAAAATAAGAAGCGTATATTTTTCGAGGAAATTATTACCTTGCTTACAGGAAGCTTTGGAGGACGAAGAATGACAAAGAAAGAAGTAAAGACAATCGGTGTCCTGACAAGCGGCGGCGATGCTCCGGGAATGAACGCGGCCATCCGTGCTGTTGTCAGGACTGCAATCAATAAAGGGCTGAAGGTTAAGGGAGTCATGCGCGGATACGCAGGACTGCTTCAGGAAGAGATCGTGGACATGGACGGCGTCAGCGTGGCCGACACCATCAACCGCGGCGGTACGATCCTTTATACGGCCCGCTGTGAGGAATTTAAGACGGAAGAGGGCCAGAGGCAGGGTGCTGAGATCTGCAAAAAGCACGGAATTGACGGTATGGTCGTCATTGGCGGCGACGGTTCCTTCCGCGGCGCCGGAAAGCTTTCGGCTCTCGGTGTCAACACCATCGGCCTTCCGGGAACCATCGACCTGGACATCGCCTGTACCGACTACACCATCGGCTTCGACACGGCTGTCAACACGGCCATGGAGGCCATCGACAAGGTGCGCGATACTTCCACGTCTCATGAGCGGTGCAGCATCATCGAGGTTATGGGCCGCAACGCCGGCTACATCGCGCTCTGGTGCGGAATTGCCAACGGCGCCGAGGATATCCTGCTGCCGGAGCGGTACGACGGCAACGAGCAGTATTTAATCAACCGCATTATCGAGAACAGGAAGCGCGGCAAAAAGCACCACATCATCATCAACGCCGAGGGCATCGGCCACTCCACCTCCATGGCGAGGCGGATTGAGGCGGCCACCGGCATCGAAACAAGGGCAACGATCATCGGCCACATCCAGCGAGGCGGCACACCGACCTGCAAGGACCGTGTTTATGCGTCCATCATGGGTGCTACGGCGGTGAAGCTCCTCAGCGAAGGGAAGAGCAACCGGATTGTTGCATACAAAGGCGGCCAGTTCGTGGATTTTGATATCCAGGAAGCTTTAAATATGAAGAAAGACATTCCGGAAGAGCAGTTCGAGATCAGCAAACTTTTGGTACGTTAACCGGAAACGCAGGGCTGGCATGTAATACAGAGGTATTATATTTCAGCCTTTTTATCCGAAGCGGAAAGAAATAGAAGGGAGCGCGCAGGATGGGAAAAAAAGAAGACGAGAAGATTGCTCCGCACTGTGATTTTATGTTTGTCCATGAGGAAGTGGTGAAACAGGTGATGGAGGTTATGCCCCAGGGGGAAGAGCTCCAGAATCTCGCAGAGTTTTTCCGGATTTTCGGGGACTCTACCAGGATCCGCATCCTCTATGCCTTAAGCCGGTCGGAGCTCTGCGTCTGTGACATCGCAAGCCTGCTTCAGATGGGGCAGTCAGCGATTTCCCACCAGCTAAGGCTCCTAAAGCAGATGCGCCTCGTGAAGTTCCGCCGGGACGGGAAAAGCGTCCTGTATTCTTTGGCGGACAGCCACATTGAGACCATTCTCGCGCAGGGCATGGAACACATAAAAGAATAAAGAAGACGGAGAATACCAATGAAATTTACAAAGATGCAGGGCATCGGAAATGACTATGTATATGTGGACTGCTTTCAAGAGGCCGTAGAAGACCCGGCGTCCGCGGCCGTAAAGGTCAGCAACCGGAATTTCGGCATCGGCTCGGACGGGCTGATTTTAATTAAGCCTTCGGATTGTGCCGACTGCCAGATGGATATGTACAATCTGGACGGCTCAAGAGGCGCCATGTGCGGCAACGGCATCCGCTGTGTCGGGAAATACGCATACGACCACGGAATCGTAGACAAGACGGAAATTGATGTTGAGACGGCCTCCGGGATCAAGCATTTAAGCCTCCATGTAAAGGACGGGAAGGTGGAAACCGTGACTGTGGACATGGGACGGCCGGAGCTCACTTCTGAGGTCGGAGAGGCCATCGAGGTGATGGGAAAGACGTGGAAGTTCACGGGCGTTTCCATGGGAAATCCCCATGCCGTTGTTTTTCTTGACAGCCTTTCCGGGCTGGAAATCGAAAAAATCGGGCCGCAGTTCGAGATGCATCCCCGATTTCCTGACAGGACGAACACGGAATTTGTGGAGGTCATCGACAGGAGCCATGTGAAAATGCGCGTCTGGGAGCGCGGTTCCGGAGAGACCATGGCATGCGGCACCGGGGCATGTGCGGTGGCTGTGGCATGTGCCGTAAACGGAAAGACGGGAGAGCATGTTGAGGTGGAGCTTCCCGGCGGGACGCTTTCCATTGTCTGGGACAGGGAAAAGGAAACTGTGTTCATGACCGGGCCGGCCGTGGAAGTGTATCATGGAGAGATTGATATCAGCCGTTTAGGATAAAGGAGAAAGATTATGGACCATATCGACAGGGAAATCCTTCAGATTTTGCAGGCAAATGCCAGGACATCCCTAAAGACCATTGCAGAGAAGACCTTCCTCTCCTCGCCGGCCGTTTCCGCGAGGATCGAAAAGCTGGAGAAGGACGGGATCATCACGGGATATCAGGCACAGATCGATCCGGTGAAGCTTGGCTACCATATCATTGCGTTCATCAACCTGAATGTGCTTCCGGAGGACAAGCCGAAATTTTACAAGTATGCGGAGTCCATTCCGAATATTCTGGAATGCAGCTGTGTGACAGGAGAGTTTTCCATGATTATGAAGGTGGCCTTTGAGAGCACCATGCAGCTTGACACCTTCATCGGCCAGCTCCAGAAATACGGAAAGACCAGCACGCAGATCGTATTTTCCACCCATGTGGGCCCCCGGGGAGTAAAGCCCAGGGAATAGATAAAAAGAATGCCGCAGACTGCCTGACGGACGGGCAGCCGGCGGCCGGAAGCCCTGTGTACGGGCTCCTAGTTCAGATAATTTCTCATGCTTTTTAAAGCATTCTTTTCCAGACGGCTGACTTGTGCCTGGCTGATGCCGACCTCCTCGGCCACTTCTGTCTGGGTTTTTCCTTCAAAAAAACGCATGTCGATGATATGGCGTTCCCGTTCCGGGAGCCGTTTCATGGCTTCGCTTAGGGAGAGCTGCTCAACCCAGTTTTCTTCCCTGTTTTTCTTATCGCTGATCTGATCCATCACGTAGAGCGGGTCGCCGCCGTCGGTGTAGATGGGCTCATAGAGGCTTACAGGGCTCTGGATGGCGTCCAGGGCGTAGGCGATTTCTTCCTTGCTGATGCCGACCTCGTCTGCGATCTCCATGATAGTCGGCTCTTTCAGATTCTTTTTCATCAGCTTTTCCTTTGCGTAAATGGCTTTGTATGCAGTATCCCTTAAAGAGCGGCTGACGCGGATGGAGTTGTTGTCACGAAGGTACCGGCGGACTTCTCCGAGAATCATCGGGACGGCGTAGGTGGAGAATTTGACGTTCTGGGTCACGTCAAAGTTGTCGATGGCTTTTATGAGGCCGATGCAGCCGATCTGAAACAGGTCGTCCACATTTTCGCTGCTGCCGGAAAATCTCTGGATGACGCTTAAGACGAGGCGGAGATTGCCTTTGATATAGAGCTCCCTCGCTTCCTTGTCCCCTTTCAGGATTCTGGCAAAAAGCTGCTCCTTCTCTTCTCCTGTGAGGAGAGGAAGCTTCGAGGTATTGACCCCGCAGATTTCTACTTTATTTAATGCCATAAAGAGATTCCTCCTGTTCATTTTGTCAATGAAAAGGATTCTCCGCTTGGCGGGACAATATACTGCCGCGGGCGAAATTAAAAAAACTTTTAGACCTTGACAAAGCGAAAAGCCGCCCGGAGGGAAAAACCTGGAAAACATATAATCAGAAAAAGCAATAAAAAGAAAAAAACCATAGAAAATATCTATGCGGAGTTCAAACGGTTCCTATGGCAGAGTGAAAATGCTATAATAACGCTGTTGTTTTTACAGAAGGCGGCAAAAAAAGGAGGACGGCTTTCTCATGGAGTACATAGAGATCGTGAAGGAGCAGCTAAATGCTCATAAAAATAACCGCAGTTATGCCCTTGTTACTATTATAGGCACAGATGGGGCAACGACGCGTAAAAACGGCAGGATGCTGGTTTACGGCACAGGTGAGCGCTTAGGCACCATCGGCGGGGGAGCGATTGAAGCACTTGCTGTGCGGGATGCCGTAAAGGCGGCTCTTTCCGGTGAAAGCGGCCTGTTTTCCTATGATTTGAATACGGAGGCGTCTGCGGCCGGACTGGCATGCGGCGGCGCCATGCAGGTGTGGATTGACGCTGTGCCGGCGCGCCCGGTTCTTGTCATGTGCGGCGGCGGCCATGTGGGAATGGCAGTTATGCCTTTGGCCCGCAGCGTTGGCTTTGAGGTCATTCTGGTGGACAAGCGTCCAAAAGAGGAGCTTGGCAGTGCCATTGAGATGGCAGACCGGTTTTTCAGGGCGGAAGATATGGAAAAGGGGCTTTTGGAGTTAGAGCTTCCGGCCGGCGCCTATTATGTGATTGCCGGGCCGAATCATGATGCCGACGGCGCGGCGCTTGCCGGTGCATTGAAAAAGGCCGGCGCCTATGTGGGAATGATTGGCGGGCCGCCAAAAATCAACGCAATTTTTGCAAAGCTTAAGGCAAAGGGATTCAGCGAAGGAGAGCTTGCGGCTGTCCATACACCGATTGGCCTTGATATCAGCAATGAACGCCCGGAAGAAATCGCCGTTGCGATTCTTGCCGAGATCCTGATGGTGAAAAACGGCAAGGGGCGTCCTGCCGGGCTTTAGAAAAGAGGATATGCTCATGACATTGATGGAAAAAGTTCTGGAGGAAGCCAGACCTCATATGGAGGGGCGCGGATTAAAGGTTGCAGACGGCGTCATCGGGCTTAATTTTGTTGGAGTCACCTTAAATAACGGACGCTCCCACTTCATTTATCTGATGCGGGAGTCGCTTCCGTCCGGGGATATGATTTTCGGCTACGGAGAAAAGATGATCGGCATGGACGCCTGGGAGGTAGCCAAATGGGCACAGGACGGGGCAGAGGATCTTCAGCGCAGCCTGGGGGTGGCGGCCCTGAATGCGGCCTCACCGTTTTATTTTGATCCGAGGTACCGTCAGAATGAGGACTTCTATAATCATGTCAATGAAGAGACGGTCATGGGGGTCATCGGACATATGCCGCCGCTTGTGGAGCGGTTCTCCCATAAAGTGAAGCATTATTATTCCTTTGACAGGGCCATTGACCTGAAGGGCACCGTGGAGGGGGCAGAAGTGTATCCCATGGAAAGGGAGGCGGAGCTTTTGCCGTTATGCGATACGGTGACGATCACCGGAACGTCCATGATTAACCATACGACGGAAGAAATCCTGTCCATGTGCAGAAATGCCAGACATGTCATTTTATCAGGATTTTCAGTGCCGTTTTATCCGGAAGCATACAGAGGAAGCGGCCTGACTGCACTTGGAACCCTATATTTTACGGAGGACAGCACGGCTCTTATGAGGCCTCTGTCGCTGGCCGCCGGAAGGCTCCGCGTGCGCGAATACACGCAGAGTGTTTTTTGCAGGCTTTCGGATTAGAAAACCGTACATATAAAAAGAAAAGGGAGGAGAAAGAATGGAAAGCCCAACGATTCAGGATTGTGTGGATTTCCACGGCCATCTCTGCGGCGGCGTTACCCTGGGATACGTCATGAGCCGCTTTGCCATGGAAAAGCTTGGGGCAAAAAGAGGGGATGCGCTTTACTGCATTGCAGAGTTTCAGAACTGCATGACCGATGCCGTCCAGCTCGTCACCGGCTGTACGGCAGGAAAAGGAAACCTTGCCCTGCGTCCCATAGGGAAACGTGCCATGACGCTTGTCCGCAGGGATACCGGTGAGGGTTTCCGCGTTACCATTGATTTTACGTTTCCGGAAGACGGAACCAAGGAAGAGAATGCAATGCTTGTTCTCAGGGAAGATGCAGAGAAAATCTGTAAGGCCGTCCCGGTAAAAATCGAGGTGCCAAAGAAAAAGCATGCCTCATTCGGACTGTGTGCCGGCTGCGGCGAGGAGTTTGATCTGAACTGCGGGACAGAGCGGGACGGGAAAATTTACTGCCCGGACTGTACTGCAAACTGCTGACAATCAAGGAAAAGGAGAAAAGTTACCATGTCTAAGTTTAAACGTATCCCGTGCTTTTTGCTGGCGGCCGCAATGGCCTTGAATCTTGCTGCCTGCGGCGGGAATGAAGCACCAAAGGAGACAGAAGCAGCCACAGCCGTACAGGAGACGTCTGCGGAAGAAACGACCGCAGAAGAAACGTCGAAGGAAGAGGAGACCAAGGAAGCAGAGAAGACAGCAGAGCGCGTACTGCGAATGGATGCCATGTCGAGCGCCGGATATCCTGCACCGTACCTGTCTTCCCCCAAGGGAGCCGGATATGCGGTTGTCCAGTATATTTTTGATACGCTTATCTGGAAGGATGACAAAGGGTTTGTCAACTATCTGGCGGAGAGTTACTCCGTGTCGGATGACAACAAGACTTATACGTTCAAGCTTCGTCCGGACGTTACCTTCAGCGACGGCACGCCGTTTACGGCCGAGGATGTCAAATTTACATTTGACTATATGACAGAGCATCCGTACAGCTGGGTCTCCACCTCCTCCGTGAAAGAAACCCGCGTTGTGGATGAGCTGACGGTTGAAGTAGAGCTGAATGATGTGTATGTGGCATTTATTGCAGACGTCGCATCCAACCTGCCGATGCTGCCGAAGCACATTTATGAAAAGATTGAAGATCCGACGACTTACACGGAGCCGGATGCCATGATTGGTACAGGCCCGATGATGTATGAGAGCTACGATAAGGACGCAGGCGTCTATACGTTTGTGAAAAATCCCAACTACTTTTACGGCGATGTCCAGATTGACCGCCTGATCCTTTCCGGTTATGATGACCCGAAGACGGCGCTCCTCAACGGGGATATTGACGTCGCTACCACCGCCAGCTACAAGCAGGCCAAGAGCCTTGAAGGGACAGAAAATATCACGGTGCTTGAGGGACAGAGCCTTTGGGTAAGCCGTCTCTACTTTAACTTTGATACTCCTGCGCTGGCTGATAAAAAGGTGCGTCAGGCGATGGCATATGCCATTGACCGTCAGGAAATTGTGGATAAGGCCTATAGTGGAGCCGGCCTTCCGGGAAGCATTGGCTATGTCCATCCGGAGTCCAACTGGTACAATCCGGATGCAGAGAACTATGCACTTGATGTAGAGAAGGCGAAAAGCCTGATGGCAGAGGCCGGCGCTGCCGACAGCGACGGTGACGGCGTCATGGAGTACGGCGGCCAGCCGATGTCCTATGAGCTTCTTATTTCTGACAGTGATGAGACGCTGGCAGAGCTCCTTAAGGCATACCTTGGAGAAATCGGCATCGAACTGACGGTCAAATCTGCGGATGACGATACCGTCAAGTCCCTGATCCAGGAAGGAAACTTCACTCTGGCAGCCAATGGCCACGGAAGCTTTGGCGGTGATCCCAAATATCTGGCAAGCCTTGCCACGGATACAAGCGGGGCAGCCAAGATCACGACCCAGGGCGGTACGCGCTGGCAGAGCGACGAATACGATGAGCTGTTTTCCGCATCCACAAAGGAGCTTGACGAGGCAAAGCGGGCCGAAATGGTAGACCAGCTCCAGGAAATCATTGCAGAAGAGGTTCCGACCATCGCTCTTTATTTTAAGAGCAATGCAGCCGCCTACAACAATTCCGTATTTGACGGCTTCTACTACACCATGGATGGTATTTCCAGCGGAATTCCTTATCTTTACAATAAGCTGATCCTGACGACTGGTACCTGGAAAGCGGAATAATCAACATGGAATGTTTTGCTGCGGCCATACGGCCGCGGCATAAGAAAGGTCACAAGGGAAAGGTCTTGCGGCCTTTCTTATGCCATAGGCAGGAGAAAGGACGGTGGCGATACGAGAGCGAAAAACCTGGTGCGTATCCTGTTAAAGTACGCGCTCTATTTTTTTATTGTAGTCTTAATTAGCTTTTTCCTTCCGCGGCTGATCCCTGGGAGCCCTCTCTACACGTTTGCAGGAGAGGGAACGGGTGATGCAGAAGGGCTTTCAGCCTCGGTTCTGAGCAGCTTTGAAAGCTACTATGCCCCGGATCTGCCTCTCGCAGAACAGTTTATGCGCTATCTTAAAAATCTGGCGGCAGGCGATCTTGGCATTTCGTTCTTTTATAAAACCTCTGTTTCGGAGCGCGTTCTGTCTGCGGCCCGCTGGACGCTCCTGCTTTCCCTCAGTTCCCTGGCCATTGCTTCTGTAATAGGGATCCTGCTGGGGACGGCGATGGGGCTGTCTGCAAAAGGGCGCGGGGCATTCCTGCTTCCGCCGCTTCTGGCCGTCCAGGCAGTTCCTTCTTTTCTGACAGCCGCCATAGCCCAGATGATTCTGGCCTACCGCCTGCGGATTTTCCCGGCGGCGGGAGCTGTGACGCCGGGGATGCTTCCCGGACAGGAGGGGTACTGGGCAGACGTGCTGGCCCACCTGATTCTGCCGATGCTCATCCTGATTGTCTCAGAGCTTCCGTCCATCACAATTTTTGCCTATAACAGCACACTGCGCGTAAAAAAAGCGCCCTATGCAGCGTTTGCCCGCTATCTGTGCATCGAACCGGGACAGATCAGGCGCAAATTCATCATCCGCAATGTCATGCCGGATCTGCTGGGCAAGCTTAATATCCAGGCTGTCATGTGTATTATGGGGGCAATGTTCATTGAGGCTGTTTTTTCCTATCCAGGGCTGGGACAGCTTTTAAAAAATGCCACAGGAAACCGCGATTACCCGCTGATGCAGGGAATTCTTCTGATTTCCAGCCTTTACGGCATCGCAGTGAACCTGGTGTTTGAGCTGATCATTAACCGTACCCAGAAACAGGGATAACGGGAAGGGAGGAAAATCAGACATGACTAAATTTTTAAAGACCCTTTCCCGGCGTCAGAAGATATGTTCTTTTATTCTTGCCCTGTATCTGCTTACGGCTTTGTTTGCGCCTGTGCTTATGCCCTATGAAGTCACAGATTTCAGCCATTCTTCCCTGGAACCGCCGAGTCTGGCTCATCTGCTCGGAACGGATGAAATGGGGCATGACATTTTTTCGCTGCTGCTCCACGGTTTCCGGCTGACGATTGTCCTGGCGGTTGCTTCCGGCTTTTTTTCGACAGTATTGGGGACTGTTCTGGCTTTCTGTGCCGGTTATCTGGGGAAAACGGCCGACGACCTTCTTGGGATGGCGGCCAACCTTTTTCTGATCGTACCGGAGATGGTCGTTATCATGTTTGTGGCCGTTCTGGCGGAACCAACAATGCTCAATACCATGCTTGTTATTGTGGTTTTTTCATGGCCGCGCGTATTTAAAATTATCCGCGGCAAACTGGCCGACTGCCTGGGAAGCAGCAAGGTACAGTACACAATGATGATGAAGGGGAATGTCTGGGATGTCCTGCGGAAGCTGCTTCCGGATATCCTGCCGTCCGTCAAATCTTTTTTTGTTTTGCAGTGCAACAAAGGCGTCATGTATGAGACAACCCTTTCCTTTCTGGGAGTCGGCGATCCGCTGGCAAAGACATGGGGGAAGCTGATCCGGTCGGCCATGGATTATGAAAATCTTTATTATGACACGGTTTTTCTTTGGTACCTGCTTCCTGTGGCTGCTGTCGTCATTGTTTTTGTGATCAGCCTGGCCCTGCTGGTCAGCGAGGAGGAATAGCGATGCTTCTGCTGGAAAATTACCGTATTACATATCCCGACGGAACGAAGCTGTGCTACGGAGATATACATGCCGCCAGAGGGGAATTTGTAGGCTTATTCGGAACCAGCGGCTGCGGAAAAACCAGCCTGCTGGAATCTTTAGTCAATCCTTTTTTTGCAGGGCATGCAGAGTGGAAAACAAAATCCCTGAACGGCCGCCCATTTCCGGAGCCAGGGCCGGAATTATACCGTCTTATCAGCTACTGCCCGCAGTTTTCACAGGCAGCATTGAATCCCAAGCTGACGCTGGGGGAACACATCAGGCTTACGTTAAAGGGCAGCGGACTTACGGCTGAGGACGCAGGACTTTCTTCCATGCTGGAAGCGCTCCGCCTCGATCCGGCGCTGTTAAAAAGGCACCCTGGCGCTGTTTCCGGCGGCCAGCAGCAGAGAGCTGTGCTTCTGCTCTGCGTCATAAAGAAGCCGGAGCTTCTCATCCTGGATGAACCTTCGTCGGCCATTGATTTAATCACCCTGCGGGATATCAGTGAGTTCCTCCGGGGATTTAAGGGGAGAATGACGACGCTGATGGTGGCGCACAGCCGGCCCCTGTTAGAGCATGTGGCCGACAGGATCATTGATCTTTAGGGAGGGGATAACGTGCTGGTTCTCGATAAAATTGTGAAAAAATACGGCTCCCTTTATGCAGCGAAAAATGTCAGCCTGACGCTTGAAGACGGGCAGAGCCTTGTCCTTGTTGGCGAGAGCGGGAGCGGAAAGACGACGGCTGCCAGGACAGCCGCCGGCATGCTGGCTCCGGACGAAGGAAAAATCCTGCTGGACGGAAGGGAGCTGGCCCATACCTGCCGCCGCCGTTCCTTTGACGACTGCGCCAGGATACAATATATTTTTCAGGATCCGTACAGTGCCCTGGATGACGGGAGGACGGTGAGGGCCGCGCTTGAGGAGACGGCGCGCATCTGCCGCCGGCACAGGCATCCATGCCTTACGGCAGAGGAGGCGCTTTCTTATGTGGATCAGAACCTGGTTTTCGGCATCGACCGCCCTGTCAGGGAGTTTTCCGGCGGCCAGAGGCAAAAGATCTGCATTGCGCGGGCGCTGATGCCTTTCCCGCAGATTATCATTGCAGACGAGGCCACTTCCATGCTGGACAGGCAAAGCGGCAATGATGTTTTTTCTTTGCTTGGAAGAATTAAACGGGAAAAGGGCATCAGCATCCTGGCTATTCTGCATGATATTGATTTTTCCGGGGGATATTGGGACAGGATTGCAGTTATGCACCGCGGGGAAATTGTTGAAGAAAGGGATTTTTCCCGGTTCCCTGAAAGCGCCGTTCATCCTTACAGCCGGGAATTATTGAATGCTTATGAATACTTTAACGGGAGGATCCATGTATGAATAGTCAGATAGAAGAAAATCTGGACAGAATCAGGCAGGCAGCTTTTATCCTGGGGCGTGCTTCGGCCCAGGAGCGCACCATGGCTCTGAAACGGATGGCAGAAGCCCTGCGGGAAAACAAGGAGGCCGTGCTTGCGGCAAATGAACAGGACGTTATGAGGGAGAAAGCCGCCGGACTGGAGAAAAAGCGGCTTGGGATTTTGACGATTGCTTCCCGGGATATTGATGCCATGGCCGGCTTTTTTGAGCAGGCAGCTTCTTTTAAAGACCCGGTTGGGCAGGTTTTGGAGGAAGACTGTTCCAATGGACTCCACAGAAGCAAGCGCCTTTTCCCTGTCGGTGTTGTCGGTGTCGTCTATGAAGCGCGTCCGAGCGTCGTTACCGACTGTGCCGCCTTATGTGTCCGAAGCGGGAACGCGCTGCTTCTGCGGGGAAGCCGTCACGCCGTTAAAACAGACCGGGTTCTGGCAGAGATCCTTAAAAAGGCGCTTCGGGAGGCCGGCCTGCCAGGTGAGGCAGTTATGCTGGTGGAAGGCGGCGGCCACGCGCTGACCTGCGAGCTTGCGGCATGTGAGCGAAAGCTTGATCTTCTGATTGTGCGGGGAGGATATGGGGCGCTGGAGGAAATCCGCCGGGCCGCCACAGTCCCGGTCATTGGCGCCGGCCCTGGAAACTGCCATATTTATATTGATGAGAGCGCCGTTCCGCAGATGGCCGAGGCGGTCACGGTCAACAGCAAGGTCCCGCGCCCGCTGGCATGCAATGCCGCGGAAACCCTGCTGGTTCATGAAAAATGGGCAGAAAAGAATCTGCCTGCGCTTTTGGAGCGCCTGCATGACGAAGGTCTGGAACTCAGGGGCTGTCCGCGCACATGCCGGCTGAGCGGATATGTGAAGGAGGCGTGTGAGGAAGACTGGCGCTTTGAATATTTTGCACCGGTTCTTGCGGTAAAGGTGGTTGAGTCGCTTTCTGAGGCGATTGACCATATCAACCGTTACAGGACGCCGCATACGGAGGTCATTATCACAGAAAATGAGGCCAATACGCGTCGTTTCATGGCCAGCGTCGAGGCAAACGTCGTCGGGTGGAACGTGTCGACAAGGCTGACGGACGGAGCCGGCTTCGGCATGGGCGGCGAGATGGGAATCAGTACCCAGAAATATCCTTACGGCGGCCCCATCGGCATGGAACATTTGATGCAGCAGAAATATTATCTTTCCGGAAATGGAGTCCTGCGGTAAAAAACGGCTTGCCTTCTGCGCTTTCGCCGAGGTAAAATGAGAAACAGGATAAGGAGGGACATCCATGAAACGCAGTGAAATCAATGCGGCTTTAAAGGAAATGGAAGCTATGCTCCGGGAATACCGGTTCGCCGTTCCGCCGTTCTGCCATTTTACGCCGGCGGAGTGGGAGGAGAAAGGACACGAGTACGACGAAATCCGTGACAACATGCTCGGGTGGGACATCACCGACTATGGCCTGGGGGATTTTAAGAAGGTGGGCTTTTCCCTGATTACGCTCAGGAACGGGAACCTGAAGGAAAAAGACAAGTACGCGAAGACTTATGCGGAAAAGCTTTTATACATCCGCGAGGGGCAGTATTCACCGATGCATTTCCACTGGTCGAAGATGGAGGACATCATAAACCGCGGCGGCGGGAATGTGCTGATTCGCGTTTACAATTCCACGAAAGAGGAAGGCCTGGATCGGGAGAGCGATGTCCATGTGCACGTGGACGGCCGCGAGATGGTGGTTCCGGCCGGCGCCCAGGTGCGCCTGGCCCCGGGCGAGAGCATCACAATTTCTCCGTACCTGTACCACGATTTTGAGGTGGAAGAGGGCACAGGGCCGGTACTTCTTGGGGAAGTGAGCCAGTGCAACGACGACAACACCGACAACCGGTTTTACGAAAAGGTGGGGCGGTTCCCGGAAATCGAGGAGGACGAGCCGCCGTACCGGCTTTTATGCAGCGAGTACCCGGCGGCAAAAGAAAATTAAAAAACGGCAGCAGGAACCCAAAAAAAGGATTCTTGCTGCCGCTTTCTATGCGGAGATCACTCTTTTACCGCTCCGCCCATGACGCCGGCCACAAACTGCTTCTGGAATACCATGAAGATTACCAGGATCGGAAGCGTTGCGATGGCAGTCGCCAACAGGATGACGGCGAAGTTTTTGTTGGTGGGGTTCCCGTCCAGGACGGCCAGGGCCACCGGGAAGTTGTACATTTCCTTTGTTTCAAGGACGATCAACGGCCACATGAAGTTGTTCCACATATTCGTGAACATGTAGATGACGAGGGCGCTTAAGGCCGGCTTCACATTCGGAAGCACGATCCGGCAGAAAATACCGAATTCGCTGGCCCCGTCGATCCTTGCCGCCTCCACGAGGGCCGTGGGGAAGTTCATCATGTTCTGCCTCATAAGGAAGACGCCGAAGGCGTTTGCCAGGGAGGGCAGGATGACGGCGGAGTAGGTGTTCGTCATGTTCACGGACACGAAAAGCTGGAACAAGGGGACGTACATGACCTGTGCCGGGATCATCATGGAGACCATGATAAAGCCGAAGATCAGGCCCTTGCCCTTGAATTCAAACTTTGCCAGGATGTATCCGGCGGAAGAGTAAAGCACCAGGGTCAGCACGGTAAAAACCGTGGAGATGAACAAGGTATTGAAGGCTACCCGGATGATGTCCATTTTCTCAATGAGGATAGAGAAATTCTCAAGGAGCATGGCACCCGGGAGCAGCCGCGGCGGCGCCTGAAGGATTGCCTGGTTTGTGTTGGTTCCGCTTACAAACATAAAGTAGAAGGGAAACAGGGAAAGAAAGGCCGCAGCGATTAAAAAGATATAAATTCCTGCTTTTTTTACCATGTTTACTCCTCCTTTGTCACTTTGAACTGTACCCAGGACAGAAGTCCGATGATAATCACCATCACATAGCCCAGGGCAGATGCAAAGCCGAATTTCAGGTAGGTGAAGCCGTTTTCATACAGGTACTGGCCGAGGGTGATGGTTGCATAATTGGGGCCGCCCTGAGTCAGGATGTACGGCTCATCGAAGAGCTGGAGCGTTCCGATGGTGGACGTAATGGTGGTGAACAGGATGATCGGCTTGATGGCAGGGATGGTGATATAAAACAGCTGCTGCCAGAAATTTGCACCGTCCAGGGAAGCTGACTCATACATTTCCGTGGGAATCGCCTGAATGCCTGCCAGAAGGATAATCATGTTGTAGCCCACCCATCTCCAGGTGATGGAGATGATGACGGAAGCTCTCGCCGGCCATGCGGAATAAATCCACTGGATCTTCTCGCCGCCGAAAAACTCCACAATATAGTTGATTAAGCCGTAGTTTGTGTTGAACAGCACCTTAAATACAAGGGAATAGGCAACTAAGGACGTAATCGTCGGAAGGAAGGTTGCCATCCGGAAAAATCCCCTGCCCCGGACGAACTTCTGCTCGATGAGGACAGCGAGCAGAAGCGCGAGGCCGATCATGACCGGAACCTGGATAATCAGATAGAAAAAGGTGTTGAACAGGGCTTTGTAAAATACCGGGTCATTGAACAGCTCGATATAGTTGCGAAGTCCCACAAACTCGTATGTACCGCCCGTAAATTCCGTAAAGCTCAGATAAAGCGAGTACAGAATCGGGTAAATCATGAATACTGCAAAAACCACGATGGTGGGAAACAGCATTGCATATGGGAAAAATCTTGATTTTCTGCGTGTTTTCATGTCGTTCTCCCCTCCAATTATTCGAGGCAGACAGAATTATTTTCCAAACTTGGATACCAGATCGCCCTGGAGAGAATCGAGGGCAGTCTTGGGATCGGCGCCTTCCAAATAAACCTGGGCACATGTGGCTCCCACGGCGCTCATGGCTTCATTGAAGTTTTCCGTATAGTTGACGGACGGAACCGTCTGACCAAGCTCGATGAAGATCTGATAGATCTCCTGGCCGCCGAAGAATTCGTCAGGCTCAGAGAAGGTGGGATCTTCGTAGCTCGGGATGTAGGACGGGAACAGGCCGTAGTTTACAAAGCCGGAAACCTGAAGCTCCGTATCGGTCAGGGCAAATTTTACGAAATCTTTGGCTGCATCCACGTTTGCAGACGCTGCCGGAATGACGATGTTGGAACCGCCGTTGGTGGAGCCGGCAGCCTCTTTGCCCGGGAATGCCGGAAGCGGCATAACGCCCCATTTGCCGGACTGTTCCGGCCCTTTGTCTTTGATGGTTCCGATCATCCATACGGCTTCCGGGATGGTGGCGACGGTTTCATTTACAACGACGGCCTCGTACTCGGACCAGTCGGCGTAATTGTAGGCAATGCCGGAGTCATAAATTTTCTTGGCAAGTTCCATAGCTTCCAAGGAAGCGTCGGCGTTGATGACAGTATTGCCGTCTGCATCAAAGAAGCCGGCCTGGTTCTCTGTAAGAAGAAGACGGAAAAAGCCGGAGCTGTTGGGGTTGACAGGAAGCATCTTTACCGGTTCGCCGGACGGTGTCGTGCAGGCGGCTTCTACCTTCTTTCCTGCCTCGATAAAGTCGTCCCAGGTCTTGATGTCATCGGCGTTGACGCCGGCCTGTTCAAAATAATCGGTGCGGTAGAAGACGGCTACCGGGCCGGCATCCCAGGGGAAGCCGACAATTTTTCCGTTGGCCGTTACCTCGCCGATTTTGACCGGCAGATAGTCCTCGGCGGTTACGATATCGCTTAAATCAGCAAAGCCCTCCGGGTACTTGTTGGCATAGCCGCTTACCTGCTCGCCTTCCAGAAGAATGACGTCAGCCAGGCCTTTTCCTGTGGAAAGCGTCGTGGCTAATTTCGTGTAGATCTGATCCGTACCCATTTCCTCAAAGACGAATTCCACGTCCGGATTTGTCTCCTTGTACTTTTCGGAAGCCTCCTGAAGCTGCTTTAAAGCCACATCCCAGGCCCAGACGGTAATGGTGCTCCCGCCTTCTGCCGAAGCGCTTTCGCTTCCGGC
Source organism: Eubacteriaceae bacterium Marseille-Q4139 (assembly GCA_018223415.1). Lineage (NCBI taxonomy): Bacteria > Bacillati > Bacillota > Clostridia > Eubacteriales > Eubacteriaceae > Eubacteriaceae bacterium Marseille-Q4139. Next base: position 308,867 of record JAGTTQ010000001.1, on the reverse strand, counting down.
GTCGGTCGTGCTGCCGCCGCAGCCGCTGAGAGTCAGTGCCGCCGCCATGGTGAGCATCGCCGCTGATGTGATCAGTCTGTGTTTTTTCATAATCCTTACCTCCTGATTGAAAAAATATAATAGAATTTTACTAAAAAGTTTTCCTATTCAATAATAATGCAAGAGAAAGAAAGATCTAGTAATTGGATAAAATCACTAAGAATAAAACAATAATACGCCCTTTAAATAGAAAAGTCAACATGTTTTAGAAAAAAATAGGTAAAAAACTAATAGTAAAATGTTTGACTTTTACCAACAAACAGATTATAATGAAGATAAAAATCAGCAAAGTGACGAACTGATGACAGGCTGCCGGTAAAGGAAAATTTTCTTTGCAGACAGACACAAAAACGGGCTGCCGGCTCTGGACAGCCGCGAAAAAGGAGGAAAGATATGCAGGAAAGAGCAAAAAAAAGATGGGAGGATCAGACGCTTACGGGGATCGGGCGGCTTCCGGCCCGCGCGTCACGGTTTACGGATTCTTCCGCAGTGGAATCGTTAAATGGAGAATGGAAGTTTTTATATCTGGCGGCACCGGAATACAGTCCTCAGGGATTTGAACAACCGGATTTCAATACGGATGGCTGGGACACCATCCCGGTTCCCTCCTGCTGGCAGACGGAAGGGTACGATCATATGCATTACACCGATGTCCTGTATCTGTTCCCTTTAAATCCGCCGTTTGTCCCGTCGGAGAATCCTGCGGGCATTTATAAAAGAAGCTTTGAGGTCCCGGCAGATTGGATGGAAAATACGACGATCCTGCGGTTTGACGGGGCAGACAGCGCCTATGACGTGTGGGTCAACGGAAACCATGCCGGGTACAGCAAGGTTTCCAGGCTCCCGGCCGAGTTCGACATTTCTTCCTATATAAATGCAGGAACCAACAGCCTGACGGTGCGGGTGTACAAGTGGTCGGACGGAAGTTATCTGGAAGATCAGGACATGTGGTGGTTCAGCGGCATTTACCGCGATGTCACCTTATTAAACAGCCCAAAGCAGAGAATCGAGGACTGCCGGATCCACGGAGATCTGGATCCATCCTACACAGACGGCCTGTTTTCAGCCGAAATCCGGCTTTCCATGGCCGGCGGGGCCCTTTCCTGGACGCTGTCGGATCCGGAAGGCAAAAAAGCCGCAGAAGGTACGGTTTCCCCGGCGGAAAAGACGTTCTCCATTGAGGCAAAGATCCCCGGAGTAAAGAAATGGACGGCTGAGACGCCGGCGCTTTATACGCTTACGATGACCCTGGAGGGAGATGCCGGCGCCCATACGGTAAGCTTCCGCACTGGTTTCCGGAAAATAGAAGTAAAGGGTAATGTGTTTACCGTCAACGGGAAGGCGATCCTTTTAAACGGCGCGAACCATCACGATTATTCTCCCGAAGGCGGCAGGCGCGTGGATCCCGAGGTGATGCGACAGGATGTGCTGATGATGAAGCGGCACAACATCAATGCCGTGCGGTTCTCCCACTATCCGTCCATCGAGGCCATCTATGATTACTGCGACGAATACGGTCTTTACGTGATTGATGAGGCCGATCTGGAGTGCCACGGCTTTGAGTGGGCGCATATCTACGACAGGATCAGCGACGATCCCGAGTGGGAGGCAGCCTATGTTGACCGCGGTGTCCGTATGGTGGAAAGGGATTATAACCATCCCTCGATTATCATGTGGTCGCTCGGAAATGAATCCAGCTTCGGCGTTAATTTTAAGAGAGAGGCTGAGGCCATCCGGGCTCTGGATTCCTCCCGTTTGATCCATTATGAAGGCGATTTTGAAGCAGAGATCACGGACGTCTACTCCACCATGTACACATGGCTCGGGCCGTTAAAGGAAATCGGAGCCACGAAAGTGAAGCACAACAAGCCTCACGTCCACTGCGAATATGGTCATGCCATGGGAAACGGCCCCGGCTGCCTTGCCGATTACGAAGAGCTTTACCATACCTACGACAGGCTTCAGGGAGGCTTTGTCTGGGAATGGTATGATCACGGGATCCGGAGTGAGGAAGAGGACGGAACGGTTACTTACAAGTACGGCGGCTGCTACGGCGATTTCCCGACAAACGGAAACTTCTGCATCGACGGGTACCTGATGCCCGACCGCACCCCGTCGCCGGCCCTTTTGGAGCTTAAGCAGGTTTTCTGCCCGGTATCGGTTAAGCGGGCCGCAGAAAGTACGGATCTTTACCAGGTAAAAAACTGGTACGACTTTAAGACACTTTCCGGCGTAGCCTTAAGCTGCACGGTTACAGATGGGAAAACGGCCGTTTCTTCCTTTACTATCGACAATCTTTCGGCGGCGCCGGGAGAAGAAGAGCTGGTGCTTCTTCCCTGTACCGTGGAAAATCCGGAGGGCAATGCCGATTATTACTTAAATATCCGTGTGGTGGAAAAAGAGAGTACTTCTTACGCACCGGCCGGTCATGAGTTAGGCGTGTTCCAGTTCCTGCTGCCGGTGAAAAAGACGGTTTATGCGGAAAGAAAAGCCGGTACGGTTTCCGTTGCGGAAGATGCGGCAAGGCTGACTGTCCGGGCGGCCGGCACGGAATTCGTTTTCAATAAGGTGACAGGTGTGCTGGCGTCCATGGAAAAATCCGGAAAAACCCTGATTTCCAGGGGCCCGGTTGTGACAGTTGACAGAGCGGACATTGACAATGACATGTATAAAGTGTACGATTGGAATAACAAGTATTTTGTTTCCAGGGGAATGGAGCAGCTCGAATATATGACGGTCAGACAGTCTGATGACAGAGCCGCCGTCTATATTCAGAAATATTTTGGATGCTACTGCCAGGCGTGGGGCTTTAAGCTCTCTTATGTCTACACCATTTACGGCGACGGCTCTATGGATGTGAGCCTTAACGGCCGTGCTGTGAGGAACAGGGAGTTTGAACCGGCATTCCTGCCGCGGATCGGCGTAGAGCTTTATGCGGCAAAACCGCTTTGGAACGTGTCCTGGTACGGACTCGGGCCGGGAGAAAGCTACTGCGACTCGAGGCAGGCAGCCATTATGGGGATTTACGAGACGGATGTGGACGGAATGCATACGGACTATGTAAAGCCTCAGGAGAACGGCCACCGCGAGAAGGCTGGCTGGCTGGCGATCTGTGACCGTGAGGAGGGAATCCTCATAAAGGCGAAAGAGCAATTTGGCTTCAATGTCCATGACTACACGGCCGAAGCGCTGAGAAAGGCTCCTTACCCCAGGGACATCAAAAGGGAGGATTATCTGATCCTCAATCTTGATTACAGACAGTCGGGCCTGGGAAGCAATTCCTGCGGTCAGGAGCAGACGGAGAGCTGCAAGACGCCGATTGAAGATTTCACCATGGCATTTTCCATAAGGCCGGTGAAGCGGGAGGAGATTCTTTCGGAGGCCAGGACTGAATACAAATAAGGAAGGTCAAATATGGCAACGATTAAGGACATTGCAGAGCAGGCGCAGGTATCCATCAGCACGGTATCCAGAGTATTGAATTATGACGAAACTTTGTCGGTCAACGCGGCGACAAAAACGAGGATTTTTGAAATCGCAGATGCGCTGGATTATCAGACAAAGAGTCAGAAACGCGGGAAAAAGAAGCTTTCCCTCCTGTTAATCAACTACTATTCTCTGGAAGGAGAGGTGGAAGATCCCTACTACCTGTCTGTCCGGGTTGCCATTGAGCGGCGGGCGGCACAGCTTGGCTACAAGCTCACCAACATTTCGCGGGGCGAGGAGTTCCGCCAGGGAAACGCAGACGGCGTGATCTGTCTGGGAACCTTTAACGAGGCAGATATCAGACGGATTGATTCCCTGGAAAAGCCGGTGATTTTTGTGGACAGCTGTCCCGACGAAGCCAAATATGATTCGATTATTTTTGAGCTGAAGCGGGAGACGCGGCGGATTCTCGACTATCTGTGGAGCTGCGGCCATAAAAAAATCGGTTTCATCGGCGGCAATGACACAGAAGGGACGGGGCTTGAAGATGACCCGGATAAGCGAACCGTCGTCTACCGGGAGTTTATGAAGGAAAAGGGCTGTTACCGCCAGGAATATGAGCGGATCGGTTCTTTTACCTCGAAAATGGGATTCCGGCTGATGAATGAGCTAATGGAGCTTGCAGATCCGCCGACGGCCGTCTTCGTCGCCAACGATTCCCTGGCCGTGGGGTGCTTAAACGCCATCAACCGGGCGGGAAAAACGTGTCCAGGTGACTTCAGCATTGTGGGCTTCAACGACATCCCCACGGCAAAATACATGCTTCCCCCGCTGACAACCATGCGGCTTTACATGGATTTCATGGGCGAGCAGGCGGTGGACATCATCGGCAGCAGGATCCAGACGAAGAGAGAGATCCCGATCCAGGTGATTCTCCCGGCGAAGCTCATGATACGGGAAAGCGTAAGAGATATTAACGCAGAGACAGCAGAATCCGGCAGCACAGAGCGAACGGGGCCGGAAAATCTGAAGGTTCAGTAAAAGGAGATAGATTATATGTCAACGGTTAAGCTGGAACATATCGGCAAACAATATCCCAACGGATTTGAGGCCGTAAAGGATTTTAATCTGGAAATCCAGGACAAGGAGTTCATTATTTTTGTCGGCCCCTCCGGCTGCGGAAAATCCACCACCTTAAGGATGGTGGCAGGCCTTGAGGATATTACAAGCGGGGATCTTTACATTGACGGAAAGCGGATGAATGACGTAGAGCCGAAGGACCGGGACATCGCCATGGTTTTCCAGAATTATGCCCTCTATCCGCATATGACCGTGTATGAAAACATGGCCTTTGGCCTGAAGATCCGGAAGGTTTCCAAGGAAGAAATTGATAAAAAGGTGCATGAGGCTGCAAGGATCCTGGATCTGGAGCATCTTCTGGACAGAAAGCCGAAGGCCCTTTCCGGCGGCCAGAGGCAGCGTGTCGCCATGGGCCGCGCCATCGTTAGGAATCCGAAGGTATTCCTCATGGATGAGCCGCTTTCCAATCTGGACGCCAAATTAAGGGGCCAGATGCGGATCGAGATTTCCAAGCTTCACCAGAACCTGGGAACGACGATTATCTATGTAACCCACGACCAGACAGAGGCCATGACGCTTGGCACGCGGATTGTCGTCATGAAGGACGGCGTCATCCAGCAGGTAGATACGCCGGAGAACCTCTATGAGAAGCCGGGCAACAAGTTTGTGGCGGGCTTCATCGGAGCACCCCAGATGAACATGGTAAGCGCACGCGTCACGGAACAGGATGGAATTCGCCTGGAATTCTGCGGACAGAGCATTAAGCTTGATGCAGAGCGCGCCGCTGTTTTAAAGAACAAAGGGTATGTGGGGAAGACGGTGATCCTGGGAATCCGTCCCGAGGATCTCCACGATGAGGGCGATGCAGGCAAGGCGAACAGAGAGGCCTGTATCCACGCCGAGATCCGGGTTTATGAGATGTTAGGCACCGAGACATACCTTTATTTTGACATGGATGACGCCACCTGGACGGCCAGACTGGATCCGTCGGTAAAGGCAAAGCCTGGCGACCGTGTGGATCTGTACATGAATACGGAGAAGCTTCACGCCTTCGATCCGGAGACGGAGCTTGCCATTTTCAATTAAGCCTATGGGAGAACTTTTCAATACGGACAATGCATTCTGGCAGGCAGTGGGGAAGGCAGGGGAGCTGATTGCCCTGACGGTTATCACGGTTTTCTGCTGTCTTCCGGCTGTGACGGCGGGCGCTTCCTTAAGCGCCCTCTGTTATGCCTCTTTTAAGCTGGCGGAGAATAAAAGCGGCGGCGTTTTCCGCGATTTTTTTCACAGCTTCCGAAAAAACCTGGCTCAGGGAGCCGTCCTGTCTGTGATTTTCGGCGGCTTTGGGCTGGCGCTTCTTTTTGACGTAAGGTTCATGCTGGCGGCAGGAAATGCCGGGGATACAGTTATGCCGTCTGCCTTTTTTCTGGCGGGATGGGTGATCTGTGTGGTTCTGGGGTTTTTCTATCTCCTGTTGTTCCTCTATGTGTTCCCACTCCAGGCCAGATTTGTGAACCCGGTTTCCGTGACCTTAAAAAATGCCGTATTCGCCGGGCTTTTGTACCTTCCGAAGACGATTTTAATGGCGGCGGCCGACGGGGCAGCGGCGTTTCTTTTGCTTCTTTGCTTTAAAAACTGGACTCAGATTGCCATTATCCCGGCGCTGCTTTTTCCGTCCCTGTTATGCTGTTTTCATGCATGGGTGCTTCGGGATCTGCTTGGACTGGAGATAAAAAACGAAAAACTGCCGAAAGCCGATGAATAGTTGGTCTGCTTTTGGCAGTTTTTATTTTGAATATAACGATTTTATTACATATTATAACGAAAACAGTACATTTATTGAGAAAATAATCCCGATATGCTATGATAAAATCAGATAAAACCATTGTTTTCCATCCAACAGCACAAGGAGGAATCAGGATGAAGCAATTATTTTTAGCGGGAGCTGGCTGGCTTTTCCTGGCGTTCGGAAACCTTTCAAATTTCATGACGGCGGGAGACGCAGAGATGATCTGGTACGCGAATCTCCCGACGGCATCGACGGCAGAGGCGCTTTACGGGACTCATCAGTTTTTTACGGAGCAATGGCCGGAAGACGATAGATCCCTTTCCTTCCAGCCGGCCGATATAGAAGGACTGACTGCGTCGGAATTTTCGGTGAGACTTCCAAACAACGGCTGTTCGGCCTTTGTGGACATCATCGCAAAAATCGATGAGGAAACGTATGTGAACGTGACGCCGTTTGCTGAATGGAAAAGCGGGGACGAAACCGTCGCCTATGCCTATAATGGAAGAATTACGGCAAAGGGAAAGGGGACGACCGTCATTACGGCGTCTTTTGCCGGCGCGGAGGTATTGATTGACGTGGAGGTTGAAAATGAGGTTGACCTGGAGGCTGAAATCGAACGGCTGAACGAGGAGATGAGCCGATGAAAAAGAATGCATTTACGATGGCCCTTTTTGTCTGTATCCTGACAGGATTCCTTTCCAATATCGGGCTTTTAGCCGGGATTTTTTATGCGGATGAGATGCTTTACAGCGGCTTCAGTACGGCATTTATGAAGCTTGGAAATCAGGTGGGCGATTCTCTTGTCCCGGGGCTTGCGGCCGGCATTGCCGTCCTTTTAGCGGTGCACAAGCTTAAGCTCTGGCAGGCATGCGCCCTCTGCCTGTCGATTCCGCTCTTTCATGCGCTGTTTCAGAATCTTTTCATTCCGCTTGTTTCCATGGCCGTAAAGCCGGAGGAGGCGCTTTCCGTGAGCCTTCCGGCGGCTGTCCTTAGCTATGTTATGAATGAATCCAATTCTTTTCCCGTGTTTTTCCTGGGCCTTTTCGTCTGCGGCATTTTGGAACAAGACCGGCTTGTGGCGGGACTTTGTACGGCCTGGAATATTGGGTGGTACGGAATCTTAAACCTTCTGCCGCCGTTTTTCCCGCAGTTTGATTTTAACACCATGCAGATGGACAAGGGAGAGCTTACGAGGCGGGCGCTCCTTTATGGGCTTTCGTATCTGGCGGTTGGGGTGTTGATTTTCCTTGTGATTTATGATCTTGCAAAAGACGTAAAGCGTGAAAAAAATACCATAATTTGTAAAAACAGTTGACTTTTTAAGACGTAAAAATGTATTATAGATACATAAAAACAATCCCCTGTGAAAATCAAATACCGGGGAGCTGAAAACATCAAAAAGGAGAAACAGCATGAAAATTTCAGGCAGGAAAAGATGGAAAACTTTCGCAGCTGCCGCAGCGGCAGCAGCAATGACAGCGGCCATGAGCATGACGGCTTTTGCACAGGGCTACTGGGTGAACGATCTGTCAGGCTGGTGGTACAGTACCAATGAGGAAGGCACCGCATGGTACAGCAACGGCTGGCAGTGGATTGACAACGACTATGACGGCATCGCAGAGTGCTATTACTTTGATGGCAGCGGGTGTCTGGTTATGGGCGGTGTGACGCCGGACGGCTATGAAGTGAGTGCAGGCGGTGCATGGATGGAGAATGGTGTTGTCAAGACAAAGGAAGTGACGGCAGAGATCCCCACTGATAAGGCTGCGGAAAGCGGATACAACGAATATGGCATCAGCAATACGGCGATTGCCATGCTTGGCAGGACAAAAGCTGAAAATAATGCGCTGTATGCGAAACTATATGTAAATGAATGGTCTGAATCCGTACAGTATTACAATGGAATCACCGTCTATTATGACGGGGGAAGTCCCTATGGAGTGGCAGCCATTGCCCCGTCTGCGGTAATCGAAGGCGCTGACGACACCATTCAGGGTACGGAGGCCGTTTTGGAGCATGCAAAAGGCCTCGGCTACACCGACGCCTATGCAGATGGAGCTGGTGATATCATCATAGAAATCCCGAACTACAAAATAAACTGGGGCAGCACAGGCGGCATCCTCATGTTTTCCAGATAAAACGCGGTAAAAAGACAGGCTGGATCTGCAAAGACGCAGACTCAGCCTGTTTGTTTGCTGTAAAAGCCCGGCAGGTTTTACGCCTCCCCCGTATTCTGCCTGTAAAGGATCAAAAGCCCGCGGATTAAAAGATCCGGGTCATAGATGATCTTATGATTGCAGAGCGGCGTGATGAACCTTGCCATGCCGCCGGTGGCGATGAGCGTCGCCTTTTCGCCGAGCTCCTCCTCCATTCGGTCAATGATACCGTCGATGGTGGCAGCATTCCCGTACATGATGCCGTTTCGCATACATTCGATGGTGTTCTTTCCGATGACGCGTTTGGGGATATCCAGGTTGATCCTGGGAAGCTGCGCTGTGTTGCTTACCAGGGAGTTTAAGGCGACGTTGACGCCCGGCAGGATGACGCCGCCGATGTAGCTGCCGGCCCGGTCGACGACGGTGATAGTCGTGGCCGTCCCCATGTCGACGATGATGATGGGGCCCTCGTACCGGTCAACAGCCGCCACAGCCGCCACAATCAGGTCGCTTCCGACGGTTTTGGGGTTGTCCATCTTGATGTTCATGCCGGTCTTCATGCCGGAGCCGACGAGAAGCGGCCGCCTGCCGGTGATTTTCTTGACGGCAGAAGAGAGCGGCGCATTTAAAGGCGGCACCACCGAAGAAATGATGGAGCCCTCGATGTCGCTCCGCTTTACCTTATGGATTTCCAGGATGTTTTTTAGCATGATGGCGTACTCCAGGCTCGTCTTCCTGTCGTCCGTCGTGATCCGTTCCTCGAAATACGTCCGCTGTTCGTCAATTCCGCCGACAACAATGTTGCTGTTGCCCATGTCTATGGCTAAAATCATATTGAAAACTCCTTCCACATTGAATTGGTAAGTGTTATAATGTTTTCAGGCTTTGAGACGGGACTGCGCCGCAGCCCTCTTGGAGAAAAAGCGTAGCAGTTCAGCCATGCCATTCATAATTTGACGGATTCCACGATATTGGCTAACAAAAAAGGTATTGGCCGTCAAATTATTCATGTCGGATGTTCACCATATAGAACCATATGACAAAATACTGCTTAGCGAGCAAGCTCTCACGCAGCATTTTGCCATATGGTTCTGCATGGCTGAACTGTTACTAAAAATCAGGTGTTATCTTACCATAATTTTTCAGGAATTACAACGGAGGAATCCAGAATGTTGAAAGGAAAAACCGTACTTTTATGTGTGAGCGGCAGCATCGCCGCCTATAAAATTGCCTATCTGGCAAGCGCCCTAAAAAAACTTCATGCCACGATCCATGTGCTGATGACGGAAAATGCGACAAATTTCATTAACCCCATCACCTTCGAGTCCCTGACGGGAACCAAGTGCCTGGTGGATACCTTCGACCGAAATTTCCAGTTTTCGGTGGAACATGTGGCAATCGCCAAGCAGGCTGATGTGGTTTTGGTGGCGCCGGCGTCTGCCAACGTGATTGCCAAGCTGGCGCACGGCCTGGCAGACGACATGCTGACGACGACGGTTTTGGCATGCCGCTGCAAAAAAATCATAAGCCCGGCCATGAACACCAACATGTTCGAGAACCCGATTACCCAGGACAACTTGAAAATCTGCGAAAAATACGGCATGGAGGTCATCTCCCCGGCCGTCGGGTACCTGGCCTGCGGCGACACGGGAGCCGGGAAAATGCCGGAGCCGGAGGTTCTGCTCCAGTATATTTTAAAGGAAATCCAGTATGAAAAGGATCTTTCCGGGAAAAAGATACTTGTAACGGCAGGCCCCACCAGGGAGGCTATCGACCCGGTGCGCTACATCACGAACCACTCCACGGGAAAAATGGGCTGTGCCATCGCAAAGACGGCCGCTTACCGCGGCGCCGACGTGACCCTCGTTTTAGGGCCGGCAGAAGTGGAACCGCCGATGTTTGTAAACGTGGTGCCGGTGGTGAGCGCCGCAGACATGTTTAAAGCGGTGACAGAAAGAAGCGAAGGTATGGACGCCATCATAAAGGCCGCCGCCGTGGCTGACTACCGGCCGAAGTTCGTGAACCCGGAAAAGACGAAGAAAAAGGACGGCGACATGGCTATCGAGTTAGAGCGCACCGACGACATCTTAAAGTGGCTGGGAGACCATAAAAAAGAGGGCCAGTTCCTCTGCGGCTTCTCCATGGAAACAGAGAACATGCTGGAAAATTCCAGGGCGAAGCTTAAAAAGAAAAACCTGGACATGATCGTCGCCAACAATTTAAAGGTGGCCGGCGCCGGCTTCGGCACCGATACCAACGTGGTGACGCTGATCACCGATTCCATGGAAAAGGAGCTTCCGATTATGACGAAGGAGGAAGCGGCCGGGAAGATCCTGGATGAGATTTTCTTGACGAAACGGCAGAATGCTGGCAAAATAGTAGGGTAGAAAAAATTGGAAGATTAGATGAGAAATTGGAGGACAACATTTTGACTGCATTTGCGGATGAGATAAGAAGACGAAGAACCTTTGCGATCATTTCCCACCCGGACGCCGGAAAAACGACGCTGACGGAGAAATTCCTGCTTTACGGCGGCGCCATCAACCTGGCCGGTACGGTAAAAGGAAGAAAAGCCACGAAGCATGCCGTCTCCGACTGGATGGAGATCGAAAAGGAGAGAGGAATTTCCGTAACCTCGTCGGTGCTTCAGTTTAACTATGAAGGCTTTTGCATCAATATCCTGGATACGCCGGGCCATCAGGACTTTTCCGAGGATACCTACCGGACGCTGATGGCCGCCGACTCGGCCGTCATGGTGATCGACGGCTCCAAGGGCGTGGAGGCGCAGACCATCAAGCTTTTCAAGGTCTGCGTCATGCGGCATATCCCGATTTTTACGTTTATCAATAAAATGGACCGGGAGGCGAGGGACCCCTTCGAGCTTATGAGCGAGATCGAGGAAGTGCTGGGGATCCATACCTGCCCGATCAACTGGCCCATCGGCTGCGGAAAGAGCTTTAAGGGCGTCTACGACCGTCAGACGAAACAGATCACCACGTTTACGGCTGCCATGGGCGGCCAGAAGGAGGTGGCGAGCCGCACCTTCGACGTGGAGGGGACGGATGTGGATTCCGTCATCGGCTTAGACTACCACAGCCAGCTTAAGGACGATATCGAGCTTTTGGACGGCGCCAGCGACGAATTCGATCAGGATTTGGTGGATCAGGGGCTTTTATCGCCGGTATTTTTCGGCTCGGCCCTCACCAACTTCGGCGTGGAGACCTTCCTTGAGCATTTCCTTAAAATGACGTCGCCGCCCCTTCCGAGAAAGACTACGGACGGCGTTGTGGATCCGTTTGACGAGAAGTTTTCGGCTTTCGTCTTTAAGATTCAGGCCAACATGAACAAAGCCCACCGCGACAGAATCGCCTTTATGCGGATCTGTTCCGGAAAATTTGAGGCCGGCATGGAGGTGAACCATGTCCAGGGCGGGAAAAAGATCCGCCTGACCCAGCCGCAGCAGCTCATGGCCGAGAGCCGGAAAATCATTGAGGAAGCCTATGCCGGAGATATCATCGGCGTCTTCGATCCCGGCATTTTCTCCATCGGCGACACGCTCTGCGCCTCCGGTGAGAAGTTTGCCTTCGAGGGAATCCCGACCTTTGCGCCGGAACACTTCGCAAGGGTGCGCCAGATGGACACCATGAAGCGCAAGCAGTTTATTAAAGGAATCAACCAGATTGCCCAGGAGGGCGCCATCCAGATTTTCCAGGAGTTCAACACCGGTATGGAGGAGATTATCGTCGGCGTCGTCGGCGTGCTCCAGTTTGAGGTTTTGACCTACCGCCTGAAAAACGAGTACAACGTGGAAGTCAAATTAGACCAGCTTCCCTTTGAATTCATCCGCTGGGTGGAAAACCCCGAGGAGGTCGACGTCTCTAAGATCCAGGGAACGTCCGACATGAAGCGGATCCGCGATTTGAAGGGAAATCCGCTGCTTTTATTTATCAACAGCTGGAGCGTGGGCATGGTGGAAGAGAGGAACCCGGGCCTTAAGCTCAGTGAATTTGGAAGAAATTAGGAAAGGATGATAAATATGTCGAAGATTGATGTGGTAAGGGCCGCCATGGTGGAGGCCATGAAGGCAAAGGACAAGGAGCGTAAGGATTCCCTTTCCATGCTGCTTTCTGCCTTAAAGAACGCGGAGATTGACAAGCGCTCTCCCCTCACGGAGGACGAGGAAAACGCCGTCGTGAAAAAGGAAATCAAGCAGACCAAGGAGACCATGGATACGGCACCGGCTGACCGCACGGACATCATCGAGGAAGCCAGGAAGCGGATGGAGGTTTACCAGGAATTCGCCCCGGCTGATATGACGCCGGAACAGATCGAGGCGACGATCCGCCAGGTGCTTTCCGACCTGGGAATTGAGGAACCGAAGGCTTCCGACAAGGGAAAAATCATGAAGGTTCTGATGCCGCTCGTAAAGGGAAAGGCCGACGGCGGCGAGGTAAACCAGATTCTATCAGGAATGTTCCGGTAAACAGATGGGAGACAGCGGGAGGAAAGGCCATGTACAGAGAAGAAATCGAACAGTATATCGAGAGCCATAAGGCGGAAATGTTAGAGGATATCTGCACCCTTTGCAGAATCAACAGCGAGAAGATGCCGTACCAGGAGGGGATGCCTTACGGAAAAGGGCCGGCGGAGGCGTTATCCTGTGCCCTTACGATGGCAGAAAAATACGGATTCGCCATCAACAACTATGATAATTATGTGGGCACTGCCGACTTAAATGATAAGGAGGCGCAGCTCGACATCCTGGCCCATCTGGACATCGTGCCGGCCGGAGACGGCTGGACGGTGACGGAGGCCTTCGAGCCGGTGGTAAAGGACGGAAAGCTTTACGGCCGCGGGACGTCGGACGATAAAGGCCCGGCTGTGGCGGCGCTTTACGCCATGCGCGCCGTGAAGGAGTTAGGGATCCCGGTGACGAAAAACGTCCGCCTGATTCTCGGAACCGACGAGGAGTGCGGAAGCTCTGATATTGAGCATTATTATAAAATAGAAAAGGAAGCGCCAATGACGTTTTCGCCCGACAGCTCTTTTCCGGTGACGAACATCGAAAAAGGGAGCCTTACGGGGCGGTTCGAGGCGGATTTTAAAGAGAGTGCGGCTCTCCCGAGGTTAAAATCGTTTACGGCGGGCACAAAGGTCAACGTGGTTCCGGGAAAGGCGGAGGCCGTCATCGAAGGACTTTCTTTAGAAGAACTTGAGGCAGCGGCAGGAGCCATGGAGGGATGCGAGGGCATCCGGTATGAATTCGCGGCAGAAGACGGCTCTGTCACCGTCCGTGCCATCGGCGAAAGCAGCCACGCCTCTAAACCGTGGAAGGGAAAAAATGCCCTGACAGGCCTTCTTTCCTTTGTGGCAAAGCTCCCGCTTGCAGACTGTGAACAGATGAAGCTTGTAAAAAGCTTAAATACCCTGATGCCCCACGGCGATATTTACGGGGAGGGCCTTGGGATTGCCATGGCAGACGAGCTTTCCGGGCCGCTGACCCTGGCCTTTGACATCCTTTCCATCACGGAAAGCCGCATCGAGGGCTGCTTTGACAGCCGCTGCCCGCTTTGCGCAGATGATGACAACGTGTTAAAGCCTGCAAAGGCGGCCATGAGGGCGCACGGCATCACCTTGTTAAGCGAGGCTTTAGATCCGCCGCACCATGTCTCCGGCGATTCGGAGTTTGTCCGTACCTTAAACCGCTGCTATGAGGAGTGGACAGGGAAAGAGGGCGGCTGCGTCGCCATCGGAGGCGGCACGTATGTCCATCATTTAAAGAACGGCGTTGCCTTCGGCGCAGCCATGCCGGAGACGGAAAACCGTATGCACGGGCCGGATGAATTTGCCGTTGTCGATGAACTTCTTGCCAGCGCAAAGATTTTTGCCCAGGTCATCGCAGAGCTTTGCAGGTAAGCGGGGCGGATTTGCCATGACAGAGGAACGGATCATAGACATCCATACCCATATTTACCCGGCGACCCTCGCAAGACGCGCCATGGAGGTGGCAGGGCGGGAGCATGATTCCTACGAAAAGCTTCCGTTAAAGGAGAATCTGCTTGCCAGGATGAAGGAGAGCAATGTCTCCCTTTCTGCCGTCCTTCATGTGGTGACGAAGCCGAAGACCCAGACGGATGTGAACCGGTTTGCGGCGGAAAGCGTCAGGCGGGGGCTCATCGCCTTCGGCGGGCTCCATCCCGACTGCGCCAATGTGGCGGAGGAGCTGGAAAAATTAAAGGATAAACGGATGGCCGGGGTGAAATTCCATCCGCCCTTCCAGAAGGTCTATCTGGCTGACGAATCCTACCGGGAGATGTGGGAGCGGATCAACCATCTGGGCTTTCCTGTGCTGATCCACTGCGGACAGGCCAGGGTGCCGGGCGGTTTTGATTTTTTTCCGTCGGATGCGGCCAAAATTATCCCGTATCTTCCGGATGTGCCGGTGATTCTGGCCCACATGGGCGGGCGTTCCGGCGACCCGAGAGAGGAAGAGCTTTTATTCGGCTTCCCGGAAAATGTGTTCATCGACTCGGCCATGAGCGCCGAGCGTCAGGAACTTTCGGATTTTGAGCGGCTGACGGAACGGATGGGGCCGGAGCGGGTGCTTTTTGGAAGCGATTTTCCCTACGGAACCCAGAAGGCGGCCATCGCTTACATACGCTCCAGCCATTTTTCCAGGTCGGAAAAGGCCATGATGCTTGGGGGAAATGCCGGGCGGATCCTTGGGGAGGCTGCCCTGAAATAAAAATACGCTTAAAAAGGAGAAGGATTATGTACACTTGTGCGGACTGCGGCATCCATGCCTGCCGGGAAAAGGAACATGAAAACATGCCGAAAAACTGCCCAATGCGCGGCGAAGAGCTGGTGAAAGAGGCCATGGCAGAGTATAAAGACCCGGAGGTGGGCCGGTTCTTTGTGACGGCCTCGGAGATTGAGCACGATGGCTACTGCCAGTGGCCGAGATTAAAGGAGACTATCGTATTCTGCAAACGGATGGGCTACAAAAAAGTCGGGCTTGCTTTCTGCATCGGCCTTTACAAAGAAGCAAAAGTGGTGGCCGGACTCATGAGAAAGGAAGGGCTCGAAGTGGTGTCCGTAGTCTGTAAGTCCGGCGGCATCGACAAGGCCGAGGTGGGAATCCCGGAGGAGAAGAAGTTAAAGCCGGGCGAACATGAGGCCATGTGCAACCCGATTCTCCAGGCCAAGCTCTTAAATGAACAGAAGACGGAATTCAACGTGGCTCTCGGCCTCTGCGTCGGCCACGATTCGCTGTTTTACCGGTATTCCGACGCCATGGTGACGACGCTTGTGGCAAAGGACCGTGTGCTAGCGCACAATCCGGTGGGCGCCATTTACTGCGCTGAGGGGTACTTTAAGAACCGGCTCTAAAATTTTCTTCCCGCAGACATGCAGAGAAGGCGTTCCGGCCGAATAAAATGAAAAAAAGAGCGGCCGGAGGGCAGTATGCGTTTGAGTGAATTAAAGCGCAAGGAGGTCATCAACATCTGCGACTGCAAACGCCTTGGTTTTGTGGGCGACGTGGACTTTGATGCGTGTTCCGGGCAGATTCTGGCGCTTATCGTGCCGGGGCCCGGCTGTATCTGCGGCTTTTTGGGGCGTGAGAAGGAATTTGTGATCCCCTTCTGCGACGTGTGCCAGATTGGGGACGACATCATTCTCGTAAAGCTTCCGGAGCCGCCGCCCAGGCCATAAAAAGCTTGCCCTGACAGCGTTTTTCATGATAAAATAATAAAAACATGCCATAAAATGGCAAGCAGAAAAGGAGGGATACGCATGAAATGTCCGTTCTGCAATGCGTCCGATACGAAGGTCATTGATTCCAGGCCGGCGGATGACAACAGCTCCATAAGGCGCCGCAGGCAGTGCGAGCAGTGCGGGAAGCGGTTCACGACCTACGAAAAGCTGGAGACGATGCCGCTCATGGTGATTAAAAAGGACAATTCCAGAGAGACTTATGACCGCGCCAAGTTAGAAAAGGGAATCCTTCTTTCCTGCCATAAGCGTCCCGTGGCTTCCCATCAGATCAGCACGATGATCGACGAAATCGAAAACCAGATTTTCGGCATGGAGGAGCGGGAGATCCCGGCGAACCTGATCGGCGAGCTGGTGATGCGGAAATTAAAGGATGTGGACGAGGTGGCTTATGTCCGGTTCGCATCGGTGTACCGGGAGTTCAAGGACGTCAATGCATTTATGGAGGAACTGGAGAAGTTCCTCAAGAATAAGTAGGGGAGCCGCATGTTAGAGACATTTTACCCGGAGCGTTATGAGAAAGATGCATATGGGATACCCTACAAAAGGCTTTATGAAAAGGGATACCGCGGCATCATCTTCGACGTGGACAACACGCTGGTGCCCCATGGAGCGCCGGCTGACGGGAAAGCGAAGGCGCTGTTTGAGGAGCTTCGTGCCATCGGCTTTGAAACCTGCATCCTTTCCAATAATAAAGAGCCGCGTGTCTCACCTTTCGCCAACGAGGTAAAAAGCCCGTATCTTTTTAAGGCGAACAAGCCGTCGAAAAAGGGCTATGAAAAAGCCATGGAACGAATGGGGACAAGCCGGGAGACGACGGTGTTTGTCGGTGACCAGCTTTTTACGGACGTCTGGGGTGCCAGGCGCACCGGGGTTTTTTCGATCCTCGTAAAGCCCATCAATCCCAAAGAGGAGATCCAGATCGTCTTAAAGCGGCGGCTGGAGGCCGTGGTGCTCTGGTTTTACCGGCGGGAACGGAAAAAACGGAAGGGACAGGCTGAGGATTTTGTAAAAAACAGTTGAAAACGGCTGGATAATAGTATAGAATAGGATAGAATCAGCCATAAGAAGAAAGAGATTTTTAAGGAGGAATATCATTTATGGTATCAGCTGGTGATTTTAGGAATGGCGTTACGCTTGAGATTGACGGACAGGTTGTACAGATCATCGAATTCCAGCATGTAAAGCCTGGAAAAGGCGCTGCTTTTGTTAGAACGAAACTGAAAAACGTAATCAACGGCGGTGTTGTGGAGAGAACCTTCCGCCCGACTGAGAAATTCCCGTCTGCAAGAATCGACCGTGTGGACATGCAGTATCTGTATGAGGACGGCGATTTATATAATTTCATGGATATGAACACCTATGAGCAGATTGCCCTCAACAAGGACATCGTCGGCGATGCCTTAAAGTTCGTGAAGGAGAACGAGGTTGTCAAGGTCTGCTCCTACAACGGAAGCGTATTCTCCGTTGAGGCTCCGCTTTTCGTAGAGCTGGAGATCACCGATACGGAGCCGGGCTTCAAGGGCGATACGGCTACGGGTGCAACCAAGCCGGCTATCGTTGAGACTGGCGCACAGATCAGCGTTCCGCTGTTCGTAAACCAGGGCGACAAGGTTAAGATTGATACGCGTACCGGCGAGTATCTTTCCAGAGCATAATTTAAAATGGAACATCAGGGCTTCATGGCAGGAAAACCGGCTGTGGAGCCCTTTGTTTTTTAATATGCACATACAGGAGGGGAAGAGGATGAGAATCAGAAAAATGACGGCAGGATTTTTGTCAGCCGCGTTCCTTGTGCTGCTCTCGGCAGGCACGGTTTTTGCGGCCGACCAGGACATTATAATCCTGCACACCAACGACGTTCACTGCGGCATTGAAGACGGGATCGGTTATTCCGGCGTGGCGCTCTATAAGAAGCAGATGGAAGCGCAGACGCCGTACGTGTTCCTTCTGGATGCCGGCGATGCCATCCAGGGCGCACCCATAGGGACGCTTTCGGACGGCGGCTACATCGTGGACATCATGAACGAGATCGGCTATGACTTTGCGATTCCGGGAAACCATGAATTTGACTACGGCATGGAGCGGTTTCTGGAGCTTTCGGATTTGCTTTCCTGCGGCTATTATTCCTGCAATTTCATGGATTTAAAGACGGGAGAGACGAAGCTTCCGGGCTACAAGATGGAACGGTTTGACGATGTGGACGTGGCATTTGTGGGTGTCACCACACCGGAAAGCTTTACGAAATCGACGCCGGCTTACTTCCAGGACGCGTCCGGACAGTATATTTACGGATTCTGTGAGGATGAGACGGGAGAGGCTCTTTATACAAAAGTCCAGGCGGCGGCCGATGAGGCCAGGGCCGCAGGCGCCGAGTATGTGATTTTGGTGGGCCATCTCGGAAAAGACGGCATCACGGAAAAATGGAGCGCCGGAGCCGTCATAAAGAACACGACGGGCATCGACGCCGTGATCGACGGCCATTCCCACCAGGAGTATGAGGAGTTCATGGAGAATAAGAACGGGGACATGATTCCTGTGGCCCAGACCGGCACAAAGTTAAATGCCCTTGGAAAGCTTACGATCACGCCGGACGGCGCCATCAAAACAGAGCTTGTAAAGGAGATTCCGGCGTCCGGCGAAAAGACGGTCACAGTGAAAAGCGGCGACAGCTTGAGCCGCATTGCCAAGCGGGAGCTGGGCTCTTATTCGGCATGGACGAATATCTATGAGGCTAACCGGGATACGATAAAGGATCCGAACCTGATCTATGCCGGCATGGTGCTCAAGGTACCGGGCAGCAGCGAAGCCGAAGAAGGAAAGCAGACAGATCCGGAGACGGATCTTTTCATTGCGGCCATCGAAAGCCAGTATGAAGAGTCCTTAAAGACTGTTCTGGGGCATACCGACGTTGACCTCGCGGAAAGCGACCCGGAAACCGGGGCCAGGGCTGTCAGAAGCAAAGAAACGAACCTTGGCGATTTCTGTGCTGATGCATACCGCTTTGTGCTGGGGACGGATATCGGCCTCATGAACGGCGGCGGAATCCGTACAGGAATCCCGGCCGGCGACATCACCTATGAGGACATGTTAAATGTCTATCCCTTCGGCAATATGATCTGTGCGGCCAGGGTGACAGGACAGCAGATCTGGGATGCTCTCGAGATGGGGGCAAGGTTCCTTCCGGAGGAGAGTGGCAGCTTCCTCCATGTATCGGGCCTGACCTTCACCATTGATACGTCCGTGCCGTCCGGCGTCCAGCTTGACGACAAGCAGAATTTTACCGGCGTCGAGGGCGAGTACCGCGTAAGGGATATTCTGGTGAACGGCGAGCCGCTGGATCCCCAGAAGACATACACGGTGGCCTCTCACAACTATATGTTAAAGAACGGCGGCAGCGGCATGGCGATGTTTAACGGCTGTGAGATCATCAAGGATGATGTGATGGTTGATGTGGATACGCTGTCGGCTTATGTCCGCGATTTCCTGGGCGGAAGCGTGAAGGACGGGTATGAGAACCCCATGGGAGCCGGGCGGATTACAATCAAATAGGAACGATGATAAGCCCCTGGGGCGCGGGAAGGCGCTTTGGGGGCTTTTTCGTGGTGTATGCATATGGTCTGTGTTTACAAAAATCGCCTGCTTATGATATCATAACGCCATAATACCAGAAGAACCGTCACATCCAAAAGGAGGCCTCCTATGACTCAAAACACTTCTTCCTATGTCAAAAACCTTCCGGGTGCCATAGCCCTGTCTTTTCTTTGTATGTTTTGTGTTCTTCTTGCCGGCTCCCTTACGTCGGGAATTGCCCGAGTCTTTTTCCCGTTGGGATATTTTCTTCGGTTTCTCGTCTATGCCGGCCTGACATTTTTGATTGTCAGAAAGCTCTGTTCCATGAGCGGCCTGACCATGCCGGAGTGCAGGATTACCAGCTTCCGTTTAAGCTTTCTCAGTGTTTTCTGGGCCGTTCTTTTGCCGGTTTTCCTTTTTGCCGCGGCATGCATGGGGAGCAGGGGAAGCTGGCAGATGTGCAGCCGCCTGACAAAAGAGCATCTGGAGAACTTGTTTTACTCCCTCTTTTATACCGGAATTTGCAGCGGTCTCGTGGAGGAGGCGGCATTCCGAGGCTATATGCTGAGTCTGTGTGAACGGCGATTGGGAAAGGCGGGCGCATTTTTGGTGTCGACCTTCTTTTTTGTTCTTCCTCATGTGTATGGAAGCGGGGGAGATTTTACGGTTCTGGCATCCAGGATTCTTTTATATGTTTCGCTCTGCTCTCTGTTTACCCTGGTGACGTTTCATGACAATTCCATCTGGGGCGCCGTGCTGATCCATGCATCATGGGATATTTTTGCGGCGGGGGACAGGATTGTTTCTGTGAGCCTGGAGCCGGAGACGGGGGTATTTTTTACTTATGTGCTGGAATCTGAGCCGTATATTATGGCGGCATCGCCTGCTGCCGGCGCTTTTTTAGGCGCTGCGGCCGTTATTTTCTGCTGCCTTGTGACGGCTGCTGTCCTGAAAGGGAGGCAAAAGCCAGATATTCGCGGGAAATCTTCAATTTCCAGTTGAAATGGGAACTTTCATGGTGTATAATTTCATATAATAAAAATTATTTTTGTTATATGAAAACAAGGAGAAAGCGCTATGAAATACGGAAAGGAAATTGTCTTATGTGAGGTGGGGCCGCGAGACGGCCTGCAAAGCGAGAAATCCACGCTGACGACAAAACAGAAGGTGGAACTGATCGACGATATGGGAAAGGCGGGCTTCCGGTTTATTGAGGTCGGGAGCTTTGTAAGTCCCAGGGCTGTGCCGCAGATGGCAGATACGGACGAGGTTTTCCGGCGGCTCGAACCGTATCCCGGCGTGGAGTACCGGGCGCTGATTGCCAATCTCCGCGGCGTGGAGAGGGCGGCGGCCTGCGGCTGCAAAAAGGTGAAGTTAAATGTTTCGGCCAGCAGGGCTCACAATCTGGCGAATCTAAACTGTACGCCGGAGGAAAGCGTCGCCGGGTTTGCGGCATGCGTGGAAAAGGCGAAGGAGACAGGAATCGGGATTTCCGGCTCCATTTCCATGGCTTTCGGCTCTCCCTGGGATAAGGAGATCCCGGTGGATGACGTAAAGCGGGTGGTGGAGGCGTATCTGAACGTGGGAATTACGGAAATTTCCCTGTCGGATGCGGCCGGTGTCGCATATCCCGGTCAGGTTTATGAGATGGGGCAGGAGATGAAGCGGGAATACCCGCAGGTGGACTGGTGGTTCCATTTCCACAATACCCGCGGCCTTGGAATCGCAAATGTGCTGGCAGGCATGGACGCAGGTTTTACCCATTTTGACACCAGCTTTGCCGGCGTCGGCGGCTGTCCGTTCGTGCCGGGGGCGGCCGGGAATGTGACGACTGAGGATGTGCTCCATATGTGCGGGCAGATGAAGATTGCCACGGGAATCGATCTGGATCAGGCCATCGCCATCAGCCGGAAGGTGGTTTCCATGCTGGGCCACAGCACTGACAGCTATATTCTGCGGGCGGGAAAAGCCAGCGAGCTTTTGCGGGAACTCCCCAAAGGGCAGATCAAAAATCAGACAGGAAAGTAGAAATCCGGGCACAGGCCCGGCTGGAAGGCGGCTCTTTTGGGGCCGCCTATTTTTCTTCCGCGGGCCGGTAGCCCATCTGGATCGAAAGCTTCAGGGCTGCCTGGCATAAGTCTTCGATGAGATCCGGCCGGAAACGGCTCCTTAAGCGTCCTGCCGGCCCTGTTAAGAAGATGGCATCGGACACGTTTCCGTCTGCGTCAAAGACGGGAGCGGCGATGGATTCGACGGCCGGGTCACGTTCGCCTTCGCTGATGGTATAGCCGTCTTTTTTCACCTGAACGAGGGCATCCATGGTGGTGAAGGGATCGTCTTTTAAGAGGCGTTCCTGGTCGGCGGCTGGCATATGGGCGAGCAGCACCCTTCCTGCGGCGCCGCGGGTCAGCGGATATGTATTCCCCACCATGAGGACGGAGCGCAGGGTCTGGTTGCTGTTGATTCTGGCGATGCAGACGCGCAGATCCCCGTTTCGCTCATAAATTCCCACGCTTTCATTGTATTTTTTGCACAGATCCTGGAGGAAGGGCTGGGCCTCCTGGCAGATGTCCATGTTGGTGAAGACGGCATTGCCGAGCTGTGCAATGCGGGCGCCCAGATAGTAGCGGCTGTTGGAGGGGTTCCGGTACAAATAGTTGTTTTTCTCCAGAGTGGAAAGCAGGCGCAGCGTCGTACTGGCGGAAAGCTGGATTTCCTTGGCAAGCTCCACCAGCGAAAAAGAGGTATGCTCTACGCTGAAGCAGTCCAGGATAGCCAGGGCGCGTTCTACGGATCGTACACTGTAATCAGGCGGCATGATGAATTCTCCTTGCTTGTAAGATAAGGTTATTATAACCATTTTTCCGAAAAATGTAAACCGGCGGGAAATGAAGATATTTTACAAGACTTTTTTGTGATTTCGATGTAAAATATCCCGGGAGAGGATTTGAGGCATATGAAAAAAGAAGTCAGGACGGCCGTCTATGACAGAAAATTAAAGGTGGAAGCCTACCGGTTTGAAGGGATGGTGCGGCCGTTCCCGCCCCATTTCCACGAGCATTATGTCATCGGATGCGTGGAGAGCGGCCGGCGCACGCTTTCCCTGCGAAACCGGGAAGTTTTCATCGGCCCGGGGGATTTGGTGGTGTTCCACCCGGGCGAGAACCACGGGTGCACACAGAGTGGCGGCGATGCCTTTGGCTTTTGCGGCTTTTCTGTTTCAAAGGCGGCCATGGCAGAGATTTCCCAGGCGGCCGGGCAGAGAGGGCTCCCGGTGTTTTCTCAAAATGTGATTTCTGACGGCAGCATGGCAGGCTGTTTTCAGGAAATCCATGAAGCGCTGATGAGAGGAGACAGCCAGGAAAAGGGAGAGGCGTTTTTTGCGTTTCTTTCGGCGCTCATGGAAAGAAACGGCGGACGGACAAAAACAGAAGGCCTGACGTGCCGCGGGGAGATCGGCCTGGCATGCGGATTTATGGCGGCACATTTTGCCGAGCACATTTCCTTAGGGGATATCTGCCGTTACGCCGGCCTCAGCAAGTCGGCGCTCTGCCGGGCATTTTTAAAAGAAAAGGGGATTACGCCGTACCGGTACCTGGAAAATGTCCGGGTCAATGAGGCGCGGCGGCTTCTGGAACAGGGAACGGCGCCGTTGGAGGCGGCTGTGCGGACAGGGTTTTCCGACCAGAGCCATTTTACTAATTATTTCAGCCGCTTTACGGGGCTTGCGCCCGGCGTGTACCGGGATATGTTCCGGGAAAAGAAAAAGGAGGAAAAACAGGATGGAAAGTAAACGGATCGGGCATGCGGCCGCATTGGCAACAATCATCATATGGGGGACGACATTCATCTCCACCAAGGTTCTTTTGGAGGCGTTCCAGCCGGTGGAGATCCTGTTTTTCCGGTTTGTGATGGGATACCTGGCACTTTGGCTTGTCTGCCCGAGGCGGCTTACCGGTGTGGGCCGCAGGCAGGAGCTGACCTTCGCGGCCGCCGGCCTCTGCGGGATCTGCCTTTATTACCTTTTAGAAAACATCGCCCTGACCTATACGATGGCGGCCAATGTGAGTGTGATTATTTCTGTGGCGCCGTTTTTTACGGCACTTTTATCCAGGAGGTTTGCCAGGTCGGAGGAAAAACTCGGCGCCGGCTTCTTCATCGGCTTTGCCGCCGCCATGGCAGGGATTATCCTTGTGAGCTTTAACGGCGCGCAGTTTGAGTTAAATCCCTTCGGAGATTTCCTGGCGGCCGCCGCGGCCTTCGTGTGGGCATGCTATTCCCTTCTTACGAAGGAGATCGCAGGCTTCGGCTATCCCATTCTTCTGACGACACGGCGGACATTCTTTTACGGGCTCCTGTTCATGGTGCCGGCGCTGTTTTTCTTTGATTTTGAAATTGGCCTTTCGCGGTTCGGGAACATGACGTATCTTTTAAACATCATCTATCTCGGCCTTGGCGCGTCAGCCATGTGCTTTGTGACCTGGAACTATGCGGTGAAGGTTCTTGGAGCTGTGAGGACGAGCATTTATATTTACATGGTTCCGGTCGTTACCATTGTGACCTCCGTCCTGATTTTGGACGAGCCGGTGACGTGGCTTTCGGCGGCAGGGACGGCACTGGCGATTTTGGGGCTGGTGATTTCGGAGTATAAAAGGGCCTGATTAAGCGCGGCAGCGGCAAACGTCAGATGTTCCGGCGAAAATGGGGCTTCCAGTATGTTCCATAAAAAAGACAGCCGAAAAAATGAACCTTTTTCCTCCCAGCGTCCTCTATAAGGCAGGTGCACCGAAAAACATGAGAAGGAGGATATGCATGGAAGATGCGGAGCTGGTAAAGAAGATGATATCCGGCGACATGGACGCGTTCGACCGGTTAATGGAACAGTATCAGGCGGAGGCTCTGAGGGCAGCATATCTGATTTCAGGAAACCATGCGGACAGTGAGGATATTGTCCAGGAGACTTTTGTTTCCTGTTATTTGAACCGGAGCCAGATCAAAAATCCCGAGGCCTTCCGGAGCTGGTTTTATAAAAGCCTGTCACGGAATGCCTGGCGGATCTGCAAAAGAAGACGGCGGGAACAGCCGGCGGAGGAGGTTTACGAGGAACGCCCAAGCAGTTCCAGCGTGCTTTCCGAGGTGATCCGGGACGAAGAGGAGCGGGAGATCTGCCGGGCAATTGAGTCGCTGCCGGTAAAACAGAGGACCGTGATTGTCCTGTATTACTACAACCAGATGTCCATCCGCGAGATCGCAAAGGTCTGCGGCTGCCTGGAGGGAACCGTGAAATCGCGTCTCTTTGGCGGGAAGGCCAGGCTTAAGAAGCTTTTGGAGGACATGGAACAGAAAGGAGAAAAGACATGGACGATTTTATCTTAGATAAAAAAATCGAGGCGGCTCTTAACAAACAGGCATCCGGCGTCCATGACGGCATCCTGGAAAGGCAGAGGATGCAGGCGGCGGTTCACCGAAGGCTAAAGGAGGAACGGAATATGAGACATAGAAGCTGGAAAGTTATGGCGGCAGCGGCGGCGGCCGTATGCCTGATGGGCGGCATGACGGCAATGGGCCTTGGAAAGGCTGCTGTTTACATTTCGCACAGCAACCGGAATGAGGCTGTAAATGATTATGCTGCGGCAGAAGAGATGCAGAAAAGCTACCGCACAGATGTGAAGATGGTGGAAGAATTCTCAAATGGATATGCGTTTGCAGAAGCAGTCCCCCATCATTCCGAAGCGCAGGATGCAGATGGGAATACCATTGAAGCAGGAACGGCCATGTCTGTCATTTACGAGCGGGAAGGCAGTGAATCCGTAAACTTTGAGGGCGTCTATTCCTCGCTGCCGTTGGATTTTGAGGCGGATCTGTCCATGACGCTGGATAACGGCGTGGTGCTTCGGTATTCCAGAATGCAGAATAAATTCGTGCCGCCGGACTATGTGCCGACGGAGGAGGAGCAGAAGCTTAGCGAGGAAGGGAAGCTGAATCTCGCTTACGGAAGCAGTGAGATTGAAGAGATGGTTTCTTCCATGGTTCAGTGGGAGGACGGCGGCATCACATACAGCCTCTTTACCTTTGATGAGGCCATAACGGCGGAAGAGATGTTCCAGATGGCGAAGGAAGTTGTGGAGAGCTGATGACATAAGACTTGATGAGACGGAATCCCCGGGCCGCAGAGAAAGCGGCGCGGGGATTCTGCGAGAAAAGGTATGGAAAACTGTTTTGGGCTGTGGTAAAATATAAGACACAGGAGGGCCGCTTATTGAAGGTAAGTACAACCATCGCAAACAACATTCACATTGCAGATGATAAAGCGAGGTATGATGCTGCGTGCAGACGGCTGCTGTCGGACAAGATGATCCTGGCATGGATTATGAAAAACTGCCTGGAGGAATTTCGGGACTGCGGCATAAAGGAAATTGCAGATCAGTACATCGAAGGAAAACCAAGTGTAGCGGATGTGCCGGTGCATCCCGATGAGGAAGCACTTTCTGGTGCGCCGATGATTTCCAGTATGGAGAACGAAGACGTGACAATAACGGAGGGGAAAATCACCTATGACATCCGTTTTCAGGCCATGGTACCGTCTTCCGGGGAGCAGATTCGGCTAATTTCAATCGAAATGACGCATAGCCTGGAAAGTGAGGTATCGCTGATGTGCAACTTGAGTGAAGGTGTTGAGAGAAGGGGAATCGAAAAGGGGCTCATAAAAGGGATCGAGCAAGGCCTAGAAAAAGGCATGGAGCAGGGAAAAATTTATGGGCTGATCGAGGCTTACAGGGATGACAATCTTCCGGAGGCGGAGATCATCGCCAGGCTTCAGAAAAAATTTGGCCTGACAGAAAGTGAAATCAGGAAATATCTGGATTAAATTGCCGTAAAAAGGCCGTTTCCGACGGGGAGAACCCTATGCCGGGAACGGCCTTTTTCTGCGAGCTTTTACCGGAAAAACCTCTCCCGCACCACCTCCACCGGCATCTCCATCCCGGTCCAGAGGCGGAAGGCCTCGGCGCCCTGGTAGAGAAGCATATAGCTTCCGTTAAAGGCCGGGCAGCCGTTTTCCCGCGCCATCTTTAAAAGCTTCGTCTCTTTTGGATTGTAGATAATATCGGAGACGATCAGGGTTTGGGGAAGGTAAGAGGCGTCGGGAACCGGGCAGGCGTCTTCGTCCGGTGCCATGCCTACGGAGGTGGCGTTTGTCAGGATGGCGCTTTCGGAGAGCTCTTTTTTTAATAAATCCAAGTCTCCGAAATCGCAGAGCGTGATTTTGCAGTCCGTCCGCTCTCTTAAGATCCGGGCAGTCTCCTCTGCGCGGGAAAAGAACCGGCTTAAGGGCCGCAGGAAAACGGAGATCTCCGCCACGCCGTCCAAGGCCGCCTGAACGAGAATGGCCGTGGCAGCCCCGCCTGCGCCGAGAAGCGTCATCTTTTTCCCGAGGATGTCAAAGCCTGCGTCCTTTACGGAGCGCATGTATCCGACGCCGTCGGTGTTGTGGCCGGTCAAAATGCCGCCGTCGTTTACGACGGTATTGACGGCGCCGATGATTTCCGCCGCCGGGGAAAGGCGGTCGCAGAGCCCGGCCATGCGGTTTTTGTCGGGCATCGTCAGATTGAAGCCGCGGGCATGCATGGCTTTTAAGCCCTCCACGGCGGCCGGAAGCGCCTCTTCGTCCACGTCAAAGGCCAGATAACAGTAGTCTAAATGAAGGGCCTCAAAGGCCGCGTTGTGCATCATGGGCGATATGCTGTGGGAACAGGGGCTTCCCAGAAGGCAGATGAGCCCTGTATGTCCTGTGATGGAACTGGTCATAGAATGTCCTCCTGAATGTTTATCAAATGGAAAGTTCCTGTCTATTATATCAGCCTGCCGCAAGGATTGCAACGGAGAGAAAATTCTGCTATACTTTTTGGTAAATGCCAGGGTCAAAAAGCCAAAAATCTGACGCAGGCCTGCCTGCAAAGCGGCACTTACCCCTGGAACCAGCCAAAAACAGAGGAGAAAACATGGTATGGAATTAAACGGTCATATTTTCCTGATCGGTTTCATGGGAAGCGGGAAGAGCACCAACGCGGCCTGCCTGGCACGCCTTGCGGACGCAAAGCGCATCGAAATGGATGATGCCATCACAGAGAGTCAGGGCATGGAAATCAGGGAAATTTTTAGAAAGTATGGGGAAGAGCACTTCCGGGATCTGGAGACAGGCTTCCTAAAAAGCTTGCTGGATCGAGAGCCGGCCGTCGTCTCCTGCGGCGGCGGTGCCGTGCTGCGGGAGGAAAATGTGAGGCTTATGAAGTCTATGGGAAAGATCGTTCTTTTGACGGCTCGGCCGGAGACGATTTTTGAGCGCGTAAAAGACAGCGGCGACCGCCCGGTTTTAAACGGGCATATGAACCTGGAGTACATCAAGGAGCTCATGGAAACGCGCCGGCCGCGCTACGAAGCTGCCGCCGATTTTTCTGTGGCGACGGACGGGAAGACGGCCGAAGAGATCTGTCTGGAAATCCTGAAAACAGGGCAGGAGGGAATGCGCTCATGAACATCAAATGGGATGCCGAAAAATATACGGCCGATTTTTCCTTCGTCCATCAGTATGGAAACGATGTGATCGGGCTTTTGGAGAAGAAAGCAGGCGGTACAGTCCTGGATCTCGGCTGCGGGAACGGGGCTTTGACGAAGGCGCTGGCGGATCAGGGATGGAACGCCGTGGGGCTTGATGCGTCAAAGGAGCTTCTCTCCGCCGCCAGAAACCAGTATCCCGAGCTTTCCTTCCTTGAGGGGGACGCGGCCGGATTCTCCCTCGATCATCCTGTTGACGCCGTGTTTTCCAACGCGGTTTTCCACTGGATTGCAAAGGAGCGCCAGCCGGACATGATGGCGTGCGTTTTTGAGGCGTTAAAGGACGGCGGGCAGTTCGTATTCGAGATGGGCGGATACGGGAACAACGCGAAGATCCATGGCGCGTTAAAGGAAGCGTTTGAGGCCCGCGGACATGCCTACCGGATGCCGTTCTATTTCCCCACCATCGGAGAATACGCGGCGCTTTTGGAGAGGGCTGGCTTTCTCGTGGTTTACGGGACGCTGTTTGAGCGGCCCACGAAGCTTAAGGGAGAAGATGGGCTTTTGGACTGGCTTTTGATGTTTGTGAAGACGCCCTTTGAGGGGATTTCTGAGGAAGAGAAGGAAGAAATCCTGCGGGCGGCCGTCCGGCGGCTGCGCCTGGTGCTTTATAAAGACGGCACCTGGTACTGCGATTATGTGCGGCTTAGGATGAAGGCCGTAAAGCCTGCATTGGATTTACATAAAAAATGAGAAGGAGTTGCAGAGAGATGAGAGAGAAAAACCCAATCCCGCAGGGGAAATACGTCCCGGCTGTCCGGTTTGAAAACATGGTTTTTACAGCAGGGATGACGCCAAGGGACAACGGTGTCCTGATTAAGGAGGGGAAAATCCGTCTGGAGGATTCCGTGGAAGAGTACACGGAGGCCGTCCGCCAGGCGGCAAAGAACGCCCTGACGGCAGCAAGGAACACGCTCGCCGAAGGGGAGAAGATTGCCCGGATCCTTTCCATCACGGTTTACGTGAATGCAGAAGAGGGCTTTACCAAGCAGTCCAAGATTGCCGATATCGCATCGGAATATTTCTGTGAAGAACTGGGCGAGGCCGGCGTCGGGAGCCGGGCTGCCGTGGGAGTGGCTTCCCTTCCGGGAAACGCGCCGGTGGAAATTTCCATCACGGCAGGAATCACAAAGACAGCATAAGAGAGAAGATGGCCGCCTGGACGAAATGGCCTTTGTCCGGGCGGCCGCTTCTGTCAGGAAGGGAGGTTTGGCATGGAACCGGTGGAAATCCGTGACATCCAGTATATTTTAGCCGTATGGCAGGAGCGGAGCATTTCCCGCGCCGCAGAAAAATGTTATATCTCGCAGCCTGCCCTCAGCAAAATCGTAAAGCGTGTGGAGACAGGCCTGGGGACGGCCATTTTTGACCGTGGCTCCGTGCCCTTAAGAGTCACGCCGGAGGGCGAGGTGTTCCTGGATTACTTTAAGCGGATCAAGGAACTTTACGGGGAGATGGAGCAGTACCGGGCGGATATCTGCCGCCAGAAAAAATGCGACGTGAGAATCGGCGCGCCGTCTTTTTTCTGTACCTATGTGCTGCCGCCGATCCTGTCGGCATTTCTCATGGACAATCCCGATTTCCAGATCCGCCTGATTGAGACCAACGACAGCGACTTAAAAAAGTTCCTCCGGGCCGGTGCGGTGGATCTGGGAATTTCCGTGGAGGAAGGCATGAAGGCGGAGTTTGATTCGTTCCTTCTTCAGAACGAGACCATCATCCTGGCTGTCCCCAGAAGCCTTCCTGTGAACCGGGAGCTTTCCGGATACAGTCTCCGGTTCGAGGATATCAAAGACGGCCGATTCCGGGAGCCTGACGTTGAGAGCGTTCCCATGGAGCGGTTTTCGGGAGAGCCGTTCCTGTTTTTGAAGCAGGGGAACGACATGCACAGGCGGGGCCTTAAAATTTGCCGGGACGCAGGCTTTGAGCCGGACATCGTCATGGAACTGGATCAGCTTCTTACAGCCTACTATCTGGCGGACGCCGGCCAGGGCGTTACCTTTACCCGTGCCAGCATCCCATACTATGCCGGGGAGACGGAAAATCTCCTGTTTTACAAGGTGGGACATCCCGATATGGTACGCCAGATCCGTGTCTTTTATAACGGCGGAAAGCAGGCCACGGGAAAACAGAAAGCTTTCATGGAGTACATGAAAAGCTATCCGCTTCCGGGCTGATGAAAGAGTTTCTTTCACGGTATTCCGGTTGGGACATAAGAATATGAGTATCTGGATATTGGACATCAGACCGTATCTGGTGCTATGATGAAAACAGACCAGAACGGCTATGAATATAAAAATAGCGGAGGGGAATGATTATGACAATCAAAGAAAAATTCGACAAACTGGGGATTGATAATGCGCCGGGCCAGGAGAGCCTTCAGAAGGAGACAGCTCTGGATTTAAGAGGGGAGAAAATTCCCGGGGCGCCTGTGGACTTTTCCCACGGGGATGTGGATGCCCACGAACCGATTCCGGGGAGTTTTGAGATTTTTGCCGCAGGCGTGAGAGAGGGAGCTTCCCAGGCCTACACGCCGTACCGCGGGCGGAAGGAAATCCTGTCTCATGTGGCAGAGAGCCTGTCAAACTTCATGGGTGCAAAGATCGAGCCGGATAAGAACCTGATCTTGACGCCCGGAACCCAGGGTGCCCTGTTCCTTGCCATGGGCAGCAATATCATGCCCGGGGACAAGGTGGCCATTGTGGAGCCGGATTATTTTGCCAACCGGAAGATGGTAGAGTTTTTCCACGGCGAGCTGGTGCCGGTTTCCATGGATTACATGAATGTGACGAAAGGTGCCGGATTGGATCTTGCGGCTTTGGAAGCGGCGTTTAAGGACGGCGTAAAGCTGTTTTTATTCTCCAATCCCAACAACCCGGTGGGCTGCGTGTATTCTTTTGAGGAGATCACGAAAATCGCAGCCATGGCGAAAGAGTACGGCGTGACGCTGATCGTTGACGAGCTTTACTCCCGCCAGGTCTATCCGGGCGTGGAGTACACCCATCTCTGTGCCCAGAAAGAAATCCCGGACAACTTAATCACCATCATCGGCCCGTCCAAGACCGAGTCCTTAAGCGGCTACCGCCTTGGCGCGGCCTTCGGGACGGAGGAAGTCATCGACCGGATGGAGAAGCTCCAGGCCATCATGGCGCTCCGGTGCAGCGGTTATAACCAGGCTGTCTTTAAGTCGTGGTTTAACGAGCCGGAGGGCTTTATGGAAGACCGTGTGAAAAAGCATATGGAAATCCGCGATGCCCTCATGGAGCGGATCCGCCAGGTTCCCGGCGTTTCTGCAAGGCCCACAGACGGCGGAAGCTATCTGTTCGTGACGATTCCGGAACTGGAGGTTTCTCTCCACCAGTTCATCCGCATCGTGCGGGAGATGGCCGGCGTTTCCGTGACTCCGGGCACGGAATTCGGGCCGCAGTTTTTACATCAGTTCCGCATTAACTTCTCCCAGGATAAGGAGAAGGCCGTGGCAGCCATAGACCGGCTGTTTGCGGTTATGGAACGCTACCGCAAATAAACGGCTCCCGGCAGGGGCCCGCATCCGGCAGGAAAGGAGACGCGTATGAAAAAGATCGGATTTTTGGGAGGCGGAAAGATTGGAAGGAGCATGGCAGAGCATGTCCTTGAAAGAAAGCTGGCAGAGCCGGTTTTCATCTATGATCCCTATGTGACGGAAGAGGAAATCTGCGGCGTGAAGGTGGTTCATGAACTCACCGAGGACATGGTTTCAGGCCTTGACCTCGTGGTGGAGTGCGCCGCGGGAGAGGTGACGGCAGAGTATGGGGAGATGATTTTAAGGCACTGTGATTATATGCCGTTTTCCATGACGGCCTTCCGGGATGACGGTCTGGCCGGCCGGATGCGGGCTGCCTGCGGGAAATACAATAGAAGCGTGTTTTTGCCCCATGGGGCCATCCTGGGACTGGACGGGATCTTTGACGGCCGGGAGGCTTTTACGTCTGTGAGCATCGAGACTATCAAAAATCCCAAAAGCCTGGGACGTGACGATACGGAATATACCATCCTGTTTGAGGGCACGGCCAGGGAAGCGACGGGGCTTTATCCGAAAAATGTCAACGTCCACGCGGCGGTGGCTCTGGCAGGCATCGGTTTTGATAAGACGCATTCCAAAATCATTGCAGATCCGTCCGTGAACACCAATACCCATAAAATCAGCCTGAAGGGGCCGGGAATCAACTTTACGATTCAGGTTTCCAGTTTTTCCGAGGGCGGCGTTTCAGGAAAATACGTGCCTCTTTCCGCCTGCGGGAGCCTGGAGCGGGTTCTGGGCGGGGACGGCTTCCGGTTTGTGTAGAGGAGACGGCCTATGAAGAACAAACTTGCAGCGAGAATGGATCGGATTCTCCCCTCGGGAATACGGAAGGTCAATGAGAAGGCGCTTGCCATGGAGCGGGAGGGCCGCCATGTGATCCATTTTGAAATTGGGCGCCCGGATTTTGATACGCCGGACTATATTAAAAATGCATGTATCGAAAGCCTGAAGCAGGGGGATGTATTTTATACGTCCAACTATGGCGACATGGAACTTCGCAGGGCCATCGCAGAAAAGCTTGAAAAACAGAACCACATTCCTTACCGTGCAGAGGAAATCCTCGTGACTGTCGGTCTTTCGGAGGCGATTTTTGATCTGCTCTGCACCATCCTTGACGAGGAAGACGAAATCCTGGTGCCGGATCCGGTGTGGATGAACTATGTGAATGTGCCGCGGCTTCTCGGAGCCGTTCCCGTGAGTTACCGCCTGCGTGAGGAGAACGGCTGGCAGATGGATCTGGACGAAATCAGGGGGAAGATTACGAAAAAGACAAAGGCTCTTGTTCTCGTAACGCCCAATAATCCCACCGGAAGCATTTTGTCAGAGGAGAACCTTTTGGAGCTTTCCAGGCTTGCACAGGAAAACGATTTTCTGGTGGTGGCAGACGAAGTTTATGAGCGGCTTGTGTATGACGGCAATACCCATGTGAGCATCGCCTCCCTGCCTGGCATGAAGGAGAGGACAGTCACGTTAAACGGCATGTCTAAGACGTATTCCATGACTGGCTGGCGGCTTGGCTATGCGGCGGCGCCGGAGGAATTTATCGCGGCCATGAATAAGATCCACCAGCATAACGTGACCTGTGCGCCGTCTTTCGTCCAGAAGGCGTCCATTGCGGCGCTTAGGGAGGAGACAAATGAGGTGGAAGCGATGGTCAAAGAGTACCAGAGGCGGAGGGACTATGCCGTGAAGGCTATCAACGAAGTTCCCGGTTTGAGCTGCCAATGTCCGGAGGGTGCCTTTTATATTTTCATCAATGCAAAACCTCTGAGCATGTCAAGCGAGGAGCTTGCCGGTTATCTTCTGGAAAGTGCCGGGATCGCACTGGTTCCCGGAAGCGTGTTCGGCGAATCCGGGGAGGGGTATCTGAGGATGTCCTTTGCAAACAGTTATGAGAATATTGTGGAAGGTACAAAGCGGCTGGCAGACGCAGTAAGGAAACTGGATAAATAGAGGAGAGCACATATGGCAAAGGTACTGATATCAGAAAAAATCAATCCTGCCGGCATCGGGCTTTTAAAAGAAAAGGGCCATCAGGTAACGCAGATGGAGACCATCGGGGAAGCAGAGCTGGCGGAAAAAATAAAGGATGCCGAGGCACTTCTTGTGCGGATTCTTCCGATCACGAGGGAGCTCATGGAAAGCGCGCCGAATCTTACAATCATCAGCAAACACGGTGTCGGCGTGGACAATATTGATCTGGAGGCGGCGAAGGAGCTTGGAATCGCGGTAACGACGACGCCGGACGCCAACGGCCTTTCCGTGGCGGAGCATGCCATGGCACTCCTCTTGTCGCTTGCGAAAAACGTGGTGCCGGTTGCAAAGGCTTATAAGGACATTGGCTTTGCCGCCAAAAATTACCGGGAAGGCGTGGAAATTTCGGGAAAGACGCTGGGGATCATCGGCTGCGGAAAAATCGGAAGCCGCGTAGCGTCCATGGCCGCCCATGGCTTCGGAATGCGGGTACTCGTCTATGATCCGTATATCGAGACGGTACCGGACGGGGCAGAGCTTTTAAAAGACCGTGAGCAGGTGCTTAGGGAGTCTGATTTTTTAACGCTTCACTGTTACCTCTCTGATGAGACGCATCACTGTATTGGGGAGCCGGAATTTTCCATCATGAAAAAGGGCGCATACCTGATTAACGTCGCCCGCGGCCCTGTCGTAGATGAGGCGGCCATGATCCAGGCGCTAAAAGACGGCCGCCTGGCCGGCGCCGGACTCGATGTGACGGAAAAAGAACCACTCGATCCCGAAAGCCCGCTGTTTTCCATGGAAAACGTGATTGTCACGCCTCACTATGCGCCGACGACGAAGGAAGCGGCCACGCGGGTGTCGCGGATTGCGGCGGAAAATATTGTGACGTTTTTTGAGAATGGGAGTACGGTGGGGAGGATTGTGTAGGCAGTATGAAGAAAAAAGTGATTCTCGCCTGCACGAGACGGCGCGTATCGGAGTATATCCGGGAACAGCTTGAGAAAATGCTTGGGGAGTATGCCGATTTCGGCATGCTCCTCGTCAATCAGGAGATGCCGGGCCAGATCCGCTGCGATCTGGTTGTCGCCATCAGCGAGGAGACGGCGAAGCAGGTGGCGCCGCTTCTCATGGGCGGCACGGAGTTAATTGTTTTGCGGCTCACAATCCAGCGGAGCATGTACGACCGCTTAAAAGCCATCGGCGGCGAGGAAAAGGCCCTTGTGGTAAACAATACCCAGGAGCTGGCCCTCGAGACGGTGGCGCTTCTCTATGCCCTGGATGTAAAAAACATTGAACTGATCCCGTTTTATCCCGGCTGTACCGAGGACTATTCTCATATTCGGTCGGCCATCACGCCAAACGAGTTTGCGGTGATTCCGGATTACATCGAACGGGTGCTTGACATCGGGGAGCGGTGCCTGGATCCTTTGACCTTAATCGAGATATGCAGCCGCCTCGACTGTCTCAACCAGGATTCCATTGACATGATTTTTGCATATGGGCAGAATGTGATCTCCGTAAACAGGGGAATTACGGAGCTTACGAGGAATGGGAGGAGTCTTTCCTTCGGTCAGAAGAGGTTTTTGGAGAATTTTGACGACGCTGTTTTTATCACAGACGCAGAAGGAAAGCTCATGATGTTTAACCAGGCGGCCCGTGGGCTTTTGGGAAACGCCTCTTCCTATATGTTGGACCGGGAAATATCGGAGCTTCTCCCGGAGCTTTCGGCGGGCCCGTCAAAAGATGGCAGAGAGCTTCACAACTTCCCCGTGACAATTAACGGAAAGCGGTATCTTTTGACGAAAAACCCGGCAGAGGAAAAAGAACATGCCGGGACGGTTTATGTGCTTAAAAGTCTGGATGCTGTCCGCAGCCTTTATACCCGCTATGCCGGGGAGCGGACGAAGCGGGGCGAAATCAAATATGGTTTCGACGATATCCTGGGCTCCAGCCAGGCCATGAGGGCGGTAAAGGAAAAGGCCAGGCTGTTTGCCGGCACGGAATTTCCGATTTTAATTCAGGGGGAGAGCGGGACAGGAAAAGAGCTGTTTGCCCAGGCCATCCATCAGGCATCGCCAAGGAAGGACGGCCCGTTTCTGGCCTTTAACTGTGCGGCTCTTACGGATTCTCTTTTAGAGAGCGAGCTTTTTGGATACAGCGATGGGGCATTCACCGGCGCGCGTAAGAACGGCCGCGCCGGAATTTTCGAGATGGCAAGCGGCGGTACTTTATTTATGGACGAAATCGGAGATGTGTCCTTAAATGTCCAGGCGAAAATTTTAAGAGTGCTTCAGGAGCAGGAGGTGGTTCGCGTCGGCGGCACAGAAGTCATCCCTGTAAACTTACGGATTATCTCGGCTACGAATCAGGATCTGGGCCGTCTGGTAAAGGAAAAGAAGTTCCGGCTGGATCTCTATTACCGGTTAAACACCCTGATCCTTCAGACTGTGCCATTAAGGGAGCGGGCCAGGGACATTTATGACATGCTGCCGGAATTTTTTAAGAAAAACAAAATCAAAAAAAACATCGGCAGGGAAGCCATGGATTTCATGCTGCGGTATTCCTGGCCGGGGAATGTGCGGGAGCTTCAAAACTGCGTGTCGTATCTTTCCATTGTGCAAAAAGATACCATCCATTTGGAGGATTTCCCGGAATACATGCAGGAGGAAGCCAGATTGCTTTTAAGGGGGGAGAGAAAGGACGCGAAGGAAGCAGGCCAGGAGCCGGAGCTTCTTATTTTAAAAGAGCTGGAGAACTGCCGGGAGAGCGGAGAAAAAATCGGGAGAAAGCGCCTGGCAGAGGCTCTGGGACGTTTCGGCGTCCCGGTCTCAGAGGCAGAAATCCGTGTGTATCTGGAAAAACTGCGGGAAAATGGCTGGATTGAGGTTTCCAGAGGCCGAGGCGGGACGCGGATTACCGAGGCCGGAAAGAGGCGGCTTGAGGAAGCAGACCGTGCGGAAAATCGTGAAACGATAAAATGGTGAAATAAGATGGTTTAATTGGGAAAAATCCAGTTAAACCATCTTTTCTTTTGGTTTATTACAGGAAAAGGGCCTAAAATCATGGATTTTGCCGTCCCCACAATCTTGGCATAAAGGTTGCTAAATAAAAAGGCATCTGACATATGCCAATCACGACAGGCTGAGGGGGAGGTTCAGGACTGCGGCATAGGAAAGGCAGCAAATGGTATGGAAATGAAAGGAGAGTATGAATGAACGAAAGCAAAGCCCTGGCGGCAAAGGAAACAAAGGAAGCGTTAAGCGTCGGGAAAGCCCTGTCCATGGTGGCTGTGGCACTTCTTACGGTCGTGGTGGGGAAGCTGTTTTTTAAACTGGACACGACGTTAGTACTGTTTATTTCAGCGGCACTTGTAAGCTGTGTGGCCGTTTGTTTTTGCGGGATCCCATGGGATAAAATTGAAGAGCAGATCGCCGTCGGGATCCGTGCCATGGGCGTTCCGGTCATTATCCTGATGGAAATCGGAATGCTTGTGGGAGCCTGGATGATTTCGGGGACGATCCCGACGATCATGTACTACGGCATGGTTATCATGAATCCGCGGTATTTTCTTGTATTAACATGTCTGTCCTGTTCGGTCATGTCAGTGGCTTCGGGAACCTCATGGGGAACACTTTCCACCCTTGGCGTTGCCCTCATGGGCGTGGCTCTTGGCCTTGGAATCCCCCTTCCCTATGTGGCAGGTGCCATCGTAGTCGGTTCCTTTTTCGGCGATAAGATGTCGCCTCTTTCCGACTCTACTATCGTAGCAGCGGCCTCCTGCAACGTGGATCTCAGGGAACATGTTTTTCACATGCTT
Organism: Eubacteriaceae bacterium Marseille-Q4139; assembly: GCA_018223415.1. NCBI lineage: Bacteria > Bacillati > Bacillota > Clostridia > Eubacteriales > Eubacteriaceae > Eubacteriaceae bacterium Marseille-Q4139. Next base: position 271,062 of record JAGTTQ010000001.1, on the reverse strand, counting down.
TATACGACGGTTCCCGGATATGTGGTTTCCCTGATTTTATATCTGGTGCTCGGCTTCCAGTTCGGCGGCGGAACCATCCAGAATGAAGAATATACCATTATCCTGAATGCCCTTCAGGAGAATTTTGTCATCAACCCGATCATGGTAATCCCGCCAGTGATCGTCCTGGTGCTGATTGTCATGAAAAAGCCGTGCCTTCCGACATTCGCGGCAGGCATCGCCTCAGCCGTAATCCTGGCTGTCGTCTGTCAGGGCCGTGAGTTCACAGCCGTCATGGGCGCCGTTGTCGCCGGGTACACGGAAAAAACGGGAACCGACATTGTAGATTCCCTTTTAAACCGCGGCGGCATCAACAGTATGTTAAGTACCGTCGGCATCGTTCTTGCTGCCGCCGTGTTCGGTGCTCCGATTAAGGCATCGGGAGCGGCAGAAGCGATTTTCACGCAGGTGCGGAAGTTTGCGAAGACGCCGAAGCAGCTCATGATCCTTTGTACGATCATGCACCCGATTTTCATCCTGATTGCCGTGACCTACTATGTAACCTATCCGGTTATGGGCGAGATGGTGGGGCCGATTTACGAGGAGTACGGGCTTCATAAGAAAAATCTTTCCAGAACCTTTGAGGACACCGGCACCATCAGCGCGCCGCTCATCCCCTGGGGCATGGCCGGTGCATTCATCGCTTCCACGCTGGGAATCGGGCCTGCCGAATACTGGATGTACATGCCTCTTTCCTGGATGTGCGCCCTGACCGGCATCGTGCTGGCTATCACCGGCATCGGCGTTGCGAAGACGGACGGAACCATGGTGACACCGATTTTCAGGAGAAAGAAAGCGAAATCATAGGAGGAGAGGATTATGAAAGGAATCGAGTGGATTGACCGGGAAAAAGGACTTCTGGCGGACATAAACGACACGGTCTGGCGTTATGGGGAGACGGGCCTTAAGGAGAAAAAATCCTCCGCATTTCTGAAAAAAGTCCTTTTGGAGCAGGGGTTTGACGTACAGTCCGGCGCCGCCGGTATGGAGACGGCTTTTGTCGCCTCCTTCGGGACAGAAGGGCCGAAAATCGGCTTTCTGGCCGAATATGACGCCCTGCCGGGACTCAGCCAGACTGTGAACACAAAAAAGGAGGCGCGTAGGGAATGCCCGGATTCCGGCCATGGCTGCGGGCACAATGCGCTGGCGGCGGCGATCCTGGGAGGCGCCATCGCGCTTTCCAAGGCAGTGGCGGCAGGAGAGGTGAAAGGGCAGGTGATTGTTTTTGGCTGCCCGGCAGAGGAGCTTTTAATCGGCAAGGTGCGGATGGCGCAGGCTGGCCTCTTTGACGGCTGTGATATCCTGTTTTCCTGCCATCCCAACGACGTGAGCTACGTCTGGGCCAGGACGAGCAATGCCGTCTGGTCGGGTATCTTTACCTTCTCCGGAAAGACGGCCCATGCGGCCATCGACCCGCAGAACGGGCGGAGTGCCCTGGACGCGGTGGAGCTCATGGACGTGGGCGCCAATTATTTAAGAGAGCATGTGACGCCGGACGTACGGATCCATTATGTCATCACTGAGGGCGGCCAGGTTCCAAACGTGGTACCGGCGAAGGCGAAGGTCTGGTACACGGTGCGGGCAAAGACCTCAAAGGCGGCAAAGGATTTAAGGCGGCGGGTCGAACTTCTGGCAGAAGGCGCTTCCGTCATGACGGAGACCTCCTGGGAGGAGGAAACGGTATCGTCCTGTTCGGAGGTCTTAAGAAACCGCGTTTTGGAGGGTGTCCTTTTAAAGGCCATGAAGACAGTTGGGGCGCCGGCCTGGGAGGAAGCGGATTATGCATTTGCCGAAGAGCTTTCCAAAGAATTGCCGGAAGGGCTTTGTGCCGGGGCAGAAGCCGATTACGGCCTTACGAAGGAGACGATCTGCCGCGGGCTCCATACGGGGATTTATGATGGTTTTTACCGGGAGGGAGAAGTAATGGCCGTGTCTACGGATGTGGGTGATGCCAGCCTTAAAGTGCCCACGGGCGTCTTTTCCTTCGCCTCAACGGTGATCGGTTCGCCGGGCCATTCCTGGTTTTACACAGCATGCTGCGGCTCTTCCATTGCCCATAAAGGTGTTGTGATGGCAGCAAAGGTATTTGTGCTGGCGGCAGAAGAGCTATTGAAGAATCCGGAGCTCATAAAGAAGGCATGGGCAGCATTTGAAGAGGAGAAACAGAAAAACGGATATCAGAATACGGAGGAATAGAGAGATGAAGGAATTTACGGAAAAGCATCACGCCTACCTGGTGGGGCGGTTCTATGAGGCGCTTATGAGGGATTATCCGGAGCAGGCGGAACATATTTTTGTCATGTGCACCCAGAGATATGCCGAGCAGAGGGGATCGCGGATGGCCCAGAGAGCCATCCGTGACAAAAAGCCGCTGACCTTTACCACATACCGGGAGTACGGGGAGTGGAAAAATACGGAAACAGTAAAGGCCGAGGGCTGCGCCAATTCCGGGGAGACGGTTTCCTGGTCACCGGATCATGTGGAAAAGGTGTACATGTGCCCGTGGGCGGCCCAGTTTAAGGAGATGGGGCTGCAAAAATGCGGGACACTTTACTGCAAATATGTGGACAAATCCCTGGTTTTGGGCTTCAACCCGGAGCTGGTGTACGAGGTGCCGCAGAGCATGCATGAGAGTGGTTACTGCATCCAGATTTCCAGGGACGCCAACTTTTCGGAAAACCAGGAATTCCATAAGCATGCCGAGTACCAGAAGGGCTTTGATTACCACTGCGGCCACTGTTATAAGACCTTCCGTGAAATCATTTCTGCGATTCTCGGGACAAATGGAGAAGAGATAGCAGTTTTTGTTTTAAAGCAGTTTGAGGACGACTACGGGAAAGAAATGGCGGACGTGCTTTTGTCCTATAAAAATGTGGATTTCAATCTGATCTGACATCCGAAGGAGAGGAAAACTATGCTGGAAATCAAGACTACTATCCGTGCGGACGTTTTAGTGGCAGGCGGCGGAGGGGCCGCCTGCACGGCAGCCGTGGCGGCAGCGAGGCGGGGGGCCGACACCGTCCTCGTATCGAAGGGAAAGGTGGGAAACAGCGGCAACACCATCATGATCGGCGGCTCCTACGGGATGGACGGGGAGAGTGCCTACCGGGATTTCCATATTCCGGAAGCAGACCCGACGTTCACGAAAGAAGAGTTGTTCCGCTCCATCTGCAACGATGGTTTTAACTTAAGTGATCAGAACCTGGTGGAACAGTTCGTAGAGGAGAGCCCGCGCATTGTCTATGAAGTCAAGGAATGGGGCGAAGCGGCAGGGCAGAAATTCAAATTTTACCGTCCCGGAAACTGGGACGTGACCGGCCGCGGCATGGGGCGAGCCCTTTCGGAAGGCGTGAAGGAGACAGGCGGCATCCGGGTGTATGAGGATGTTGTTCTCATCGGTCTCCTAAAAAACGGGGAACGTGTGACGGGAGCAGTCGGATGGGATCTTTACGGCGGAGACCTGATCCGTTTTGAGGCCAAGGAAGTTATCTTAGGAACCGGCGGCTACCAGCCGTATTCTTTAAAAAATACGAATTCCGACATGACCGGCGACGGCCAGGCCATGGCCTACCGCGCAGGTGCGTCTTTAGCTGATATGGAATTCATGCTGTTTCTCATCACAGCCATCGAGCCCAACGAGATGCGCGGGTCGATCCTGCCGGTGATCTGCACCTTCCGCGAGGCCTTTGACTATGATCCGGTTGACCGCTTCGGAAACCGGATTGAGATTCCGGAATCTCTCCGGGAAATGGAAAAGACAAGTGAGATGTGCAAGCTGGTACATATTTACTATTATGGAAAGGCCATAAAGGACGGACGCGGGACGGAAAACGGCGGCATCTATTTCGACTTCCATCGGTTCACTGACGAGGAGATCGACGCCATGTTTGAGAGTGTGATGGATCATTTCGATGGTTTTTATCCTCGGGGAAAATACCATGGAAACGATATTCTGGAGTATAAAAGGATCATCAAGGAGAAACGCCGGATTGAGGTAGGGCTTGCAAGCGAATACAGTGTTGGCGGGATTTTCGTGGATGAGACCATGCGTACCGGCGTGCCGGGGCTTTTTGCAGCAGGTGAATGTGCCGGAGGTGTGTTTGGGGCGAACCGGGTGGCAGATGCGGTGACGGAGATGCTGGTGCAGGGCTATAAGGCAGGCGAGGAAGCCGCGGCGGCAGCACTTGGCGAGGAGAAGATTGAGAGCGCAGAGGAGTCCGTCCGCGAGGTGCTGGAGAGACTTGAGAGCCATCTGCCAAAGGCGCCTGCCATGGCGGAGAAAACAAGGCGTCCCGTCGGGGCCATCATAAAGGATATGGAAAAGGCATCAGATGAGGCGCTTGGGCTTTGGCGGAAGGAAGAAACGCTGATGGACGGCATAAAAGCCTTTGACCGGCTGGAAAAAGAGCTTTCCCATGCAAGGGCCGGGGAGTCTTCTCTCGTCTATAACCGGGAGCTCCTTCGGATTTTAGAGGCTGAAAACACGCTTCTCTGTACGCGGACGGCTGTGAAAATGGCGGAGATGAGGAAGGAAAGCCGAGGCCTCCATTTACGGGAAGACTTTCCGTACATCGACAATGAAACCTGGCAGGTGCGTATTTTAAGCCGGCTGGAAGGCGGGAACGATGTTCTGACGAGCCGGCCGCCGGTGGTGACGCGTGTGCCGCTGCGTGAAGCAGGTAAAACAGATTATGAGACATTCATCCTGGAGGAAGATCTGGGAATGGCAAATATGGAGGAGAAATAGATGAAGGCAAAGGTGTATCGCTTCCGCCCGGGAGAGGAGGCGCCTCATTACGATGAATTTCAGGTGGAATTTAAGGCGGAGGACAGGAAAACCGTCATGGATCTTCTCGAATACATCGGGGATCATCTGGACGGAACCTTGAGCTTTTATTCCCACAGTGCCTGCCGTCAGGGGATTTGCGGCCGCTGTGCCGTGCGCGTAAACGGAAGCGTGCGGTTGGCCTGCAATACGGTTCTCACGGGCGAAGACGTGGTTCTGGAGCCGGCGGGCGGACGTGTTATAAAGGATCTGGTGACGAGGCAGGAAAAGGGCGGAAAATAGTGGAGGATAAAAGTCTGTCGAGGCCGGAAATTGCATTTGACAAACAGTCATAATCGGCATATAATATACTTAACAAGAGAGCCGCTGACTGGATGAAGCCCAGCCGCCGGCAAGTTTTAGCTAAAAAATAGCGCCTTACTTTACCAGAGCGGGGGCGCTATTTTTTGCGTATAAAAAGTATAACAAGCGTTATGACAGATAGCACCAGCCCCCTTTCGTACAACGTCCGGCGGCTGGCATAACACCCCAATGGCTCCCCTGGTAAGTATATGATATTGCCAAAGAGCGGGAAAGATCTTCCAAAACCATTGCAGCCCTTTGAATCATCGATGGCTTCCCCAAAATGAAACCAAGACCAAAAAATCTGCCCGCAGGCACAGCCAGGGGCAGATTTTTTGAATGTTTGGGAGCATCAGGGAAATCCGATTACGCTTCCTCTTTCAACCTTCTATGAAATTCCACCGATTTCTCAATCTTTTTCATCAGCTTATCAAACGCCTGCGGCGTCAAGGACTGGGCGCCGTCGCAGAGGGCCTTTTCCGGATTATTGTGAACCTCGATCATCAGGCCGTCGGCGCCGGCCGCGATGGCTGCGAGGGAGAGCGGCTCCACCATGAAGCGGATGCCGGCCGCGTGGCTCGGGTCAATGATGACGGGGAGATGGGTCTTCTGCTTTAACATGGGGATCGCCGAGATGTCCAGGGTGTTCCTGGTGGAGGTCTCGAAGGTACGGATGCCGCGCTCGCAGAGGATGACATTTTCATTTCCTCCGGCCAGGATGTACTCGGCACTCATCAAAAGCTCGTCTAAGGTGTTTGCCAGGCCGCGTTTTAAGAGAATGGGTTTCTGAAGCTTTCCGAGTTCCTTTAAAAGCTCAAAGTTCTGCATGTTCCTGGCGCCAACCTGGATCACGTCCACATCGTCGAAAAGGGGAAGATGCTCCGTACTCATGATTTCTGTCACCACCGGGAGGCCGGTGGCTTTTTTTGCCTCTAAGAGAAGGTCAAGCCCCTGTTCGTGAAGTCCCTGGAAGGAGTAGGGGGAAGTCCTCGGCTTGAAGGCGCCGCCGCGAAGGAGATGGGCGCCGGAATGTTTCACATCTTCGGCCACCTCCGTGATCTGTTCCTTCGTCTCGATGGAGCAGGGGCCGGCAATGACCTGGAAATGGCCGCCGCCGATCTTTCTTCCGCAGACGTCGATGACCGTGTCTTCGGGATGCATGGAGCGGCCGGCCTTTTTGTAGGGCTCTTTGATGCGGCGCACGTCCTCGACCACGTCCATGGCCCGCAGCCAGTCCTCCTGGACGGCAGAGGTGTCGCCGATGAGGCCGATTAAGGATGTGTCGGTGCCATCTGAGAGGTGGAGACGGAAGCCGCGGCTTGTGAGGGTCTCTTTTAATTCCTCAACTTTTGCAGGATTGGCGTGTTTTTTCAGGATAATAATCATGGTGAAGCTCCTCCTTTAGTGACGGAAAATAGAAAAGCCGGCATCTGCTGCATGCAGATACCGGCTCCTGGTTTCTGAATTCCCGATTTTTTATCTGGGATTCGGAGAGGCATGTCCGCAGCAAGCAAAAAAGTCCGCGCTGTAATAATAGCCCGGAAAGTAATAAAAAGAAAAGGATGCTGCAAACAAAGAAGTCTTTAACATAGTTAAAATCCTCTCAGAATCAAAATAATTTTGTTTATCATAGCGCGGTTTCAGAAAATTGTCAACTGGAAAATTGCGGCGGATGCGTTTTTGCATCATAAATCGTGGATCACAGCAAGGATGTGATCCCGTTTTTCTTTGTCCAGGGATTTTAATTTGGCCACAGCCTGCGAAATCTCCAGATCCGGCGTTTCCTCCGTGGCGAAAAATTCCTCTGGGGTGATTCCAAAGTAATCGCAGATATAAAAAAAGACGGACATGGAGGGAAGCATTTTCTGGCTTTCGATCCGGTTAATGTAGGATTCACTTTGACCAAGGGTCAGGCTCATATCCCTGGCTGACACCCCTTTTTTTAGCCGGAGTTTTGTTAGACGTTCCGAAAATTCCTGTTCGAGCATATGACATCACCTCCGTGCGTCTATTGTAAAACATGCGTCGCCATGAAATATAAATTATGAATACCTATTTTTACTTGACTTTATATATTTTAAGTTTATAATAAGAAGCAAAGACAAAAATTCAGAGTATAGAGTCGGAAAGCAGGGGGAAGGTATGAATATTTCAGTTGCGATTGCCAGTTCCGACCGTGAATATATGGAGCGTCTGTCCGAGGCACTGGGGCAGTACGAGGAGCTGGCAATACATGTCTACACAGGCAGGGAAACACTTACGGCGGCCATGGAGTCGAATCATTTCGATGTACTGTTGTTTGACCCGGATCTTTCCGAAGACCGGCTTCCATTTCAGCATGTGGAGCTTCCGATCTGTTTATACAGCGACGAGGCAAAAAATACGGGGCTGTATCCGGAGGAGGTCAAGACAGAAAAGTACCAGAGGGTCAGCAATATCTATAAGCAGATCATTCGTGAATACGCGGAAAGGGCCGGTGAAGCCCTGGAACCGGATCGTTCACAGAAAACCGTTTGTATCGCAGTCTATTCCCCGATTGGGGGAAGCGGCAAGACGGCGGCGTCCCTTGCAGTCGGAAGCCGGCTTGCAAAGCAGGGGAAATCCGTGCTTTTTTTCAGCGCAGAACAACTTGACAGTTCCTCCTACATAAACCCGAGAAAGGAAGAGGGCCTCGTGGCTCTAATCGAGGCGGCGTCTGACAAAAAGGTGAATTTTGAGCTGAAGCTGAAAGGGCTTTTGAAGACGGGAAACGGCGGAATCTCTTATTTAGAGGGCTTTGAACGGCTGGCAGATTTTGACGCCGTGACGGCGGAGGAAATGAAAGAGCTTCTCATGAAAATCAGGCGGTGCGGCCTTTGCGACGTGCTGGTGATTGACATGGAGAGCAGCCTTCACGCCTTAAGCCGGACCATCCTGGAATTTGCCGATAAGATCGTTATCGTGGAGCGGCCCGGGGAACTCTCCGGCGTAAAGATGGAGCTCTTTGCAAAGCAGGCCCTTGTCAATGAATATAAGAAAAAAATGGTTTTAATCCGAAACTTCGCGGAAAGCGGCTCCAGATACAGCAATGCCCTTTCCGTTCCGGAGGCCGGTACGATCCATAATTACGGAAACCTGACATTTTCCGCCCTTTTAAACGCCATCGAAGCAAACGGCGAGATCCGGACGGAAAAACTGGTATAGGAGCGAAAGAGGACTGCCATGGCAAAAAATTACTTTATGGAGGAAGTCTCGGCCTTAAAGCAGGTGATCCGGGAAGCCAGCAGGATCCGGGAATATTCCGGAGACGAGATGAAAAGGCTGGTGGAGGAGAAGCTTGCGGAGCGCGTGGAATGGGCCAGGCTCAACAATGAAGAGCTCTACTGGTACTACCAGAACCTTTCCTTCAAGGAAAAAAACACCTTAAAATACACGATCACTGAGTCGGTGGAGGGCCTTGGGATCCTGGGAAAAATCATCATGGATCCCGACATTACCGAGGTCATGATTAACGGCTACGACACGATTTTTGTGGAGAAGAGCGGGAAGCTTTCGCGGCTTTCCGAACATTTTGAGAGCAGCGAGGATTTAATCCGCATCGTGCAGCGGTTCGTCAACAGCATGGACCGTACCGTCGATGCCAGCAACCCCATCGTCGATGCCAGGCTGGAAGACGGCTCCCGTGTCCATGTGGTGCTGCCGCCGGTGGCCTTAAACGGCGCGACCGTGACGATTAGACGGTTCCCGAAAAATCCCATGACCATCGAAAAGCTTCTGGAATACAAATCCATCACGCCGGAGGTGGCGGATTTTTTGAGGAAGGTCGTCACATCCCGCCACAACGTCTTTGTGAGCGGAGGAACGGGAAGCGGAAAGACGACGTTTCTAAACGCCCTTTCCAATTTCATCCAGCCCTGGGAACGCGTGATTACCATCGAGGACTCGGCCGAGCTTCAGATTAAGAACGTACCGAACCTGGTGCGGATGGAGACGAAGAAGGCGAACTCCAAGGAAACGGCGGAAATCACCATCCGCGATCTCATCAAGGCGTCTCTCCGTATGCGTCCCGACCGGATCGTCGTCGGCGAGGTTCGAGGCGAGGAGGCGTTAGACATGCTCCAGGCCATGAACACGGGCCACGACGGGAGCCTTTCCACGGGCCACGCCAACTCTCCCGAAGGTATGTTAAGCCGTCTGGAGACCATGGTTTTGACGGGAAGCGCCGATCTGCCCCTGGAAGCCATCCGCCAGCAGATTGCTTCGGCCGTCGATTACATTGTTCATTTGTCGAGGCTTCGTGACTTTTCCAGGAAGTGCATGGAGATTTCGGAGGTAGCCGGCTATGAAAACGGCCGGATTCTCTTAAATCCTATTTATAAATTTGAAGAAGATGAAAATACGACGTTAAAAAAAGTGTCGGGCAGCTTAAGGCGGACGGGGAACCGGATCAGAAACCAGGACAAATTCGTCCTGGCCGGCATTTACGATTATCTGGAGGAACAAGATGGCGGAAAACGGGAAGGAAAAAATACGGCTTAAATACTACGAATGCAACATGACAAAGTCCCAGCACGTCCTGGCATGGCTCGTGTTTGCAGTCCTGATTGGAATCATTCTTTTTATCTATTACCAGTTTCTCCCGGTCTCCATCATCAGCGGCCTTGTGATCGCCGTGTTCCAGGAGAAAAACTATGCCAAATCGGTCGTGCGGAAGCGTCAGTCGCGCCTGCGCCTGCAATTTAAGGAATTCCTGGAAATCGTCTCCATTTCCGTCAGCGGCGGAAGCGGCCGTTCCATGGAGAACGCCGTCGTAGACTCCCTGAGGGAACTGAAAATGATTTTCAACAGTGATTCCGATATCGTGCGGGAGATCGGGCTGATCGTAACGGACTATGAACAGGCGGGAATTCCCATGTCGAGGGGATTTGAAGAGTTCGGAGAGAGAAGCGGGATCGACGACGTGTCGAGCTTTGCGGCCATCTATAAGACCATCGAAGGAAAGACCAGCGATTTCGGCTACATCGTCTCGCAGACCAGGGACATCATCAAGGACAAGGCAGAGATCACCATGGAGATCGAGACCAGCATCACGTCGGCAAAATCCGAGGCGTATATGATGCTCGTTTTGCCGCTCATTCTCGTGGCGGCCATGTCCACCATGGGAAGCGGATTTTTAGACGCGCTGTTTACGACAGCCATCGGCCGCGCATCGGCCACGGTCGGCGTCATCTGCACCTTTGTATCCTATGTGATCGCGGTGCGGGCGGCGGAAATCGAGGTGTAGGAGGTACATATGATTCCTGTGATATTGATGATCCTGGCGACGGCGGCTTCCGTAATCTTTTTAGCCGAGAGCGGAAAGGCCGGCAGGATGGCGGCGGCAGAAATCGTCCTTTCTAAGGCGTGGAGCTATCGGTTCGAGCGCCAGAGACTGACGGAGACGATGGAAGAATTTCTTGCGAAAAATGAGAAATACCATACGGTTTCAGACAAAAAGGCCGAAAAGAAAAGGAAAGAATGGGAAAAACAGATCGACGGGCATGAAAAACAGGAAGAGAAATACATGTCCGGAAAGAAATTTACCATTATGGATCTGATGGCCCTGTTCGGCTACCAGCTTCTCACGGATATCCGGCTGGACGGCGACAATGATCTTTTGAGAAAGCTCACGTCCGACTGCGAGCACAGCGGTTATGTGGAGTTAGAGCGCGACCAGGAGACAGGCGGGAAGAAAAACTCCGCGATTTATGCCTATTATCTTCTGGCATCGTTAATTTCCAGCATGTATATGGGCGTTATATTGGGCTGTGTGGCCGGCGTCGTCATGATGGCGGCCGGGAAGACGGGCGGCACGGTCCTGGTGCCCATGGCCGTATGCTTTGGCCTTGTGGCGCTTTACGGTTATCTTCCCTACGATAACCTGCGGACGCGGGCGAAAAAAAGGCAGGAGGAGCTGGGACAGAGCTTTCCAAACGTCATTTCCGAGATTACGCTTCTCGTCATGGCCGGCATGAACATCGTAAAAGCCATGGAAGAGGCGGCAGAAAACAGCGACACGCTGATGGGAAGGGAGCTTCGCCTCGCCATGAAGGAGATGGGGCAGGCATCCACGCTCCAGGCGGCTTTAACGAGGCTCCAGTGCCGGTGCGACAACAAATACCTGGACAAGATGGTCACGATTATCGCCAAGAGCTATGTGGCCGGAAACGTCAACCTGGCCGACGATCTGCGGGCAGTCAATGAGGAGTGCTGGCTGGACAGAAAGCACAATGCGCGCCGGATGGGCGAGGCCGTCCAGAACCGGCTGTTTATCCCGACGATGTTGATGTTCATCGGGATTCTTGTGGTGATTGTCGTTCCTGCCATGTCCGGTTTTTCCTTATAGGGCAGGCGGGATGATAATAGATAAAACTCAGGAGGAAGAGAAATATGAAAATGTTGGACAGTTTATGTATCGGCGCCATGGTGCGCATGACGGCCATGAAAGATAAGGCAAAAGACTTCGTAAAGAGCCAGGACGGCGTATCCAACGTGGTTGCGACGATCATCATTCTTTTGCTGGTGGTTATGTTAATTGCCGTATTCTGGGAAAATCTTCAGGAGTGGATCAGCGGCATGATGGATCAGATTTTCGGAACGACATTCGACGACAGCGGATTATAAAAAAGGCAGAAAATATACAAGGGGGAGAGGTCATGGAGAAGAAAAAAAGGAACAGAGAATCCGGCTATGTGGAGGTGGAGGCGGCAGTCATCCTTCCGTTGGCGATTTTAAGCGTCCTTCTTCTCCTGTACCTCTCCCTTTTTCTGATGCAGCGTGCCCATCTCCAGGCGGCGTTAGAGACGTCCCTTGTTTACTATAAAAATACGGTGACGGACACGTATGTATCGCGGGATGGCCAGGTGCGCTATGAAGACAGCGGGGGAAGCTATATGGGAGCCGGGAATTCCTATGCGGCAGACAGGCCCTTAAGCCCGTACCGCGGCATGTTTGGCGACGGGAACAACTTAAATTCCCAGGCGGCCTTTGAGGAATATTTCCGTTCCGCTGCCGGGAACATGCTGTTCGGGGACGATCTGACGCTCTCGATCCGGTACAGCAACTATGTCTATTTAAAGCAGTTTGAGGTCACGGCCACCCAGAAGGTTTCCGCGCCCATCGACTTTGGCGCGCTGGGGATTGGAAATGAATACTGTATTTCAGCGTCAGCCAGGACGGCGGTGGCAGACCATGACAGCGTAATCCGCGACGTGGATTATGCAGTGTCCCTTCTTAAGGACACAAAGCTTGGAGAGGCGGCGAGAGAGCTGGCTTCCAAAATTTCAGAGGCATACGGAAAGATGAAGGAACTCCTTTCTTAGAAGCCGGGACGGATAAAGGGGAATGGATGTGCATGAAAGCGGAAAACAGAAGGCGGCCTTCGGGAAAGCGGAGGAGAACATACGGAAGCCATGGAATCATAACGGTGTTTGTGACGCTCATCATGATCCCGGTGGTGGCGATCACAAGCCTCATGGTGGATCTTGCGAGGCTTAAGCTTTACAGCTCCCAGGCCGTCATGGCGGCGGACTCCTACGGGAGCGCGGTGCTCAGTGAATTTGACAATCTTTTAAAGCAGTTATACGGGCTTTTTTCCGTTACCCAGGATGAAGAGGGGTTAGCGGCCGTTGAGAAGCTGGCAGAGTATGCAGGCTATTCCTTTGACCCGTCCGGCGGCGGGATGGAGGCCGACGGCTTTATGCCATACAAGGACGCCGATGTGGAAATGGAATGGGAGAAAGTGGAAGGCGCGAGCCTTTCCAACAACAACGTCCTGATGACACAGATTTCCGATTTCATGAAATACCGCATCGTGGAAGAAGTGCTGGAGGAAGGCGGGCTTCTGGACTTCTTAGGAGAATTTGAGTCTTATGAAGCCGATACAAAGGCGGTGGAAAAGCGGAAGGAGATCACGGAGAGCAGCACCGAGGCTCTGGAAGTGATAAACAGCTACTACGGGGAGCTTAGGAAGCTGGCCGCCTACCCGGATTATCTGGATGCAAGGGAAAAGGCGTTTCTCGATTACAGCGAGGAGCTGGAGGACGTGGCGGACAGCGACGAGTACGAAGACTACGTCTACTATCTGGAGCATGAAGATGAGATTCAGGACGCCATCGAGGCGTTTGAAGAGAGCGAGGACGGCGAGGATCTGGGCGATGCGTCAGAGCTCTATGATAAATATGCGGATTACGATCCGGACGAGTATATTGAAGACCTGGAAGAAATTTTTTCCGAGCTTTCGGACGACGCCAATGAAAACGACAGCGACCCGGTTGATTTTGATAACGTGGACAGTATCATCGACAATCTGGGCAGGCATACAGAAAAACTGGAAAGCGTCATGGGGGAACTGAAGGAGCAGGTGGCAGAGCTTAAGAACAGCCTTTCTGACTGCTCTGAGGATCTGCGGGAAGGGATCGAAAAAGAGATCCGTGATATTGATGAGATCCTGAGCCTTGCCGGCGAATTCAGGCGCACCTATGAGCTGCTGATTGAAAACGACTGCAAGGGGCTGAATGCAGGGAACAAGTCCTTTATGGAGACGTATGTGCCGGAGCTGGATGATAAGAAAGACGACCTTCTGGACGGGGAGATTGAGCCAGGAGATGACGACTGGCCCCACACCACGTCCCTTGTCTGGTACGATTTCCGCGACGATGCAGGAAGCTTTTACTCCGTCCTTCAGAGGCTGTGCGGCTCCGGCGGAAGCGGCGGCGATGAAAAGGCGGGGGAAAAGGAAATCGACAGGGCTGATGCAGCAAAAGAGGAGGCACTGGAAACACTCAGGCGGGAGGAGAGCACGTCTGCCAGGGACATTCCGTCAGGGATCCAAAGCGAGCTCGGAACGGGCGGAGGTGCCGCCGGCTCCGTCCCGGATATCGGGGACTGCTTCATCGGCGGCCTTTCCTTCGATGCGCTTTCGGCGGCCGGCAGCCATATCCTCGATAAATTTCTCGTGACAACGTATGATTTCGGGATGTTCTCCAGCCGGGTCTCCGGGATCCGGCCGGAAGAAGAAAACGAGGATGGGACGGTTCCCGGAGAATCAGAGGAGGCGTATTCCGATTACAGCCTGACGGGAATTGAAATGTCCAAGGATGTCAATTACCTTTACGGGGCAGAGTTAGAATACTTATTCGGCGGGCACGGAAGCTCGAAATCCAATCTGAATGAAACAAGAAACGTCATATGCGGAGTCCGGATGGCGCTGAATTTTGCATCGACGTACAGCATCGAAGAGATCAATTCGGCCATCAACGCCATTGCCGACGCGGCTGCGGCCGCCGTCGCGTCTTCCGGCGTCGGAGCCGGGGCGGCACCTCTCGTGCGCCTGGCTGTCAGCGGGGCCCTGCGCCTTGCGGTGGCATCCATTGAGACAGCCGCCGACTGGACAGAGCTTACGGCACGGAAAACCGTTGTCCTTTATAAATCGGAACTTGGCGACCTTCAGTCTGCGGAGGCAGTTTCCTCCCTTCTGGGGCTGGAAATCCGTGAGGGGTCCGGGAAAGATAAATTCGGGCTTTCCTATGAAGATTACCTCTATCTGCTGCTGTTTTTATTCCTGGATGACAACACCCTGCTTTCCAGGACGTCAGACCTTATCACCTTAAATGTGAACCAGGCAAAAGAAGGCGGCGACAGCCTTTCGTCCCTGGATTTTAAGATGGAGGACACGGTCACGGCCGTAAAATCCACCTGCAAGGTAAAGGCAGATTTTGTGGTGCTGCCGGAATATATTGCCGAGTGGTACTATGCCAATACGGACACCGCGTCGGTCATTGAGGTTCTGGAAGATCATTATTTCGGATACTCGGTCATCCGCGGATATTAAGGGAGGAAACTTCCATGGAAAAGAAAACCAACAGGGAGAGCGGCTTAATGACGGTGGAGGCTGTGTTAAGCCTCGTCCCCTTCATCATCGTGATCCTGGGAATCATTTCCTTTACGAATATTTTCCTGGTTCACAATAAGATCCAGTACGCCCTTTACCAGATGGGAAACGAGCTTTCCTGTTATACCTATTTTTATCAGGCGCTCGGGCTCCGGTCGGCGGATCTCGGCCTGAAAGCAGACATTGACGCCAACACGGAGAGCCTGGATGAAACCCTCGAAAATCTGGATTCGTTCCTCTCTCAGATTGAGGAATTTGAAAGCAGCCTGGACGGCGGCGCCGGCCTGGTTTCGGATCCCGGGAGCCTGATCGGCCAGGGGGAAGGTATCATTGAGACCGGCGGGGAACTGGTAAATTCATCCAGGGATCTTTTAAGTGATCCGAAGGCGCTTCTAAGAAGCTTTGTCTATCTGGGGATCGAGGAGGCAGAGGGAGCCGCGAAGGGCATGCTTTTAAGCATCATTTCCGGCGGCCTCATGGACGTGTACCTGGATGAGAGCTTTGCCGGCTATCATCCGATGACGGCAGAGGAATATTTATCGTATTTCGGCGTGGCAGACGGGCTGGATTTCGGAAACAGCGAGCTGTTTACCGACGACGAGTACCGGATGATCGACATGGTCGCGGAATACGACGTGGAAGTGTATATTTTAAAGCTCTTTTTAAAGGATCCGACGATCCATGTCGTGCAGCGGTGCGCCGTACCGGCCTGGCTGGACGGCGACGGGATCTCTTATGAAGGCAGCTAAAGAACGGAGGCATCAGGTATGGACAGCATGGGCAGGCTGGCAGCAGGCGTGATTTTTCTCCCTCTGCTCTACGCTGCGGCGACCCGCAGCCTGAAAAAAGAAAAGGGGAAACCGGCCGTTTCTCTGCCGGAGATTTTTGTACTCCTCTCGGGGGAGGCGGCAGTTGCGGCGGCGTGGCTGGCAAAAGGGGACACCCCGTGGTTCCCCATGGCCGTTTTGATGACTGCCTTCATGACGGTTTTCTGCATGACGGATTACTGGGAAAGGATCGTTCCGAACCGGCTTCTTCTCATCCTTTTGTTCCTTTTGATCCTCTATCTTGGATTTTTGGGGATCCGGGACATGGATGCAGTCATGGGGCTTCTTGTCCCGATGGTGCTTGGCTTTGTATTCTGCGCCGTCTCCTTTGGACTGGGCTATCTGTTAAGCCACGGGAGCATGGGGGCAGGCGATGTGAAGCTTTCCCTTGTGATGGGGCTTTCCCTGACCGGAAGCTACGTGGTGGGAACTGTCCTTTACGGCTGCATTGCGGCGGCAGCCTTTTCGCTGGTGCAGCTTATGAGGAAGAAGCTCACGCGGAAGGATACCATACCGTTCGTGCCGTTTTTATATATCGGCCTGGTGATAAACTGCCTGCGCCTCGCATGGTAGGCGGCAGGAAAAATAAGAACCGGGAAGGAGAAAAAGCGATTTATGGCAGGAAAGAAGAATGTTGTAGGCAGGGCAAAGGGATCGGCCGTCCTGGCGCTTGGCGGGATTTTATGCGGCGGCTGGCTTCTAGCCGGCTTTGTCATGGTGACGGGAAATGAAGCGAGGAAGCAGGAAAGCCTGATCCGTTCGGCCGATATCCTTTTGGAGGATGAGCTTTATGTGCGGGCAGCAGGCGTCTACACGACGGCTCTCCGGACATACAGCACGGAGCAGAATCCCGTCTATGAAGAGAAGCTTCTGGATATTTACCGGACAGGCGGGATGATGGAGGAATACTACGGGCTCATTGAAGACCGGATGGAAAAGGGCGCCGCAAAGCCGGAAGAATACATGGCGCTTGCCTCGTACTATGTGGACGGGGAAGCCGTAAACCGGGCAATTCCCGTTTTAAAGGACGGCATCAGCCGGTACGGGAGCGAAGACATGATCGCTCTTTACGAGTCGGTTTCCTACGCGTATGCACCGGCTTCCACCAATTATACGGAGGTAAAAATGCCGTCATCCGACTGGTACATCCCGGCTTTCGACGGCGAACACTGGGGCTACATCGGGGACAACGGGAAGACACGGCTCCCTTTCCTTTATGAGGAAGCGACTTCCTTTTCGGGAAATTACGCCGTCGTGAAGCAGGACGGGCAGTACCTTCTGATTGATAAAAACGGGTACCGGAACGCCGTGGACAAAAACGGCCTGGAAGAAGTGACAGCCATTTCAGGCTCCAGGATTATCGGGAAGAAAGACGGCAGGTACAGGATTTACACCAATACCTTTACGCCTCTTGGGGAAGAGACCTACGAGGCGGCCAGTTTCGGCGGAAACGGGATGGCTGCCGTAAAGAAGGACGGAAAATGGGCGTTTCTTGACGAGAAGCTGGAAGCTGTGACGGAATATGCGTTTACCGACGTGGCCGTCAACAGCCGTGGCGAGGTTTTTTCCGGCGGCTATGCAGCCGTCTCCGATGAGAGCGGGTATTTCCTCATAAATGAAAAAGGCGAGGCCTGCTTTGAGGCCAGGTTTGCCGGTGCAAAGGGAATGGAAGGCGGCCTTGCCGCCATGGCTGACGCGTCGGGAAACTGGGGCTTTGTCAATGAAAAGGGAGAGGTACTTGTGGACTTTCTGTATCAGGATGTTTATTCCTTTTCCGACCGTCTGGCGGCCGTAAAATATGCAGGAAAATGGGGATATCTCAACCGGTACGGCACCATGATGATCGAGCCGCAGTTTGAGACGGCGTTCCCGTTCCATGAGGGGAGAGCCCTTGTGACGGACGATATGGGAAGGTATAAAGTGCTGGAGCTGAAATACTTCGATTTATTTTAATGAAAAGGTGAGTGGAAACGATGCTGACAGATGTGGTAATTGCCAATAAGAGCTATACGAAACTGACGGTGCCGGCCGGAAGCCAAACCGATCAGATCGCTTTGCGGGTCATAAGGCGTGACTGCCCGGATTTTCTTCTTCCCATAAAGGTCATGGAAATCGATGGGGAGTTAGAGATCCGGTACGAGCTTTTGGAAGGCGTGCGCCTTTCCTATTTTCCGAAGAAAATGAAAAAGAGGGAATTCATCGACCTGTTTGTCAGGCTTTTAAGCCCGTTTAAAGAGTGCTCCGACTGGTTCCTCGACTACCATAATTTCCTTCTGGATGAAAATTATATCCTGGTGGGGAAAAATGGGGGAGGCGTGAAATACGTCTACCTTCCGGCGGCAGAGTACGCCTCGTCCGACAGCGCGGTGCGGGATTTCTTTACGGGGCTTATGCTGGACATGGACATTACGGACGACCCGGCTTATATGGTGGGGCTCCTTCGGATCTGCAAAAACCCGGACGCAAACCTTTTAACGCTTTTAGAGTATTTTAAAAAGGAATCCGCAGAACCCAGGAAAGAGGCGGCTGCGGTTTACGATGCGCCAAAACCGGCCGAAGCAGCAAGGCCTGTGATGGTGCAGGCGGAGGAAAGAAAGCTTCCGGAAAAGGAAGAAACGCCGGCAAAGGCCGTAAAGAACCTGTTTTCAAAAAAGGCGGAGACGCCGAAGCCGCCTGTCACGGAGGCGCCGCCTGCAAGGCCCGGAACGCCGCCGGCACAGTTTGGGAAAAATAACGAGACGGACCGTCTGGCAGCCGGGCTTTTCGGCGACCAGGAGGAGCCGGAAAAGGAGAAGAAGAAAAAGCAGCCGAAGGGCGGCGGCCTGTTTGGCCTTTTTAAGGGAAAACAAAAAGAAAAGGAAGAACCGTCCGCCGGCATAGCACTCCCCGTATCCGCAACCGTCCAGGAGACTGTGCAGGCCGCAAAGCCGCAGCAGGCCGAGCAGGAGCGCGTCCCGTACGATGTCCCCTCCTATACGCCGCCAAAGGATTTGGAGCTTGACGACGCCACAGAGATCCAGGATGACTGTGAGGCGTCGAGCGGCGGAAATGTGCTTGTGCTGCGTCTGGAATCCTGTACGGGGTGCCGCTGTCCGGAATACATCGAGCTGGATCTGGGAAGCGGCCCAATCACCGTAGGACGTCTCGATAAGAGCGGCGTCCCCCAGGCCGATTATAACTTTGACTATGCCGTATCCTTTGTAAGCCGCCGCCATTTCCGCCTGGAAAAGGCTGCCGACGGCTTTCGGATCATCGACGTGGGTTCCACCAACGGAACCGAGTTAAACGGGAACCTCCTTGTGATGAACATGCCGTACCCGCTTTCCAAGGGCGATACGGTTTCCATCCATTTAAACAGGCGGGGCATGACCTACCGGGTATCATAGAGGGGGCTTTTGAGGGATGGAGTTTTATACCGGATGCCTGACAGAGAAAGGCCCGTACAGAAAGAAAAACCAGGACTCCGCCGTCTGCATGAAGAGCCGCAAAAAGGGCGCGGCCCTTTTAGCCGCCTGCGTCTGCGACGGGATCGGGAGCTTTGCCGACAGTGAAATCGCCTCCGGCATGGTAACGGAGGGGATTTCCAGATGGTTTGACGGCATTATCGGCCTTTATCCGGACGTGATGGACGAGGACATGCTCACGGAAGATCTGGAAATCACGGTTCGGGAACTAAACGAGCTTGTTTTTGAATATCGGAAGAAATATGAAGTGAACATCGGCTGTACCATGTCGCTGCTTCTTCTCACAGAGGAAAGCTACTATGTGTTCCATGTGGGAGACAGCCGGATCTGTTTTGTGGAAGACGGGTTAAATCAGATTACCCGGGACGAGGTTGCAGTGGTGGAAAAAGACGGGGAAGTGAAAAAGCTGCTTGCCAATTATGTGGGAAAGTCCGGGGAACTCTGGGTGAATAAGTTAAACGGAAGCGTAACGGAAGGCATGAAATTCCTTTTGGGGACAGACGGGCTTTTTAAAAAGCTTTTGGAGGATGATGTGCGGGAGGAAACGGCCGAAATCCGTGGAGATGACGCGGCCGTGGCGGCCTGCAAAACATTCATGAACCGCGTCATGGAGCGGGGAGAGCGGGACAATATTTCCTGCATCCTGGTCTGCGTTTCGGCCTCATCCTGACAGCCATTTAAGAGAGGATGGCGAAAAGGAGCAGGCCGTAGACAAGATGATAGGCCGAGAAAATAAGGAGCCCTTTCAGGAGTCCGTGATGGCGGCGCCGGCAGCGGAAAATAAGAAGAAGCCACAGGGCAGAAAGCCAAAGGGCGGAGAGAAGAACCGGGTGCCGGAAAAGAAGCAGGAAAGAAAGCCCGTAGCCTGCGAGGAACCCGCCTTCGATGAGCGGATAGCGGACAGGGATCGGCGCATGGCAGTAATGGCACCGGCCGCGAAGGAGAAAAAAGCCCACGAGGGGAATCTGGTGGACAGCCGTCAGCACATGGGAGCAGCTTGGACAGTAACATTTCCTGGTGATTAAGGGCAGGCCGTTTTGGATCCGGTATTCGGCCGTCGTAAAATAGGCGCCGATGATGCTTCCGAAGCAAAGCGTGCAGAAAAAAAGAACTGCAAATTGAAACGATGTCATGCTCATTTCCCCTCTTTCGTTTTTCTGGGTTCTATCTTACGGAAACATGCGGGGAAAGTCAAGAGTGCGGAAGAATGGACTGAGAGAGGAGAAAACCATGGGAGAGCTTATGTTTTACGGCGGCATCGCCGTAACAGCCGTTTCCCTTGCCGTCCTTCTTATTTTTCTATGTGTCATCCAGGTCATAAAAATGCGCCTGGATCTCAAGCTGGACGAGGAATACGGAAAGAGGAAAAAAAAAAAGTAGGGGAGTGCCATGTCAGAGATTGCAGCATCGAGATATGAAATCATCAAAAAACTTGGCGCCGGAGGCGGCGGGAGCGTGTTCCTGGCAGAAGACATGCGCCTTGCAAAGCAGGTCGTCTTAAAGATTGACAAGCGGAAGATCACGACGCGGACAGAGCTTCTCCGCCGCGAGGTCGACATTTTAAAGGATTTAAAGCACCCCAACATCCCTGCGGTCTACGACTTTTTTGCAGAAAACGAGAAGGTCGTCACCGTCATGGAATATATCGAAGGGGAGAGCCTGGATAAGCCGCTAAAAAGGGGAGAGAAATTCCCCCAGGCGCAGGTACTTGAGTGGGGAAAAGAGCTTTTGGAGGCGCTCTGTTACCTCCATAAGCCGGTTCACGGCACGCCGCCCCGCGGCTTTGTCCACAGCGACATCAAGCCGGCAAATCTGATGCGGCGGACGGACAATACGGTCTGCCTCATCGACTTTAACATCGCGCTGGCGCTCGGGGAGACGAATATCATCGGGTGCAGCGCCGGATACGCGTCGCCGGAGCATTACGGCATTGATTTTTCCTCGGATTCGGAGACCGTAAACACCGAAGGGGCGACGGATGTCCTTGGCGGCGGGGAAAACGACGAGACAGAGGCCGTGTCCGTGGACAGGACGCTGACGGAAGAGGAAGCGGCTGTTTCCGTAAAATCAGAGAGCAGCTCGTCTGCGAGGAAGCGGATCGTCGTCCCTGATGTCCGCTCCGATATTTACAGCACCGGGGCGACCCTGTATCACCTGATGAGCGGTGTCCGTCCGGCCAGGAACGCGACGGAGGTTGTGCCGCTTTCCAAAAAGGAATTCAGCCCCCTTGTGGTGAAAATCATCACGAAGGCCATGAACCCCAATCCCGACCTCCGCTACCAGACGGCGGAGGAGATGCTCGACGATCTTTTAAAGATCCGGGAGCGGGATCCCAGAGTCAGGCGCTTAAAAGCCGTCCGCCTCGCAGGCGTCGGGGTCCTTTCCCTTTTCCTTGCAGGCGGGGCAGCGGCGGCCTTTGTCGGGTTAAAGCAGATGGAGACAACGGAAAGCTGGTTAAAGCTTTCGGAGTATTCCGGGAATGCCTTAGAATCCGGCGACAGAAAACAGGCCGTGGCGTATGCGCTGGAGGCGCTGCCGGCTGAGACGGGCCCTTTTACGCCTCCGTACCTTCCGGAGGTTCAAAAGGCCCTGACGGATGCCCTCGGCGTCTATGACCTTGCGGACGGGTTCCAGACCTTCCGGTATGCCAAGCTTCCTTCGGCACCGCTTTTTCTTAAGCTGTCGCCGGAGGGAAAAACGGCGGCCTGCGTATATTCCGGCGGGACGGCCATTATCGATACGGAGACGGCGGATATTCTTAAGACATTGGAAACGGAAAGCTCGGCGCTCTCCGAGGTTCGGTACGTGAATGAGGAAGAAATCCTCTATGCCGGAAGCCAGGGAATTTCCGCATACAGCTTAAAGGACGAAAAAACGGTATGGACAGGGGAGATGGCGACGGCCATCGCAGTTTCTGCCGATGGGACGAGGGCAGCCGCCGTTTACCGGGATGAGCCGTCGGCGGCCGTCTACGATACGGCGGACGGAACGAAAATAGCCGGCATTGATTTTGAGGGAAAGAGCCAGAGCGCTGCGGTCAACGACAGCTTTGCAAACCCCAACGACAACCTGCTTTCCCTGAACGCCGACGGCACGCTCCTTGGAGTCAGCTTTTCGGACGGCTCTTTGAAGGTCTATGACCTCGCGGGAGAAGGGCGTGATCTGGAGCTTTTTGAGGCAGATTCCGGCTTTACCCATTTTGAGGGCGGCTTTTTCGGAAAATACTTTGCGTTTTCCGGCACGGGAGACGGATCTTCGGTTTTTGCCGTCATCGATATGGAGGAGCTTGTTCAGACCGGCGGCTTTGAATCAAAAAGCGCCTTCCATGTGCAGGCGGATGAGACAGGGATTTATGTCCAGACAGAAAATCTCCTGGTGCAGATCGACCCGGTCACGGGAGACCAGACGCCGCTTGTGACGACGCCGGAAAACATCCTGAGCTTTGCGGGAAGCGACAGCCACACGGTCATTGCGACGGAACAGGGGCTTCAGTTTTTCGACAGGAACGCATCCCTTACGGAAAGCTTCCGGAAGGAATACGGAAGCGAGCTTTTGGGGATTGCAGGCCGAATGGCCGTTGTCGGAAGCCGCGATACGCCTCTCGTACAGATTCTGCGGTATGAGAGCCATCCGGAGGCGGAGGTTTTTTCCTATGACCCGTCCATCCCCCATGACGAAGCCAGGATCAGCGCCGATAAAAAGACGGTCATGCTGTTTCGGTATGATAAATTTTACTTATTTTTGGCGGACGGGACGCTGATTTCGGAGACGGAGATTCCGGATGCAGAGGAGGTCTTCGACCAGCAGTTTGTCCGGGATGGCGAAGCTTCCAGGCTGGACGTTTACTATAACGATGGAAAAGTTATCTCCTACGATGCGGCCGACGGGGCGCTTTTATCCGAAACCATGGGAGAAAAGCCGGACTCCACGCTTTTTGAAGAGTTTTACACCGACCGTCTGCGGATCGAATCCCCGCTTCACGGGACGCCGGCCGCTTACGATAAGGAGAGCGGCAGGCTCATAAAGGAACTGGCGCAGGACGCGTACCTCACCTATGTGACTCAGGCCGGGGACTATGTGGTGACGCAGTATGTGACGGCAGACGGTGAGTATTACGGCCAGCTTTTAAATGAAAGCTGCGAGGTGCTGGCCGAGCTTCCGTATCTTAGCGACGTCATGGGCGAAACGCTCTTATTCGATTATCCAACCGGTAATTTGCGGGAATCCCGCATTTACAATTTAAACGAGCTGATTCAAACGGCTCAAAATAAGACAGGAGGAGAGTAGAATTGAGAAAACACAGACGAAAATTCTCAAGATTCCTGGCGGCGTTCCTTAGCGCGGCGCTTCTGACACAGCCGGGAATGACAGTGCTCGGCGCCGTGCCCGATGCGGGCGGCGCTGTTGGCGGGAAACCCCGGACAGCAACCGATTCCAACGCATCGGAAAGCGACCGGGTGGCGACGGCTTCCAATGCAGGGATCTCGGTGATGTCGCTGCTGCCGTTGGAGGAGAGGGAGGCGACGCTTACTCTGAATTTTTATTCGGAAGAAGAGCTGAGCGCCGTGCCATTAAAAGATCTTTTGGACATGATGGTGGATGAAAACGGAGATCCTGTTGAAATTCCGGAAGAGGCCAACATCGTGTGGACGTACCTTCGGGACGAGAATGGCAATGTCCTTGAAGATGAGTACCGTCTCCAGGATCGGGATGTAGTTTTGGACATGCGGCCGGAATATTACAGTTCCAGTTATAACTGGTCTTATGAGATGGAAATGATTGTCGGCAGCGGAAAGCAGCTTGATCCAGGCAATATCCGCTATCATGTGCAGGTCGTAATTGATTTTGACAGAGCCGATGCCAGCCTTTTCTTGGGAGAATATTCAAGTGATGAACTTTCTGCAATGCCTTTGGAGACGATCCTTACGCTTCTTACGGATGCTGCCGGAGAGCCCATCGAGATCCCGGAGGATGCAAAGCTTGTCTGGTACGACTATAATGGTGACTGGACATATCATCTGAAGGAGCGGAACGAGACCGTAGATTTGAGTACATCCTCCCCTTACCGTGATTTTTACCTGATTGCAGAGGACAGTGAGCGTCAGGTTTGCGGTACCTTTTACAGCATCCGTGCTTATTACAATAATATAACGGTCGATCTTAAGAATCCGATGATGTACCAGCCGACAAGTCAGGGAGATATCTGGCCGGATGACGTTTTATGGGAAAGGCTCGGGAAAGTACCGGACACGGATATTCAAATGACCTGGCTTACCTGCATCGATTCTGAGTACGAAGAGGGAGATGAATACTCCCTTGTTTTCAACGCAGAGATAGACGGAGATGCAGAAGGCTTCCAGATTGATGTCTATCCTATGGAAAATTTCCTGGATTACTATCGAAACGGAGCCGACCTTACGGGTGCCATTACGGATGTAGTTCTGAATGGGAATGAGGAAGATTATCTTGCAACCTTCGACAGCATCCCGGAGGATTTCATAGGGGATAATGTTTTCTGCTTCGTATTTTCAGACAAAGAAAAGGGAGCGGTACTTGGATATTTCGGAGTCGTTGTGACAGTCGAGAAAGAGTCCGTTCAGGCTGAGGGAAGAATTCTGGCTTATGAAAACGGAACCATGAAAGATGTCGGCGAACGCTCTTATTATAGCGGCGGCGGAATCAATAAGATGATCTTTCGGGCTGAAAGAGGAAATGTAGCTTATCAGTATTCAAACTATAACAATTACTTTTATCTGGAAGCAGGGTATCCGGAAAATGCTACCTACTATTATGTGCTGAAGGATGGAACTGGTGTTGAAAAGGTTGTGAAGGGAGCATATGAATCCATTGCGTCGGCAGAGGCACTTGGCGCAGAGGATATTACGGATCAGATACTCCCGTCCGATACGGATTCCGCTCCTTATGGATATGCAATAGACTTCGGTGAGACGCCCTTTTTCGAGATGACCGTATTCTTAGAGGATGGGATCAGACACCACCATTCGATCTGGCTTTATGAGACAGCGCCGGAAGATATATATTTTATGATTAACAGCGTAAAAAAATACACCTCCTGGATGGTTGAGCCAGATATGGACACCTACTATGACATGGGCTACCAGACCGGCTTCATTCTGGATGAAGATGCAGATCTGGCCCATCTGGTACCATATTTCTACGCCGGAGCCGATGTCCGCGTCCACAGCGGAACGGAGCAGATTTCCGGCCAGACAGAAAACGATTTTTCCGATGGAACAGTCACATATAAGGCAACGCTTGGTGACACGGAAAGACAGTATTTCGTCACCTTCGCAAAGAAAGAACAGGGCCCGAAGCTCTTTGTCAACGGCCCTGACACAAGGGAAGTTTTCCTGACAGATTACTATGACAACCGCCATGATATCCTGGTTGCCAACATCGGAAGCGAGGCGCTCACCGGCTTAAAGGCAGAGTTAATTGACGCCACGCATGTAAAACTCGACGACTACTGGAATATCGGAGGCGAAAACAATGAAACGCTGGAGGCATTTGAATCTGTCTCCACAAGCAGCATGGCGAACCTGGCAAAAGTACGCCTTGTACCGGACGGCGAAGGTGAGATCAGCGGAACCTTAAAGATCTCCGCAGACGGCCAGGAGGACGTGCTCATTGAGCTTCAGGGTTTTGCAGGAAATCCGGAGATTACAACGGAAAGCCTGGCAGACGGCGTGAAGTTTGTCCCCTATTCCTTCATGATCGACACAAGCAACATCCATTCTGACTGGATCAAAGTGTCGTACAGCCTGGAAGGCACATTGCCCGACGGAGTGACGTTCAATACCTCGACGGGCGAGATTTACGGCGTGCCCCAGGAAACCGGGGAATTCCCGATCACGGTGACAGCAGACTTTAACCGGAAGGAATTTGTTCCGTCGACAGCCGAGTTTGTACTGACCGTCAATGAGAATACAAACGAAAATGTTTACATGGAAACCGATGAAGGCTACCTCATCGAGACTCCGCTTGGTAAGGAAAGCACAGAGGGAAGCTATGATTTCGTTGTGACAAGCACGAGGGATCAGCTCTTTGTTTCCGCCGGTACCATCGATGAGTTCATCGACTTCTGGTTAAACGGTGAAAAGCTGACGGACGGCGTGGATTATGAAAAGGAATCCGGCAGTACGCGCATCACCATCAAGAGCCAGACCTTTAAAAACAAGACCGTAAGCGGCGCCAATACCATAGCGGCTGAGTTCCGTGTGGACGGCGACAGGGATAAGGAATTGAAGCGCACGGCACAGAACTTCCGTCTTGACTTATCCGGCGGAGATGATTATGACGAACCGGATACACCTGAGAATCCGGGCAGCAGCGGAGACAGCGGAAATAACGGCAGTTCCGGAAATGACTCCGACAACGATTCCGACAACAGCCATACAACCGTTTACCGGCCAAACGATACCTCCACGCCGTCCTACACCGACGCCTCCTGGCTCCAGGACGAGAATGGCTGGAAGTGTCAAAAGCCGGACGGCACGCTCCTTACCGACACATGGCAGCAGATCCCGTACAACGGAACCCTGAACTGGTATTTCTTCGATGAGCAGGGCTACATGATGACGGGCTGGCTAAACCGCGGCGGCTCCTGGTACTACTTAAATCCCGCTTCTGACGGCACAAGAGGCCGGATGATGACCGGCTGGCAGTACATCGGCGATATCTGGTACTACTTTGGTGAAAACGATGCCGAAGAGGGAAAGATGGTATCGGAGGGCTGGCATTACCTCTCCTATAACGGAGCAGTAAACTGGTATCATTTCAATGCCGACGGCGGCATGGATACCGGCTGGCTGGAAATCGGCGGCCAGACCTACTACCTGTACCCGGTTGCCGACGGGACGCGCGGCTACATGATGACGGGCTGGCAGCAGATCGGCGGAAACTGGTACTACTTTAGCGAAGAAGAAGGCGCAGGCTTCGGCGCCATGAAACGGAGCGCATGGATCGGTGACGACTATGTAGACAGCGATGGAATCTGGGTGCAGTAATCGCCCCATAGAATTAAGAAAAGCCCCGGCCTGCCGGCTATGAACTGCTTCCCGTCAAGTAGACAATCAAAAAAATATAATTTTTTTCTGCCAGTAGGTATCACCTGCTGGCAGATTTTTACGCTGCCTGTAAATATTTTTCGTGTTTCTCCATTGGTGTTACTATACCAAGCTTCCTCTGCAAACGTCTGTTGTTATAGTAATTGATATATTTCTCTATCATGACCACCAGTGATTCTCTGTCCATAAATCGTTTACCATAATAACGCTCCCGTTTTAGAATTCCCCAGAATCCTTCCATTGGTCCATTATCGATACACTTTGCTACTCTGGACATGCTCTGCATCATCCCTGCTGCTTCAAGTTTTGCATGAAAGGCTCTATTGGTGTATTGAAAGCCTCTGTCACTGTGAAACATCGGATGTGCATCAGGATTATCTTTGACTGCATCATCAAAGGTATCAAACACTAATGCATTACTATTACTGTCTCCAATACGGTAGGATACGATTCTTCGGTCATACAGGTCAAGAATTGCACTTAAATATACCTTGTGCTTTTCATTTCCGATATAGTAATGAAATTCCGTTACATCGGTCAACCACTTTTCATTCGGAGCTTCTGCCGTAAATTCACGATTCAGGATATTTTCGGCTATGTACTGTGGATTTGCAGCCTGTCTTGTACAGCTATCGTTTGCATATTTAATGGTGGATTTGATACCAAGTTTCCGGCAGATGCGCAAAACACGTTTATCATTTACATCAATGTCATGGTAAC
Organism: Eubacteriaceae bacterium Marseille-Q4139; assembly: GCA_018223415.1. NCBI lineage: Bacteria > Bacillati > Bacillota > Clostridia > Eubacteriales > Eubacteriaceae > Eubacteriaceae bacterium Marseille-Q4139. The sequence goes on along the minus strand of JAGTTQ010000001.1, from coordinate 242,887 downwards.
GCTCCAACTCATCACGGATTCTGCGATAACCCTTATCAGGTGATTCTATGTGGATTTTTTCTATCAGTTCCGCAATTTTTCGGTTTTCCTGTTCATTCTCTGACATTTCATGGTTCAGCCATTTGTAATAAGCCGCCCTTGAAACACCGCCAATCTTACAAAGCGCCTGTATCGGATAATCGTGTTCTTTCTGTTCTTCTTTGACAGCCTGATAGATATGCTCGTGGCGGATCAGGCTCAGCCCCGCCTCCTTTCGATTTCCTCTAATTTTTTTAAGAATGATAACTCCATTTCTGCACGTTGCCGTTTGGCTTTTTCCAGTTTCAACTCCGCTTGAAGCTTTTCCACCTCTGTAAGAGAATCTTCCGATTTTCTTTTGCCGCGGTTATCCTGTAATGCAGGAACTCCGCCTGTTTCGTATTTGATAGTGTAATTTCGTGCCTGCTGATAGGACACCTTAAAGTTTTCTGATGTTTCAGCATAGTTATGGCCATGGGAAATGCAGTAGGATGCAATTTCCACTCTTTCTTCAAACGTTGTTTTTCTTCCTTTGGTCATAAGACTACATCCTCCTGTTCTGGAAGCCTTCAGTTCCTTATGACCATTATACAGCGCAATCCATTGCCTGAGTGTACGAGTACTGGAAATTTTATATTTTTTACAAATATCACGTAGTGAACCAAGACCAGAAAGATACTCTTGTACGGCAATCTCTTTCTCGGCAGAAGTTCTTTTGGTCCATCCTTTGTTGTAAAAGGTTTCTGAACCCATAGACTGATAATTACGAATCCATTCTTCTAAAGTAGTAGGATGAATTCCTTCGCCTGTTGATACAGATGTAATACTATGTTTAGCTTCCAAAATAAGCTTTACCATTCGTAATTTATCTTCAGCAGAATATTTACGCATAAGAAATGCTCCCTCCTTGATAAACAGTTTTATTATTTCAACTGTCTACCTAGAAGGGAGCATATCAAAACCGGCGGGCCGGGGCGTCTTTCTGCAATCAAAGCCCGACACTATGTGCAATAATATCCACGCATGCCTCAACGCCAAGGAGGCCGCTGTTTAGGCAGAGGTGGTAATTTTTCGATTTTCCCCATTCATTTCCGCTGTAAAACTGATAATAATCGCGGCGGCGGCCGTCGATTTCACGGATCCTGGCCTCCATCTTCTTCGCGTCGATGTCCGGCTCCTTTTCCAGGGCCAGAAGGCGCTCCACCCGCTTCTTTAAGCTGGCGCAGATGAATACATGGAAGCCATCCTCCACAATCACATCGGAGCAGCGCCCGATCAGGACACAGGGGCCGTCGTTGGAAATCTGCCGGATGACCTTGGACTGGATCACAAAAAGCTGATCTGACACGGGAACCTCATAGCGTGTCGAGAACGGATCCACCGTCATGTATTCGCAGTTTGTCCTCTCCCGGTTTGCGATGATTTCATCGTTGGCGTGGAACACATCCTCGGAAATATTGCTGTCCTCGGCCGCCATGGCGATTAACTCCTTGTCATAGAAGGGGATCCCAAGCTTTTTCGACAAACGGAACCCGATTTCACGCCCGCCGCTCCCAAACTCACGGCTGATTGTAATCACTTTGCTCATAAAATACCGCCTCCCTTTCCTGTTTTCGTTCTGCCTCTCAATCATACCACATAATCCGCAGATTTCCAACAATTCTTTTCGGAAGGCAGATTCATTTATGCTGGATTTTCCCGGAAAACTATGCTACCATAGACACCATATCTGGAAAAAATCCCGGAACCATGACAGCATGAGAAAGGACGGAACAAAAACTTGAAAATCAGAGAAATCCTCGCACAGGAAAAGCCTGTGCTTTCCTTTGAAGTATTCCCGCCGAAGGCGGAGGACAAATACGACGTGGTAGAAAGGGCAGTGGCAGGGATTGCCGGGCTTTCGCCGTCGTTTATGAGCGTCACCTACGGAGCCGGCGGCGGCACCAGCCGCTATACCGTAAAAATTGCCTCGGGCATCGAGAAAAACTACGGGGTGACGGCTCTGGCCCACCTCTCCTGCGTGACCTCGAAAAAAGAAATGGTGCGTCAGGCGGCCGAAGAGATGAAGGCACAGGGAATCGAAAACGTCCTGGCTCTCCGCGGCGACATCCCGGCGGACGGGAACGTGGAAACCGACTACCATTACGCCAGCGAGCTGGTGCGCGATTTAAAAACCATGGGCGACTTCTGCATCGGCGGCGCCTGCTATCCCGAAGGCCATGTGGAGTCGAAAAATAAGGAAGAGGATCTCTGCCATTTAAAAGAGAAGGTGGACGCCGGCTGCGACTTTCTGACGACCCAGATGTTTTTTCGACAACGATATCCTCTATAACTTCCTCTACCGTATCCGCGACAAGGGCATCCAGGTGCCGGTCATCGCCGGGATCATGCCGGTGACGAATGCAAAACAGATCAAGCGGATCTGTTCCATGTCCGGCACTTACCTTCCGGCCAGATTTAAGGCCATCGTGGACAAATTCGGGGAAAACCCGGCTGCCATGCGCCAGGCCGGCGTTGCCTACGCCACAGAACAGATCATCGACCTGATTGCAAACGGCGTCCATGCCGTCCATGTCTACTCCATGAACCGGCCGGAGGTGGCAAAGCAGATCAAAGAGAGCCTGTCGGAGATCCTCATCTGATGGAGACGGACAGAAAAGAGGCGCTCCGCTACCTTGGCTACGGGAAACAGCCGGCAGACGAGGCGGTAAGCAGGCTTTTGGAGGAATGCATCGGGGAGCTTGAAAAGGCAGCCGTTCCCAGATTTCTCATGCGGGAATTCCCCTTAAAAATGCAGGCGCCGGACGGTCTGGACTTCGGCGGATACAAGACGAAAAGCTTAAATCTTTCCAAAAACCTGGCAGGCTGTGAAAAAGCCCTTTTCATGGCGGCAACCCTGGGCGCAGGTGCCGACAGGCTTTTGACAAAATACGGAAAGCTCCATGTGGCAAAAGCCGCCGTCATGCAGGCTGCGGCCGCGGCCATGACCGAGGCGTACTGCAATGAATTAAACGGCAGGTGGAGAGAAGAATATAAAAAGGACGGCTGGATTTTACGCCCCAGGTTTTCACCGGGATACGGGGATTTTTCCCTTTCCTTTCAGAAAGAAATCCTGGGGGCCCTGGAGGCGGAAAAGCGGATCGGGATTACGCTGACGGACGGCTTTCTCATGATGCCGTCCAAGTCGGTAACGGCCGTCATCGGCATCTCAAAAGAAGAGAGCCCCTGCGGCCCGTCCGGCTGTGAAACATGTGAAAAAAAGGACTGTACATTCAGGAGGCAGCATGGGAATACTGGAAGAGATCAGAAAAAAGAGACTTATTTTTGACGGAGGCATGGGGAGCCTTCTTCAGGCCCGCGGTCTAAAGCCCGGCGAGCTTCCGGAGACCTGGAACCTTAAAAGGCCTGAGGCCGTCCGCGAAATCCACAGGGAATATCTGGAAGCCGGTGCCGACATCATCACGACAAACACCTTCGGCGCCAACCGGTTCAAATTCAAAAAGGAAGACGGCTGGAACCTGGAAGAGATCGTAACGGAGGCTGTGGGCCATGCGAAGGCGGCCATTGAAGCTGCCGGACACGGCTATGCGGCACTTGACATGGGGCCGACGGGAAAGCTTTTAAAGCCCCTTGGCGACCTGGATTTTGAGGACGCCTGCGAAGCGTACAAAGAAGTGGTGCGGGCCGGAAAAAAGGCCGGCGCCGACCTGATTATCATAGAAACCATGGGCGACAGCTACGAGCTCAAGGCAGCCGTCCTGGCGGCGAAGGAAGAAAGCAGCCTGCCGGTGTTTGCGACGGTGACGTTAGATGAAAAGGGGAAGATGCTTACCGGCGGCAATGTAGAATCGGTGACAGCCCTTTTAGAGGGGTTTGGTGCCGACGTCATCGGCTTAAACTGCGGCCTTGGGCCCATTGAGCTTCTACCGTTTTTAAAAGAGATGGCTGCCGTCTCGGAGACGCCGATTTTAGTAAATCCCAACGCCGGACTTCCGCGGAGCGAAAACGGCGTTACGGTCTATGACATTGACTCCGACATGTTCGCGGCTGCCATGAAGGACATGGCCGAGGCCGGTGCATCGCTCCTTGGCGGCTGCTGCGGGACGACGCCGGAGCATATCAGAAAAATGAAGGCACTCTGCGCCGATGTGCCCCTTCCTAAAATCACGAAAAAGGAGAGAACGGTCATTTCCTCCTATTCCCACGCCGTCGTATTCGGGGATAAGCCCGTCGTCATCGGCGAACGGATCAATCCGACGGGAAAGCCGCGGTTTAAGAAAGCTTTAAAAGACCATGACCTCACCTACATTTTAAACGTGGCCGCCGCACAGCAGGAGAGCCGCGCCGAGGTTCTGGACGTAAATGTGGGGCTTCCTGAGATCGACGAGCCGGCCATGATGGTGGATGTGGTAAAGGAGCTTCAGAGCGTCTTCGACCTGCCGCTCCAGATCGACACGTCCGACATCCGCGCCATGGAGCGGGCCATGCGGATTTACAACGGGAAGCCGTTAATCAACTCGGTCAACGGCAAAAAAGAAGTGATGGACGCCATATTCCCGTTAATGAAGCGGTACGGCGGCGTGGCCGTGGCCCTCTGCCTTGACGAAGACGGGATCCCGGAGACGGCGGACGGGCGGCTTGCCGTGGCAGAAAAAATTTATAAGACGGCGGCGTCCTATGGAATCGAAAAAAAGGACATCCTGATCGACGCGCTCTGCATGGCCGTCAGTTCGGAAAAGACAGGCGCCCTTGTGACGTTAGAAACCGTGCGGCGGGTGAAAAAAGAGCTTGGCGGAAAGACCGTACTTGGCGTCTCCAACGTCTCCTTCGGCCTTCCCATGCGGGAGCACATCAACGCGGCCTTCCTCCTGATGGCCCTTGAAGCCGGCCTTTCCGCAGCCATTTTAAATCCCAATTCCGAGGCCATGATGGCGGCCGTCGACAGCTATCTGGTTCTGACGGCCCAGGATGAAAACTGCCAGAGCTATGTGGGTGTTTACGGGGAGATGGAGGCCAAAAGAAAAAGGGAGGCCGAGGAGAAAAAAAGGCTTGCGGCCGAACAGCCGGGGACGGCGTCCGAAACCGTGCCGTCGTCAGGAACCGGCGGGACGCAGCCTTCCATATCCCCTTTAAAAAAGAGCATTCTTCGCGGGATGCCGGCGGCTGCAAAAGAGGCGGCCGGGACAGCCCTTCTTTCGGCTGACCCGCTTTCCGTCATCAATGAAGAGCTGATTCCGGCCCTGGATGAAGTGGGAAAAGGATTCGAGGCAGGGAGCGTGTTTCTGCCGCAGATTTTAATGAGCGCGGAAGCGGCCAAGGCGGCCTTTGCCGTCATGAAGGAAACCATGGCGGCCTCCGGTGAGACCGGGGAGAGCCGCGGAAAGGTGATTCTTGCGACGGTGCAGGGCGACATCCATGACATCGGGAAAAACATCGTGAAAGTGCTTTTGGAAAATTACGGCTTTGATGTCATCGACCTTGGCCGCGATGTGCCGCCGGAGACCGTTGCAGAGGCGGCGGAAAAGTCCCATGTGCCCGTGGTGGGCCTGAGCGCCCTCATGACGACGACGGTGCCGGCCATGGCTGCCACGATCCGGCTTCTCAGGGAGCGGACACCGTGGGTGAAAATCATGGTGGGCGGCGCCGTGCTTACGAAAGAGTACGCCGACTCCATCGGCGCCGACGCGTACTGCAAAGACGCCATGGCATCGGTCAATTTTGCGATGGAAGCCGTGTAAGGGCTGTTTTTCCATGGGCATGACACATGGTTTCATTTAGGCGGATGCCGTGAAATGCCAAATGACATAAAGGAACGAAGGCAATGCAGATAAAAGAGCTGGATAAGAAAGACTTTAAAAAGGTCATTCAGTATGCCATCAGGGGAATGCATTTTGATGAATATTCAAATAGCAATTTCATTGTTCAGACATACGGCAGATACTTCTGGTATCTCGAATACACGAATGCAACGCAGGTTATCGCAGCGTATGAGAACGATGTGCTTTTGGGCGTTCTGATTGCGGATATGAAGGGCGAACCAAAAGCATATCAATCTTTCTGGAAGGTCTTATATGTTAAGATTTTGGATGCCATTCAAACGCTGATTTATGGTAATGGTGTGATGTCATACATGGAAGCCAATAGGGAAATGTTTGACAAATATACGGAAAAGTATGAGCCGGATGGTGAAATCAGGTTTTTAGCCGCAGACCCGGACAGCAAAGTCAGGGGCATAGGCACGTATCTTTTAAATGAGCTTTCCAGGAGGGAAGCCGGAAAAGAAGTCTATCTGTTTACCGATACCAACTGCACCTACCAATTTTATGAGCGGAGAGGTTTTGAACGGGCAGGAGAAAAAGATATCGTTCTTGAGCTTTCCGGAGATGTGGACTTAAAATGCCTGCTTTACAGGAAACGGCTGTAAATTTAAAAGGAATAAATGTCCGAAACGGTTTTCGGCCTGTCGAAAGACAGGCCGATTTTTCCATACCTTACATATAGCTGATATTGTCGCAATTCTTCTGGCGTTCTTCAAACGGTTCGTCTGTTTTTCCAAGCGCAACGACAACAAGCGGGACGAAGCCTTCCGGGAGCAGAAGCTTATGGAGGAGCTGCTCTGTCCGGAGCGCCATGACCGGCCCCATCATGAAGCGGGAACCGACGCCAAGCTCTGTGGCCGCCAATAGCATGTTTTCGGCGGCACAGGATACATTTGCCATGTGAAAGCCCATGGCGTCCATCCCGCCGGGAGCGGAGAGGACAAGGAGAACCTGGGCGTTTCTGGTGGCACAGTATCCCGGCATGGCAGCCATTTTCTCAGCAAATTCGTTGCCGCTTTTCTTCATCATGTCCAGAGTCACCTGGTTGATGGTCTCGATGAAATCAGGATCCGTGATGACTGTTATGTGGATGCGCCCAAAAATCGGGGCGTAGTTCCCGGCCTCTGCAATGGCTGCGGCGGTTTCATGGTCGAGGGGCTCAGAGAGGAAGGCCTCAGGGCTTTTCCTGGAGCGGATTGTCTGAATGGTGTTCATAAATATGCCTCCGTTTTCTTGATTTTCTTGCATTTCTGCCATCCGGAATGGTATAATTATCATACCACATTAAAAAATCCAATCAAGTACGCAGAAAAAACGAACGTGGTACGAAAACATGTACCGGAGGGAAGAAACATGCTCACACTGGAAGAATTTCGAGAGGGAATCAGGACTGCCGATCCGGAGGAAAACTGCCCGGTGGCGAAGACCCTGGAGCTGCTGACCGGAAAATGGACGGCGCGGATTATGTTTGAACTCCAGAAGGCGGAAACCGTCCGATTCGGGGAGCTTAAAAGGAATCTGGGCAGCATCACGAACACCATGCTGTCGTCGACGCTCAAAGCCCTGGAGGAAGATGGGCTTGTGAGGCGGCGGCAGTATGATGAGATGCCGGTGCGGGTGGAGTATTCCCTGACCGAGGCCGGCCGGGATATGCTGCCGGTCTTTTATGAGATGGCAAAGTGGGGGAGCCGGTTCTTTCATATCGAGCTTAAATAATGTCCCAATTCGAGGAAGTGTTCCCGAATGAGACAGTATAATAAATCAGAATCAGGATGTGAGACAATGGGGATTGATATTGAACAGACACGCCAATATTATACAGAAATCAAAACAGAGGATTTGTGCGATTGCGATTATTGCAAGAACTATTATTTGCAGGTCAAAGAAGCATATCCTCTTGTTGCTGATTATTTAAATGAGTTGGGTGTTGACATTGAAAAACCTTTTGAGATTTCTCCATTAGAGCCTGTGAATGGAATGTTGGAGTATTGCGTATGTCAATATGTCGTGTTTGGCAAAATATCTGGTGAATTGGTAAAGAAAATCGGCAATGTAGAATTAGGGATTGCAACCTCATATCCAAGCACAAACATACGGAGAGAGCATTTTGTGATAGACATTTATCCAATTAAGCTAAATTGGATTATGTAAAAGAACAGAAACTTTTAGTTTCGCGCAGTTAAATTCTGATTTTTTGGTGGGAACACAAAGGGAAATTGGGAGTAAATAATAAAGGGAGAAAAAATGATCCGGATTCGGAGGTATGTATGAGACGGGAATTAGGCATTGCAGGCTGCGGGCTTGCCTGCTGTTTGTGTTCGGAAAACGTGACGTGCGGCGGCTGCGGTTCCAACGGATGTCCCGATAATGACCGATGTGAAAATAAAAAATGCTTTTCGGAAAAGGGAATTTCCCACTGCTATCTGTGCCGTGAGGACTGCAAAAAGGGCCTGTTAAGCAAAATCAAGCCATATACATTCACGCTGTTCATGAAAAAGTACGGCGAGGAGAAACTGCTGGACTGTCTGGAGGAAAATGAGAAAAAAGGGATCGTATATCACCGGGAGGGCATAAACGGGGACTATGACGATTTTGATGATGCAGAAAAGCTGATGAAATTCATTCTGACGGGAAAGCGGTAAGGGCAGAGCTGCGAAGGGGACCCGGAACTGATTCTATACTAAAATAAGGCTTTCACACTTGCTTTTTCTTCTTGTCTGTGTTACAAATAAACAGGTTGCATTACAAAGGAGGAAAAGAGCATGAGAAAGTTTTTAAATGAATTTAAGTCATTTGCACTTCGCGGAAACGTGATGGACATGGCAGTCGGTGTGATCGTCGGCGGTGCGTTCTCCGGAATCGTGACATCGCTGACGGACAATTTCATAAACCCGATCTTAAACGTGCTGACAGGGGCGGAGCGCTACAACTTGAGCCAGGTGGCTGGTTTTGCTTCCGCATTTGCCTCGGCGGTTGTAAATTTCGTGATTATGGCGTTTATCCTGTTCTGCCTGTTAAAGGCTGTGAACAAGGCGATGAGCTTCGGACATAAAGAAGAGCCGGAGGCGCCGGCAGAGCCGACAACAAAGAAATGCCCCTACTGCCTGGCAGAGATCCCCATCGGTGCAGTCCGCTGCATGTACTGTACCTCGGAGCTTACGGAGGAGAAGACGGAATCTGCGGAGTAAAGAGGCGGCAAAGCATAAAGGATGAGACAGGCGGCGCCGGAGACGGAGCCGCCTTTTCAAATATCAGGGACGCAAAAAGGAGACGGAAATGACAGAAAAGGAAAAGATGGCGGCAGGCCTTTTGTATGATGCAAATTACGACAGGGAGCTCATGGAAGCCAGAACGAGATGCAAGGATATCTGCCATGAATTCAACAGCCTGTACCCGTCGGAGGAAGAAAAGCAGAAAGGCCTTTTAAAAGGGCTTTTGGGGAAAACGGGAGAGGAGTTCCGGGTGACGGCTCCATTCTGGTGCGATTACGGCTTCAATATTGAACTGGGAGAAAATTTTTACGTGAACCACAGCTGTGTGATTCTGGACTGTGCGAAGGTGACGTTCGGCGACAATGTGTTTGTCGGGCCGGACTGCGGCTTTTATACGGCCGGCCATCCCATCGACGCCAAACAGCGGAATCAGGGGCTGGAGTATGCGCGCCCGATTCATGTCGGCGATAATGTCTGGATCGGCGGCGGCGTCCGCGTGCTTCCCGGAGTCTCCATCGGGGAAGGCGCTGTCATTGGCTCCGGAAGCGTAGTGACGAAGGACATCCCGCCCCGCGTCATTGCAGCCGGAAACCCCTGCCGTGTGATACGGGAAATAGAAGAAGAGTCTGAACCAGACAGGGAGAAACTATGAGCGCAGGCAGAAAAATCTTGATCGGAGCCCTTCTTGCCCTGCTCGCAGCGCTGGCCGTCCTGGCAGTGACGGCATTTCTTCGGAGAGACAGCGGGTATGAGGCATGGAAGGAAGCGGAGAAAACCGAAGATACAGACGGGGAAGCGGAATCCTATTCCTTTGTCATTGAGGCAGGCTCCAAAGAAGAAACGGAGGCTTCTGCCGCAGAGGAAGTGCCTCAGGACAAAGAAATTGTCCTGTTGTTTGCAGGCGATGTCTACCTCTCCAATCATGTACTGGCCGCTTATGACAGCGCAGGCGGCATTAACGGCGTCTTAGACGAGGCGATTCTGAAAGAGATCGAAAACGCCGACATTTTCATGGCAAACCAGGAATTCCCGTTTACCGAACGGGGGATGGCGGCCGCTGACAAACAGTTTACGTTCCGTCTGCCCATGGACCGCGTCCATCTGATGAACGAAATGGGGATCGACATTGTGACGCTGGCGAACAATCATATCCTGGATTTCGGCGAAGAAGGGCTTTTAGACAGCTGTGAGGCTCTTGACGCTGCGGGGATCCGGTATGTGGGCGCCGGAGCAGATCTGGAGCGTGCGAGGAAGCCGGAATTTATGGAAGCCGGCGGAAAGACCATCGGATTTCTCGGCACCTCCCGGGTTTATATGGACGGAAGCTGGGCGGCAGGAAGCGGCCATCCCGGCGTTTTTTCCACATACGATTCCAGACAGGCGCTCGAATCGATTCGGGCGGCAAAAGAACTTTGTGATTACCTGGTAGTTTACGTCCACTGGGGAGTGGAAAAGGAGACTGTCCCAAAAGAATACCAGCGCACCATGGGGCGCGAATACATCGACGCCGGCGCTGATCTGGTAGTCGGGAGCCACCCCCATGTGCTCCAGGAGACCGAATACTACAACGGAAAGCCCATTGTGTACAGCCTTGGAAACTTTGTGTTCGGAAGCAGCATCCCGGAAACGGCGCTTCTTAAGGTGGTGTTAAGGGAGGACGGCGCAGAGCTTTCCATGCTTCCCTGCACATCGTCGGCCGGATATACCAGGATGGTGCAGTAAAAAACAGTTTCGGCTGTCTGAGTGCCGGGAAAGGAGAAAGCGCATGGCTACATATATCATTTTGGCGGCATTGGTGCTGCTTTGTGCTGCGGCCGGGTACCGCTATGTGAAAAGGCTGCGGTCAGGAGGCTGCTGCGGAGGCGGCGGGGAGACCCCGGAGAAAAGAGTAAAGGTAGAGGATAAAAATAAGGCTCACTACCCCTATCTGGCGACGCTGAAAATTGATGGGATGATCTGTTCGGCCTGCGCCAGACGGGTGGAAAATGCATTGAACCGCCTGGACGGCGTCTGGGCACAGGTGGATCTGGAACGCCGTGAGGCGAATGTGCGGATGAAACAGGAGCCGGATGAAAAGACACTCCGGGATACGGTGCTTGCGGCCGGCTATACGGTCATGAGCGTAAGACGGGGCGCATAGGAAGACTTAGGCCAGCGGCATAACGGCCAGCCCGCTTTCTTGTGCCAGGAAAAGCTTCCGACATCCTTTCACGGTTCATTTCGCTCCCCGGTTTTCCGGCCGGCCGTAAAAGGCGCCGGAAAGCCGGGGAGTGTTTTTTCATATATTGCAGCTGTTCCTCACAGAATACGGATAAAAATTTTGACAGAAAAGCCCGAATTTGTTACTATATTACTGCCGCCCAAAAAGCGGCATGGATTTCGATCATAAAAAACAGGGAAGTGACAATGAAATGAAACCATACAGCCAGATACCGGCGGCCGCTTACGTGATTTTGCTGTCCCTCCAGGTTCCCTTAAATATCAGCTTTCTCCTGATCTCAGCAAACGGCCTTGCTTCAGGGAAGCTTCCGATTTCAGGAGAGGGGCTCTTTTTTATCTACATAGGGGCAGCCGTTTTCTATTTCCTCGTTCTGGGGATTCTGGGAATTACGAACATAGTCCGCTCCTTCCTTGCTTATGGGAGAGGAAACGAGGAACATTGCCTTCGGGGAATGCTGATTTTAAAATACGGGATGGTTCCGTTTTTTATAATCAATTTCTGCTCCATTCTGCTGCTTTCCCTGGCGGCGCTCGTGGGCTCCAGAGGGACGCTTCTCTTTGCATTTCCGGTCACGGTTCCGCTTCTTTTTCTGGCGTTTTTTTGCACATGGCTGGCCATGGTTCCGGGAAGCTTTTACAGCATCCAGGTGATACGCCTTACACGAAAGAAGGGAAAAACAAACCTTCTATGGGCAGTCTGGCACGGCTTTTTGCAGTTCTGCTTCCTGACGGATGTGCTGGACACCATGTATCTGGCTGTGCGAAAATGGAACAGAGGAAAGCTTGGCGCAGCTCTGATCGGGCTTTTGTACATAGGAGCGGCAGGATGGGTTATCCTGACGGTGTGCGCCTCATAAGAGAGCTTCCGGCGGGCATCCGCGCCGTGGCTTTCGGGAAATCGGGAATTTTCGGATGATTAAGCGCAGAAAGGGGTATTTTCATGGGAAATACGTCTGGAAATAAAGAAAATAAGGCAGAGGGCGGCGCCGGCCGCATTACCCTCGGAATCCTGGCCCATGTGGATGCCGGAAAGACGACGCTTTCCGAAGCGATCCTCTTTCAGACCGGCGTGATCCGCAAATGCGGCCGCGTGGACAACCAGGACGCCTTCCTGGATACATACAGGCTGGAGCGGGAGCGGGGCATTACGATTTTCTCCAAACAGGCTGTTTTTGGCCTGGGCGGCATGACGGTGACGCTTCTTGACACGCCCGGCCATGTGGATTTTTCCACGGAGATGGAGCGGACGCTTCAGGTTCTGGATTACGCCGTACTTGTCATCAGCGGGGCTGACGGGGTTCAGGGCCATACGGAGACGCTTTGGCGGCTGCTAAAACGGTACAAAATCCCAGTGTTCCTTTTTATCAACAAAATGGATCAGCCGGGTACCGACCGGGCACAGCTCATGGCAGACATCAAAAAACGCCTGGGAGACGGCTTCGTGGATTTTGGAGAAGAAAGGGAGGCATGGCTCGACGGCCTCGCCATGTGCAGCGAAGAACTGATGGAGGCGTATCTGGAGACAGGTGAGCTTGAAAAAGACATGATCCGCCGGGCCGTCCGGGAGCGGAAGGTATTTCCCTGCTTTTTCGGCTCTGCCCTGCGGCTTACCGGAGTGGAAGAGCTTTTAAAAGGGATGGAAGAATACGCGGAATGTCCAAAATACCGGCCGGAGTTCGGCGCCAAAGTCTTTAAAATTTCCAGGGACGGTCAGGGAAACCGGCTCACCCATTTAAAAATCACCGGCGGGAGCCTGAAAGTCCGGGAGCCCCTGGGCGGTTCGGACGGCGAAAAGGTCAACCAGATCCGGATTTACTCCGGGGCGAAATACGAGATTTCCGGGGAGGCAGAGGCAGGGACGGTCTGTGCTGTGACAGGGCCTTCGGACACGCGGCCCGGCCAGGGCTTCGGAGCCGAGATGGAAACGGGAACGCCGTTTCTCGAGCCGGTTCTCACCTATGGCCTCATTCTCCCCGACGGATATGACGCCCACAAAATGCTTGCGAACCTGCGGGAGCTGGAGGAAGAGGATCCCATGCTCCATATCCTTTGGAACGAAGTCCTCTCCGAAATCCAGATTCAGGTCATGGGCGACGTCCAGATCGAGATTTTAAAGAGCCAGATCGCAGAGCGGTTCGGCGCGGACGTGGAGTTTGGAAGCGGAAGCATTGTATATAAAGAAACCATCGCAAAAGCTGTGGAGGGCGTCGGCCATTATGAGCCGCTCCGCCATTATGCCGAGGTGCACCTTCTCATGGAACCCGGCGATCCGGGCAGCGGCATCCAGATTGCCAGCGAATGCAGCGAGGACATGCTGGATCGGAACTGGCAGCGGCTCGTGATGACCCATCTGGAGGAAAAGCCCTACCGCGGCGTCCTCACCGGCTCGGAAATCACGGACATGAAAATCACGCTGATTGCCGGCCGCGCCCACTTAAAGCATACGGAAGGCGGAGACTTCAGGCAGGCCACCTACCGGGCCGTCAGACAGGGGCTTAAGGAAGCCGGCTGCCGGCTTCTGGAGCCGGTTTACCAGTTCCGTCTGGAGCTTCCGGCGGAGTCTTTGGGACGCGCCATGGCCGATGTGGAACGGATGTACGGGACGTTTGGCGATCCCGTGCAGGATGGCGGGACGGCGATCCTTACGGGAAGCGCCCCGGTCGTCACCATGCGTGGCTATCAGCGGGAGGTGGCGTCCTATACCCGCGGCCGCGGCCGGCTCTCCTGTACGTTAAAGGGATATGAGCCGTGCCACAACGAGGCGGAGGTCATCGAGGCCATCGGCTATGATTTTGATGCCGATCTCCAGGATCCGGCCGGCTCCGTCTTCTGCGCCCACGGCGCAGGATATCTGGTTCCGTGGAACGAGGTAAAGGCCCACATGCATGTGGAGAGTCCTCTTGGAAAAGGCCGGCTCTCCGGCACGGCCCTGGACACCGTGAGCAGAAAGGAGCCTGCTGTCATAAGGCCGTCGGGAGGGACTGCGCCCGGCCGCATCCAGACTTCCTATGAAGAGGATAAGGAGCTGGAGGAAATTTTCAAAAGAACCTTCGGCGAGAAAAAACGCCCGTCTTTTTCTGACGGCGGCGGGCGGCGCGTGATCCGTGCAGGCGGCGGCGCAGAGCGGAAGCAGCCTGCGAAAACAGAGAGCGGGCCCTCGGAGGAATATCTCCTGGTGGACGGCTACAATATTATTTTTGCCTGGGAAGATTTAAGGAAGTTGGCAGAAACCAATATCGACGGGGCCAGGTACCGGCTGATGGATATTCTCTGCAATTACCAGGGGTTCCGAAAGTGTACGCTCATCGTTGTGTTTGATGCCTACAAGGTCACGGGAAACACGGGAGAAGCGTTAAAGTACCACAACATTCACGTGGTTTACACAAAGGAGGCGGAGACGGCCGACCAGTACATCGAAAAGCTGGCCCATAAAATCGGCCCCAGGTACCGCGTCACGGTCGCCACGTCGGACGGCTTGGAACAGCTCATCATCCGCGGCCAGGGCTGCCTTCTCATGTCGGCTTCGGATCTTCTGGAAGAGGTGGAGCGGGTGAATAAAGAAATTGCCATGGAAAAGGCGCGGCGGACAGGCTCCGGGAAAAACTATCTTCTGTCCCACGCAGACGGCGAAGTGGCAGAATATTTAGAACAGGTAAGACTCGGGACAGACGGGAAAAAGAAAGGAGGCAGGGGATGACCCCTGCCTTCTGCCGGTATTCTCCTATTTTTCGCAGACGATCTCGCCGTTCATCACGGTCATCGAACAGTCTAACAATGCATGGATATCCTCCAGCGGATTCTTCTCGAAGATGGCAAAATGCGCCTTCTTTCCGGGCGTGATGGAGCCGTGGGTATCCTGGACACGGAGAAGCTCTGCGGAATTGATGGTGCCGCACTGGATGGCCTCCATCGGCGTCATTCCGTTTTCTACCATGAGGACAGCCTCCATGGCCGTCTTGTCGTAGGCGTTGAACGGCGTTCCTGCATCGGTACCCAGGGCGATCTTCACGCCTGCCTTGTGTGCGCGGCGGAACGTATCCTGATGGGCGTCGATGGTGGCTTCCACCTTCCGCACCATGTAGTCCGGGATGCCTGCTGCCGTTCCCTTTAATTTAATCCAGTAGGGAGCCGCCAACGTCGGGACGAAGAAAACGTTGTGCTCTTTCATGAAATCAAAGCACCAGTCGTCCATGAAGAAGCCGTGCTCGATGGAATCCACGCCGGCCCGCAGGGCGTTTTTGATGCCCTCCATGCCCTGAGCATGGGTGAAGGTCTTAGCGCCGGCCTTGTGTGCCTCTTCGATGGCAGCACGCAGCTCTTCCTCCGTAAGCTGTGCGGAGCCGGGCTCTACGCCCTTTGTCATAACGCCGCCGGTAGCCATGACCTTGATCCAGTTGGCGCCTGCCTTTAACTGCTCCCTTGCAGCCTTGCGGCAGTCATCGGGGCCGTCGGCTTCGCGTCCTGTGGAATGCCCGTGTCCGCCTGTCATGCAGATGCATTTTCCTGCGGTCTGCATTTCCGGGGAAAGGATGTCGCCCTTTACGGCAGCCTCATGGAGCGTGATGTCGATATGATTCGGCGCGCCTGCGTCGCGGACGTAAGTGACGCCGGAAGCAAGCAGAGTCTTTAAGTTTTTAAGGGCGCGGATGGTGATGGCCGCATCGCAGGCCGATTCCCGAACCCCGTTCCCTGCGTCGGAGCACATATGGACGTGGCAGTTGAATAAGCCGGGGATCATGGTTTTTCCGGCCAGGTCTACGACCTTTGCCCCTTCCGGAACAGCAAGGCCGGCGCCGACTTCCTTTATGATTCCGTCCTCGACGATTACGCTTCCGTTTTCGATGGCAGTTCCGCCAAGGACGTCAACGATCCTGGCATTTGCAAAAACTGTTGTCATGATGATTACCTCCCTCGTTTGTCAGATAATTATGCGGAAAACACTTTGGTTTCCTTTTATTTTCTTCTATTATAACAGTTGCCGGAAATATGGCAATATCCAATTCGCAAAAACCAGGCAAAAAGAGACTGCCGCGCCGGGAATGTGCCGGAATGAAATTGCAATAATTTGTTTTAAATCAATATAATATCTGAAAAATATTACACAAATCAGCCGAACTTAAAATATATAAAAATTTTTCTAAAAAAGTGTTGACAAATAAAAAGTGATCGGCTATAATAAAGACAACAAAAAGAGATACAGAAATCTCAGAAAAGGAGGTACACTCCAAAGTACAAGTAAGTAAATCCCCAGGAAACTCCGAATCATCAAAATCTAATTTGAAAAGTCTTATTCCGAATAAGACAAAAAGAACAGATGGGATTTGAAAAAAGAAAAAAAGATGACGGAGAATAAATAAAATAGATACTGATAATCAGGGATTTTATCAGAGAGCGAATGAAAGTTTCGCAAAAAAAAATTAAAAATAAATGTAACAGTTGAGGTAGAAACCAATGGATACAATGAATTAGGAGCGGGTACTGATAAAAAGAAATCGGTATCCGCTCCTTTTGCGTGAAAGGAGTTTCCATGAAAGCAGTTTGCATTGTCGGCAGCGCCCGTTCCGACGGGAGCACGGCCTATCTGGTTGACACCATCCGGAAAGGGATGGAAAGCGTTGGGATTGAAACCGTCCGGTATTCGATTGGGGAGGCGAACCTCCATTTCTGTACGGGCTGCAAAACCTGTTACGAGGACGGGAACTGTATCTGGAAGGACGATGTGGAGACGATTGTATCCGATCTTTTTGACGCGGATTTCGTGGTGATTGCGGCGCCGTCCTACTGGGCGGAGGTTCCGGGGCAGTTAAAGGTGTTTTTTGACAGGAGCACGCCGTATGGAGATACGAACCCCAGCCGGAGGCTCTGGCGGAAGAAGCCGGCAAAGGGGATTGCCATCGCGGTGCGGGCCGGAAGCCATGAAGAAGAGAATGTGCAGATTTTAAACTCCATCGCCCACTATTACGGCCATTTGGGAATTGAGACAGTGGAACGTGTTTCCGTCTGCCGCGTGGACACGTTAAAAGACCTGCTTTCCGGCCATCAGGAAGAAATTGACCGGGTTTACCGGATCGGGGCAGGGCTTCTTGAAGGTTAAGACGGGAAAAGCCGGGATGCCTACTTTTTTAGCGAAACCTCTTGCATTTTGGGAAACAGCATGATATAGTATAGGAGATAACATAGGAACCGGTCAAAAGAGTGGACAAAAAAGTCCACTCTTTCATTATGTAAGAGGGCGCGCGTCCCGTGCATACAGGGAACAGGCCGGAGGGAAAACCCAGAAGGTGGTGAGAACGTATGGCAAAAAGAGATGAGTATGAGGCAAAGGTGGAAGCGTTTCTGCTTCCGGTCATGGAGGAGAACGGGTTCGAGCTTGTGGACGTGGAATACGTGAAGGAAGCAGGTACCTGGTATCTGAGGGCTTATATCGACAAGCCGGGCGGCTTTACCGTGGATGACTGCGAGATGGTTTCCAGAAAGCTTGGCGACTGGCTGGACAAAGAAGATTTCATAGACGAAAGCTACATCCTGGAGGTCAGCTCCCCGGGGCTTGGACGGCCTTTAAAGAAGGAAAAGGATTTTAAGCGCAGCCTTGGAGAGCAGGTGGAAATCCGTCTTTATAAGGCGGTGGACCGTCAGAAGGAATTTGTCGGGGCCTTAAAGGCATACGATGAGAATACCGTGACCATCGAATATGAAGACGGGGCGGAAAGCACATTTGAGAGAAAAGACATTGCCCTGATTCGGCTGGCATTCGATTTTTAAAGGAGGATAAGAAATGAATAAGGAACTGTTGGAAGCAATGAACGTGCTGGAAAAGGAAAATAATATCAGCAAAGAGACATTGCTGGAGGCAATCGAGAATTCCCTGCTCACTGCCTGCAAAAACCATTTCGGAAAAGCGGATAACGTGAAGGTTATCATCGACCATGATACCTGCGATTTCTCCGTCTATGCGGAAAAGGAAGTGGTGGAGACCGTAGAGGATCCGATTTTACAGATCAGCGTTGCGGACGCCAGGATGCGGGATCCGAAATTCGAGATTGGCGACATCGTCCAGATTCCCATTGACTCCCACGACTTCGGCCGGATCGCAACCCAGAACGCAAAGAACGTGATTCTCCAGAAAATCCGCGAGGAGGGCAGGAAGGCCCAGTTCAACGAGTGGTTCTGCAAGGAGAAGGAGATCGTTACCGGCATCGTGCAGCGGTACATCGGCAGGAACGTGAGCATCGACCTTGGAAAGGTGGACGCCATCCTTCCGGAGTCGGAGCAGGTGCGCGGCGAGGTGTTCCAGAGAACCGAGAGGATTAAGGTCTTTATCCTGGAAGTAAAGGATACGCCGAAAGGGCCGAGGATTTCCGTTTCCAGGACGCACCCCGACCTGGTGAGACGGCTGTTTGAGGCGGAAATCGCAGAGGTGCGCGACGGTACCGTAGAGATCCGCGCCATCGCAAGGGAGGCCGGCTCCAGGACGAAGATTGCCGTCAGCTCCACAGATCCCAACGTCGATCCGGTGGGCGCCTGCGTCGGCTTAAACGGCGCCAGAGTAGGAGCTATCGTAAACGAGCTCCGCGGCGAGAAGATCGACATCATCAACTGGGACGACAACCCGGCGTTCTTAATTGAGAATGCCTTAAGCCCGGCGAAGGTGATCTCCGTCGTGGCCGATGAGGACGCGAAGGAAGCCCAGGTCATTGTTCCCGACTACCAGCTTTCCCTGGCCATCGGCAAGGAAGGACAGAACGCAAGGCTGGCAGCAAGGCTTACGACTTACAAGATCGACATCAAGAGCGAGACCCAGGCGAGAGAGCTTGGCCTCTTCGATGAGCTGGAGTACGGTGAGTACGAGGGCGGCTATGAAGGCGAGATCGACGCCGATGTGGAACTGGAACCGATGGACGAAAGCTATGAGGAACCTGAAAACGCAGACTACCAGGAGGAACCGGAAGGCTCCGTATAACAGTCAGGAAGTGAAAAAATAGTGAGTACAGCAAAAAAGATTCCGCAGAGACAGTGTATCGGCTGCGGGGAGATGAAAAACAAGCGGGAGCTGATCCGTGTTTTAAGGGACACGGAGGGCCATATCTCCATCGACGCAGGCGGCAGGAAAAACGGCCGCGGCGCGTATATCTGCCCGTCCATGGACTGCTTTAAAAAGGCAGTGAAAAATAAGGGGCTGGAGCGGTCTTTTAAAATGGCGATCCCGAAAGAGGTCTACGAAAGTCTGGAAAAGGAGATGGAACAGATTGGGAAGCAGGAGTAAAGTCTTTGGCCTTCTTGGCCTGGCTACAAGGGCCGGAAAGGTGCAGAGCGGCGAGTTTTCCACGGAAAAGAGCGTGAAATCCGGGAGATCCTCGATGGTGATCGTCTCCGAGGAGGCATCTGACAATACGAAGAAGATGTTTCGGAACATGTGTACTTACTATAAAGTCCCATACGTTGAATTCGGAGGAAAGGAAGAACTCGGTCATGCCATGGGAAAGAGGTACCGTGCCTCGCTTTCCGTGGAGGACGGCGGTTTTTCCGGGGCGATCATGAAGGAACTGAACAGGAACGGAGGCAGTGAGTGTGAGGGTGAATGAATTGGCAAAAGATTTAGGAAAGACGAGTAAAGAGGGATTGGATATATTGCAGAAGAATCAAACAGATGTTAAGAGCAGCCAGGCAAATGTTTCTGATGACCAGGCAGCAGCGGTAAAAAAAGCGGCCGAACCGAAAAAGGAAGCGGCGGCAGGTACGGAAAAACCGGCAGAGGGCGCCCAGGCGCAGCCGGCAAAGAAGAGGATTGCGGCCGTATATCGCCCGCAGAACAGCAGCCAGAAGAACCGTCCTTCGGGCGGACAGAAACAGGGACAGAGGCCCCAGAGGCCGGCAGGCGCAGGCGGTATGCAGGTGCGCCCGACCACGTCCCCGGCTCAGAAGCAGGAGAGGCCGGCAGCACCGGCCGGGACAGCAGCCCAGGCGAAGCCGCAGACGGCTGCCCAGCAAGCAGGAACGGCGCCGCAGGTACAGGCAGCCGAGGTGACAGGCCAGCAGGCAAAGCCACAGACGGCAGCACCGGCTCCGAGGGCCGAGCAGGAGCAGAGCCGTCAGGCAGGAAGCGCCCAGGGAGGCCGTGACAGCCGCCAGGGAGGAAGCTTCCAGGGGAACCGCGACGGCCGCCAGGGAGGAAACTACCAGGGAAGCCGTGACGGAAGACCGGCAGGAAGCGCCCAGGGAGGCCGCGACGGCCGCCAGGGAGGAAGCTACCAGGGAAGCCGCGACGGCCGCCAGGGAGGAAACTTCCAGGGAAGCCGCGACGGCCGCCAGGGAGGAAACTTCCAGGGAAGCCGTGACGGGCGCCAGGGAGGAAGCTACCAGGGAAGCCGTGACGGCCGCCAGGGAGGAAACTTCCAGGGAAGCCGCGACGGAAGACCAGGCGGAAACTATCAGGGAAGCCGCGACGGCCGCCAGGGAGGAAACTTCCAGGGAAGCCGTGACGGAAGGCCAGGCGGAAATTATCAGGGAAGCCGCGACGGCCGCCAGGGAGGAAACTTCCAGGGGAACCGTGACGGGCGCCAGGGCGGAAGACCGGGCGGAAACTTCCAGGGAGGCCGCGACGGCGGCAGGGGATTAAACATCCCGAAGCCGTCCTTTGACACGCCGATTTCCCAGAAGCAGCAGAATACGAAGGCAAGCAAGAATGCCTATAAGAAAGAGCATGACTCCAAGAAAGACCATGAAGAGGAGATGACGAGAGGCAAGGGCGGAAAAGGCGGAAAGAACGTAAAAGCGCCTGTGATGCCGCCGCAGCCGAAGAAGGTGGAGAAGGTCGAGGAGATCAAGACCATCGTAATCCCCGAGGTCATCACCATCAAGGAGCTGGCAGACAAGATGAAGCTCCAGCCGTCCGCCATCGTAAAGAAATTGTTCTTACAGGGTACCATCGTCACCATCAACCAGGAGATCGACTTTGAAAAGGCAGAGGAGATCGCCATGGAGTATGACGTGCTCTGCGAGAAGGAAAAGAAGATCAACGTCATCGAGGAGCTTTTAAAGGAAGAGGAAGAGGACGAGAAGGACATGGTTCCGAGACCGCCGGTTATCTGCGTCATGGGCCATGTTGACCATGGAAAAACGTCCCTTCTCGATGCCATCCGTGAGACAAACGTGACGGCAAAAGAGGCCGGCGGCATTACCCAGCACATCGGTGCCTACGTGGTGGAGGCAAACGGCCAGAAGATTACGTTCCTCGATACGCCGGGCCATGAGGCGTTCACGGCCATGCGTATGCGCGGCGCCCAGGCTACGGATATCGCCATCCTTGTGGTGGCTGCCGACGACGGCGTCATGCCGCAGACCGTCGAGGCCATCAACCATGCCAAGGCAGCTGGCGTGGAAATCATCGTCGCTGTCAACAAGATTGATAAGCCGAGTGCCAACGTAGAGAGGGTAAAACAGGAGCTTTCCGAGTACGAGTTAATCCCCGAGGACTGGGGCGGCAGCACCGTGTTCGTGCCGGTATCGGCCCACACGAAGGAAGGAATTCCGGAGCTTCTCGAAATGATCCTCTTGACGGCAGAAGTAAAGGAATTAAAGGCCAACCCCAACCGGAAGGCAAGAGGCCTTGTGATCGAGGCGCAGCTTGACAAGGGCAAAGGCCCGGTGGCTACGGTCCTCGTCCAGAAGGGAACGCTCCATGTGGGCGATTCCATCGCAGCCGGCTCCTGCTTCGGCAAGGTTCGTGCCATGATGGACGACAAGGGACGCCGCGTGAAGGAGGCCGGCCCGTCGACGCCGGTAGAGATCCTCGGCTTAAACGACGTGCCCAATGCCGGCGAGGTCTTCGTTTCCACCGTAAACGAGAAGGAAGCGAGAAACTTCGCGGAGACCTTCATCACAGAAGGAAAGAACAAGTTAATTGAAGATACAAAGGCGAAACTGTCCTTAGACGATCTGTTCTCCCAGATCAAGGCAGGAAACGTCAAAGAGCTGCCGATCATTGTAAAGGCAGACGTACAGGGCTCCGTGGAGGCAGTAAAGCAGAGCCTTGTGAAGCTCTCCAACGAGGAGGTCGTCGTAAAGGTGATCCACGGCGGCGTCGGCACCATCACGGAATCCGACGTGACCCTGGCTTCCGCCTCCAACGCGATCATCATCGGCTTCAACGTGCGGCCGGACGCGACGGCGAAGTCCATCGCAGACCGGGAGAAGGTGGATGTCCGCCTGTACCGCGTGATCTATCAGGCCATCGAGGACGTGGAAGCTGCCATGAAGGGCATGTTAGACCCGATCTTCGAGGAACAGGTGACCGGCCATGCCGTCGTCCGCCAGACCTTCAAGGCTTCCGGCGTCGGCACCATCGCAGGCTCCTATGTGCTTGACGGAAAGATCACCCGCGGCTGCAAGGCAAGAATCACCCGCGACGGCGAGCAGATTTTTGAGGGCCCGCTTGCTTCCTTAAAGCGTTTCAAGGACGACGTAAAGGAAGTCAACGCCGGCTACGAGTGCGGTCTTGTGTTTGAGGGCTTCAATGACCTGAAGGAAGACGACATGATTGAGGTTTACATCATGGTGGAGGTTCCCAGGTAGGAAGGAGCAGCATGAGGAAAAACAGCATTAAGAATACAAGGATCAACGGTGAGGTCCAGAAGGCTCTGAGCGAAATCATCCGCTCGGAGCTCAAGGACCCCAGGATCCATCCCATGACAAGCGTGGTGCTTGTCCAGGTAACGCCGGATCTCAAGCTCTGCCGGGCGTATATCAGCGTCCTGGCAGACGAGGAGACGGCCAAAGAAACCATCAAAGGCTTAAAGAGCGCGGAGGGCTACATCCGCACGCAGCTTGCCAAGATGGTAAATCTCCGGAACACGCCGGAGGTGCACTTCGTCCTCGACCAGTCCATCGAGTACGGCGTCCGCATGACGCGGCTCATCGACGAGGTGGCGAAGGAATCGGAGGAGACAGAAGAAGACGGAAACGACAGCGGGCTGGCATAAAACCAAAGGAGGAACGCCGGTGGGTATTTTAACAGAAAGCTTAAAGGACAGGAAAACTGCCGTAATTTTAGGACATGTGAACCCGGACGGGGACTGTATCGGTTCCTGCCTGGGACTCTGGAATTATCTGCGGGAGAATTATGAGGGGATCGAGGTGACAGTCTGCCTGGAGTCCATGCCGCAGAAATTCGATTATCTGAAGGGCTATCACGAGGTGTGCCATGAATACGATCCGGAGAAGAAATTCGACCTCTGCATCACCCTGGACGCCAGTGACGTTCCAAGGCTCGGGGGTTTTGCCGGATATCTTAAAAGCGCCGCAAAAAGCCTCTGCGTCGACCACCACATCACAAACGGGGGCCTGGCAGACGTAAACGTCATCGACGCGAAGGCCAGCTCTACCTGTGAAGTCCTTTTCGGGCTTATGGAGGAAGAAAAAATAAGCCTGAAGACGGCGGAATGCCTTTATACCGGAATTGTCCATGACACCGGCGTCTTCAAGTACAGCAGCGCGTCAAAAAGGACGATGGAAATCGCCGGCTGCCTGATGGAAAAAGGCGTAAAGTTCCAGGAGATCATCGACGGCAGCTTTTACAGGCGCACCTACGGCCAGAACAGGCTCCTTGGGAACACGGTTTTAAAGAGCGAGCTGCTTCTTAGCGGGCTTCTCGTCTGGTCCTATGTGACAAAAGAGGAGCTTGACCGGTTCGGCTGCACCGTAAAGGCCGTGGACGGGATCATCGACCAGCTCCGCGTCACAGAGGGCGCCGACTGTGCCGTCCTGATCTATGAGACGGGAGAAAACGGGGAGTGCAAGGTGAGCCTGCGCTCCAACCGCATGACGGATGTGAGCCGGATTGCGGCCGGTTTCGGCGGCGGCGGCCATATGCGGGCGGCCGGCTGTACGATGCACGGGGAAATCCCGGAGCTCATCAAAAAGGTGGCGGATGCAGTCGCCGTCCAGCTGGAAGGACGATAACATGTACGATGGAATGATAAACGTGTATAAGGAAGCAGGCTGGACGTCTCATGACGTGGTTGCCAGGCTCCGGGGGATCCTGGGGCAGAAAAAGGTGGGCCACACGGGCACGCTGGATCCGGCCGCAGAAGGCGTCCTCCCGGTCTGTGCCGGAAAGGGAACGAGGCTCTGCGACATGCTGGCTGACCGGGACAAGACCTACCGGGCCACTCTGCTTCTTGGCACCGTGACGGATACCCAGGACACGACGGGAACCGTTTTAGAGACGAAGGACACGTCGGGCCTTACAGAGGAAGCCGTGCGGGAGGCCGTCCTTTCGTTCCTCGGCGATTATGAGCAGGTGCCGCCGATGTACTCTGCCCTCAAGGTAAACGGGAAAAAGCTCTATGAGCTGGCCCGGGAGGGGAAAGAGGTGGAGCGGAAGCCGCGCCCTGTGAAAATCCATGAGATCCGGATCGAGAGCATGGCGCTCCCCGAGGCGGTGATTACCGTCACCTGCTCCAAAGGGACGTATATCCGGACGCTCTGCCATGACATCGGGGAAAAGCTCGGTGTCGGCGGATGCATGAAAACGCTTCTCCGGACAAGGGTGGGGCGTTTTCGCCTTGAGGACAGCCTGACCCTTGACGCGCTTCAGAAGCTTAAGGACGAGGGGCGGCTTTTTGAGGCCGTGATGCCCGTGGAGGCGGCGTTTTCGGAGCTTCGGGAAATCCGCTCGGAAGGCGGGGAGCTCGATAAGCTTTTGAGAAATGGGAATCCTTTTGGTAAGGATGGATTGTTGGAGCCGAAGCCGGAGGAAGAATTTAAGGTCTATGATTCGGCCGGCTTGTTCATCGGCGTTTACGGCTTCCGGCCGGAAAAGCAAATGTTTTACCCAAGAAAAGTTTTTCTGGGAGGAAATTGACATGCAGTATCTTGCAGGTACCAGAGAATTTCAGATCGAAGAGCCGACGGTTGTCAGCATCGGGAAGTTTGACGGGCTCCACCGGGGGCACAGAAAGCTTCTTAAGGAAATGCTCCACTGGAAGGAGCTGGGGTTTAAGGCGGCAATCTTTACCTTTTCCACGCCGCCGGGAGCCCTGGTGAACAAAAAGCCCCAGACCGTCATCATGACGAATAAAGAGCGCCAGGAGCTTCTTTGCGAGGCAGGCATTGACTACCTGGTGGAATACCCCTTTGACGAGGAGGTCTGCCGCATGGATCCGGAGCAGTTTGTGGCCGGAATCCTTACGGGAAAGATGAATGCTGAGGTGATCGTCACGGGGCCTGACTGCCATTTTGGCTACAAGGCCGCCGGCGATAAGGAGCTTCTTGAGAAGCTGGCGCCGAAGTACGCCTACCGGTTTTTCGTGGTGGAAAAGGAACGGGACCGGGACGGCAGGATTATCAGCAGCACCTATATCCGTGAGATGCTGGCGGAGGGCAATGTGGAGAAGGCGGCAGAGCTTCTGGGCTACCGCTATTTTGTGACAGGCACCGTGAGCCATGGAAACGCCATCGGGCGTTCTAAGCTGTACCCGACGGCAAACGTAATCCCGGAGAAGGAAAAGCACCTGCCGCGGTTCGGCGTCTATGCCGTCACGGTAAAGACAGGCGGGAAAACCTATGCCGGAATCACAAATGTGGGGAAGAAACCCACGATTGAAGGCGAAAATCCGGCCGGAGTGGAGACATACCTGTTTGATTTTGACGGAAATCTCTATGGAAGGGAGATTCGGGTGGAATTCCTGAAGTTCATGAGGCCGGAGAGCCGTTTTTCTTCCATTGAGGAGTTAAAGGAACAGTTAAACCGGGACATCCAGGGTGCCCGGGCGTATTTTGAACAGGAAAGGATACGGAATGGGCAATAAGGAATACGTGAAATATCTGGCAATCGGCGGGACAGCAGCGGCTGTCTGCCTGTTTGTGAAGTATTTTGAGGAGATCCTGGGAGCCGTCAGGCTGGCTTTCGGGGCTGCGGCGCCGCTTTTTTTGGGCTGCGCGGCCGCGTATGTGCTCAACATTCTGTTAAAGAAAATAGAAAAGATATATTTCCCGGGAAAGACGGGCGGGTTTGCTGCGAAAAGCCGCAGGCCGGTCTGCATCGTCTTATCCCTTCTGCTTCTTGTTTTAATCCTTGCACTTATCATGAAGCTGGTGGTGCCGGAGCTCATCTCCTGTATCCGCCTGATTACCGATGAGATCCCGCCGCTTGTGGAACAGATCCGCACCTGGGCCATTGAAAATTCTAGTGAACTTCCGACGTTCCAGGAGACGCTTAAGTCGGTGGATGTGGACTGGCAGTCCATGCTTAAGAAGGGGCTGGATCTTGTGCTGGCCGGCGCCGGCGGGATTTTCAACTCCCTGGTGGCCGTAGCGGCAGGCGTTGTGGGCAGGACAGCCGAGCTTTTGATTGCGCTGATTTTTGCCATCTATCTGCTGGCAGAAAAAGAGGTGTTAAAAAAGCAGGCGGACAGGCTTTTGCGGGCATGCTTTAAGCCGGGGACGAGAAAGCAGATCCTCTATGTGGCAGCTACATTCCATGAGACGTTTACGAATTTCATCACGGGCCAGTGTATGGAGGCCGTCATCATCGGCCTGCTCTGTACTTTGGGCATGTCGCTTCTTCGGATTCCCTACGCGCTTATGACAGGCGCTGTGGTGGGGGCGACGGCGCTGATTCCCGTGGTGGGCGCGTATATTGGGGCTGCTGTGGGCGCCTTTATGGTGTTTACGGTGAACCCGCTCCAGGCCCTTTTGTTCCTGGTGTTCCTGGTGGTGCTCCAGCAGCTTGAGGGAAACCTGATTTATCCGAAGGTGGTGGGTTCCTCCATCGGGCTTCCGGGGCTCTGGGTTCTGGCGGCCGTGACGGTGGGCGGCGGCGTCATGGGGATTGCCGGGATGTTGATCGGCGTCCCGCTGGCAGCGTCCGTCTATAAGCTGGCAGGCGCGGCCGTGGCCCACAGGCTTGGAGAAAAGACAATAAAAGGATAGGAGAATTTGATGGAAGGAGAACAGAGAAGGCCGGGCAGCCGGGGACGGAGCCGCAGGCAGACGAGAGAGAGCCGGGACAGTGCAGGAAAAGCGCTTCGGATTAAAATTCTTGCAGGCGTCGGCGCGGGGATCCTCCTTGTCGGGGGGATCGCCGGATTTTCCTACATAAGACAGGCGAAAAAGTACGAGACCGTGTTTTTCCCCAATACGGTCATCAATGATATTGATGTGTCAGATAAAAGCGTTTATCAGGTGAAGTCTGAAATTTCTTCCGGCATCGAAGGATACCGTCTCCTCATTAAAGCCAGGGACGGGAAGACCGGGGAGATTTCGGGCGAGGCCATCGGGCTCCATTCGGAGTTTGACGGGAGCCTGGAAAAGTACCTGAAGGAACAGGATACGATGAAATGGGCCTTCCGCGGCGGAGAGACGTCCTCCTATGAGATCGAGACCATGATTGCCTTCGATGAGGAGATTCTTTCTTCGGAGCTTTCGGCCATGGAGTTCATGGATCCGGAGGCCATGACGGCGCCGGAGGATGCCCATATTTCCGATTATGACAGTTCCATTAAGGGCTATACGGTGGTTCCGGAGGTGCAGGGAACGACGCTGGATCCCGTAAAGACGGCGGAGGCCGTGAAGGCGGCCGTCATGGGCCTTAAGACAGAGCTGGATCTGGAGGAGGCCGGCTGTTATGAGTCTCCGGAGATTTTATCGGACGATGCGGGGCTTAACTCCCTCTGCGGGACGTTAAATACCTACACAGGTGCCGTCATCAATTATACCTTCGGCGATAAGACCGAGGTTTTAAGCGGCGACACGATCCACAACTGGCTGACGGTGGACGGCACGAGCGTGAGCATTGATTCGTCGAAGGCGGCAGAGTATGTGAAGAACCTGGCGTCCAGATATGATACGGCATATAAGCCGAAGACGCTGAAAACTTCCTATGGTAAGACCGTGACCATCAAGACGGGAAACTACGGCTGGAAGATCAATCAGGAGAAAGAGACGGCAGCCGTCCTGGAAATCGTAAAGGCCGGCGAGCAGCGAACCAGGGAGCCGGAGTATTCCCAGAAGGCGGCCAGCCACGGCGCCAACGACTATGGAAATACCTATGTGGAAATCAACCTGACGGCACAGCACCTTTTCTTTTATAAAGACGGAAAACTCCTCGTGGAGTCGGATTTCGTCTCCGGGAACGTGTCAAAGGGATGGGGGACGCCGGACGGCGCTTATCCTCTGACCTATAAGCAGAAGGACGCGACCTTGACAGGAGAGGACTATAAGACGCCGGTATCCTACTGGATGCCCTTTAACGGCGGCATCGGCATGCATGATGCCACCTGGAGAAGCAGCTTCGGCGGCACCATCTATAAGACCAGCGGCTCCCACGGCTGCATCAACCTGCCGCCGAAGGTAGCAAAGGTCATTTTTGAGAATATTTCTTCAGGAATGCCGGTGCTCTGCTATTTCTTAGACGGCACCGAGGCAGCGTCCACGACGACCACGGCCCAGAACGACCCGGATGCCGAGAAGCCGACGGCAGCCGAGACAACGGCCGCGCCGGAAACGACAGCGGCGCCAGAGACAACGGCGGCCGCGCCGGAGACGACAGCGGCGCCAGAGACAACGGCGGCCCCGGAAACGACGGCAGCACCCGAGACAACGGCCGCGCCGGAAACGACGGCAGCACCCGAGACAACGGCCGCGCCGGAGGAGACAACGACGACGCTGGAAACGACGGCCGCGCCGGAAGAGACGACGGCCGCGCCTGAACCCACCGAAGCCCCGGAAACCACCGAGGTTCCCAGGGAGCCGGGCTTTGCAGACGTGCCGGAAGAGTCGGAATCGCCGGCAGGCCCCGGATTTTAACGGAAAAAATAAAAATCCGGTTTACTTTTGAAGGGCTGTATGCTATAATACACGCTGTATGTAACGCGCCGGCACTCGGTTTTCCGGCAGCTCCGGCCAAAGCCTGGTGAACGGTAAGAATTTAATTTTTTAAGGAGGAACTTATCATGATTTCCAAGGAAAAGAAAGCAGCTATCATCGCAGAGTACGGCAGAAAGCCGGGAGACACCGGTTCTCCGGAAGTTCAGATCGCAATCCTTACCCACAGGATTACAGAGCTCACCGAGCATCTGAAAGCCAACCCGAAGGATCATCACTCCAGACGCGGCCTTCTTATGATGGTAGGTCAGAGACGCGGTCTCCTTGACTACCTGAAGAAAACAAACCTGGAAGGCTACCGTGCGCTGATCGAGAAGTTAGGAATCAGAAAGTAATAGCAGACACGAGGGCGGGGGACATTAGGTGGACTCCGCCCTTTGTATCATGCGGCACAGGCAGGAGAAACCATCCCCTGCCCGGTTACAGACAGAAGAAACATCCGAGACCGCTAAAGCGGGCAGGAGCCCATCCTGCGTGGTTTAGTAGTTTCGGCTTCTTCTGTCTCAGATTTAAGAAAAGGAGATAAGCCATGTTCAAGAGTTTTTCAATGGAACTTGCAGGCCGCATCCTGACCGTTGAGGTGGGACGCGTTGCAAAGCAGGCAAACGGCGCTGCATTCATGCACTACGGCGATACCGTCGTCCTTTCCACGGCGACAGCATCTGACAAGCCGAGAGACGGGATCGACTTCTTCCCGTTAAGCGTGGAATTTGAAGAGAAGTTATACGCAGTCGGAAAAATCCCCGGCGGCTTCACAAAGAGAGAGGGCAAGGCTTCCGAGAACGCAGTCCTTACGGCACGCGTCATCGACCGCCCCATGCGTCCGCTGTTCCCGAAGGATTACAGAAACGACGTGACCCTGGACAACATCGTCATGTCTGTGGATCCGGAGTGCAGCCCGGAGCTGACAGCCATGCTTGGTTCCGCCATCGCAACCTGCATTTCCGACATCCCCTTTGACGGCCCCTGCGCCACGACCCAGGTGGGCTTAATCGACGGCGAGTTCATCATCAACCCGACGGCGGCTCAGAAAAAGGTTTCTGACCTGGCCCTGACCGTTGCTTCCACGAGAGAAAAGGTCATCATGATCGAGGCCGGCGCCAACGAGGTTCCGGAGGACACCATGCTGGAGGCCATTTTCAAGGCTCATGAGGTCAACCAGGAGATCATCAAATTCATCGACACCATCGTGGCCGAGTGCGGAAAGCCGAAGCACTCCTATGAGAGCTGCGCGATCCCGGAGGAGTTATTTAACGCCATTAAGGAAATCGTCCCGCCGGCAGAAATGGAAGAGGCCGTCTTCACCGACGACAAGCAGACCCGCGAGGAGAACATCCGCGCCATCACCGAGCGTCTGGAAGAGGCGTTTGCAGAGAACGAAGAATGGCTGCCGCTCATCGGCGACGCCGTTTACCAGTACCAGAAGAAGACCGTCCGCAAGATGATCTTAAAGGATCACAAGCGTCCCGACGGCCGTAAGATCGACGAGATCCGCCCGCTGGCAGCAGAGGTTGACATCCTGCCGAGAGTCCATGGCTCCGGTATGTTTACCCGCGGCCAGACGCAGATCTTAAATGCCTGCACCCTGGCGCCCCTTTCCGAGGCACAGAGGCTTGACGGTCTTGACGAAAACGAGACATCCAAGCGTTATATGCACCACTATAACTTCCCGTCCTTCTCCGTAGGCGAGACGAAGCCGTCGAGAGGACCGGGACGCAGGGAGATCGGCCACGGCGCCCTTGCAGAGCGCGCCCTGATCCCGGTTCTTCCGAGCGAGGAAGAATTCCCGTATGCGATCCGTACCGTATCCGAGACCATGGAGTCCAACGGCTCCACGTCCCAGGCCAGCATCTGTGCGTCCTCCCTGTCCTTAATGGCAGCCGGTGTGCCGATCAAGTCCATGGTAGCAGGTATCTCCTGCGGCCTTGTGACCGGCGAGACTGACGACGATTATCTGGTGCTTACGGATATCCAGGGACTTGAGGACTTCTTCGGCGACATGGACTTCAAGGTCGGCGGTACCCACAAGGGAATCACGGCCATCCAGATGGATATCAAGATTCACGGCCTGACCCGCCCGATTATCGAGGAAGCCATCCGCCGCTGCCGTGAGGCGCGCCTCTATATCATGGACAATATCATGGCTCCGGTGATCTCCGAGCCGAGAAAAGAGCTGTCCCCCTATGCGCCGAAGATCACGCAGATCAGCATTGACCCGCAGAAGATCGGCGACGTGGTTGGAAAGCAGGGCAAGGTTATCAACAGAATTATTGAAGAGACCGGCGTGAAGATCGACATCGAGGACGACGGTTCCGTCAATGTCTGCGGCACCGACCAGGAGATGATCGACAAGGCCATCGCCATCATCAAGAACATCGTTACCGAGGTAGAGCCGGGCATGATCTTTACCGGCAAGGTTGTCCGCATGATGGACTTCGGCGCTTTCGTGGAGTTAGCGCCCAACAAGGACGGTATGGTTCACATCTCCAGGCTTTCCGACAAGCGTGTGGCGAAGGTCGAGGACGTTGTGAAGATCGGCGACGAAGTGACCGTAAGAGTTGTGGAAGTAGACCGGATGGGCAGAATCAACCTGACCATGCGTCCCGAGGACATGACGGCTGACCTTGAGAAGCTCACACGTCCCGAGAGACGCGAGAGAAGCGACCGCGGCGGCGACAGAAGAGACCGCGGAGGCCGTTCCGACAGAAGAGAGAGAAAAGACAGCGAATAAGAAATAAAAGGAAGAGACGAGGTTCTTTGCGGGCTTCGTCTCTTTTTTGGCGCAAAAGCCCGTCAGACGGCGCTATGCCTGCATGAAGGGCGTCTGACGCGCGGGAGCATGGACGCAGCAGCCATGCAGAGGAAAGTTTCCCTCTGTTCGGCAGCCGCAGGGATGGACACGGGCGGCCGGCCGTGATAAAATACTATCAGATCTGTTTTGCGTCCGGACAGCAGGCCGGAGCCGACAGGAGAAAGGGGTACAAAAACAATGAGCAAAACATACGATTCGGAGCTTTATTCGCTGCTCTGCGATATCTGGGGATATTCGGAGACGGCATTTGAGGAGAAGAAATCCTGTGCGCGGATGGTGGAATTTCTGCGGGAGCAGGGCTTTGAGGTGACGACGCCAATCGCCGGCATGGACACGGCATACGTGGGAGTTTACGGCTCAGGAAAGCCGGTGATCTGCTTCCTCGCGGAGTACGATGCCCTTCACGGCATGAGCCAGGAGGCAGATGCGTGCCGGTACGCGCCGTTATCTTCCGAAGAGCGGGGCCATGGCTGCGGCCATCATCTT
Source organism: Eubacteriaceae bacterium Marseille-Q4139 (assembly GCA_018223415.1). Classification (NCBI taxonomy): domain Bacteria; kingdom Bacillati; phylum Bacillota; class Clostridia; order Eubacteriales; family Eubacteriaceae; species Eubacteriaceae bacterium Marseille-Q4139. The sequence continues at coordinate 210,437 of JAGTTQ010000001.1, read as the reverse complement.
CTGGGGACGGGAGCCATCGGCGCGGCGCTTCTTTACAGGGATTATTTAAAAGAGCACGGCGTATCGGGAACCGTAAAGATTGTCGGCTGCCCGGCGGAGGAGAGCGGAAGCGGAAAAGCCTATCTGGCGCGTTCCGGCTTTTTCGATGATGCAGACGCGGCCCTCACCTGGCATCCCAGCAATTATCACATGGTGGACACTGGCTCCAGCCAGGCCTGCATCCAGGCATTTTTCGACTTCCACGGCGTATCCAGCCACGCAGCGGCGGCGCCGCACTTGGGCCGGAGCGCCCTGGACGCGGTGGAGATCATGGACGTGGGATCCAACTACCTAAGAGAGCACATGGAGCCGGCAGAGCGGGTGCATTATGCGATTATCAACAGCGGCGGCCAGTCCCCCAACGTGGTGCAGGCGGAAGCCAGGGTGAAATACTTAATCCGCTCCACCAGCGCAAAGAAGGTGAAAAAGCTCTATGAGCGTGTCTGCGATGTGGCCCGCGGCGCTGCCCTGATTACGGGAACGACCGTGGATATCATCTTTGACGAGGGGCTTTATGATACCATGCCGAACTTTGCCTTGGAGGATGTTTTGCGTGAGTCCTATTTAAAGGTCGGAATCCCGGAATACACGAAGGAAGAGCGGGAGTACGCCGGAAAATTTAAGGCGTCTTTCGATGAAGAAGAGCTGTTTGCCGACCTTCCCATTGCCGTGAAGGACATTATGGCTCTCAAGGACAATATCATGGAATCGGAGCTCTGCGATATGTTCGTGGACAGGATCCATTCGGAAGAGTGCGCGCCTGGCTCCACGGATGTGGGCGATGTGAGCTGGGTTGTGCCGACGGCGCAGATCCGCGTGAACTGTTACAGCTACGGCGCAGGCGCCCACAGCTGGCAGTGGACAGGCCAGGGAAAATCCACCATCGCCTTAAAGGGCTGCCTGACGGCTGCCAGGGTGCTGGCCGACGCGGCGGTGACGCTGACGGAGAAGCCGGAGCTTTTAACGAAGGCGCGTGAAGAATTTGACAAGCGGATGAAGGGGCAGAAGTATGAGTGCCTGATTCCGGCGGATGTGGAGCCGCATTTGTATTAAAAAAGAGACCTGCCGGAGAGGGTTTTTCACAACCTTTTCCGGCAGGTTTTATTCGTCGGCCTGACCGTCAGCCGCTTCAGGCAAGCGCCTTTAAAACATGGGCGACCAGCGTCCGCGGCAGGAGAACCGGCCTTTTTGTGACAGACTGTACCAGCGCTTTCATTTCTTCCGTGTAGCCGATGCAGTCGAGGACGATGAGATCTGCCTCCTCCGGAAGTGTTCTGGCGGCCGTCTCGACGCCTGAGAGCCCCTCATAAGGGGAGGCGGCCGCCACGAAAACGCGGCTCGTGACCTGCGACCATTTTTCCGTCATCTGGCAGATCTGTGCCGGCGACGGTGTCAGCACTCCCAGCCGGCAGCCGGGATAGACGGCAGGCACCATGGCAGTCAGGATCCGGTTCGGAAAGATTAACGGAACTTTTGAGCGAAAGTTCTCCGGAAATTCTCCGGTGCATAAAAAGACAATCATGGAGACGCCGTCGTTTTCCAGGGCGCCGATACAGTCCTGGAGCCTTGAAAGGATGTGGGATTCGCCGAAGGTTACGGAGCTTCCGTCCGTGAGCCGGGAGACGAGCACGTGATCGTCTGCGGCCGGAACGAAGGCCTCGATTTCTTTCCGCGTAAGCCCGTCCAGGCCGCCCATTTGAATTAGGGAAATGGAATCCCCAAGGATCGGCAGCATTTCAGGGGTCAGATCTGTCCGCGGCGACTGCCCGACGGTTATGGCACCGATTTTAATCATTTGAAACAGCTCCTTTCCGAACCTTTATTAACTTCTGGCGGCGCCGTCCACGGAGAGGATTTCACCGCTCACATATGCGGCCATGTCGCTTGCCAGGAATAAAAAGGCGTTGGCGACGTCCTCCGGTGTCCCGATGCGTCCCAGAGGGATTGTGGCGATCAGGGGTTTAATCATTTCGTCCGGGAGAGCTTTTACCATATCAGTCTCCGTTACGCCGGGAGCCACGGCGTTGACGCGGATCCCGTCACGGCCGAGCTCTCTTGCCAGGGATTTCGTGATGCCGTTGACGGCAAACTTGCTGGCCGGGTAGCCAACGCCGGACGGCTGGCCGTAAAGGGAGACCATGGAGCTGGTGTTGATAATGACGCCGCCGCCCTGTTTCTTCATGAGCTTTGCCGCCGCCTGGGAGGCATAGAGGATGGAGAGCACGTTGAGATCCATGATTTTCCGGAAGTCGGCGGGATCGTAGTCATAGAGCGGCGTGCTCTGGGAAATTCCTGCATTGTTGACTAAAATATCCAGGGAGCCGCAGGTTTCCTGCACCTGTCTTAAGGCATCTGCAATTTCTTCCGGGTTTTTCAGATCCGGCCACATCCCATTGACCTTCCAGTCCGGGTTGATTTCTTTTAAGGAAGCCACGGCGGCAGCGGCCGTTTCTTTTTTCGAGCCGAATAAAACGACGCGAGCACCGTTTTCCAGATATTTCTTTGCAACTGCGTAGCCGATTCCTCTCGTGCCGCCGGTGATGACGGCTGTTTTTCCGTTCAGTAACATGGGCATACCTCCTGTTTTCCTGTGATTTTCCGTTCTGTTTTCAAGATACAGTCCTATGGTTCCGTAAAGAATACGGAACTATTCGTTCCTTTCTTTGATTGTAACAGATTTTTCCATGACTGGCACGTATTTTTGAATAAAATTTCCTCAACCAATCGTCGGCCGGAACATATCTTAAAAATAGAACAGGGAATCAGAAAGGAGTCTTCCTTTTGAATCATATGAGAACAGTGATTATTGATGCAGGCCACGGCGGAAGCGACCCGGGGGCCGTCTATAACGGAAGGCAGGAGAAGGACGATGCCCTCCAGCTTGCCTTCGATCTGGGCAGTGCCCTGGAGCGCCGGGGGATCCGGGCGGAGTTTACAAGGGTGACGGACGATTACGATTCGCCACAGGAGAAGGCGGACATCGCAAACCGCTCGGACGCGGACTTTTTTGTCTCCATACACCTGAATGCCATGCCGGAGCCAAATACGGCGTCAGGAGTGGAAAACCTCGTGTATTCCGATAAGGGGCTTGCAGGGCTTCTGGGCCGGAATATCGGCGAAGCGCTGGCGTCGGTGGGATGGACGGATCTCGGCGTAAAGGAGCGGCCGGGGCTTGTGGTACTCAGAAAAACACGGATGCCGGCTGTACTGATTGAGGCCGGATTTCTCGATAATGACAGGGACAATGAATTTTTCGACGCGAACCTGGCTGCGACGGCCGACGCCATCGCCGACGGGATTCTCCGTACCTTCGAGCAGCGCGACCAGATGGAGGCCGGTGAGGAGCCGGGCTTTTATATGGTGCAGACCGGCGTTTTCCGTGTGCGGGCGTTTGCGGACCGGGAACTTTCCAGACTGCGGGCCCAGGGGTTCCCGGCTTTCCTCGTGGCAAAAAACGGGCTGTTTTATGTGCGGGCCGGCGCTTTTAAACAGCTTGACAATGCTGTGCGGATGGAACGGGAGTTAAGAAACCTTGGCTACAACACGGTCATCATCCAGTCTTAGGAGGAAAGGCGCGCCTGTCCTTGCAAATTCCTTGAAAATACGCTAAAATATAGACTGCCGCCGGTATATGGGAATTCCGGCCGGCGGCAGAAGAATGAGAGACAGGAGAAATACGGATGACAGAGAGAAAAATCCGCGCAGTGATATTTGATATGGACGGCGTCATCGTGGACAGCGAATTTGTGTACAACCAGTATCTGCTGGCGTTTGCGAAGACGAAAAATCCGGCAGTGACGATGGAACAGATCAATCCCATGGTGGGTTTAAGCCGTAAAGATAGCTGGAGCGTCATGGCAAAGGCGGTGTCAAATGGCCAGACATGGGAAGAATTAAGGGATGAGTTTTCGGCGCTCGACGTGTACAGCGGCGTCAATTATAGAGAAATTTTCCGCCAGGAGGCCATGACGGCTGCCGTGGAATTAAAAAAGCGCGGCTATCTTGTGGCACTGGCATCGTCGACAGGGCCGGAGCTGATTGCCAGGATTATTGAGGAAACCGGGATGCGCCCGTTTTTTGATCTGGTTGTCAGCGGAAAGCAGTTTAAACAGAGCAAGCCGAACCCGGAGATTTACCACTATACGGCAAAGACCCTGGGCGTGCCGGAAGAGGAGTGCTTCGTCATCGAGGATTCCACGGTGGGAATCGAGGCGGCCAAGCGCGCCGGCATGACGGTGGCGGCATTAAAGGATGACAGGTTCGGCTTTGACCAGAGCCTGGCCGACATCCATGTGGGGCGGATTGACGAAATCCTTTCCTATCTGTAAAGGCGGTGGAAACGATGGATGAAGAACGGATTGTGCTCTGCGGGGCGAATTCTTACGAGCAGAAATATTATTTTAACGAAACCTTTAAGGCGCTGCCGGAGCATATAAAAAAGGAGCTTCAGATTCTCTGCGTGCTGTTTACGGAGGACGTGGGCGGAATCCTGACGCTGGAATTTGAGCCGGATGGGACGCTGGAGTTCCGGGTGCAGGCAGATGAGAATGATTATCTATTTGATGAGATCGGCAGCGGATTAAAGATCAGGCAGTACCAGCGGGAAAAGCGGGAGCTTTTGGAGGCGCTGGAACTGTACTACCGCGTGGTATTCCTGGGAGATAAACTGGAGGGGATTACGGATGAAGAAGAGTAAAAAGGCATGTCTGGCTCTTGCGGCGGCGGTTTTTACGGCGGGAAGCGCGCTGTCCGTCTCTGCGGCTGTCTGCGGCTGTCCTTACGGAAGCGGTGAACTTAGCGGGCCGGATGGCGGAGGCAGGTGTACCTGCCTGGAAAACCAGGGGCCTAACGGCTCCGGCGTCTGTGTGTGCAGTGAAAACACGTACGGCAGCTATTATAATAACTATAATTACAATTACAACTATGGCGGACGGCCGGAAAACAACCCGGCTTACGACAACGGCTGGACGGGCGGCGGCCCCGGCGATATGGGGACAAACCCGGAAGGAAACGACGGTTCCTGGGAGGACGACCAGTATTCCGGCGGCCCCGGCTCCTCCGATGCCCAGGAACAGTTAAAGATTGAGGAGAATACCTACTATATTTTCGGGGATCCCTGCACGTCCGGAACCTGGGAACAGCAGGCGGACGGGAGCTGGAAGCTTAAGAAGGAAGACGGAAACTATGTTTCGAGCCAGTGGGCAAAGCTTGGGGGCGCGACGTACCTGATCGACCCATACGGCACCATGCTCACGGGGTTCCAGCGCGTCAACGGAAGCTGGTATTATTTTAACAGTGTCGGCGCCATGCAGACAGGCTGGCTTTTAAAGGACGGGAAATATTATTTCCTTAATTCCGACGGAACTATGGTGTTCGGCTGGTTTAACACCCAGGGGAACTGGTATTATATGGACAAGTCCACCGGAGCCATGCTGACGAATACCTACACGCCTGACGGGCGCTATGTGAACGTAGAGGGAGTTCTTGTGTCATGAGGCTTGCTATCGGAAACGTGGAGCTGGAAAACAACGTGATTCTGGCGCCCATGGCCGGCGTTACGGATCTGCCGTTCCGGCTCCTTTGCAGGGAGCAGGGCTGCGGTCTTGTGTGCATGGAGATGGTGAGCGCAAAGGCAGTGCTCTATAAAAACAGGAATACGAAGGAGCTTTTGGAGGTTCATGAAAAGGAACGGCCGGTATCCCTCCAGCTTTTCGGCTCCGATCCGGAGATTATGGCGCAGATTGCGGCGGAGCTGGAGGACGGGCCCTACGATATCATCGACGTGAACATGGGGTGCCCTGTGCCAAAGATCGTGAAAAACGGCGAGGGCTCGGCGTTAATGAAAAATCCGAAGCTTGTGGAGGCGATTCTTTCGGCTATGGTGCGGGCCGTGAAAAAGCCGGTGACGGTGAAAATCCGGAAAGGCTTTGATGATAATTCGGTCAATGCGGTGGAGATTGCGAAGATCGCCGAGGCCTGCGGCGTCTCCGCCGTGGCTGTCCATGGAAGGACAAGGGAGCAGTATTATTCGGGAAAGGCCGACTGGGACATTATCCGGAGAGTGAAGGAAGCCGTGAAAATCCCGGTCATCGGAAACGGCGACGTGTTTTCCCCGGAGGATGCAGAGCGTCTTTTAAGGGAAACCGGCTGTGACGGGATCATGGTGGCCCGCGGCGCCAAGGGAAATCCATGGATTTTTGGGCGCATCCGGGAGTATCTTGACACCGGAATCCTGCCGGAAAAGCCCTCGAAGGAGGAGGTCAAAGCCATGATCCTGCGCCACGGTGAGCTGATGCTCTCATTTAAGGGCGAGTTTGCCGGCATGCGGGAGATGAGAAAGCACGTGGCCTGGTACACGGCCGGCTATCCCAATTCGGCGGCTCTGAGAAATGACATCAATGCTGTGGAGACTATGGATGAGCTGTGCGAGTTGATTGAGAGACGGCTGTAAAAAAGGAGAGAAGAAATGGGGCGGGAGAATTTTTCCCCGCTCTTTTTATGTGATAGTCCCAAATCCTTGTGTGTCCCCTCATTCAATATCATGTGAGAAGTTTTTTCAAAAACTTTTCCTATGACTTAACATGGACAGAGGATGAAAAATGCCAATATCAAAGACGAGCCAGGGATTGATTTTCTGATTTACTTTCTGCTATAATGGTCTAAAAGGGGACTATACGATGAAAGAATTAAACAGACCCAAAAACTTAAAACGCTTCTATCTTGCATGGCAGAGATTAAACCATGTATATGAGGAGTATGCAAAGGAACATGATTTGACCTATATTTCCATGTTTGTCTTACAGTTGATTGACGACGGGACGACGCAAAAGGAAATATGTGACACGCTGTATTTTCCAAAACAGACAGTCAACAAAGTAATCCTCTCTTTTGAGAAGAAAGGATATATAACATTAGTGGAAAATCCCGACGACAGACGCGCCCGTTCTATCATGTTGACGAAAAAGGGACGGCTATTTCAAGGGCAAGTCGTTTCCCATATTGAAAAGGCAGAATTAGAAACTTTTGCTTCTTTGACAGAGCCGGAACAGCAGATTATGACAGACCTCTGGGAGAAATATACCGCCACATGTATATCCAAAATCAAAGGGATTTAAGCATTTCAGAATGGAGGAAAGCACATGAAAAAATTAGGTTTTGGGCTTATGCGCCTGCCGCTTGTAAACGACGATTTTGCACAGCCGGATAAGAAACAGCTATGTGATATGATTGACCTGTTTCTTGAAAAAGGATTTCAATATTTTGATACGGCGTGGTTTTATCACAACGGGCAATCGGAAGCCGCCGTGAAAGAGTGCCTTACAGATCGTTATCCCCGTTCTGCTTTTCTGCTTGCAGATAAAATGCCCCTTGTTCTTATCCGCGAAGAGAGCGAGCTGGAGGAATATTTCACAACGCAGCTTGCGCGGTGCGGCGTTGACTACTTCGACTACTACCTAATTCATGATATGGGCGGCAACCGCCGCAAGACAGCAGAAGATACCCATGTTTTTGAGTTCCTTGCCGAGAAGAAAAAGGCCGGTCTTGTAAAGCATATCGGATTTTCATTCCATGATACCGCAGATGTTCTGGACGGGATTTTGACAGAACACCCGGAAGTGGATTTCGTCCAAATACAACTGAATTATCTTGACTGGGAAAACGACACAATCCAAGCGCGCAAATGTTATGAAACTGCAAAAAGGCATGGGACGCCCGTTATTGTCATGGAGCCTGTTAAAGGCGGGACACTTGCCAATATCCCGCAGGAAGCAGAAAATCTGTTCCGAGCCTATCGTCCCGATCTGTCTGCTGCTTCATGGGCCATCCGCTTTGCGGCAAGCCATGAAAATGTGATGTTGGTTTTGAGTGGTATGAGTAATCTGGAACAGGTCAAAGATAACCTGTCTTATATGGAAAACTTCACACCGTTTGCAGAGGAAGAATATGCGCTGGTTCAAAAAGCGGCAGACATCATCAATAGCAGCATTGCCATACCTTGTACAGGCTGTGCCTATTGTATCAACAAATGTCCGAAAAACATAGCAATACCAAAATACTTTGCTCTCTACAATGCGGATATGCAGGAGCTTGCAACAAAGGCGTGGACTGCTCAAACAATGCTGTATAGCCATTTTTCAGAGCAGTTTGGAAAAGCAGGCGATTGTATCGAGTGTGGGCGATGTGAAAAAATGTGTCCGCAGCATCTTCCCATCCGGGAGTGGGTTAAAAAAGTTGCCGACAGATTTGAGGGAAGGCACACCGCATGAAAATCCTGACAATCTGCGGAAGCCTGCGTTTCTCGGATGAAATGAAAAGGATGGCTTTCGAGCTGGCAGCAATTCGTGGATACAATGTTTTATCCTGCATGTATAATGAAGACCATTTGGAACTTTCGCCGGAGATGTGTGACAACCTTTCAAAGGCGCATTTCAAAAAGATCGACCTGAGCGACGTGGTATATATCATGGACGTGGACGGCTATATCGGCGAATCCACAATGAAGGAAATCGAATACGCGAAAAGCCGCGGCAAAGTTCTCCTGTTTTACAGTGACGAAAAACAGGAAGCAGAGCCCGGCAGCCTCAAACAATAGAAAACAGAAAGAATTGCGCCGCCCGGCAGGAGGGCTTTTGCTCCTTGCCGGGTGGCGCGCATGTTTAGAATCTATTTCCCCATTTTTCTCTGCACAAACTTCACAATCTCCATAATCGGAATAATCAGGACGGCGAGAAGCAGCGCTGCGAGATATTCCTTCAGGTCAATGGGCGTGAAGGAGAAGGCGTTCGCAAGGAACGGGATTTCGATGACGGCTGTCGTCAGCACCAGGGAGACGGCCATGGCGCCGTAGAGAAAGACGTTCCTGGTCTTCATGGCAAAGAGCGAACCGCGGCGGCTTCTCATGTTGAGGGAATGGCAGATTTCCACCATGGACAGCGTAAGGAAGGCCATGGTCGTGCCGTCGGGACTGTCCACAAATTCCCAGACGCCGCTTTCCATATAGTGCCCCAGCAGGTAAGACGCCATGACGAGGACGGTGACAACGGCGCCCTGGAAGAACACGTCAAAGCCCATGCCGCCGGCAAAAATCCCCTCCTTCGGGTCTCTCGGCGGCTGATCCATGATGTCGGATTCCGGCTTTTCCATGCCCAGGGCCAGAGCCGGGAAGCAGTCGGTAATCAGGTTGATCCACAGAAGATGCACCGGCTTTAAAATCGTGAACCCGATGAGCGTCGCAAAGAAGATGGAGAGCACCTCGGCCAGGTTGGAGGCCAGAAGGAACTGGATGGCCTTGCGGATGTTGGCGTAGATCCGGCGCCCTTCCTCAACGGCAGAGACGATGGTGGCGAAATTGTCATCGGCTAACACCATGTCAGCCACATTTTTCGTCACATCGGTGCCGGTGATTCCCATGCCGATGCCGATGTCGGCACTTTTGATGGACGGTGCGTCGTTGACGCCGTCTCCGGTCATGGCCGTAATCATGCCCTTCTTCTTCCAGGCATTTACGATGCGTACCTTGTGTTCCGGCTGGACACGGGCGTAGACGGAATAGCGTTCGATGTCGTTATAAAACTGCTCATCGTCCATTTCGTTTAGCATGGCGCCGGTGATGGCCTGGGACGGATCGTGAATGATACCGAGTTCCATAGCGATGGCGGCGGCCGTGTCTTTATGGTCGCCGGTAATCATGATGGGGCGGATCCCGGCGCGCCGGCATTCGCCGATGGCGGCTTTTACTTCCGGGCGCACCGGGTCAATCATGCCGGAGAGGCCGAGATACGTGAGGCCGCATTCCAGCGTCTCCGGAGAGGGATTGGAAGGAAGGGAGTCCCATTCCCTCTGGGCGGCGCAGAGGACGCGCAGGGCACGGTCAGCCATGTCTTTGTTGTCCTTTAAAGCCGCATTTCGGATTTCCTCGGTCATGGGGACGGTTTTTCCGTCCACAAGGGCCATCGTACACCGTTTTAAGACTTCGTCAGGAGCACCTTTCGTAAACTGGATGAAATTACCGTCAGGCATTTTATGAACCGTGGACATCATTTTCCGCATGGAATCAAAAGGCGCTTCGGCCACGCGGACGTATTCTCTTGAAAGTTCCTTTTTCGGCAGGCCATTCTTTTCCGCATCGTTTACAAGGGCGCATTCTGTCGGTTCGCCCACGGCATACCCGGCTTCCCCGTCAAATTCTGCATCAGAACAGAGGGCCATGGCTGTCATGAGGCGTTTCTGGTCAGAGCAGGAGTGGGCAGTGACAGTCATCCGGTTCTGGGTCAGAGTTCCGGTTTTGTCGGAACAGATAATCTGGGTGCAGCCCAGGGTTTCCACAGCCGTCAGCTTTCTTATGATGGCGTTCCGCCTGGACATGTTGGTGACGCCGATGGAGAGCACGATGGTGACAACGGCGGCGAGGCCTTCCGGGATGGCGGCCACAGCCAGGGAGACGGCCACCATGAACGTATTTAAGATGGTGCCGCCGGTGATCCCTTCGGGGCCTGCCTGGGCGCGGAAGAGGCCGACAGCAAAGATGACGGCACAGATGCCGAGGACAAGCACGGTGAGGAGTTTGCTTAACTGGTTCAATTTTAGCTGAAGCGGCGTTTCCTCGTCCTGGGCTTTTGCAAGGGCATCAGCGATTTTTCCCATCTCCGTATCCATGCCGGTCTGGGTGACGACGGCCTTCCCGCGGCCATAGACGACAGTGGAGCCCATGTACATCATATTTTTCCGGTCGCCGAGCGCCACATCCTTTTCTCCGTTAAGGTTCAAAAGGTCAGCGATTTTCCCAACAGGCACAGACTCGCCGGTGAGGGCGGCTTCCTCGATTTTCATGCTGGCGCTTTCGATGATGCGGCCGTCGGCCGGCACGGAATCTCCGGCTTCCAGAAGGACGATGTCGCCGGGCACCAGCTCCTCACTTTTTAAAATCACGGTCTTTCCGTCCCTTAGAACCTTGCTGGTGGCAGCGGCAATTTCCTGGAGCGCGGCGATGGCCGCCTCAGCCTTGCTTTCCTGGACGACGCCCAAAACGGCGTTGATGACGACGACAAGCAGGATGATGATGACGTCGGCAAAGGACTCGCCCTCAAAATATGCGGTGATGCCGGAAATGACGGCGGCGGCCAGGAGAATCAGGATCATCGGATCGGCCAGCTCATCCAGGAAACGCTTAAAAAGGGACTCCTTTTTCCCTTCGGCCAGCCGGTTTTTCCCGTATTTCTGAAGCCGGCTTTCGGCCTCTTTGGAAGACAGGCCTTCGGACGTGGTCTTCTGGTTTTCCAGAACGTCGCGGATGCTTGACAGATATTCTTTCATGTCAGGTTCCTCCTTTTCATTTCTAAGGTTTTCCAGCGGGAGCAGAAGCCATACACAGAAGCCTTTCCGGTGGAATAAAAAAAGACCTACCAGATCCGAAAATCTGGTAAGTCTCGTCATCCAAAGCAGGCCAGGAATAAATCCAGAGATGTTGACATGCTGCACAGGAAAGCTTCCGTGCCGACTACTCCCTTACTGGTATTAAACGTATCATGTTTTTTCTGCTCTGTCAATGGGGAACCAAAGTCTTTAGCGCTTATTTTGCAAACAGAAAGAGGGGGCTGCGCTGGCAGCCCCCGGGACAAGTTCCTATTTGATTACATGGATCCAGCCTTCCGGCGCCTCGATGCGTCCCATCTGGATTCCTGTCAAGGTATCGTAGAGCTTCTGGGTGATCGGGCCCATCTTCTCCATGCCGCTTGGCATTAAGATTTCCTTTCCGTGGTCGACGATCTTTCCGACCGGGGAGACGACGGCAGCCGTGCCGCAGAGGCCGCACTCGGCGAAGTCCTTGACCTCGGCAAACGGAACCTCACGCTCTTCCGTCTTGAGGCCGAGATAATGCTCTGCCACATAGAGGATGGAGCGGCGCGTGATGGACGGCAGGATCGTGGAGGACTTCGGAGTTACGACGGTGTTATCCTTTGTGACGAAGATAAAGTTGGCGCCGCCGGTTTCCTCCACATACGTTCTCGTGGCAGAATCTAAGTACATGTTCTCGTCAAAGCCCTGGTTGTGGGCATCCACGATGGCGTAAAGGCTCATGGCGTAGTTGAGGCCGGCCTTTACATGGCCTGTTCCATGGGGGGCCGCACGGTCATAGTCGCAGACGCGGATGGTGATCGGCTTTGCGCCGCCCTTAAAATACGGGCCCACCGGCGTCGTGAAGGTGCGGAACTGGTACTCGCTTGCCGGTTTTACGCCGATGACCGGGTTTGTCCCGAACATGTAGGGGCGGATATAGAGGGTTGCGCCGGAGCCGCAAGGCGGAACGAAGTCAGCGTTTGCCTCCACAACCTTCGTGACTGCGTCGACAAAGCGCTCCTTCGGGAATACCGGCATCTCCAGCCTCTTTGCGGAGTTTTCCATGCGCTCTCCGTTTAAGTCGGGACGGAAGGTAACGATATGGCCGTCCTCGGTCGTATAGGCCTTCAGGCCTTCAAAGCAGGTCTGTGCGTACTGAAGGACACCTGCACACTCATTTAATACAATGTTCTCATCGGTCGTCAGGCCGCCCTCATCCCAGGCGCCGTTTTTGAAATTGGAAACATATCTGTAATCGGTCTTAATGTAGCCGAAGCCCAGATTTGCCCAGTCGATGTTCTGTTTTCCCATAGGAAATTCCTCCAATCTGCCGGCTTTCGGCCGGCCTGTACTGTTCCGCAGGGTATGGCGGAACTTTTTTCATATCCAGGTTATCCGTGGGTCAGGATTCCGGAAAGATTACGTTCATTATATAAACTTCTTTCCCATCCTGCAAGTTCTTTTCGGTAAAATTTTCAAAAAAATGTTGGATTCGGGCGAGAAAAATGATACAATATAAAGTCAGGTTATGAAATCTATTCCCGGGCGGAAAGACAGGGGCCCGGGGCAGCGGAAAACAGAACAGAAAGGAAGGAATCTATGGGACATCTTACGACGAAGGACGCATACAAAAGCCTGGAAGAGCGGATCAACTGGTTTACCCAGGGGGCACCGGCTTCTGAGACATTCTATAAAATTTTGCAGGTACTGTTTACGGAAAAGGAAGCCAGGGTCATGGCGCTTCTTCCTGTCCGGCCGTTTACCATCAAGCGGGCGGCAAGGATCTGGAATACCTCGGAGGCAAAGGCAGAAAAGGTGCTGGACCAGCTCTGCGAAAAGGCGCTTTTGGTGGACTCGGAGCATAACGGCGTCAGGAAATTCGTAATCCCGCCGCCCATGGCCGGCTTCATCGAGTTTGCCCTCATGCGGACGCGTGGAGACATCGACCAGAAATACTTAAGCGAACTCTACTACCAGTATATGAATGTGGAAGAGGATTTCGTAAAAGACCTTTTCTATGCCACAGAGACGAAGCTTGGCCGCGTCTACGTCCAGGAGCCGGTGCTCACCAACGAGCACATGAATCACATTTTAGACTATGAGCGGGCCAGCCATATCGTAGAGGAAGCCGACTACATCGGCCTTGGCCTCTGCTACTGCCGCCATAAGGCCTACCATGCCGGACATCCCTGTGAGATTGACGCGCCCTGGGACGTCTGCCTGACCTTTGGGAACGTGGCAAGGTCCCTGGCCGAGCACGGCGGCCATGCGAAGCTCATTTCCAAGGCGGAGGCCATGGACGCGCTGGAGCGTTCCTATGCGGCAAACCTGGTGCAGATCGGCGAGAACGTGAGGGAGAACCCGGCTTTTATCTGCAACTGCTGCGGCTGCTGCTGCGAGGCGCTTCAGGCGGCAAGGCGGTTTGCCCCGATGCAGCCGGTGGCCACCACCAACTACATGCCGGAAATCGGCGAAGAGGGCTGTGTCGGCTGCGGGAAATGCGAGAAGGTATGTCCGGTGCTTGCGATTACCATGAAAGAGGATGAGACGACCCATAAAAAGCGCCCGGTCATCAACAAGGAAATCTGCCTCGGCTGCGGTGTCTGCGCGAGGAACTGCCCGACGAAGACCATCGTCTTAAAACGCCGGCCGATCCAGATCATCACGCCGGTCAACAGCACCCACCGCTTCATTTTGCAGGCTATCGAAAAGGGTACGCTCCAGAACCTGGTATTCGACAACGAGGCCTTTGCGAACCACCGCGCCATGGCGGCCATGTTCTCGGTGATTTTAAATCTCCCGCCGGTGAAGCAGGCGCTGGCAAGCAAGCAGTTTAAGTCCATTTATCTGGACAAGCTCCTGTCCAGCCAGGTAAATAAAAGCCGGGAGAAGGCGGCAAAAGCAAAAGAGCAGCAGTAGGAGGCAGGGCCCATGAAAAAGAGAAGATATAAGACATGGTTTGCAGGGGTATTTGTGACGGCAGCGCTTTTATTCGGCACGGCGTTTTCCGCCTCTGCCGCCGAAGAAGCCCCTGTCGGGCCGGGATGGGAATGAGAAGAAAAAGAGCCCCAGGCAGAAGACGTGATCCTGGTGGAAGTCCCGGATCCGGAAGAAAGTGCGGCGGAAGTGACCTATTATAAAAACGGAGAGGCCGTCTTTTCCGTGCCAGGCCTCATCGGGCGCGCGGGCCTCGCTTCCCCGGAGGAGAAAAAAGAGGGCGATAAAAAGACGCCTTCCGGAACTTACGGCTTTGTCATGGCGTTCGGGATAAAAGAAGATCCCGGCTGCGCCATGGGATACCGCCAGGTAAAGGACGGCGACGTCTGGGTGGATGATCCGGAAAGCCGCTTTTACAACCGTTTCGCGGAAAATCAGGAGGCCGGAAAGGACTGGACATCGGCAGAGAATCTCGCCTCCATTTCTCCCTGGTACGACTACTGCCTGGCGTTGGATTACAACGAAGAACAGGTTCCGGGAAAGGGCTCTGCCATCTTTCTCCACTGCCTTACGGACGGCGATCAGTACACCTCCGGCTGCATTTCCATTCCCGAGGAAAACATGGAAACGCTCCTTGTCTCCATCGGTGAACATGCAGAAATCGTAATCCGGCAGGCAGAGTAAAATCAGGAAGGAAATCCGCATGGAAACAGAAAAACGATATCCGATTCATTACGCATGGTTCATCCTGGCTGGCTGCTGCGCGCTTCAGGGCGGGAGCCTCGGGCTTCTCCACAACTGTGCCGGCGTCTTTTATTCTCCGGTCTGTCAGGAGCTTGGCTTTGAGATGGGGCAGCTTTCCTCCTACCGGATGCTTTATTCGGTGAGCCTGGCCCTGGCGATGCCGTTGGCGGCAAAATGGCTCGGCAGGTACCCTGTCCGGGCCGTCATCACCGCGGCGGCCGCCGTCATGGGCGGATGTGCACTCCTCATGGGCATGGCGCAGGAGCTGTGGCACTGGTACGCGGTCGGGCTGATCCAGGGGATCGCCTCGGCGTTTCTCTGCTTTATCCCGGCGCCGATTCTGCTCTCCAACTGGTTCCATAAAAAATGCGGCCTGGCTGTGGGCATTTCCGCCGCGTTTTCCGGCCTTGTTGGCATGATCGGAAGCGCCGCCCTCGGCTTTATCATCCCGTCCTTCGGCTGGCGTGCCGGATATGTTTTCTCCGGTGTTCTGGCGATTATTCTAATTCTGCCGTTTTCTCTTTTCGTGTTCCGGTACCGGCCGGAGGATATGGGGCTTTTGCCTTATGGAAGCGGGGAAGAAAAAGAAGAAGCCGCAGAGGAAGAGAAAAGCGAAGAAAATGGAAAGAAAGCCGGCCTTTCGGCCCTTTTGAGGCAGCCGGTCTTTTACGCCGCCCTTGGCGCCCATGCCGCATCGACGGCCAGCGGCTGTTTAAACACATTCCTTACGCCCTGCGGCCTGGCTGCGGGCCTCACGATGACGGTTTCGGCCATGCTTACATCCCTGTCTCTTTTCGGCAACATGGCAAGCAAGCTGCTTTTGGGGAGAGCCAGCGATTCCATCGGCGCCGTCCGGGCCTTCCTTTTGTCGGCTGCCATCGCCATGGCCGGACATGCGCTGCTGCTCACCGGCATTTCCTGGGCTATCCCGGCAGGCGCCCTGCTTTACGGCGTGACCCTTCCGGTGTCGTCGGTGATGGTTCCGCTGTTCTGCCGTCTTTACTGGAAGGGCGATGCCTACGGAGAGGCGTTTTCCTACATATCCATGGCAGGTATGCTGCTGTCGTCGCCGTTTAATGCGCTGTTCGGCCGCCTCTACGACATGACCGGCGGGTACAGCCTCACGATTTTGGTGAGCCTGGGATTGATGGCCCTGGCCTTTGTGCTGGTGCTTCTGCCCGGAAAAGCCGGGAAAGGAAAGCACGTGGGCTAGGGGATTACACAGTGATCCGAGGCCAGCCGGATGAAGGCGGACATCTCCCGCGTCACCCATTTGTCCTTGTGGTAGAGAAGCTGGCGCCAGATCCGCATGTGAAAGCCGTTTACCGGCAGGACGGCCAGCTCTCCTGAATTTAAAAAGGGACGCACGGAAAACTCCGGGAGGAACGAAAAACCGGAGCCGGAGAGAAGGAGCCGGATGATGAATTCCGTGTTCCCGATCTCTAAGAAGGGTTCGATTTTTAAATGGCGGGACGCCAGGTACTGATCGAGAACGAATCGGTAGCTGGCGTCTTTTTCCGTCAGGATGAAGGGGCTGGCGATCACGTCCTCAAGGGCCAGCTTCTTCCTTTTCGCATAGGGATGCGCCGCGGGGGCCACGAAAACGACCTCCTCCGGCTCCTCGAACACCTTCACCCACTTCTGGTCGTACATCCGCTTGTCGAGGAGGTACACCAGGTCGATGGCATTTTTGTTCATGCGGTCTAAGAGCACATCCGGGGAATCCAGGACGATGTTTACGCTGACCTTCGGATAAAGGCTGTGGAATTTTGACAGAAGCTCCGGGAAGATGGACGCGCAGATGGATTCGATGGTGCCGATGGTTAAACGCCCGGTCAGTTCCCTGCTTCCGCAGACGGCGTCCCTGGCGCATGCCAGGTCCCGCATGACTGAAGACGCGTATTCATAAAAGATGGTTCCCTGATGGGTCAGCACGGTCTGTTTCCCGATGCGGTCAAAAAGGTGGGTGCCCAGCTCCTCCTCAAGCTGCTTGACCTGGATGGTGACGGCGGCCTGGGAATAGCCGAGCTCCTTCGCAGCGCGGGAAAAGCTGTTTAACTGGGCGACCTTTAAAAACGTCCGGATCTCTCGAAGCTCCATGGTACCTGCCTTTCATACTTAAAAAAAATTAAACAATGTCATAAAAACATTAAATTTTACTTTTGCTTTTTTCTATGGTACAGTAATCTAAAAAAGAAATCAAGTCGAAACGTGTGGAAATCAGAAGAAAAAACGCAGAGAAGGGGAAAGATAACATGGAAAAGACAAATGCAAAGTACAGCGCCTACATCCAGATTTTAAAAGAGGAGCTGCGCCCGGCCATGGGCTGCACAGAGCCGATTGCCCTGGCTTACGCCGGCGCCGTTGCGAGGCGTGTGCTTGGTGAGCTTCCGGAGCGTGTTCTCGTGGGAGCCAGCGGCAGCATCATTAAAAACGTAAAATCTGTCATCGTGCCGAACACCGACCACTTAAAGGGAATCCCGGCCGCAGCCGCAGCCGGCATCGTTGCAGGCGATCCGGACAAGGAGCTTGAGGTTATTGCCTCCGTATCCAAAGAGCAGATCGAGGCCATGAAGAAGTTTTTGAAGGAGACGGAAATCAAGGTAGAGCATGTGGATTCCGGCCTCACCTTCGAGATTGTCGTGACGCTTTATAAGGGAGACGACTATGCCAAGGTGCGGATCGTCAACTACCATACCAATATCGTGCTGATTGAGAGAAACGGCGAAATTATTAAGGAAGTGCCGGTAGACGGAGAGGGCGAAGAAGGCCTGACCGACAGGACGCTCCTTAATATGGAAGACATCTGGGATTTTGTCAACACCGTCGACGTGGAGGACATCCGGGAAGTCCTGACTCCGCAGATTGAGTGCAACATGGCAATCGCAGAAGAAGGCATGCGCGGCGAGTACGGCGCAAACATCGGAAAAGTCCTGCTGGAGATGAACGGAAACGACATCAAGACCAGAGCCCGCGCTTATGCGGCGGCCGGCTCCGATGCCCGCATGAACGGCTGTGAGCTGCCGGTTATCATCAACTCCGGAAGCGGAAACCAGGGCATTACCTCCTCGGTTCCGGTTATCGTCTATGCGAGAGAGTTAAACGTCGGTGAGGAGAAGCTTTACCGCGCGCTGGCTCTTTCTGACCTGACAACCATCCACCAGAAAACGCCGATTGGCCGTCTTTCCGCATACTGCGGCGCCGTCAGCGCAGGCGCAGGTGCAGGCGCTGCCATCGCCTACTTAAACGGCGGCGATTTCGAGGATGTCACAAGCACGGTTTCCAACGCAGTTGCCATTGTTTCCGGCATGATCTGCGACGGTGCGAAGGCCTCCTGTGCGGCCAAGATCGCTGAGGCTGTGGACGCCGGCATCATGGGCCATTACATGTATAAGAGGGGCCAGAATTTCTGCGGCGGCGACGGTATCGTCGGAGGCGGCATCGAAAAGACTCTTCAGAACGTAGGCCGCCTTGCAAAGCAGGGAATGAAAGAGACAAACGAAGTGATTTTAAATATCATGGTTGAGGAATAAAAGAATGATTGGGCCGCCGGTTTCGGCGGCCTGTTTTTTTGTAAGGGGAGCTTTTGTGGGGAGAGTCCTCCGGCCAGGCCGCCCGCGTCTTCATGTGGGCCGAAAAGAAAAACGGAAACAAAAAAAGACCTTTTTCAAGGTCTTCTTATTTTAGGGAGAGTGGCGCAGGCTAGGCCTGCGCCAATGATACTAGAAGCAATTTCCAGTATAGTGGAATTCCACTTCTAATATGTCCATTCACCTATATCATAATGCATGATTCGTGATTTGTCAAGATAAAAAGCAAAAAAAATTCAAGTTTTTTTGTTTTTTAGAAGCTGAATCAAATTGTAAAATATGAATAAAAAGTTTGTGAAAAAATAAATATAAAAGGGAAATATGCACAAATAAATTGACGGATTGCTCCGTTTGAATTAAGATAATGGTAGAGAGAAACGTGAAATAATATAAAACGTAAGGGGGGATGGCACGATGGACAGGAGAATCCGGATCATCACCGGCCATTACGGAAGCGGGAAAACCGAGTTCGCCCTCAATTATGCGAGGCGGCTGAAAAAAGAAGCCGAGCGGGTCATGCTGGCCGATCTTGATATTGTGAACGTCTATTTCCGTTCCAGGGAGCGGGCGGAACTCCTGGAAAAAGAGGGGATTGAAGTAATCGCTTCGAGCCTGCGCCAGGACAGCAGCGACATGCCGGCCTTATCTGCCAGGATCCGTGTCCCGTTTCTGGACAAACGCTGTCAGTGCGTCGTGGATCTCGGCGGAAGCGAGGCCGGGGCGGCAGTGCTTGGGCGGCTCAGGCCGGATATGGAACGGGAGGAGATCGACTTTTTTATGATCGTGAACGTGTTCCGGCCGGAAACCTGCGATGCGGCGGCGATCCTTAAGCAGAAAGAGAGCCTTGAGCGTGTCCTTGGCTTTCCCGTGACCGGCTTTGTGAACAATGCGAACCTGATCCATGAGACGGTGCCGGAGGACATTCTTCATGGCGACGCCGTTTTAAGGCAGGTGAGTAGGGAATGCGGCGTCCCCATCCGGTACACGGCCTGCATGTGCGGCGAAGTAAAGGGATGGGAGCAGTTATTGGGAGAAGTCTCGGGAGATTTTTTCCCGATGGAGTACCATATGAGGGCAGAATGGCTTTAAAACCGGAGAAAAGGAGGAAGATGCGATGGCAAACATAATCGTTACGGTCGACAGGGAAATGTGCAAGGGCTGCGGCTTATGTGTATCCGTCTGTCCGAAACATGTCCTGGAGATCGAAAAGGAAGCAGTAAATAAAAAGGGGTATTATCCGGCGGTGCCGGCCCGGCTAAACGACTGTATCGGCTGCATAAGCTGTGCCAGGATGTGCCCGGAGACAGCCATACGGATTGAAAAGGAAGAAACGGAGGGATAACCATGGCAAAAGTGCTTTTAAAAGGAAATGAGGCCGTTGTAAAAGCGGCCATCGAGGCGGGCTGCCGGTATTTCTTCGGCTATCCCATCACGCCTCAGAACGAGATCCCGGAGTATTTTTCCAAAGAGCTTCCGAAGGTTGGCGGTACTTTTGTCCAGGCGGAAAGTGAGCTGGCGGCCGTCAATATGCTGTACGGTGCGGCTGCGGCAGGCGCCAGAGCCATGACCTCGTCGTCCTCGCCGGGAATTGCCCTGAAACAGGAAGGCATCGGATACATCACGCGGGCAGAGCTTCCGGCCGTCATTGTCAACATGATGCGCGGCGGCCCCGGACTCGGCGGCATCCAGCCGTCCCAGGCGGACTACCACATGTGCGTGAAGGGCGGCAGCAACGGAGACTACCACAACATCGTGCTGGCGCCGGGAAATCTCCAGGAGCTGACAGACATGGTGCAGGAGGGCTTTGACCTGGCGGATTTTTACAGGACGCCGGTGATTATCCTGGCGGACGGCCTCATCGGTCAGATGATGGAGCCGGTGGAACTTAGGAAACCGACGGCAAGAGAGCTGCCGAAAAAGGACTGGGCACTGCGGGGAAAAGGAGACGGCGAGCCCCACAGGATTTACAACCTGAACCTGGATGCGGCCGGCCTTGAACAGGAAAATATCCGTCTGTTTGAAAAGTATAAGGTTATTGAGGAAAACGAGCCGCAGCACGAGGATTACCGGATGGAGGATGCCGAGTACGCGTTCGTCTCCTACGGGACGGCTTCGAGAATCGTAAGGACGGCAGTGAACGCTCTGCGGGACGAGGGGTACCGTGTCGGCATGATCCGGCCAAAGACCTTGTGGCCGTTCCCGGAGAAAGCCTTTGAACGGACAGGAATCCGGAAATATATGGACGTGGAGCTGTCCATGGGCCAGATGATCGACGATGTGCGGCTGGCCTGCAACGATAAGAATAAAGTAGTCTTTTTCGGACATACCGGCGGCGTCCTCATAAACGTAGGCGAGCTTTTGGAGTTCGGAAGAAATGTGATGGGAGGCGGCAGATAATGGCAGTTTTATTTGAAAGGACAAAGGGAATTACCGATGTGCAGACCCATTACTGCCCGGGATGTTCCCATGGGATCGTGCACAGGCTCTTAGCCGAGTGCCTGGAGGAGATGGGCGAGCTTCAAAAAGCCATCGGCATCTCCCCGGTGGGCTGCGCCGTCCTGGCTCTTGACTATTTTAATTTTGACGGCATCCAGGCGGCCCACGGGCGGGCGCCGGCGACGGCCACCGGCATCAAGCGGGTACACCCGGATAAGCTTGTGATTACCTACCAGGGCGACGGCGACCTGGCTTCCATCGGCATGGCAGAGATTGTCCATGCGGCGGCCAGGGGAGAAAAGATCACGACGATTTTTATCAACAACGGAATCTATGGCATGACAGGCGGACAGATGGCGCCGACGACGCTTCCCGGCATGAAGGCCACGACGGCACAGCTTGGACGTGACGTGAATATCCAGGGATACCCGATCCGTGTCTGCGAGCTTTTGTCCACCCTGGACGGGGCGGCTTATATCGAGCGCGTGGCCGTCAATTCACCGGCCAACGTCATAAAGGCGAAAAAAGCCATCAAAAAGGCCCTGGAGGTTCAGAGGGAGGGCACCGGCTTTTCCCTTATCGAGGTGCTCTGTTCCTGCCCGACCAACTGGGGAAAGACGCCGGCAGAGGCCATGGAATTTGTGAAGGAGAAGATGATCCCCTATTATCCTCTCGGGGTTTATAAGGACAAGACAAAGGAGGGCGCGTGATGGGAAAAATCCATAGAATATTCTGCGCCGGCTTCGGCGGGCAGGGCGTCATGAGCATGGGACAGCTTCTTGCATACGGCGGGCTTCTTTCAGGAAAGGAAGTGACCTGGTGCCCGTCCTACGGACCGGAGATGCGCGGCGGCGAGGCCAACTGTTCCGTCATGATCGCAGACGAGCCCATCGGCTCCCCGCTCATTAAAGGCGACGCGACGGCCGCTGTCTTCATGAACATTGCGGCGTTCCACAAGTTCATGTCCCAGGTGGAGCCGGGCGGAACCGTGTTTGTCAATTCCAGCCTCGTGGAGGAGAAGGTGCCGCGGGACGACGTGCAGGCTTACTATCTTCCGGTCAGCGGCATGGCCGAGGCCATGGGAAACATCCGCCTTGCCAATATCATCATGCTCGGGGCACTCAATGAGGCGGAACAGATTCTGCCTTCTGCACAGATTACGGCGGCGTTCCAAGAGGTCTTCGGCGCGTCAAAGGAGTCCCTGATCCCGGTGAATGCGGAGGCGCTTCGAAAGGGCGCGGAGGCGATGCGGGAGATTTTGGGGAGAGAAGGGTGATAGCCTGGTAAAATTGATCTGTTGCTTTTTCGCGTCCTTCAGAGTATAATGAGAATGTAAGGAATACAAGGAATTCCGTGAATCAGATAGGAAAGGAGGACGTTCTATGGAGCTTGCAAAAGTTACTTCCAAGGGCCAGATTACGATTCCTGCTGCGATCCGGAAGCTGCTTGGCGTGAAAGACGGAGATAAGGTGCTGTTCATACAGGAAGGCAATAAGGTTGTGATGATGAATGCCTCTGTCAATGCACTGTTAGAAGCACAGAAGGCCTTTCAGGGGGCGGCAGAGGAGCTCGGACTGAAAGATGAACAGGATGTTGTGGAGCTGGTAAAGGAAATCCGGGCGGAAAGGCGTGACCAATATCAATGCGAATAATGCTGGATACGAATGTACTGATTTCAATGATCTTTTTTCCGGGGAAACGGTTTGAACGGATGTTGGATTACATCGTCCGGAATCATACGCTGGTACTTTCGTCGTTTGTTGTGGAAGAACTGATGGCAGTGACGGAAAGAAAATTTCCGGAAAAACGTGACAGCATGGACAGATTTTTATCGGCGCTGGGCTATGAGCTGGTTTATACGCCGCGCAAAATGAAAGGCGGTCTGTTTCATATTCGGGATATGAACGACTATCCCGTGCTTTATACGGCTGTTGCAGAAAACGCCGATATCCTGATTACAGGCGACAAGGATTTTGGCGGCATGGATCTTGAAAAGCCGGAGATTCTGACGCCGGCAGAGTTCATAGAAAGATATCTTTGAGTCATAACGATGGAGATAAACAACAGGCGGCCAGGGAACACGGCTTTCGTTCCCTGGCCGCCTGAAATATTACTCCATCACCTCATCCAAAAAGAAAATCCCCTCCGCCAGATTGATAAACATCTCTTTCTCTTTTATGGCGCGGGCTTTTCCTTTCCACCATACGGTGTCCCGGCTGGCGGAAATCTCGACGGCTGTGCCGTCCTTTAAAAAGTAGGTGACAGTCATTAAGGGCGCGTCACCCTCCGGGGCTTTCTCAAAAAGCGAGTACCGCAGGAAGCCGGTGAGCTGTACGGCCAGCTTAATGTTTTCCTCATCGGAGAATTCCTTCGGCGCGTCGGAGACCTCCGGGTAGGAAACGGTAACTTTTTCCACATCCCCGGCATCCGGGGCACCGATCAGGTACATCCCGTCCAGGAAGATATTGAAGGCCATGATCAGCGCGGCAGATGCCAAAACAGTAATCAGATACCGGAGAATGCTGTTTGCTGGCTTGCCTTTCATCCTGTGCCTCCTTTATGCGTGCTGGTAGGCAGCCCGCTCGCCGCCGATGTATTTAAGACGTGTCCTTGCGCATACCACATGGGCGGAGCCGATCTCCTTCACGGACGTGCGGACCGGCACAGCCACATGCTTTAAATGCATGCCGATCAGTGTGTCGCCGATGTCAATGCCGGCGTGGGCTTTTATGGATTCCACGGCACACGGCTTTTCAAATGCGTTCCAGGCGGCGGTGGAAAAGGAGCCGCCGGCCTTAAGCTGAGGAACCACGTTTACCATTTCAAGGCCGTATGTTACAGCCGTCTCCTCTTCGACAATCAAAGCCCGGTTTAAGTGTTCGCAGCACTGGGCTGCCAGCAGGACGCCGTGGGCCCTGGCCGCACCGTAAATGGCGTCAAAAACGGCTTCGCCCACTTCCTTGCTGGAATAGCAGCCGATTTTATGGGCGGCGATTTCGCTGGAGGAACAGCCGACGACGAGGATTTCGCCCGGCTTTATGCCGGAAACCTGAATCAGTTCCTCGGTCACGTCCTTTGCCTGTTTTTTAATCAGTTCCAGATCAACGTCGATGGATTTTGCAATATCTGTCGCACTCATGATGCATTCCTCCTCTTAATCAAAATGATAGGCGTCCAGAAGCTGTGCTTTCATGTGCCACAGCTCATGGGAAAGATCCACATGGACTTCATGGGGATTGACGAGACGTTTTGTCTCCTCCCAGAGGGTCTCCTGTTCCTTCCGGCAGTATTCCCGGATGTCCATGACCTTCGGGGAGCGGTAGACGCAGAGGCCGTCCTGGAACACCGGGACGAGAAGCTCTCTCAGCGTATAGGTGCCCGGCGCGAGAAGCGTCTTCTTCCACGTCTCAATGGGGTCGAAGAGCAGGAGAGAGTTTGCCGTATCAAATTTTTCGCCCACAAGGCAGATCAGATCGGCAATCAGCTTATGGCTCTCTGCACTGTAAATCCGGTAGATGGTCTTGTTGCCTGGGTTCGTGATTTTTTCCGTATTCTCGGACAGCTTGATTTTCGGGATGAATTTTCCGGTTTTCCTGTCCTTGATGGCGGCCAGCTTATAGACGCCTCCGAAGGAAGGCGTGTCCTTGGAGGTAATCAGGTTTGTGCCGACGCCCCAGGAGTTGATGGTTGCGCCCTGATGCTTTAAGCTGGAAATCAGGTGCTCGTCCAGGTCGTTGGAGGCGGAGATGACGGCGTCGGAAAAGCCGGCCGCATCCAGCATTTTTTTCGCTTCCTTGGAGAGGTAGGCCAGGTCGCCGCTGTCTAAGCGGATCCCGTAGAAGGTCAGCGGGATTCCGGCTTCGCGCATTTCCTTAAATACCTGGATGGCGTTGGGGATTCCCGATTTTAACGTGTCATAGGTGTCCACCAGAAGGATGCAGGCGCTCGGGTACAGCTTCGCATAGGTGCGGAAGGCCGTCAGCTCGTCGGGAAAGCTCATGATCCAGCTGTGGGCGTGGGTGCCCTTTACCGGCACGTCAAACATCTGGCCGCAGAGGACATTGGAGGTTCCGATGCAGCCGGCGATCATGGCGGCGCGGGCGCCGTAAATCCCGGCATCCGGGCCCTGGGCGCGGCGCAGTCCGAATTCCATGACGCCGTCGCCGTGGGCAGCATGAACGATCCGGGCTGTCTTGGTGGCAATCAGGCTCTGGTGGTTGATGATGTTTAAGAGGGCCGTCTCAATGAGCTGTGCCTGCATGATCGGGGCAATGACTTTGACGAGAGGCTCTCTCGGGAAGACGACGGTGCCCTCCGGAACCGCGTAAATGTCGCCGGTGAAACGGAAGGTATGCAGATACTCCAGGAAATCCTCTTTAAAGAGGCCGGTGGAGCGGAGATAGTCGATGTCCTCCTGATCGAAATGGAGATTTTCGATGTAGTCGATGACCTGCTCTAAGCCGGCGGCGATGGCGTAGCCGTTCCCGTCCGGGTTGGCACGGTAAAAGGCGTCGAAGATGACGGTCTCATTGGCATCCTTTTCATAAAAATAGCCCTGCATCATTGTCAGCTCATAGAGGTCTGTCAAAAGCGTCAGGTTGCGGTTGTCCATATTCATTCTCCTCGCTTCGTTGGGAATCCGGCCGGGCATAAAGAAAGCCGGCTCGAGATTCTGCCTGGCCCGCCGGAGTCTTTTGTATTTCGGTTATTATAGCAATAATAGAAGGAAAAGGCAAATTGAAAGTTAAAATATTAACAAAGGCAGACGGGACGGGCGGAAGGCGGGAATATGGCGGAAAATCGGCGAAAAAAACAGCGCGGGCGGCCTTGAATCCTTTCCGAAAATCCGATATACTGGACAGAGAGAGGAGAGATCATCATGAAATATGTAAAATTGTTTTTCGCCCTGTTGGCAGGAAACCTGATCGCCCACTATATCTGTAAATGGCTGGACAAAAACGTGTTTGCACGGTGATGGGAAAGGAGCTTTTATGGAATGTGAGCTCAGGGAATGGCGTATGGAAGATAAGGAGGCGCTGGCTGCCCTCTTAAACAACAAAAAAATTCTGGACAATCTGCGGGACGGGATTCCGTATCCCTATCAGGGGAAGGATGCGGAAGAATTTCTCTCGGCCATGCTGGCCGCCGATAAAGACAGGGTCTTTGCCTTCGCCGTCACGGCCGGAGGCGCCCTTATCGGCAGCATATCGGCGGAGCGCTGCCAGAACATCCATTCGCAGACGGCGGAACTGGGGTATTACCTGGGAGAGCCGTACTGGGGAAAGGGATACGGCGCCAGCGCCGTCAGGCAGCTCTGCCGCCATGTCTTTGAAAACACCGATATCCTGCGGATTTTTGCAGAGCCCTTTGCCTGCAATACGGCGTCCTGCCGTGTGCTTGAAAAAGCCGGCTTCCGGCTGGAGGGGACATTAAGAAGCAATGCCGTGAAAAACGGGAAGGTTCTGGATATGAAGATGTATGCCCTGTTAAGAGAGGACTGGAGCTGACAAGCCCTTTTTTTCGCATTTTCCCAAGAGAATTCTTGACTTTTCAACCTGACTTCATTATAATTATGGAGATAGTCTATATAAAAAGCAACGACGGAGACAGTAGGTTTGCAGGAAAGGCCAAAGCGAGCCGGGGACGATGGAAGCCCGGTGCCGGATGCAGGCGGAACATCACTCCCGAGCTGGCGGCTGAAGGCTTTAGTAGGCTTGCCCGGATTTCCCACGTTATCGGGAACTCATATGTCAGTATGCAGTAATAGGTGGTATAACGAGTGTACATTCGTCCTGTTCGCAAGAACAGGGCGTTTTTTCATTTCATGGAAAATTTTGTTCCTGTGAAACAAAAACACCCCGCGGGCAGGAATCCCCTGCCGGACGGGCTCTTGTTACTGCGGCACACAAAAATTGAAAGCTGCTGTGAAGAGAAAGCAGCAGACGAGACAAGATTGGAGGAATTTGTGTCATGTACGAGAAAGTGTCTGCGGATTTGAACTTTGTGGACAGGGAAAAGCAGGTGGAGAAATTCTGGAGAGAGAATAAAATCTTCGAGAAGAGTATCGACAGCCGGAGAAAGGGGAAACCATATGTGTTCTATGACGGCCCGCCGACGGCCAACGGAAAGCCCCACATCGGCCACGTGCTGACCCGCGTCATCAAGGATATGATCCCGAGATACCGGACCATGAAGGGATACATGGTGCCGAGAAAGGCCGGATGGGACACCCATGGCCTTCCTGTGGAGCTTGAGGTGGAGAAGATGCTCGGCTTAGACGGCAAGGAGCAGATCGAGGAATACGGCTTAGAGCCCTTCATCGAGCACTGCAAAAAGAGCGTCTGGAAATATAAAGGCATGTGGGAAGACTTTTCCAACACAGTCGGCTTCTGGGCCGACATGGATCACCCCTATGTCACCTACCATGACGACTATATCGAGTCCGAATGGTGGGCATTAAAGGAAATCTGGAACAAGGGCCTGCTCTACAAGGGCTTTAAGATTGTGCCCTACTGCCCGCGCTGCGGGACGCCGCTTTCCAGCCACGAGGTGGCCCAGGGCTATAAGGACGTGAAGGAGCGCTCCGCCATCGCCCGCTTTAAGGTAAAGGGCGAGGACGCCTGGTTCCTTGCATGGACAACGACGCCGTGGACGCTTCCCAGCAATGTGGCCCTCTGCGTGAACCCGAAGGAGACGTACGTGAAGGTGAAGGCGGCAGACGGCTATACCTACTACATGGCAGAGGCGCTTCTTGATACGGTGCTTGGCAAGCTTGCCGATAAGGAAAACGGGACGCCGGCCTACGAGATTTTAGAGACTTATACGGGAAAAGACCTGGAATATAAGGAATATGAGCCGCTTCTTGACTGTGCCGTTAAGACATGCGAGAAGCAGAACAAGAAGGCCTTCTATGTGACATGCGCCGACTATGTCACGCTGACCGACGGTACCGGCGTTGTCCATATTGCACCGGCCTTCGGTGAAGACGATGCCCAGGTGGGACGCCGCTATGACCTGCCGTTCGTACAGCTTGTGGACGGAAAAGGCGAGATGACGGCCGAGACTCCTTACTCCGGTGTGTTCTGCAAGAAGGCAGACCCGATGGTTTTAAAGGATCTGGAGGAAAAAGGCCTGTTATTCGAGGCGCCGGTATTTGAGCACAGCTATCCCCATTGCTGGCGCTGCGGGACGCCGCTCATCTACTATGCGAGAGAGTCCTGGTTCATCAAGATGACGGCCGTAAAGGACGACCTGATTAAAAACAACAATCAGATCAACTGGATCCCGGAATCCATCGGAAAGGGCCGCTTCGGCGACTGGCTGGAGAACGTCCAGGACTGGGGCATCTCCAGAAACCGTTACTGGGGAACGCCGCTTCCCGTATGGCAGTGTGAGTGCGGCCATATGCACTGTATCGGAAGCCGGGAAGAATTAAAGAAGATGAGCCCCAACTATGGGGATGTGGTTCAGAAATATAAGAAGGAAATGGACGGCGATACCGGCGAGGTGGAGCTTCACCGGCCGTTTATCGACGATGTGGTGATTACCTGCCCCGAATGCGGTAAGGAAATGCACCGGGTACCGGAGGTCATCGACTGCTGGTTCGACTCCGGAGCCATGCCCTTTGCACAGCACCACTATCCGTTTGAGAATAAAGAGCTTTTCGAGGCCCAGTTCCCGGCCCAGTTTATCTCCGAGGCCGTGGATCAGACGAGAGGCTGGTTCTACTCCCTGCTTGCGGAGTCGACGCTTCTCTTTAACAAGCCGCCCTATGAGAATGTCATCGTCCTCGGCCATGTCCAGGATGAGAACGGCCAGAAGATGAGCAAGTCCAAGGGCAATGCCGTCGACCCCTTTGACGCCCTGGAGAAATACGGCGCCGATGCGATCCGCTGGTATTTCTACATCAACAGCGCGCCGTGGCTCCCCAACCGTTTCCACGGAAAGGCCGTCATGGAGGGACAGAGGAAGTTCATGGGAACCCTCTGGAACACGTATGCATTCTTTGTGCTGTACGCGAATATTGATGAATTTGACGCGACAAAATATACGCTGGATTACGAAAAACTCACGGTCATGGACAAATGGCTGCTTTCCAAGTTAAATTCCACGGTGAAAGAGGTGGACGACGACCTGGCAAATTACAGGATCCCGGAGGCAGCGAGAGCCCTTCAGGATTTTGTCGATGACATGAGCAACTGGTACGTGAGACGGAGCCGCGAGCGGTTCTGGGCCAAGGGCATGGAGCAGGATAAGGTGAACGCCTACATGACGCTTTACACGGCGCTGGTGACGATCTCCAAGGCGGCGGCGCCGATGGTTCCGTTCATGACCGAGGAAATCTACCAGAATCTCGTAAGAAGCATCGACAAGGAGGCACCCGAGAGCATCCATCTCTGCGATTTCCCGGAGGTAAACGAGAGCTTCATCGACGGGGATCTGGAGGAAAAGATGGACGAGGTCTTAAAGATCGTCGTCATGGGCCGTGCAGCGAGAAATACGGCAAACATTAAGAACCGCCAGCCCATCAGCCGTATGTTCGTAAAGGCGCCCCGTGAGCTTCCGGAGTTCTACCAGGAGATCATCGAGGACGAACTGAACGTGAAGGCCGTGGAGTTTACGGACGATGTCCGCGCATTCACGTCCTACACCTTTAAGCCGCAGCTTAAGACTGTGGGGCCGAAATACGGAAAACAGCTTGGAAACATCAGAAAGGCACTTTCGGAGCTTGACGGAAACCAGGCCATGGATACGTTGAACGCAGAGGGCATGCTGAGATTCACCTTCGGCGATACGGTGGTTGAGCTTACAAAGGACGATCTCTTAATCGACATGGCGCAGACCGAGGGCTATGTGTCCGAGGGCGACAACACGGTTACGGTCGTGCTTGACACCAACATGACGCCGGAGCTTTTGGAAGAGGGCTTCTACCGTGAGCTGATCAGCAAGATCCAGACCATGAGAAAAGAAGCCGGCTTTGAAGTCATGGATCATATCCGCGTCTATGAAAGCGGAAATGAGAAGCTGGCAGAAATCATGAAAAAGTATGAGGACGGGCTGAAGGACGAGGTTCTGGCCGACGCCATCGTGACCGGAGAGGCGGACGGCTATACGAAGGAGTGGAACATCAACGGAGAGGATGTCGCCCTGGGAGTCGTGAAAGTAGAGAAATAAAAAACTAGGAGGAAACTGGTTTGGAGAATATCAATAAAGAACTCTTTAAGAAGACGGTTGTTTACAATGTAAAGAGCCTGTACCGCAAGACCATCGACGAGGCAACGCCGGCCCAGGTGTACCATGCCGTCGCCATGGCCGTAAAGGACATTATCATCGACAAATGGATCGCCAGCCACAAGGAATACGAAAAGCAGGACGTAAAAGTGGTTTACTACATGTCGATGGAGTTTTTAACGGGACGGTTCCTTGGGAACAACATCATCAACCTCTGCGCCCAGAAGGAGATCAAAGAGGCGCTTGACGAGCTTGGGTTTGACTTGAATGCCATTGAGGACCAGGAGCGCGACCCGGCCCTCGGAAACGGCGGCCTCGGCCGTCTTGCCGCCTGCTTTTTGGATTCCCTTGCGACCCTTGGCTATCCGGCTTACGGCTGCGGCATCCGCTACCGCTACGGCCTGTTCCGCCAGAAAATTGAAGACGGCTACCAGAAGGAAATCCCGGATGAGTGGTTAAAGGATGGCTATCCCTTTGAGATCCGCCGTGCCGAGTACGCCACCGAGGTCAAGTTCGGCGGCTACGTGGACACCGAGTGGGACGGCCACCGGAACAATTTCGTCCAGAAGGGCTACCAGTCCGTCATGGCAGTTCCCTATGACATCCCGATTGTGGGCTATGGCAACAACATCATCAACTCCCTGCGGATCTGGGACGCACAGCCGGTCAACACCTTCTCCTTAAACGATTTCGACAAGGGCGATTACCAGAAGGCTGTGGAGCAGGAGAACCTGGCAAAGACCATCGTAGAGGTGCTTTATCCCAACGACAACCACTATGCCGGCAAGGAGCTGCGCTTAAAGCAGCAGTATTTCTTCATCTCCGCAAGCGTTCAGCGGGCTGTGAAAAAATATAAGGAAAAACATGACGACATCCATAAATTCTACGAGAAGGCAGTCTTCCAGATGAATGACACCCATCCGAGCGTGGCTGTGGCCGAGCTCATGAGGATTTTGGTGGACGAAGAGCATTTGGAGTGGGATGAGGCATGGGAGATCACCACGAAGACCTGCGCTTACACGAACCACACGATCATGTCCGAGGCTCTGGAGAAATGGCCTATTGAGCTATTCTCCCGTCTGCTTCCGCGTATCTATCAGATCGTGGAGGAGATCAACCGCCGGTTCGTGGAAGAGATCAAGCGCCTGTATCCCGGCAATAACGAGAAGATCCGCAAGATGGCAATCATCTACGACGGACAGGTGCGGATGGCACACCTTGCCATCGTGGGCAGCTTCTCTGTAAACGGCGTTGCAAGGCTTCACACGGAAATCCTTGAGAAGCAGGAGCTTCGGGACTTCTATGAGATGATGCCGCAGAAGTTCAACAACAAGACAAACGGCATTACCCAGAGACGGTTCCTCCTTCATGGAAACCCGCTTCTTGCAGACTGGGTGACGGATAAGATCGGCGACGAGTGGATCCGCGATCTGTCCCATATTAAGAAGCTGGCCGTCTACGCAGACGATGCAAGATGCCAGCAGGAGTTCATGAACATCAAGTACCACAATAAGCTGCGCCTCGCCAAGTATATCAAGGAGCACAACGGCATCGACGTGGATCCGCGTTCCATCTTCGATGTGCAGGTAAAACGTCTCCATGAGTACAAGCGTCAGCTCATGAACATCCTTCATGTGATGTACCTGTACAACCAGTTAAAGGATAACCCGAACATGGACATCATCCCGAGGACGTTTATCTTCGGCGCCAAGGCGGCTCCGGCCTACACCAGGGCGAAGCTTACCATCAAGCTCATCAACTCCGTGGCCGATGTGATCAACAACGACCGCTCCATTAACGGAAAGCTTAAGGTGGTATTCATCGAGGATTACAGCGTTTCCAACGCCGAGCTGATCTTCGCGGCTGCCGATGTCAGCGAGCAGATTTCCACGGCCAGCAAGGAGGCCTCCGGTACCGGAAACATGAAGTTCATGTTAAACGGCGCCCTCACCATCGGCACCATGGACGGCGCTACGGTGGAGATGGCAGAAGAGGTGGGAGAGGAGAACATGTTCATCTTCGGCACCTCCTCCGACGAGATTATTAACCTTGAAAAGAACGGCGGCTACAATCCGATGGAAATCTTCAACTCCGACCAGGATATCCGCCGGGTGCTGATGCAGCTCATCAACGGCTACTATGCGCCGCAGGATCCGGAGATGTTCCGCGATATTTACAATTCGCTGCTCAATACTTATAACAGCGACAGGGCGGATACCTACTTTATCTTAAAGGATTTCCGCGCTTACATCGAGGCCGAGGATAAGATCGACAAGGCATACCGCGACGAGGCATGGTGGGCAAAGACGGCGATCTTAAACACCGCATGCAGCGGCAAGTTCTCTTCCGACCGTACCATCGAGGAGTATGTGAGAGACATCTGGCATCTGGAAAAGGTGAAGGTGGAAATGAAATAATGGGCCGGTGATCCGGTTCTAAAGAAACGGCTCGTCTCATAGACTTTATAAAAAAGTCTGTGGGATGGAGCCGTTTTTTATGAGAAGATTTCTTTGCGTGCTGCTTTTGATGGTGTTGATTCCGTATGTGACGACGCTAGCTGTCTCCGGCAGGGAGAGCGATGGCTGGCATTTTGAAGAAGCGGAAGGGGACGGGCCTTTTGTGGCCGTGGAGCGGAACGGGCGTGTGACAAACGTGGATGCCGAGGAGTTTTTAATCGGCGTCGTGGCCGGACAGATTCCAGCCGATTATGGGAGCGAAACCTTAAAGGCCCAGGCCGTTCTTGCGCGTACCCATGTTTACCGGGAACTGGACGGGGCGTCTTCGATCCCGGAGGAGGCGCTGGACATCGACTGTTTAAGCCGTGCCCAGATGGAAAAGCTCTGGGGTGAGGACATGTTTTCCAAAAACTACCAGGCTATCCGGGAGGCGCTTTCTGAGACGGCAGGGGAAACGCTGTTTTACGGCGGAACGTGGATCACGCCGTTTTTCTGCCGGGCAGCGGCGGGGCAGACGAGAAGCGGCGGTGAGGAATTCCCGTATTTAAAGGCGGCCGTGAGTCCTGGCGATCTGGAAGCCGACGGCTTTTTGAGCCAGACCACATGGACGGCGGCGGAGCTTGCCAGGCGGTTAAATGAAATCCCGGATGGCGGGGCGGTGCAGGCGGAGGCGCTTCCGGAGGAAATCCAGATTGCGGAGCGGGACTCATCCGGCTACGTGACGAGCCTTCAGATCTGCGGGAACCTTTATACAGGCGAGGAAGTCCAGTACGCTCTGGGGCTTTTGTCCCCCTGTTTTTCTTTTGAAGACTTGGACGGGAAAATCCGCGTAAGCTGCAAGGGGATCGGGGCAGGATACGGGTTTTCCCAGGCCGGCGCAAATGCTCTGGAGCGGGAGGGCTATGATTATAAGGAACTTCTCCATTATTATTTTCAGGATGTGGAAATTTTAGATAAGGACAAAAATCCTGTTTAAAAAACGGCAGGGCAGCAGAAAAAACATGCGCGGCGTGTATAAGAACCATCGCTTTGGTAAAACTACTACCGAGGTGATAAAACGTGAGAGAGAAAGTAAACCAGCTTTTCAAGGATAAGTTTGTTCTTGTGATGCTTGTGTTGGGCCTGCTGACTATTGTTGCCGCGGCAGGCGCGGTTAAAATCCGCAGAGGCAGCCAGTACATGGAGGAAAGCCCGTATCTGGAAATCCAGGAGCCGGACGGTGTCATTGCTGGAAGCGAAGAGGAAACGCCCACCCATGTGGCGGGAAGCTCCAATGCTGACGAAGCCGTGAAGACGGGAGGCGAGGACGCCGAGGCTGTTCCGGCCGAGGATAAGGAAATCGTTTATCCGGCAGAATCGGCGGAGATCAACATGGCCGAGGTGCCGGCGGCCGAGGAAGCCGGTACGGTTCTAAATGATACGCTGGCACTCGGATTTACGGAGACCAGCCGTTTATCCTGGCCGGTCATGGGAAATATTATTTTAGGTTACAGCATGGATACGACCACGTATTTCCCGACCCTTGAACAGTACAAATGCAATCCCGCCAACATCATCCAGAGCGACATCAGCACGCCGGTCATGGCGCCGGCCGATGCCCGCGTTCTGGAAATCGGGAGCAACGAAGAAATCGGAAGCTTCGTGAAGCTGGATTTCGGAAACGGTTACGGCGCCGTCTGCGGCCAGCTGAAAGAAATCCCGGTGGTGGAAAACGAATACCTTCACAGAGGCGACGTCATCGGTTATATTGCGGAGCCGACGAAATATTATTCGGTGGAGGGGAACAATCTTTATTTTGAATTCCTGCATGAGGACGAGCCCATTGATGCGCTCGACTATCTGGAATGATGTTAGGCGGAGGCGGCCCGTTTTTTTGGCGGGGCGCCTCTGTTTTTTGAGGTTATGAAGAGAAACTTATGGAATACATATTTTCGCTGAAAAAAGTGTAAAATTATATCACTTTTTCGTTGTAAAAAATGTTATAAATGCACACTTTTTCGTTGCAAAAAATGTAAAGCCCTGATATATTATAGGTATCATATTCCGCAGGGGAGGTGTGACGATGTATCGAAGCGCAATAGAAAAACTATTTCAGTGGAAAAAAAGCAGGCATCGCAAGCCGCTGGTGATCGAAGGCGCAAGGCAGGTGGGTAAGACCTGGCTGATGAAGGAATTCGGAAGAAAGGCGTATGCGGATACGATCTATATCAACTTTGATTCCAACTCCAGAATGGCAGAGCTGTTTGCCTCCGATTTGAATACGGATCGCCTGATTATGGGGATTGAGCTGTATGCCGGAAGAAAAATTGATCCTGACAGAACGCTTTTGATTTTTGATGAAGTGCAGGAAGTGCCGAGGGCGCTTTCTTCACTTAAATACTTTTATGAAAATGTTCCCCAGTATCATATTGTCTGTGCAGGTTCCCTGCTGGGCATTGCCTTGCATGAGGGGACGTCCTTTCCCGTTGGCAAAGTGGATTTTTTAAGTCTGTATCCGCTTTCCTTTAAAGAATTTTTGATGGCGGTCGTCGGAGAACAGTTTGCAGAGCTTTTAGACAGGCAGGACTATTCGATGGTGGCGTCCTTCAGCCAGACCTACATGGATGCACTTAGACAGTATTATTTTATTGGGGGCATGCCGGAGGCTGTCCGGAGCTTTGCGGAGGAAAAGGACTTCAATGAAGTCAGGAAAATCCAAAGACGCATTCTGTCCGCTTATGAGCAGGACTTCTCCAAACATGCGCCTCTCGAAATCGTTCCGAAAATCCGTATGGTCTGGAACAGCATCCCTTCTCAGCTTGCAAAGGAAAATAAAAAATTCCTTTACGGCCTGGTGCGTGAGGGAGGGCGTGCAAAAGAATATGAGGCGGCAATTATGTGGCTATGTGACTGCGGGCTTGTTCACAAAGTCAGCCGTGTCAATGCGGCAGGAATTCCGCTGAAAGCTTATGAGGATCTGAAAGCTTTTAAGCTGTATCTGGTCGACGTGGGACTTCTTGGCTGTATGTCAGGCCTGCACCAGCGTATTCTGCTGGATGGAGATGACCTGTTTACCGAATTTAAGGGGGCTCTGACGGAACAGTATGTATGCCAGCAGCTGAAAACCATAGACGGCCTGGGTATCTACTATTACACCAACGACCGCGGCACCTGTGAAGTGGATTTTGTCGTAGATAACGGTTTGCAGGCGGTACCTGTGGAGGTCAAGGCAGAGGTTAATCTAAAAGCCAAGAGCCTGAAAACGTACTATGAAAAATACAGTCCTGAAATATCTGTTCGGACTTCAATGGCGGATTATAAAGAGGAGAGTTGGCTGGTGAACCTGCCGCTGTATGCGGTAGAAGAGATAGAGACGTGTGTCAGCCGGATTGCGGAAAAAAAGAGAGAATAATATAGCCCTGCCGCCCCACAGAGAAATCTCCCTGGGGCGGCAGCCCATGCATTATTCCGATTCCACATCCGCCACCGTAATCAGCGCATCCCGCTGGAGATACTGAATGGCCTTTAACGCATAGGCGTGTGCTTCGGGGCAGGAACCGGCCACGGCATCAGTCACGACACGGATATGATAGTCATGCTGATGTGCGTCGACGGCGGTATAGTGGATGCACACGTCCGTCAGGCCGCCGATGAGATACAGGGTTCTGGCATGAAGCCCCTTTAAAAGGATTTCCAGGTCTGTGCCGAAGAAGGCGCTGTATCTGCGCTTGGTGATCCGGTATTCCCCCTCGATGGGATAGGTGAGTTTGGCATAATCGGTGTACGGGGAATTTTCCATGCAGTGAATGCCCTCGGAGCCGTCTAACTCCCGCCCGAAATCCACCATATCTTTTCTGTGCACTTCCTTGATCTGAATGACAGGGAGCTTTTTCGCGCGGAAGACGTCCAGCACCCGTTTTCCATTGCGGATACAGTCCCAACGGCTGTCTTTTTCCGCTTCGTTTTCATCCTCCGGCATGCCGATGAAGTCCTCCTGCTGGATGTCAATGACGAGAAGTACGCTGTTTTCTTCGATTTTCACGTAAAGTTCCTCCTTGATTGCTTCTTTCTATGACAAATCCGAACAGGGCGACGAAACACTCCGTAATCGGACAGGCAAGCCATACCCCGGTCATCCCCCAGAGGGAGGAGAACAGGAACGCTGC
Organism: Eubacteriaceae bacterium Marseille-Q4139; assembly: GCA_018223415.1. NCBI lineage: Bacteria > Bacillati > Bacillota > Clostridia > Eubacteriales > Eubacteriaceae > Eubacteriaceae bacterium Marseille-Q4139. The sequence continues at coordinate 173,522 of JAGTTQ010000001.1, read as the reverse complement.
CGGGAGAATCAGGATCAGCCCGCGAAGCAGCGACAGAATGTGGGCGGGAAGCGGCTTTTCCACGGATGTGAAAAAGATTGCCAGTATGATATTATACCCGATAAAGACCGACGATATAAAATAGAGCCGGAGGCCGGTTTCTGCCGTTTCCTGGAGCAGGGGATTGCTTTCGCCGTTAAAAACAGCGGCAATCGGCTGTGCGAATACAAAAATCAAAACATAAAACAGGACGGACAAAGCAGCCATGGAGGTCATCGCGTACCGGAGCATGATTCGGATCCCCGTCCGGTCGCCCCGCCCGTAGGAATCGCTGATCAACGGCTGGACGCCCTGGGCGATTCCCGTATATACGGCAACGATCACAAGGGACAGATTGGCAACCACGCCGTAAGCGGCGACGCCGGTGTTGCCTTCCAGGGAGAGGATGATCCCGTTGAAGGCGATCATGACAATCCCGGAGGAAAGCTGCGTCACAAAGGAGGGAAAGCCAAGGGCCATCGCCTGGCCGATGACGGGAGCCTCCGGCCTGCGCCCGGCAGAAAAATGAAACGTATGTCTCTTTTTCAGCCAGTGGGGCAGCATGATAAACATGCTGATGACCGGCGAAAGGCCGGTGGCGAAAATGGCGCCGAAAATCCCCATCCCCATCGGGAAAATGAAAATGTAATCCAGGAAAATGTTGGCGATGCTTCCGGTAAGCATGGCGGCTGCCGAGAGCTTCGGCGCGCTGTCGTTGCGTACAAAGCAAAGGAAGACATCGTTGAAAATAAAGGCGGGCGCGAAAAGAAGCAGCCACCGGAGATAGGTTTCCGTCATCTCCAGAACGGTTTCGTCCGCACCGAGCATCAAAGCCAGAAGCCGTGAAAAAAGCAGGCCGGCCGCAAAGAACAAAAGGGAGAAGAAAGCGGCCGCATAGACGGTGTTCGTGTACACACGGCTGATTTCTTTTTTGTTTCCCTGGCTCTTCAGCACGGAGAACCTTGTGGCGCCGCCCATGCCGAGCATGAGACCTGTGCCATGGATGAAATTGTAGACGGGGATCGCAAGATTCAGCGCTGTGAGCCCGTCGGCGCCTAAGCCCTTTGAGACAAAAAAGGTGTCGGCCAGGATGTAGCAGGATACCCCAAGGGTTCCAAGTACGCTCAGGGCAGTGTGGCGGAAAAATTCCCGAAGGCCTGTGTTTGACATATGATTTCCTCCTCGTATGCAAAAGCCCCGGACAGACAAAAAATGCGCCAGAGCTTTCTATCTTCAAAGGCCTAACGATAGAAAGCCTGGCGCTCAACTTCTTACCCGGCGGCAAAAAGCATCCTTTCCATATTTCCGTCCATTCTAGCATGGGAATCCGGCTGTGTCAACCATAATTTTTACGGCATGCTACTCCACTTTTTTGTAAAATTTAATAAAAAGTTCACATGCTGGCCGCACATTTTCCGGCATTTTGTGTTAAAATAGAATCGTAAAATGCAACAGCATGACAGAGGGGGCTTACATATGAATTACGAGCTGCTGAAAAAGAATTTTGAGGGGCATAGATTCCACACTTCCTATTTTCCGACGAAGGAAGAGGCGGCAGAATACCTGAAGGGAAAGATCCACGGCGAGCTTGTGGGTTTCGGAGGTTCCATGACCGTGAAGGAAATGGGGCTTGATGAATGTCTTTCTAAGGACAACGAGATCGTCTGGCACTGGCTGACGCCGGGACAGGAGGCAAGACTTAAGGCCAGGGATGCTTCCGTCTACATTCTGAGCGCCAACGGTGTTTCCGAAACCGGCGAGATCGTGAACATTGACGGGACGGGGAACCGGCTGGCGGCCAGCCTGTTTGGGCCAAAGCGGGTATTTTATGTCGTCGGCCGGAACAAGATCGAGCCGGATCTTCCTGCGGCGATGAAGCGGGCGCGGAATGTGGCTGCTGCGAAAAACGCCCTGCGGCTTCAGACGAAGACGCCGTGTGCGGCGGACGGCGGGAAACAGTGTTATGAATGCACAAGCCCGGAGCGGATCTGCTGTGCCACCGTGATCCTTGAGCGGCCATGTCAGGGGATGGAAGTGGAAATCATATTTATCGACGAAGATTTGGGATTTTAAAGGAGACTTGAAATGAATATCTTGTTTTTTCTGACGCCGAAAAGCGACGTGGCTTATATCCATGACGACGAAAGCCTGAGACAGGCACTGGAGAAGATGGAACATCATAAATATGCGGCTGTTCCGGTCGTGAGCCGTCAGGGCCGGTACGTGGGGACCCTGACCGAGGGCGATCTTCTCTGGTACATAAAAAACCAGCTTGACTTAAGCCTTCAGGATGCGGAACGGATTTCCGTCATGGCAGTTCCGAGGCGTTCCGACAACTATCCCGTCAATGCCGACTGCCGGATGGAGGATTTGATGGACAAGGCGCTGAATCAGAATTTTGTGCCTGTGCTGGACGATGAAAAATCCTTCATCGGGATTGTCACGAGAAAGGACATTATGAAATATTTTATGAAACAGTATGGGAAGCAGGAATAGACATGGATGTGTTAAAGAAAATTCTGAAAGCATATACGGATGAGGAGATTACGCCGGAGTCCAGGCTGATCGAAGACCTGGGACTGGATTCATTCCTTGTGATTTATGTGCTGTCGGAGGTGGAAGATGCCTTCGATACACGGATTGAGGACTATTCCTCGATTGTGACGGTGAGGGATATTCTGGACTGCATCAAAATGGAAGGAAAGGGTGCATGAAGGAAATGTTTCACATTTTTTTCACATCCTAATCATAATTCCTTCACAAATTTCCTGTATCTTATTTCCTGTAACAAGGTGCCAGACCTTTTTATAAATAACTTTTTCATACTTAGCCAGCGGCGTGTGCCGCTGGCTCCTCCCTTTTTATGGGGCCGCATACCTGCCTATTCGGCAAGGCCGGCCCATTTTTCATATAATTCTTCCAGCTTTTTGGAGATTTCCTCTTTTTCCCTGTTGAGTTCCATAAGCTTTTTCACGTCGGTGAACACGGCTTCCTCGCAGAGCAGTCCGTCGATCTCCCCATCCCTGGTTTCCAGGCGGTGAATTTCGTCCTCCAGCTTTTTTAAGTCGTTTTGGCGCTTCCGCTGCCTGGCCTGCTCTTCCTTCTGGGCTTTCCAGTCGGCCTTGGTGCCGTCACCTGCGGATGTTCCGGCTTTGGAAAGCGCCGCCGTCGCCGCAGCCGGAGAGACAGGGGTCGGTGCCATGCTGCCGAAATGGGCGGCCATCATGTCGTCATGCTTTTCCAGGTAGTAATCGTAATTCCCGATGTAGTTCACAAGCGACCCGTTGGTGAGATCGAGAATCCGCGTGGCTGTCCGGTTGATGAAATACCGGTCATGGGACACGTAGAGGACAGTTCCCGTATAGCTTCTTAAGGCGCTCTCCAGGATTTCCTTGGAGGTGATGTCCAGGTGGTTGGTGGGCTCGTCCAGGATTAGGAAATTGGCCTCCGACAGCATGAGCTTTGCCAGGGAGACGCGTCCCCTTTCGCCGCCGCTGATGTCGCCGATTCGCTTGAAGGCGTCATCGCCGGTGAATAAAAAGGCGGCCAGGGTGTTGCGGATCTGGGTATTCGTCATGCCCGGGTAGGCGTCAGAAATTTCCTCAAACAGCGTTTTTTCCATGTGGAGAACCTGATGATCCTGGTCGTAGTAACCGATATGAACCTTGGAGCCCAGGATGATTTCGCCGGTGTCCGGCTCCACGAGGCCGTTTAAAATCTTTAAAATGGTGGTCTTTCCCGTGCCGTTGTCTCCGATAATCGCCACCCGCTCGCCGCGCTGGATTTCAAAGTCCACATGGGAAAACAGGTGGTTGGAACCGAAGGACTTGGAGAGGTCATGGACCGTCAGGACATCGTTTCCGCTCACAATGTTGGGCTCTAAGCGGATGTCCATGGCGTCGTTGATTTCCGTGGGCTTTTCCAGCACCTCGATTTTGTTTAGCATCTTTTCCCGGCTCTCGGCGCGCTTGATGGACTTTTCCCGGTTGAAGGAGCGGAGCTTTTCAATGACTGCCTCCTGATGGCGGATTTCCTGCTGCTGGTTTAAATAGGCCTTCATCTGGATCGCACGCATCTGCGCCTTTTTCTCGCTGTATGCCGTGTAATTTCCGGAAAAGACCGTGGCCTTCCCGCCGTCCAGTTCGATGACCTTCGTGACGATCCGGTCGAGGAAGTAGCGGTCGTGGGCCACGATGATGACGCTTCCTTTATAATTTAAAAGGTACGTCTCCAGCCATGCGATGGAGGACATGTCCAGATGGTTGGTGGGCTCGTCTAAAAGAATGATGTCGGGGCTTGAAAGCAGGAGCTTTCCTAAGGAGACACGGGTCTTCTGGCCGCCGGATAAGGTGGAAATCTGTTTGGAAAAGTCCTCCTCCGAAAAGCCAAGGCCCTTTAAGACGCCGATGATTTCGCTTTTCCAGGCGTAGCCGTTGATGAGCTCAAACTGGTGGCTTAAACGGCTGTAACTGTCCATCATGGACTGGAGCTCCTCGCCTTCGGCAAACTTCATGGAAATTTCCATGTCACGGAGCTTTTCCTCCATCTCGATCACCGGGCGCTTGACGTCCACCATCTCGTCGTAAATGGTCTGGTGGCTTTTTAAATCCTGGTTCTGAGCCAGGTAGCCTAAGGTTTTCCCCTTTGAAAGGACGACATCGCCCGCATCGGGAGCCAGCTCGCCGACGATGATCTTTAAAAGCGTGGATTTCCCGGCGCCGTTGATGCCGACGATAGCCGCCTTTTCATGTTCTTCTATGTGGAAGGAAGCGCTTTTTAAGATGTCGTCGCTTCCAAAGGATTTGCAGATATTGCTGCACGATAATATCATAATTCCTCCTGACAGTATGTGTAGGTCAAAAAATACCGATCTCTCCTAGTATAATACAGGATCCGCGATTTTTCAAGGGAAGCCTCGGGACGGAACTGCATTGCAGAAAAGTTCGGAAAAGCGTCGAAAAACCTTTGTGAAGGCTTTGACAAATTCGGAGGGTATGGTATAATAGACGGAAACGGTTATTATACCAGCGCATATCGGTTTTTGCGTTTACCGCAAAAATCCGAGCGCTAAAATCCGCCGGAGGCACCATGGCTGCGCAGCGGACATGGTATAATAGACGGAAACGGTTGTATTTTGCATGGGAATATGCAGAGTTTTGACAGGACAACAATATGACGGACAGAAATTCCTTGAGAGGGTGGAAGTAAATTATGGTAGACCAGAAGCAGATTTCCAAGGCAGTGATTTCCAGGCTGCCTCGGTATTATAGATATTTGGGGGAACTGATGGAGGAGGGGATCGAGCGGATTTCTTCCAACGAACTCAGCGCCAGGATGAAGGTGACGGCGTCCCAGATCCGCCAGGATCTCAACAACTTCGGCGGCTTCGGCCAGCAGGGCTACGGCTACAACGTAAAATACCTGTACACGGAGATCGCCAGGATCCTGGGTATCGACAGGCAGCACAATCTTATCATCATCGGCGCAGGAAACCTGGGACAGGCCATCGCAAACTATACGAATTTTGAAAAACGCGGCTTCATCATCAAGGGGATGTTTGACATCAACCCGCGGTTAATCGGCCTCGTGGTGCGCGGCGTGGAAATCCGCGGCATTGAAGATCTGGAGCAGTTCATCGTGGAAAACGAGGTGCAGATCGCAGCCCTTACGATTCCGAAGTCCAAGGCGCCGGAGATTGCCGACAGGCTTGTGAAGGCCGGCATCAAGGCCATCTGGAACTTTGCCCACACCGACCTCAACGTGCCGGACGACGTGGTTGTGGAAAACGTCCACCTGTCCGAGAGCCTGATGCGGCTGTCCTACCGCGTATGCAGCATGCAGGACGAGAAGGAGCGGAAGGAGCGGGCAAAAAAGACTGCGAAAACCGGGAAAAAGACGGAGGTCAAGGCGTAAAGGATGGTAATGGGGACTGGCTGCGACCTGATTGAGATTGAACGGATCAAAAAGGCCTGTGAGAGAGAGGCTTTTTTGGCGCGTGTATATACGGAGAAAGAACGCCGGCTGGCAAAGGGGAAAGCCTCTTTCCTGGCCGGCAATTTTGCTGTCAAGGAGGCCGTATCGAAGGTACTTGGCACAGGCTTTCGGGAATTTATGCCGGCGGATATCGAAGTCTTAAGGGATCCGCTGGGGAAGCCGTTTGTGTGCCTTTACGGGAAAGCAGAGGAAACGGCAAAACGCCTGGGTATCGTGCGGCTGGAGGTTTCCATCAGCAACACGAAGGAATACGCCATGGCATTCGCCGTCGGGGAGGCATAAAAATGAGAAAACTGGTAAGCGCGAAAGAAATGAAGGAAATTGACCGGGTGAGCATGGAGGAGTTTAAGATCCCGTCCATGGTTCTTATGGAACGGGCAGCCCTTTCTGTGGCTGAGGCCGTGAAAAAGCGGATCCGTCCAGGCGGGACGGTGCTCTCTGTCTGCGGCACGGGAAACAACGGCGCCGACGGGGCGGCCGCCGCCAGGATCTTATCGTTCTGGGGCTATTCCTGCCGGATTTTAATCCCGTCTTTGCGCGGCAGGGAAAGCAGAGAGTTTTTAGCCCAGCTCGAAATTGCAAAAAAAGCCGGAATTTCGGTGGAGACGGCCGGGGACTGGATCCCAGGGCCCTGCGACGCCGTCATCGACGGGATTTTCGGAGTCGGCCTTTCCAGGGATGTGGAGGGCGAATACAGGGAGATGGCAGAGCTCATCTCAGAGCTTAAGAATGCGGCAGGAGAGCCGGCACTCACGGTGGCCGTGGACATGCCGTCTGGCATCAGCTCCGACACGGGAGCCGTTTTGGGATATGCCGTCCGCGCCGATGTGACCGTGACCTTCGGGGAGATGAAGCTTGGACAGGCGCTGTTTCCCGGGCGGGAATACTGCGGGGAGCTGATTGTCGCTGACATTGGCTTTCCGCCGGGAGCCGGCGGGGACGGGCATGTCTTTTCCTATGAAATCGGCGACCTGACAAAGCTTCCCGTGCGCCCGGCTTACTCCAATAAAGGCACCTTCGGAAAGGTTTTAGTGGCTGCCGGTTCCAAAAATATGGCGGGGGCGGCTTATTTTTCGGCGCTTGCCGCCATTCGGTGCGGAGCCGGACTTGTGAAAATTTTGACGACAGAAACCAACCGGGAAATTCTCCAGGCGCGGCTTCCGGAGGCCATCCTTTCCACTTATGATCCGGCCATGGCCGGGGAAGCGCCGGAGGAATTCCAGGCGCTTTTGCGGAAAGAGGCCGCCTGGGCAGACGTGATCGTTTTAGGGCCGGGGCTGGGAAAAGAGCCGTATGCCAGGAGACTGACGGAAACCATCTTAAGCGATGCCTGCGTCCCCATTATTATGGATGCGGACGCCATCAACCTGGCGGCAGAGTATCCGGAGCTTAAGACCTACTTTACGGAAAATATTATCGTGACGCCCCATCCCGGCGAGATGGCGAGGCTTACGGGAACCTCGGTTGGGGAACTGAAAAAAGATCTCATCGGCGCAGCCGTTTCTCTCACGGAATGCTGCGGCGTCACCTGCGTCTTAAAGGATGCGGCCACGGTGGTTTCCGGAAGCGACGGCCAGGTATTTGTCAACCGAAGCGGTTCTCCTGCCATGGCAAAGGGCGGTTCCGGCGACGTGCTCACCGGCATCATCGCAGGCCTGATCGCCTGCGGCATGGAGGAATGCGAAGCGGCGTCCTTCGGCGTCTGGCTCCACGGCCTGGCCGGAGAGGAGGCCGAAAGGCGGTTTGGAACGCATTCCGTGCTGGCGGGAGAGCTGGCAGACTGCCTGGGGGCTGTACTGAAACGGGCAGAAGAGGAAAGGGGGCCGAAACGATGAGACTTCCTGACAGAGCGTATGCGCCGGTGCATCTGGATCGGATCCGGGAGAACATGGAACTGCTCACCGGACGGCTCACGCCCGGCACAAAGGTCATCGGCATCGTAAAAGCCGACGGCTACGGCCATGGGGCGTCCCAGACGGCAAAGGCCATTGAGCCTTTTGTCTGCGGCTACGGTGTGGCAGCGGCCGATGAGGCCGTAAGGCTTCAGGAGGACGGGATCAAAAAGTGGATTCTCGTTCTGGGGCCGGTATCGCCCGTCCGGTTCGAGGAGATGGTAAACCGGGAAATCCGCCTTCCCGTGTTCCGTAAGGAACAGGCAGAGAAGCTTTCGGAAACGGCCGTCCGTCTCGGGAAAACGGCAAACATCCACCTGGCCGTGGACACCGGCATGAGCCGCATCGGCATGGAGCCGAACGAGGCGTCGGCCGGTCTGGCCCTTTCCATAAGCCGCCTTCCCGGCATCGAAATCGAGGGGATTTTTACCCATTTTGCAAAGGCGGACGAAAGGGAACGGGAGACGACGGAGCGGCAGCTTTTAAAGTTTAAAAACTTTGTCACCATGCTTTCGGAGCGGGGGCTTAACATCCCGGTCTGCCACTGTTCCAACAGCGCCGGCCTTATGAAATTCCGGGAGGCCGATTTAAACGCCGTCCGGGCCGGGATTGCCATGTACGGCCTTCATCCGTCCGGCGAGACAGCAGAGACGGGGCTACGGCTAAAGCCTGCCATGGAGCTTAAAAGCTTTGTGACGTTTATCAAGGAGGTTCCGGCCGGCGCCGAGATAAGCTACGGCGGGACGTATAAAGCCGAAGCGCCCATGCGGATTGCCACCGTGAGCATCGGCTACGGCGACGGCTATCCGCGGAACCTCTCCGGAAAAGGCGACGTACTGATCTGCGGAAAGCGGGCGAAGATCCTTGGCCGCATCTGCATGGATCAGCTCATGGCCGACGTGACCGGGATCCCGGAGGCGAGAGAGGGCGATGTAGTGACGCTTCTCGGCCGCGACGGCAGCGAGGAGATCACCATGGAGGAGCTGGCAGAAAGAAGCGGCGGCTTCCATTACGAGATCCCCTGCACCATCACGAAGCGGGTGCCGCGGGTCTATTTTGAAGGCGGGCGTCCCATTGCCATGTCAGACGTGCTTTTGTAAGGCAAAAACGGCCGGAAACGCATAAGGTAATCATATACTGTCAATACTACCTGTATCGGGGAAACCCAAATTGCAGCAGCGGAGTGTGAAAAATGTGATTATCAGACGCGGTGATATTTATTATGCGGATTTGAGGCCGGTGGTCGGCTCCGAGCAGGGAGGCGTCCGTCCCGTCCTGATTATACAGAACGATGTGGGCAACAAGCACAGCCCGACGGTGATCTGTGCGGCGATCACCTCGAAGATGAATAAGGCAAAGCTGCCCACCCATGTGGAGTTAAGTGCCAAGCAGTGCGACATGGTGAAGGATTCCGTGATTCTTTTGGAGCAGCTTCGCACCATCGACAAGCAGCGGCTCAGAGAGAAAATCTGCCACATCGACGGGGAGCTGACGGAGCGTGTCAACCAGGCCCTGCGGATCAGCCTGGAGCTGGTTACATAAGCCAGGCTGCATGCGGCAGTTGACGAAATGCCCAAAGAATGCTATATTGATGTACAAAAGAGTTAAAGGAGTGTTAAGATTTCTCATGGACGATGGTAATTCATGGATAGGGATTTTGCTGCTGTTTGCGGCAGTCTTCCTGTATGCCGTCTTATATGGTTTTGGGGCGGCAGTCCAGTCACTGAATACGAGTGCGCTGGAGGACGAAAGGGACGAAGGGAATAAAAAAGCGGAAATGCTTTTACATATTCAGGAATCGCCCGTTTCGTTCATCCGTACAAACCAGCTTGTAACCTGCCTTGTGGGGCTTCTCACAGGCGCTCTGTCCCTTGTGTGGGCGGCAGGGAGACTGCGGGCCGCGGTCTCGGGGGCGTTTGAGCTTCCGCCGGCCCTGGCTTTAGCAGTGTCCTATGTGGTTGCCCTGCTTCTTCTGGCATCGTTCCTGATCTGTTTCGGCATGGTGATTCCGAAGCGGATTGCCGGAAAGAGCCCGATCCGGTTCTGCTATAAGACGCTGTCCGTGGTAAACGTGCTGATTAAGATATTTTCGCCGTTTACCTGGCTGATCGAAGGTGTCGGCTATGTTGTTCTTAAAATCATGGGCATCGACATCCACGCAAAGGGCGAGAACGTGACCGAGGAGGACATCATGTACATGGTAAACGAAGGCCATGAACAAGGCGTCCTGGAGGCAAGCGAGGCCGAGATGATTACCAACATCTTTGAGTTTGACGATAAAGAAGCGGCCGATATCATGACCCACAGAAAGAGCATGGTGGCTCTCGACGGGGAAATGCCCCTTTCCGAAGCCATGGCCTTCGTGGTGAAGGAGGCCGTCAATTCCAGGTTCCCGGTCTATGAAGAGGACATCGACAACATCGTCGGGATCCTGCACATGCGGGACATGCTGGCTTTTGCCGAAAAAAGGGAGGATCTGGACAAGCCTATTTCCAAAATCCCCGGGCTTTTGAGGGAAGCCCACTTTATTCCGGAGACGAAGAACATCAACGCGCTGTTTAAGGAAATGCAGTCCGAGAAAATCCACATTGAGATCGTCGTGGACGAATACGGCCAGACGGCCGGCCTTGTGACGATGGAGGACATCCTGGAGGAAATCGTCGGAAATATCATGGATGAGTACGACAAGGAGGAGCCGGACATCGTGGAGCGCGGGAACGGCGCGTTCCTGCTTTCGGGACAGGCGCCGCTCGACGACGTGGAGGATGCCTTAAAGATCGAATTTGAGGAGGAAGACAGGGACAATTTTGATACCCTAAACGGCTTCCTGATTTCCAGGCTCGGACATTTGCCGGAGGAAAATGAGCGGGCGGAGGTCACATACGGAAATTATGTGTTCCGTATCCTGAAGGCAGAAAACAAGGTGATCCGAACGGTGAGCGCCGTGCCAGTCAAAGAAGAAAAAACAGAAGAATAAATGAAGCGAAGCAGACGGCTTTGGGAGCGGCGTTCCCGGCTGTCTGCTTTTTTGCTGTACAGGCCTGGCAAGCGGCATTATGCCTGCATGAAATTCCGTACAGGAGAAAACAGCCGCGTTATTTATGGTTTGAATTCCGAAAGAATGAGAAAATTGTCGCTAAGATGGCGGTACATGCCGCTAAAGACGCATTAAATTATAAAAAATCTATGGACGGTTTCTAAAAAAACTGTTAAAATTGAGACCAGTTAGGATAATTCGGATCATAAAAATGGGAAGGGGTTTGCTTATGAAAGAAAACACAGTAGAAAAAAGGACGTTTTTAGACAAATTTATGGATGTCGTCGAACGTGCCTGCAACAAACTGCCGCCGCCGGCCATTCTGTTCTGTATCCTGTTTGCGATTGTGGCAGTGCTCGGCGCGATCTTCACGGCTCTTGGAACGAGCCTGACGAACCCGGCAACCGGCGAAGTCGTCATGTCCAAGAACCTGTTCACAGAAGAAGGGCTTCATTGGTTCCTCGATAACATGGTGAAGAACTTCACCGGTTATGCACCGCTCGGCCTGGTGCTCTGTATGACGCTCGGAACCGGTATCTGTGAGGAATCGGGACTTCTCGTTTCCCTTCTGCGTTCGGCCATGAGAAATGTGCCCGGAGCTCTGGTTCCTTATGTATGCGTTTTCATCGGTATTATCGGAAACGTCGCTTCCGACGCGGCAAGCGTTATGATCCCGCCGCTTTCGGCGCTGGCGTTCATCGGTGTCGGAAAGAACCCGATTGCCGGTATGATCTGCGGCTACATCGGCGCGCAGGTCGGTTACGCTTCCAACCTTGTCATTTCCGGTACGGATACGCTGTTAATGGGTATCACCAACGACAGCCTTGCGGCGTTCCTTCCGGATGCCGGATTTACCGTCGATGCAACCTGCAACTGGTTCTTTAAGATTGGTTCCACATTCCTCTGTACGGTTGTTGCCGGTGTTTTGACAGAAAGAATCGTAGAGCCGCGCTTCGGAAAATATGAGGGCGAGGTTGAGGAAATTGAGGATATCACGGCTCAGCAGAAGAAAGGCCTTCGCGCAGCCGGTATCGCCTGTCTCGTCTATATTGCGATCCTTGTGGCACTGTTTCTGGCAGGCCCTCTGGCAGCAGAAGACGGCGGCATCATTGGTTCCCCGTTCCTTTCCGGCCTGATCCCGATTCTGTTCCTGTTGTTCATCACTGCAGGTATTACATACGGCTTTGTGGCAGGTACGTTTAAAAATGTTGCAGATATCAACACCGGCATGGTGAAGCAGATGGCAGCCATGGGCTCCTATGTAACCTTCTGTTTCTTCGGCGGACAGTTCCAGGGACTTTTCAACTGGACCCAGATTGGTACGCTTTCCGCCATTGCAGGCGCTGACTTCCTTGAGAGAATCGGCTTTACGGGAATCCCGATGTGCGTTGCATTCATTGTTCTGGTAACGGCAGTCGATATTTTCTTCTCCTCCGGTTCTGCAAAATGGGCGATCTTCGCACCGATTTTTGTCCCGATGTTCATGCTTCTCGGCTACCATCCGGCATTTGCCCAGGTAATTTACCGTCTCGGCGACTCCGCCGGAAACCTGTTCGGCCCGACGTCTGCTTACCTGTGGATGATGCTCAGCGTGGCTCAGGCCAAGTACGACAAGAACATCAAGATCGGCCAGATCATTTCCTGCAACTTCTCTGTTGCCATGATTCTGGAGATCTTCTGGCTCGTCATGCTGGTTGCATGGATGCTCCTTGGGCTTCCGATTGGACCTGGCGTAGGCGTCTATCTTCCGGAAGGAATTATCTAATTTTAAATGCTCTGATCTGAATTATCTGGGGCTGCCGGCGGGCAGCCCCTTTTTTCCGCTATGCGGAGACGAAAAAAATCCGCCCCATGCTTTTTAGCCGGGGCGGATTCGTCTGTATTCCGATTACTTTAAATAGGTGTCCATCCAGTTTACGATTTCCGTCATGCGGTCAATCCTGTTTTCCGGCTTTCCGGAGCGGGAGAGCTCATGGTTTTCGCCGTGGAACAGGCAGAGCTTTGCCGGAACGCCGTTTCTCTTTACGGCGCTGTACATGGCGAAGCCTTCTGCCATATAGCAGCGGTAGTCTTCATCGGAGTGGATGAATAAGGTCGGTGTCTTGCAGTTCGGCGCATACTGGAGCGGGGACTGTTTCCATAAAAGCTCCACGTTTTCCCGCGTGATCGTGCCCTGGTTATTGGGCGTGAAGGTATGTCCGATATCGGAGTTATGCTCGAAGGAAACCCAGTTGGCGATGGAACGCTGGGAGCAGGCAGCGGCGAACCGGTCGGTATGGCCGATGATCCAGTTTGTCATGAAGCCGCCGTAGGAGCCGCCGGCAACGCCGAGGCGCTTCTCGTCGATGTCCGGATATTTTTTCAGGCATTCGTCGGTGAATTCCATCAGGTTTACATAGTCAACGGTGCCGTAAATGCCGTTGATATTGCCAAAGTCGGTTCCGCGGCCGTCGGAGCCTCTCGGGTTGCAGAAGAGAACGAAATAGCCGGCATTGGCCCATACTTCCATCTCATGATGGTAAACATCGGAGAATACGGTGCGCGGGCCGCCATGGATATGGAGAATGGCAGGGTAGGATGTCCCTTCCGTATAGCCGGCAGGTTTTAATACCCATCCATGGATTTCCACACCGTCGGAGCCTGTGTAGGTGACAGCCTCCGGGACAGAGACAGAATATTCATTTGTGAAAGAGTCGTTAAAGTGTGTGATCTGCTCCCCGTCAAGATAGAGCTCGGCCAGCTTCATGCCCTGGAGCTCGCAGCTTACAAGATGGTCTTCGTTGATATCGAAGCTGTCGCAGCTGCTGCCCTTTGTAAGGCTTTCGGAGATTTTGCCGTCCTTGTCCAGCTTGAGAAGGTGTGCATAATCATTGACAGTAGAGATAAAATAAAAATCACCGTTCATGGCCTTCTGCGCCCGACCGGCCCCATATCTGGCATCGGAACCGACAGAGCCGCTTCCAATGGAGGCGTCATAGGGAAGATAGAATGTGAGGGAGGCGTCCGCCAGGTTTAACTTGTAGAAGTCGCAGTATTTTGTCGCATCCTTGTAGCTGTTGTCGGCGGCGGCAACGATGGCCTCCTTGTCATTTAAGAGCTCAAAGGTACCGGTACGCATGGTATCCGGCTCCAGCATGGTTTTCGTGGTCTTGTCGGCCATATTGTAGAGGTAAAGGCCGGCATTGGGGCCGTGAACACCATCTTTCCAGGGATATGCGCGGTAGAGGATCAGGTCGCCGTACACAGAAGCCTGTGTGCAGTCGGTCCACTCGCAGGCAAGGAAGGTGTTCTCCCCGGTATTTGCATCATATACGGAATAGCGGTTTCTCTTGGCGTTGGTAAAGCCGAGGCCGTTTCCCCAGAACGGAAGCTCGTCGATGATCTCATAGGATTTCTTCCGGATGTCCTTATGGTTGTCGTGGAGCGAGGTGAGAAGATAGCGGCCGCCCGTCAGGGTGCGGATGCCTGTCACCTTAAGCGGTACGGTGAAGGCTTCGGCGGCCTCTCCGCCGCAGGGGCAGATTTCATAGAAGGAAGTGATCTCCTCGCCGGCTTCGGCCTTCTTTTTGTTCTCCGGATTTCTGGATGCCGGGAAAAGAAGGGTGTTGTTTTCCGTCCATACATAGGACTTGGCGTCGCCGCCGCTTGTGAGCTGGCGCACCTCTTTTTTCTCCAGATCGTAAAGATGGAGGTTTCCCTTGTATGTATTGTCTGCCTTATCAGCAGTGCATACAACGAAGGCGACATATCTTCCGTTAGGGGAGAATGTCGGGTTGCTTACGAACTGGAACTGGAGAAAGGAATCAATTTCAATCTTCTTCATAATGTCTCCTTCTTTTTTCGATAAATTTATACCTCTATTATAACATGACGCAAAACGGTGTCAAGAAAAGCTCTTGCCTTCTTAAAAAAATAATGCTAGAATATTTAAGATTGACGGACTTTTGTGCGGAATGCACGGAAAATAAAGACGGACAGCAGATAGAAAGGGAGCGAAACGAGATGTCAGGACATTCCAAATTTGCCAACATCAAGCATAAGAAAGAGAAAAATGATGCTGCAAAGGGGAAAATCTTTACGGTGATCGGAAGAGAGATTGCCGTTGCAGTAAAAGAGGGCGGTTCTGATCCGGCCAACAACAGCAAGCTCCGCGACGTCATTGCGAAGGCAAAGGCCAACAACATGCCGAACGACACGATTGAGCGCGGAATCAAGAAGGCAGCCGGCGACCTGGGAGCCGTAAATTACGAGAACCTCACGTATGAGGGGTACGGCCCGAGCGGTGTTGCCATTATTGTCGATACCCTCACAGACAACAAAAACAGGACGGCGGCCAATGTGAGAAGCGCCTTCACGAAGGGCGGCGGAAACGTCGGCGCCCAGGGCAGTGTTTCCTTCATGTTTGACAGGAAGGGCCAGATCATCATCGACAAGGAAGAGTGCGAGATGGATGCGGACGAGTTAATGATGGCGGCTCTCGACGCCGGCGCCGAGGACTTCTCCGAGGAGGAGGACAGCTACGAGGTCGTGACGGATCCGGATTCCTTCAGCGCTGTGCGCGAGGCTCTGGAGAAGGCAGGAATCCCGATGATGCAGGCCGACGTGACGATGATCCCCCAGAACTGGGTGGAGCTTACGGACGAGGATGCCATCAAGAAGATGAATCGGATTCTTGATCTCCTCGACGAGGACGACGATGTCCAGGCCGTGTACCACAACTGGGACGAATAAAACGAAAACTGGGATCTCCTACCGGAGGCATGGAACATGCGGCGGCGGGAGATTCTTTTTTATTTCATAGGAAATTGCGTCCTATGAAATAAAACGCTCCGCGAGGATGCGCACTTCGCGCAGAGGAATATGGCTGCTGGCGCAGCCGCGCTCCGGCGCGAGTGTGCGCCGCGGCGCACACTTTTTTTCATGACCTATTCCTTATTTTCAGAAAATATGGTATGATGTTCCTAACATGAACATGATACCTGCGCATACCGGTTTCTGCGTTCACCGCAGAAATCCGGGCGCTAAGTTCCGCCGGAGGCACCGTGGCCGCGGAGCGGACATGGTAGAATGAAAATAATTCTTTGATACAGGGAGGCCTTCCATGAATAAGATTGAACTTGATACCTTTCTTAAGTTCCAGTTCGTAAGCAATCCTCATTTTTCTCCGGATGGTTCGGCGGTGGCTTTTGTTGTGACGACGGCAGACCGGGAGCAGAATACATACCACGGGAACCTGTATGTTTACAGGCTGGAGACGAAGACTCTTTTCAAACTGACTTCCGGCGGCGATGTGAAAACGTATGCCTGGAATTCGGACACGACGCTTTTATTCACGGCCGGACAGGGCCGCAGGACATCAGGCGGCAGCGAAGATTCTACGGCTTTCTATGAAATCTCCATCTGCGGCGGCGAGGCTCTGGAGGCTTTTTCTGTGCCCGCCAGGGTAACTTCGGTTCGCACGCTTTCTCGGAACCGCTATCTTTTCATGATCCCCTTTGACAATTATAAGGAAACGCGGAAAGCTTCCTATGAAGTCATTGACGAGCTTCCGTTCTGGAGCAACGGCCGCGGCTTTACAAACGCCAGGAGAAACCGGCTTGCCGTCTATGACCGGGACGCGGAAACGCTTTCCTGGGTAACGGACGAATGGACGGACTGCACGGCGTATTCGGTGTTTGGGGATCAGATCCTTTACCGCGGTTACCGGTGGAAGGATGAGGTTCAGGGGCCGAAGCCGGGCGTTTATCTCTATTCCATGAAGACGGGAGAGACGAAAACCATGATTGCTCCGAAAACCATGCGGACAGATGTTTTGGAGCTTTTAAGCGGGAGGGAAGCCATTGTCTCGGCTCTGCCGCCGTCGGAGCGGGAATATAACGAATACTGTGATTTTTATAAGCTGAATCTGGAGGACGGCACACTTTCGCTTTTTGCGCCGTTTGACGCTTCCGTGGGCTCATCCGTCGGCACGGATTCAAAGTACGGTTCCGGCCAGACCCGCAAGGCCGTGGACGGCGAGCTTTATTTTACCTCCACCACAGGCGACTATTCCTATTTATATAAGTTAAAGAAGGACGGAACCATTTCCGGCCCGCTGACGAAAGGGAGCGCCTGCGACAGCTTCGACATTTCTGGCGGACACCTGGCGACCTGTGAATTCCGCGGCCTGGCGCTTTCCGAGCTTTTTATCGACGGAGAGCAGGTGACGCATTTTAACGACTGGCTCGGAAACGAGTATGCCTTATCGGTTCCAGAGGCTTTTTCCTATACGGGAACGGACGGCTATGAGATCCACGGATGGGTCATGAAGCCGACGGAATATGAGGCGGGGAAATCGTATCCTGCGATTTTAAATATCCACGGCGGCCCCCGCTCGGCCTTTTCCGATGTCTACTATCATGAAATGCAGGTGTGGGCGGCTGCCGGATACTTTGTCTTTTTCTGCAACCCGAGAGGTTCCGACGGACGCGGCGCCGACTTCGGCGATGTGGACGGAAAGTATGGGACGATTGACTATGATAATCTGATGGAATTTACCGACGAGGTGTTAAAGCGGTATCCGGAGATTGATGAAACGCGTGTCGGCGTGACCGGCGGCTCCTACGGCGGATACATGACAAACTGGATCGTCAGCCATACGGACCGGTTTGCGGCTGCCGCGTCCCAGAGATCCATCTGCAACTGGGTTTCCTACGAGCACAGCTCCGACATCGGCCACACGTTTGTTTTGATGGATCTGGGCGGAAATACGAGAAATAACCTGGATCTGCTCTGGAAGCAGTCACCGCTTCAGTTTGCGGAAAATTGCAAAACGCCGATTCTCTTTATCCACTCTGACGAGGACTACCGCTGCTACATGGCCGAGGGCTTTGCCATGTTCAGCGCCGTAAAGAGGAATGGCTGTCCGGCAAAAATGTGCCTGTTCCACGGGGAAAACCATGAGCTTTCCAGAAGCGGAAAACCGGAAAACCGCATCGACCGCATGGCAGAGATTTTAAGCTGGATGGATACCTACTTAAAATAAGAATTGTTTTCGGCAGAAGAATTCCCTTCTGCCGGCTGCAAAACCATAAAAATCAACAGAAAATAAGGAGGAACTGCAAAAATGGAATATCAGGTATCGGAAAAGATTCAGGAAAAATTAAAGGCTCTGACGGAAAATGCCGATGTGCAGAAAGCTCTTGCCTTTATGGAGGAGGATCAGGAGAAGGTCATCGAGAAGCAGATCGAACTGACGCTCATTCCTGCGCCCACCTACCATGAGCAGGAGAAGGCCGCCAGAATGCTGGAAATGTTTAAGGAAGAGGGGCTTACGGACTGCCATATTGATGAGTACGGGAACTGCGTGGGAATCCGGAAGGGAACCGGCGGCGGAAAGACGACGCTCGTAGAAGGCCATATGGACACGGTATTTCCGTTGGATACGGAGCTTAAGATCGTCCGCGAGGACGGCTACATCAAGTGCCCGGGAATTGTGGATGACACAAGGGGCTGCGCGGCTGTCCTTTCTACGGTTCGGGCGTTAAATGCCGCGGGAATCCAGACAAAGGGCGATATTCACTTTGTGGGCACGGTTCAGGAGGAAGGAACCGGCGCTTTAAAGGGCATGCAGTATTACGTCAATCATCATCCGGAGCTTGAAGCCAGCATTTCCGTGGACGGCGCAGGCTATCAGGAGATCGTCTACGAGGCGACAGGCATCCAGACCTATGAGGTCAACTTCCACGGAATCGGCGGACATGCCTGCGGAATGTTCGGAAAGGTGGCAAACCCGCTCCACGCGGCTGCCAGGGCGATTTCCAAGATCGCCGATTTCCAGGTTCCGAAGGAGCCGATGACGACGTTTGCCGTGACGAACTTCCATGCCGGAAGCTTTGAATCGGTTCATGCCATTGTTCCTACGGCTCAGATCCGCTTCAATTTCCGTTCCAATTCCCAGGAGGAGCTTGAAAAGCTTCGTGACAGGATTTTCGCTGCTATCGAGGAGGCCTGCAAAGAGGAGACCGACCGCTGGGGACAGGATACGATCACGTATGATGTGAAGCATATCTGCGATGTCAACGCAGGCGGCCAGGATGCCCACGCGCCCATCGTGGAGGCTGCCATGGCGGCTTCCAAATATATCGGCGGCGAAGAAATGGAGCCGAAGCTTGGAAACGGCGGATCCACCAACTGCAACCGCGCGCTGGAGGCCGGGCTTCCGGCCGTGTGCCTGGGGATGGGCGCCGATTATGACTCCATGGCCCATACTTTAAGCGAGCAGTTTAAGGTTGAGGACGCTTATAAGGGCTGCCAGCTTACGCTTCTTCTTGCGCTTTTATGCGCCGGGACAGAGGCAGCGGACAGTGTGATTGAATAAGGGCTGAATTTGGAGAGGGGAGTTCCCGGAAGGTGTCGGGAGACTCCCCTTTTTGACTTTTCATAGAACCGGAATTTTCAGGAAACCGGATTTTTGCATTGACGCGGCATGGGAGACATGCTATAATGCGTGGAACTGAACAAGCTGTTTGCAGACGAAGCAGACAATGAAGATGATAGAGGCGCAGGCTTCAAGAGTACCAGAGCCGTTTGGCTGACCCGCTGTTTCTGGGAAAGGGGAGACTGCCGAAGGGATTCATGCCGGGTCAGGCTGGATTTCCTGGGCCGACGCAGAATATGCGGCGGACTGTCACGTAACGTGGAGCGCTATCTGTGCTGTTGGTTTCTATTTTTTGTATCTTACACCACAAACGCGTTTTCCGTCGGGGACTGTCGTTTGCGGTGCTTTTTTCTTTTCCGGGGAATTTTGCGGGAAAGTGTTCAGGAATCTGAAAAGAAAGGTACAAAAATATGAAGAAGAAACTGTTTCGGTTGGTTCTGGCTTCGGCGCTTCTTTCCGCATGTTTCTGCACGACTGCGTTCGCTGCGGACGGGGCAGAAGCGTACGTGCCGGGAACCTACGCGACGATCTGGGCGCTTTTGCCGCCTGTGGTGGCCATCTGTCTGGCGCTTATCACGAAGGAGGTGTACAGCTCGCTGTTTTTGGGGATCCTGGTGGGGGCTGTCCTCTATTCCGGCTTTGATTTTGAGATGGCTGTGACGCACATATTTGAGGGCGGGCTGATAAATGTCCTCTCCGACAGCTACAACGTGGGGATTCTGATGTTCCTTGTGATCCTCGGCACCATGGTCTGCCTGATGAACCAGGCCGGCGGTTCGGCCGCCTTCGGACGGTTCGCCGCGGAGCGGATTAAGAGCCGTGCCGGCGCGCAGCTTGCGACGGTGCTTCTCGGCGTCCTGATTTTCATCGACGACTATTTTAACTGCCTGACCGTCGGAAGCGTCATGCGCCCGGTTACGGACAAATTCCGGATTTCCAGGGCAAAGCTTTCCTACCTGATCGACGCCACGGCGGCGCCTATCTGCATCATCGCGCCGATTTCTTCCTGGGCGGCGGCCGTGACCGGCTTTGTGGAAGGCGAGGATGGCTTTTCCATTTTTATCCGGGCCATCCCGTATAACTTTTACGCGATTCTCACGCTTTTTATGATGGTTTCCATGATTGCCATGCGCGTGGAATTCGGGCCCATGAGACGTCATGAATTAAACGCCATAAACGGCGATCTTTTTACGACGCCCGGCCGTCCCTATGAGGAGGCGGAAAAGGAAGCAGCGTCCGGAAAAGGGGCGGTTATGGATCTTTTGATCCCGATTTTTTCCCTGATTGTCTGCTGTATCATCGGGATGCTGTACACCGGCGGCTTCTTTTCCGGGACGGATTTCGTGACGGCCTTTTCCCAGAGCGACGCCTCTTTGGGCCTTACGCTTGGGAGCTTTTTCGGCCTGGTGATTACGGTTCTCCTTTACCAGGTGCGCCGCGTCTTAAGCTTTTCCGACTGCATGTCCTGCATTCCGGAGGGCTTTAAGGCCATGGTTCCGGCCATTTTGATCCTGACCTTTGCATGGACGTTAAAGGCCATGACTGACAGCCTGGGCGCCAATGTTTATGTGGCAGGTGTGGTGGAAGAGGGCGCGAAAGGACTTCTCAATTTCCTTCCGGCCATTATTTTCCTGGTGGGCTGTTTCCTGGCGTTTGCGACGGGCACCTCCTGGGGGACTTTCGGCATCCTGATTCCCATTGTGGTATCTGTGTTTGAAAAGAGCAATCCGGAGCTTATGATTATCTCCATTTCCGCCTGCATGGCAGGGGCCGTCTGCGGCGATCATTGCTCGCCGATTTCTGACACGACGATTATGGCCTCGGCCGGGGCCAGGTGCGAGCATGTGAACCACGTGATGACGCAGCTTCCCTACGCGGCAGCAGCGGCGGCCGTCTCGTTTGTCACTTACCTTGCGGCAGGTTTTGTACAGACGCCGTGGATTGCGCTGCCGGTCGGGATTCTTCTCATGGCCTGCGCCCTGGCCTTTCTGCGGGTTTTCGGAGATACGGTTCCGGAATAAAGCTTATTCCAGCCCCTCAAACTGCATCTTATAGTAGTGGGCGTAAAGGCCGTTCTTTTCCAGAAGCTCTTTGTGGGTGCCGCGTTCGGTGATGTTCTGGTCGTGGATGACGATGATTTCGTCGGCATTCCGGATGGTGGAAAGCCGGTGGGCGATGGTGATGGTGGTGCGGTTTTTCGACAGCGCCTCCAGGCTTTTCTGGATATGGCGTTCGCTTTCGTTGTCCAGGGCGCTGGTGGCCTCGTCTAAGATCAGGATCGGCGGGTTTTTAAGGAAGACCCGGGCGATGGAGATCCGCTGCTTCTGGCCGCCGGAAAGTCTGGCGCCGCGCTCGCCCACGAAGGTGTCATAGCCGTCCGGCAGATCCATGATGAAGTCATGGATGTTGGCCTCTTTGGCGGCTGTGATGATTTCTTCTTCGGTGGCGTCCGGTTTTCCGTAGGCAATGTTTTCGCGTATGGTGCCGCCGAAGAGATAGACCTCCTGCTGGACGATGCCGATATTTTCGCGGAGGCTCTTTAAGGTGACGCGCCGGATGTCGCGGCCGTCGATGGTGACGGAGCCGCCGGTTACGTCATAGAACCGCGGCAGGAGAGAGCAGATCGTCGTCTTTCCGCCGCCGGAGGGGCCCACAAGGGCAATGCTTTTTCCGGCAGGGATGGAGAAGGTGACATGCTCTAGGACGGGCTCTTCTTCGTTGTAGCGGAAGCTCACATCCTGATAGGAAATGTCACCTTTTACGTCTCTTAAATCTTCGGCGTCCGGTGCGTCGACGATTTCCGGCTCCGTCTCAATGACGGCGAGGAAACGGCGGAAGCCGGAGAGGCCTTTCTGCATCATTTCCGTCAGCTCCACGAGAATCTGGATGGGGCTTATGAAAATGCCGATGTAGAGCGCGTACATGGCGAGATCTTCCGGCGCCATGTCACCGATGGCGATTAAAAAGCCGCCGGCCACCAGGACGAGAAGGTACATGAGCCCCTGGAAGAAGGCCGTGCCGGCCTGGAAATTGCCCATGCAGCGGTAGTTCCCGTCTTTGGAGATCAGGAAGTTTTCGTTGCTCACATGGAATTTCTTCCGTTCGATGTCCTCGTTGGCAAAGGACTGGACGACGCGGATGCCGGCCAGGGTGTCCTGGAGCCTGGCGTTTACGTCGCCGATTTTTTTCCGGTTGTCCATGAAGGTGGCCTGCATGCTGGAATTCTGGCGGTAGCAGAAGATCACCATGAGGAAGACAACGGCGGCGAGGACGAGCGCCAGCTTCCAGTTGATGAGAAACAGGAACACAAAGGAGCCGACGATTTTAATGGAAGAGATGAAAAGGTTCTCCGGGCCGTGGTGGGCGAATTCCGAGATATCGAACAGGTCGCTCACCAGCTTGCTCATCATCTGGCCCGTATTGTTTTTGTCGTAATATGAGAACGAAAGCTTTTCATAATGGTCGAAAAGCTGGCGCCGCATGTCGCGTTCCATGTAGGCGCCCATCACATGTCCCTGGTAAGAGACGAAATACTTGCATGCGGCCTGAAGAATGTAGAGAATTAAAAGGCCGAAAAGCAGAAAGCCCAGGGAATGAAAGATGACTTCTTTCGATTCCGTAAACAGGGTTTTCGTGGCTGTCCGGAGGATCTGCGGAAACGCCAGATCCACGACGCTTATGTAGGTGGCGCAGATCAGATCCAGAAAGAACAGCTTTTGATATGGTTTGTAGTAGCGGATAAATTTTTTCAGTACGTCCATGTTTTCCTCCCTGACAAAAATGCGGCCTGCCGATGGCGATGGAAAGGCGCTCTGTCCCCATCATAACCATAGCCGCACAGCGGCCATGGTGCACCCGGCAGATCTTGGCGCCCGGATCTCTGCGGCAAACACAGAAACCGGTATGCGCTGGTGCGATGACCGCTATGCGCCCATTGTACCATGAAGGGCGGAAGATGTAAACCTGGTTGATGGGACGCGTTTGTAATAAAACCGTAAGCTTTTTTTAAAGTCTGAGGGCGAAAAATGGAGTATATTGGAGATACAGATTTTTACAGAAAAGAGGAGAACACCTATGCGAACATATAAGAAAACGGCCGCGGCACTTTTGACGGCATGCCTCTGTCTTTCGTCTGCCATGACGGCGCTTGCAGATGAAACGATTCCCGTGGAGGGCGGCCCGGGGACGGAAGGCGGCCCCGGATATATGGTTACGGCCTGGGAGAAGATGGACGGGACGTATTTTGACGATCAGGGGAACGCCATCGAGGGGGCGCTCCTTCGCGGCATCAGCGTGTCCAAGTTCCAGGGAAATATCGACTGGAGCCGGGTGGCGCAGGACGACGTATCGTTTGCCATGATCCGTATGGTTTCCTACGGGTATGAAGGCGAGTACACCATGGACGAGACATTTGACCGGAACATGCGGGAGGCGGCGGCCAACGGAATCCATACGGCGCCTTACATCTACCTTCAGACGAGAACCGTCGAGGAGGCCAGGGAGGCAGCCAGGTTCGCCGTGGATACGGCGAGAAATTATCCGGTGGATTATCCCATCGCCGTGGATGTGGAGTCCCAGTATATTCTGGATCTTTCCACCCAGGAGCTGACGGACGTGGTGAACGCGTTCTGTCAGGTGGTGGCGGAGTCCGGATACACGCCGATTATTTACAGCGACTATTCAAAATTTACGACGGAGATGGATACGAGCCAGTTCCCGTATGATCTGTGGTTTGCAAGGTACGGAAGCAGCCATGAATTCCCGGGCCGCACCATGTGGCAGTGTACGGACAAAGGCCAGATTGACGGGATCGAGGGCAATGTCTGCCTGGAGTTTGCTTTTAAGGATTATGCGGCCCAGGGGCAGCCGGGGATTCCGGACGGCTGGCGCCCTGAAGCTGACGGGAAATGGTATTATTATACCGGCGGAAACAGAAAGACCGGATGGGTGGAGACAGACGGCGTGTGGTACTACCTGGATCCGTCGGCAGACGGCGCCATGGTTTCCGGTACGTCTATGGTGATTGACGGCGTTTCCTACGAGTTTGACGGAAGCGGCGCCATGATGTAAAAAACAGGCGCCCCGGCAGCTCATTCTTTTGCCGGGGCGCAGCTTCCCGGGGGGGATTATTCTTCCCACGGGAGGTTTACAAGCGTATATTCATGATGGACAGCAGGCAGGAATTTTTCCAGGATGTCTGCTGTCTTTATTTTCAGGCTGGAGGTATTCATGCAGGGGTGGCAGCCGATGGAATTGTCTTTCAAAACGTCGGCGTCAATTAAAAGCCGCACATGGTTTTCCGTGTCGTTGGCAAGCCCCAGGATGCTGACAGAGCCGGGCGTGATATCTAAGAACTGTTCCATGTATGTGCCGTCGGCGAAGGAGAGCCGGGCGGAGCCAATCTGCTTGGAGAGGTTTTTCGTTTTGAATTTCTTGCCGCCTGGCATCATGAGAAGATAAAAGTTTGTCTTTTGAGCGTTGCAGAGAAATAAGTTTTTGCAGATGGTGATGCCGAGCAGGGACTCGACGTCATGGCAGTCCTCGATGGTGGCTGCGGCGTCGTGGTCCATGCGGAGATAGGGGATGTTTAAGCTGTCTAAAAGGTCGTAGGTGCGGATTTCCCTCGGAAGTCGCGCGGATACGTCCTCCGGGCGCCCGGAATATACGGTTTTGTCGATATAGAATGCCATGGATTTTGTCCTTTCTTATTAAATGATTACTCCGGCTGTGAAAGTGCTGGCGTATTTTGACAAAAAAAGTTATACTTGGTGATAAGGGTACCAGGGATGAAATCCGGTATCACCGAAGTCAAAAGATCCTGGAACCTCGACATCTATTATAATCGAAGAATGAAAAAAATCAAGAAAATGGCAGCAGCCTGGCCGTTGTTTAAAAATCCGTCAGGGGACGGATGGCAGGGGCGGGCTGTTTGCAGGAAATATGAGGAGATGCCTACATGAAAGAATGCCCGATTTTTAAAAAGTGCGGCGGATGTCAGTATCTGGATGTGCCATATGAAAAACAGCTTGAGAAGAAGAAGGGGGAACTGGACAGGCTTTTAAAACCGTTCTGCCGGGTGGAGAAAATTTATGGCATGGACGATCCCTATCATTACCGAAACAAGGTGCATGCCGTTTTCGGCCGTGACAGGCGCGGGAAGATCATTTCCGGCGTTTATAAGGAAGGGACGCATACAA
Source organism: Eubacteriaceae bacterium Marseille-Q4139 (assembly GCA_018223415.1). NCBI lineage: Bacteria > Bacillati > Bacillota > Clostridia > Eubacteriales > Eubacteriaceae > Eubacteriaceae bacterium Marseille-Q4139. The sequence continues at coordinate 147,965 of JAGTTQ010000001.1, read as the reverse complement.
TCCTGCCGGTGGACAAGTGCCTGATTGAGGATGAGAAGGCAGATGAGATTATCGTTTCGATCCGCAGTCTGCTCCCGTCGTTTAAGATCCGTGTGTTCGATGAGGACACGGGGTACGGGTTTCTCCGCCATGTGCTTGTGCGGACGGCCAGGGCGACGGGGGAGATCATGGTGGTGCTCGTGACGGCGTCTCCGGTGTTCCCGTCGAAAAATAATTTTGTGAAGGCCCTTAGAAAGCTGCACCCGGAGATTACGACTATCGTCCAGAACATCAATGGCAGGGACACCAGCATGGTTTTAGGAGAGAAGGAACACGTGCTTTACGGGCCGGGGTTCATTGTGGACGAGCTCTGCGGGTGCAGGTTCCGGATTTCTTCCAAGTCCTTTTATCAGGTGAATCCTGTCCAGACGGAGGTGCTCTATAACAAGGCTGTGGAGGCGGCCGGGCTTACGGGAGAGGAGACGGTGGTGGATGCCTACTGTGGAATCGGCACCATCGGGATTGTGGCCTCCCGCCATGCAAAGGAGGTCATCGGCGTGGAGCTCAATCAGGATGCCGTCCGGGACGCCGTGACGAACGCGAAGCTAAATGGGCGGAAGAATATTCGGTTTTATTCCAACGATGCCGGGCGTTTCATGGTTCAGATGGCTTCCCGCGGAGCGAAGGCAGACGTGGTGTTCCTTGACCCGCCGCGAAGCGGCAGCACCGAGGAGTTTATCCGCGCCGTGAAGATTTTGGGGCCAAAGCGTGTGGTATATGTTTCGTGCAATCCGGAGACGCTGGTGAGGGATCTGGGATGGTTCCGGAAGTGCGGGTACGAGGCGAAGATGGCCTGGGGTGTGGATATGTTTGGATGGACCGGGCATTGTGAGTGTGTGGTGAAGCTGGAGAGAAGATAGGCGGTGAGGGAGCGGAAATAAAGAAAGCAGCAGAGCGGTTTGTTTTTCCGGATGCGTACGGGAATCCTGTCCCGCTGTCAGGAGTTTTGCTTTGCGGCCTGCCAGGGGACAGTGTATCCTGAAGAAAGCTCATATTAGGAGAAGGCTGCGTTTTGCAAATGGTTCAGAAGCCCTTTGCACCCTTCCAGGACATCCTGGTAAGTGTCATCAAAGTTTCCTGTGTACCATGGGTCAGCAATGTCTTCTCTGGCGCGGCCTGCGAAGTCCAAAAGAAGATGAATTTTCCCTTCCGGGTCGCCGCCCAGCATCCGGTTCATGTTCCGGATATTCCATTTGTCCATCCCGATCAGGTAGTCATATTTTCCATAATCCGCCCGGCAGAGCTGGACGGCATACTTGCCTGCGGTGGAGATTCCGTACTGCCGAAGTTTTTCACGTGTTCCGCGGTGAACGGGATTTCCGATTTCCTCGGTGCTTGTGGCGGCAGAGGCGATGAAAAAGTCATGACTGCGGTTTTGTGACTTGACTAAGTCCTTCATGATGAATTCGGCCATGGGGGAGCGGCAGATGTTGCCGTGGCAGATGAATAGTATTTTTATCATATATCTTATATCCTTTCCTCATTTTTGGATAAGGTACAATAAGTTTCGCAAATTGAAAAGTAGTTAAAAAGAGACATGGTTTGCAGCCCTCTGGTAGAATGAAGTCACGACACACCATTCTGAAAGGAGACAACAAACCATGTCCGAAAAGATTGTACAGCTTAACGAGGAAGTAATCAAGGGTCAAATCAAAGAACTGGTACGAGGCAGCGTAGAGGAAACCCTCAACGAACTGCTGGAGGCCGAGGCGGAGAAGCTGACCCAGGCGGCCCGGTACGAGCGCAATGAGCAGCGTCAGGGCTATCGCAGCGGCCACTACAACCGTAACCTCACCACCACTTCCGGGGACGTCACTCTCAAGGTTCCCAAACTCAAGGGAATCTCTTTTGAAACCGCCATCATTGAGCGGTATCGCCGCCGGGAGAGCAGCGTGGAAGAAGCCCTCATTGAGATGTACCTGGCAGGCGTATCCGTTCGGCGTGTGGAGGATATTACCGAGGCCCTCTGGGGTAGCAAAGTCTCTCCCTCCACTATAAGTGAGTTAAACAAGAAAGCGTATGTCCACATCGAGGATTGGCGGAACCGTCCTCTGCAAGGCGGACGATATCCGTATGTCTATGTGGATGGGATCTATCTGCGCCGTAACTGGGGCGGCGAATTTGAAAACGTAGCCATTCTTGTGGCAATTGCGGTCAATGAGGACGGATACCGTGAGGTTCTGGGTGCCGCCGAGGGCATGAAGGAGGACAAGTCCAGCTGGGTCAGCTTCTTCCAGTGGCTGCGTGGCCGAGGTCTGGACGGTGTGAAACTCATTGTTGGAGACAAGTGCCTTGGTATGCTGGAGGCCGTGGGAGAAGTATTCCCCGAAGCCAAGTACCAGCGCTGTACCGTCCACTTTTACCGCAATGTATTCTCGGTCACGCCTCGCTCCAAGGTGAAGCTGGTGGCAAAGATGCTCAAGGCGGTCCACGCCCAGGAAAGCAAGAAAGCAGCCCGGGAAAAGGCCAAAGCTGTGGTGGAAGAACTGCGCTCCATGAAACTGAAAGAGGCGGCCAAGAAGGTAGAGGATGGCATTGAGGAGACGCTGACCTACTGCGATTTTCCCAGCGAGCACTGGACTCGCATCCGTACCAATAACGTTATTGAACGACTCAACCGGGAGATCCGCCGCCGTACCCGTGTGGTGGGCAGTTTCCCGGACGGCAATTCCGCCCTTATGCTGGTCTGTGCCCGGCTGCGCCATGTGGCCGGCACCCAGTGGGGCAACAAGAAGTACATGAACATGAAGCACCTGGAGGCAGCCCTTGAAGATGCCTCCATTGCTGGCTGACTTCACTCATGCCAGACCCTGCAAACCATTTTGCGAAAAATACTTGACACTACCCATTTTTGCGCTGTTTTTCAGCGCATCAGGGATACCCGGAGGGTGCTTCATAAGCCTTCAAACCTTGATATTACGGGCTTTCCGGCGTACTGACTTCTTTTAAGTCAATGATTTTCGCCATCTGCCCCGCTGCCCGGTCATAGCTCGCATGGGTGTAGACGTTCAGCGTCACTCCCACATCAGAGTGTCCCATTACATACTGCAAGGTCTTTATGTCCATACCAGCGTTTGCCACATTGGTACAGAATATATGGCGGAACACATGGGGCGTGATGTGCGGCAGCGGCTTGTCCGGGTATAATTCTTATAAGACCGTTATTATCTGGCTGGTTAAACCCTGGATAAGTCGGATTCCCGCCGACTTAGTTACACACCTTTAGCTGGGCGCACAACGGGGAGTTGATTATTTCCCCTTTCTGAAACACCCGCTTCCTCGGTAAGTGACACCAGTGCAAGTAAAGCACTGACCACAATTTTTACATTTAATCACATGACTTATAGCATCATCTATCCAATGTCCATTTTCATTTTTTATTTTATCTGTATCACAATCCTTAAATTCAAATTGAAAACTCCCACTATCCACCAAAGATTGTATGTATTGCAGACAGTCAAGATATGCTTTAGGAGTAGGAAAGAAATCAATCAATTTTACTTTTTCACATATTTCGCACATATGCTTTTCCTCGTCAACCTGGAATTTACTTAGCAGACTTGTTTATCCACTCATCAAGAAGTTTTTAAGTTCTGTATCTTTCCACAATTTTATTCGTGTCTTACTTTTACAAATAGGGCATAGAAGCCATTCTTTTTTTCATACCAACCCCTCACCATTGATTTACTCATACTATTCGTCTGTTTTTTTGTTGTATATCACAACTGTTAAAATCGAAACAAATACAATCACAGTATTTGCTACAACAGTTCCTGCCCAAGATGTTGTAGTAGTTGCAAAAACAGAATAAGCAGCATTAAACAAGGTATGAAATAGTACGCACATGAACACATAGCTTTTGCCCGATATTTTGCAGATCGCTCCAAAGAAAAACCTCAAAGCCATACATTGTATGGCAAACATTCCAAAATTGATAAGTCCCTCTTCATGATTTGTTCCTGGTATGAAAAAAAGCGGAATATGCCATGCAATCCAAATAATACCGGATAAGATACAAGATAGAACATAACCAAATTTCTTATTCAGTCCTGGTTGCAAAATATATGCCCAACCTGTTTCCTCCAAGCCTCCGATAAAAAGATTACCTGGTAAGGAAAGAAAAAATGTATAAAATGGGAGCGTTAATTCTACACTTCCTGTAATAAGAGCGTGTATTGAAAAGTACAAAATAAGTCCTGCAACAACAAAGAAATAAGGGTATATGTTGTTTTTAACGTAAAAAACAGTTTTTAACCATTCCCAAAGGTTTATTGTTTTGTTATTTTTCTTTAAAACGAAGTAAGAGGCAATAGCTGGTGACAGAATATATATCGCAAAAGGAATATCCATACAAAATTGCGGTAACGTATTAACCCAACCATAAACTCTATATCCCAATTTTCCAAGAACAATTAAACTGCCTGATACAAGATAGGCTATACAAAATGTTAGGACAGTAAAATGCACTATAATTTTTTTATCAGTCAAAATTTTCTCCCCCTCATATCATCTGTATAGTTTCTGTACTGTATATGCGCTATACAAAAAAGGCAAAAAAGAATATTTCGTATAAATAGCTATTATCAATTTTTATTTTCAGCAATTTGTTTGTCAAGGAATTGCTCAAATTTTTTTAACATCTTAAACAAATCGTTATAAGCACTTTCTGGTATTTCTCTTAATGCTACAAAGATTTCATCACTTAGCTGCTCATGAAGTTTTTTATGCCCTTCATAATAGTTGTCCTCCACAACTTCCGATTTGTCACTGGCTTTATTATACTCTATTTCATCACATAAGTATAGCTGTCTGCGGCGTTATCTGTCAAAATCGTATTTAAAGATTGCTGTCAATCGCGTTTCTGTGATGTAGTCCTCTGTGTCCCGGTCTACCCGTCCATCGACAAGAGCGTAACAACAGATACCCCCCGGTAATGCTGTAAAACAGTGTTGACCGTCTCCGGCTCGCCGCTGGTGGCCTGCACGATTGTTTCATAGGGGAGAAGTCGGCTATTCCTCATACGCCATTCCCTCCATTTCCTCATAAAGCCGCCGTATGGACTTGCGGATATGGCGGCCAGTCGCGCTGCGGCTGCGCCTGTACAGCTTGCCGATTTTCTCCTGTGAAATGCGGCGGTCGCCCTCTAGCTCGGCTGGCTTTGCTGCTTAGCCTAACGATTTTAGACTATTCCGATATTCCATCATTTTCGTTTCATCTGTCGTGTCAATGACATACTGTAATTCGCTGATTACGGAATCACGTTCTTTTGGCAAGTATGCTGTTATAGGATAAAAATTTGATTTTGAATTAGCAAATAGATGTGTGCGTATCTGTAAATTCTTTATGAAAATCTGTAATTCTTCTAACCGCTCTTTTTCTCCCGCAGGTATAAACTTTCCTTCCTGCGCCATTTGGTATAATTCCGTATCTGGAAATAGAGTCAAAGAATCAACCGAAATAAAACGCGGATTTACTTTGCTGAATACTCTCGCGCTATTAACAGCATTTCGATCACCATTTCCTTTCCCGGCAAGTCCTGTCATATATACAAAATAGTATTCCATACCCGCTGCATCTAATTTCCTGCATTGTTCAATCAATTCTTTTGCGGTATAGCCTTTATTCGCCAAAAGAAGTGTACTATCATCACCTGTTTCTGTTCCTATACTCAAACCGTTAATACCTAATGCGTGTAATCTTCTAAGCTGCCATACTTTCTTGTCCTTTATATCACGAATACTCGAAAACATAGCTATCGTTTGACATTCTACAAGATAGTCATGGACTAATAATGCCCGCTCAGCCAATTTTTCGTAATTCATAGCAAAAGGGTTCGCACCAGTCCAAAAAATGCGTCGTGCTGTTGGCTGATATTTTGCTAATTCTTTCAGATCCTCCTCAAATTCTTGTAATGGCGACATACGAAAACATTCATTTTTGTACAAGCTGCAAAACCTACATTTATTGTAAGTACAGCCTGACGTAACCTGTACGATAAAGGAATTTGTTTCATAGGGTGGCCGCCATGTCCTACCAGTAAAATGCAAAGTTAAAATCCTCCTTTATAAATGCCGGAGATTCTTTCTGTAATGTCGCAGTTCGCTTTCATCAACACTACCAATAATCTGCTCTAATACATTTATCACTTTTTTGTATCTTCCGGCAATGTACCTTGAATGGGAATCGCATTAGACGCCCCCATAGCTGCAAACCAAACAGGAATATTCAAATTTTCAACAAGCGCTTTTAACTCTTTATACTTTTCAATCTCTTGTTCTTCTTTCCAGTTTCCTTTTTGGATTTCTTCATACAGTTCGGAATTTGGATAAATTGTCAACATACTGGCTCCTATGATTTGAGGACGCAGTTGGTTACATACTGCGGCGGTTGCCTTTGCCCCAAACTCGCCGCGTCCTGCGCCGGAAACGCCTGTAAGATAGAAAAAGTTATAGCTGATCCCCACATCATCTAAACGCTTGCATTGAGTGACAATATCAGCCGAAACATACCCCTTGTTCATAAATATGAGTGCCTCGTCATCGCCTGTTTCAATTCCGATCGTCAGTCCATCATAGCCAGCTCTATGCAATTCTGCTAATTCTTTATCTGTTTTAATTGCAACATCGGTAACGCGTGCAAAGCTGCCTATCGTTTTACAAGTGGGAATGTATTTTTTTATTAGACCTGCAATTTCCAGCAGCTTTTCTGTTTTCAGCACAAATGGATTTGCGCCTGTATGGAATGTCCGACTGTATTTCAATCCATGCCACAATTTTACTGTTTCAGCAGTTTCTTTCAAATCAGCCTCTATGTCCTCAACCGGCGACATTCTAAACTTAAAAGGTAAATCATCATAAAGCGTACAGAATTTACATTTATGGTGGGTGCAGCCTGCTGTGACTTCCAGCAATAATGAAGAAGCCTCATACGGCGGACGCCAAATAGTTCCAGTATAGTGCATAAATATATCGCTCCTTTTCGTAGTTTTCTTTTCATCACTAAAATACCTTATTGCTCTGTCTGATACAAGTACTGTCTTTTTTGGTAGTAGTATCATTTTTAATACTAAAGCCAAAGAATCGTAGTACCTTGATTTTTGAGAGATTTTGAAATATACTTCTGTGTAAAGAGAGGTGTTTTATATGTCTGAAAACAAATTTAGTGATAAGAATGTGATTGCTCGCTGTGTGCCTATGAGTAAGTTACAATCTGTTATCGGTGGCAAATGGAAAATATTGATTTTGTGGTATGTTGCTTTCTATAAAGTCCAGCGATTCGGAGAGCTTATGCGCCGCCTTGATGGTATTACGCAATCCACATTAACAAAACAGCTCCGCGAATTAGAAAATGACGGATTTCTTCATAGGGAAATTTATAAAGAGATTCCTCCAAAAGTAGAGTATTCTCTCACTGATTTTGGAGAAAGTTTCATCCCTGTTCTTCAAACCATGATGACATGGAGTGAAAAATATTTATGCCCAGATTACGTTAATCCATATCAAGAAAAACCATAAGAAAAAAGCGTGTTTGTGAGGCGATAGCATGGAAAACTTTAATGAAATTTTAAGTTCATACATAAGCCGGTTTGAATTAACAAATGGGCTTAATAAAACTGCCATTCCCTATATTTCTATCTTGTTCTGCAATCAACAGGATTTTCTTTTGCCGGATATGGGAAATCCCTACATTCTCCTTGTGGTAGACGGAAATATGCGGCTTTACAATGAGAACGGATTTTGCGATTATTCTCCGGGACAATATTTTATTTCTGCCATTGACAGCCCTCGGACAGCAGAAACTTTTTCTGCATTATCAGAAAATACGTTTGCCGCACTTCTGATAGAGTTCTCTTTGGACGATGTGATTTCCGTCATGCTGGATATTGACGGCGATTTGCCTGAAAAAATATTTGACGAAAACATATCTGAACCCGTATTTTCCTGTACTGATGAAAAAATTATAAATATCGTTGTGCGGCTCTTTTCCATGACTTCTTCGGAATTATCCTTTATGGGAAAGCATTTGAAAAAGGAATTGATATTTGACCTTATTACCGGGCTGCATGGAAAGCAGTTTATGCAAAACATGATCAATATTCAGCAGGCAGGAGATATTTATTACATCAATAGCTGGATTAAACAAAACTACAAAATTGATTTTTCGGTTGAGGATTTAGCAGAACAGGGCAATATGAGCCTGTCCAGCTTTCATCAAAAATTCAAAAGCGCCGTAGGCATGGGGCCATTACAATGTCAAAAGAAACTTCGCCTTATGGAAGCCCGCCGCCTTATGTTGGACAACTCGGCAAATGTAACGGACGCAGCTATGGAAGTCGGCTATGAAAGTGTGTCGCAATTTATCCGCGATTATCGACGTATGTTTGGCCGTTCCCCGCAAAAAGATGTTCAGGAAATAAAAGAGTGTATCGGGGCGCAGGCAAAGAAAACGTAATGCTCCGATACGGAAGAAAGGCGCAGTTTTTTGTAACTGTGCCTTTCTGTCCGTAGAGGGCAGATAACACATTTATTTCCCCATATGCAGTACAGCGCGGAAATGTGTTTTTGCTGCCATCATTTTTTCGTATGCCTCTTTTGCCCGCTCCAACGGGAATACTTCAATCATAGGGCGAACATTGGTTAAAATGCTGAATCGGACAGCAGCCTCCATTTCCTTTATGTCTGTGAAAGTACCCTTGACCGTATTGGGGCCATTCAGAAAATCCATAGCAGACCATTTGAGCGGATTATCGTCTACGGCGGCAATAATTAACTCTCCTCCAGTACCCAGCCCGCCCATAAGTGAGGAAATGACATCTGCATTAGGAGCAGTTGCAAGAATAACTTTTGCGCCTCCCAAAGACTGCAAGGTTTCAGCGGCATTTTCCTTTTCACTGTCGATATAATGATGTGCGCCCAGTTCTCTTGCAAGCTGTTCCTTATCCTTGCCGCGGGAGATAGCCACTACCTCATATCCGGCTTTTTTCGCATACTGTATTGCAAGGTGTCCTAATCCTCCGACGCCGGATATTGCTACTAAATCGCCGGGTCTTGCGCTGCTGTTATGAAGTGCGCTGAATGTTGTTTCTCCTGCACAAAGCAGCGGGGCGGCTTCTTCGGCGGTAATTTCGTCGGGAATGGCAATCAGCCCATCCTCGTAAGCTACCATATACTCTGCATAGCCGCCGTCCGTTGTAAGTGCGGTTGTATGTCCATGCCCGCCATGCCAGCCGATTCCCACACGCTGGCCTACTTTCCACTGGCTGACTTCATCGCCTAGCTTGTCTACAATCCCGACTACCTCATGTCCGGGAATACGGGGATATGAGGACGCCGCGCCCTCAATTACTTTGGAATCGCCATGACAGATACCGCACGCCTCAACTTTCAAAAGCACCTGTCCTTTTCCCGGCTGAGGAATAGGGATTTCCACTAATGTCATAGGCTCGCCTTTTGCTGCTACCTGTATTGCTCGCATTGTTGCCATTGTCTTTACCTCCTGTTTGGTTGTTTAATCCCATTTTACAGAAATGACCGTCAAAATACTTGCCTGTTCCTACGAAAAAATTGCTTGATTCTCTTTGTGGAATACGGAATAATGGGGTGGCGTCTATCAAACCTTTTTGTGTTATTTTGTGTCACAGGTAGTGTCAAGTATTTTTCGCAAAATGGTTTGCAGGGTCTGGCATGAGTGAAGTCAGCCAGCAATGGAGGCATCTTCAAGGGCTGCCTCCAGGTGCTTCATGTTCATGTACTTCTTGTTGCCCCACTGGGTGCCGGCCACATGGCGCAGCCGGGCACAGACCAGCATAAGGGCGGAATTGCCGTCCGGGAAACTGCCCACCACACGGGTACGGCGGCGGATCTCCCGGTTGAGTCGTTCAATAACGTTATTGGTACGGATGCGAGTCCAGTGCTCGCTGGGAAAATCGCAGTAGGTCAGCGTCTCCTCAATGCCATCCTCTACCTTCTTGGCCGCCTCTTTCAGTTTCATGGAGCGCAGTTCTTCCACCACAGCTTTGGCCTTTTCCCGGGCTGCTTTCTTGCTTTCCTGGGCGTGGACCGCCTTGAGCATCTTTGCCACCAGCTTCACCTTGGAGCGAGGCGTGACCGAGAATACATTGCGGTAAAAGTGGACGGTACAGCGCTGGTACTTGGCTTCGGGGAATACTTCTCCCACGGCCTCCAGCATACCAAGGCACTTGTCTCCAACAATGAGTTTCACACCGTCCAGACCTCGGCCACGCAGCCACTGGAAGAAGCTGACCCAGCTGGACTTGTCCTCCTTCATGCCCTCGGCGGCACCCAGAACCTCACGGTATCCGTCCTCATTGACCGCAATTGCCACAAGAATGGCTACGTTTTCAAATTCGCCGCCCCAGTTACGGCGCAGATAGATCCCATCCACATAGACATACGGATATCGTCCGCCTTGCAGAGGACGGTTCCGCCAATCCTCGATGTGGACATACGCTTTCTTGTTTAACTCACTTATAGTGGAGGGAGAGACTTTGCTACCCCAGAGGGCCTCGGTAATATCCTCCACACGCCGAACGGATACGCCTGCCAGGTACATCTCAATGAGGGCTTCTTCCACGCTGCTCTCCCGGCGGCGATACCGCTCAATGATGGCGGTTTCAAAAGAGATTCCCTTGAGTTTGGGAACCTTGAGAGTGACGTCCCCGGAAGTGGTGGTGAGGTTACGGTTGTAGTGGCCGCTGCGATAGCCCTGACGCTGCTCATTGCGCTCGTACCGGGCCGCCTGGGTCAGCTTCTCCGCCTCGGCCTCCAGCAGTTCGTTGAGGGTTTCCTCTACGCTGCCTCGTACCAGTTCTTTGATTTGACCCTTGATTACTTCCTCGTTAAGCTGTACAATCTTTTCGGACATGGTTTGTTGTCTCCTTTCAGAATGGTGTGTCGTGACTTCATTCTACCAGAGGGCTGCAAACCATGTCTCTTTTTAACTACTTTTCAATTTGCGAAACTTATTGTACCTTATCGTGTCACATGAGCATTTACTCAAGATTCATATCCACTGCATGAAACAAGCGGCGATACTCCTACTTAGGAATACCGCCGCTTGCGTTTTCGTCTATTAAAATTTGTCACATCAAGGTTCTTTCTAAAATGGTGTAGTAGTGGTGTAGTAAGTGCCGTTCCTCTCCGTGAAACCATTGATTTTACTGGCTTTTCCGGAACTTTTCAAGATACTGCCGTGGCAGATGAAAAGTATTTTAATCATATTCGCATTTTTCCTTATATGTTGGTTTTCTTTGAGAAATTATATGCTTTATTTCTCTATGTTACATTGAACTACATATTTTTACAATTTACCGAAAGCATTATAACGTAAACTCTATGGTTACTTTTCCTTTTTATATACAATTTTACACTGTTGGCAAACTTTCTTTGTTAGTAACAGATTCCATGCATGCATTCTACTATGCCAGCGTTTATTCTTCAGAAATGTATTCCAATCCATTTCTAATACCGTTTGTAACTCATAGTTATCATCAAACTTACATACAATAACATATTCAAACTTCTGATTATCTGGTATATTTGATCCTGGTTCTTCTAATCCATAAAACACACTTGTTGTATTGCTACTTGTTGATTTTATACTGTATCTATCACCTTTTCTGCTAATTGCATCAATATTTTCTGTTCCTACTGGTGCGGGTGAAAGATTAGGCAAACCAGGTGTATTATTATATAGCTCTATTGCCAAATATTCGCCAAGTTCTCCAACTACATTATTTGTTCTAATAACCCCACGGTGTTTTAATTCTTTTATGGCCATACTATACAGTTGAATTATTTCTTTCGTTTCTTTTTCTTGTAAAATAATCATTTTATCCTCTGTTCCTTTAAATATTCAATCTTTGCCATATTCTCTTTTCAGTCTTCCTTCTCCTGTAAAGCTGGATGCTGCATGAAAAAGATTTCTTTCTGCCGTTCAATCTCTACCCGCAACTGCTCTTTTGTCGGCAAATAAGTTAGATATTTTGACATAAACAGCCGGTTGTTGTCATGGAGCACTGAGTATCTGGCTATATCCTCGTCCGTTTCTGAACACAATAAAATTCCAATGGTAGGATTGTCTCCTTGTCCCCTCTTTAACTCATCATACATACGCACATACATATCAATTTGTCCTACATCTTGATGGGTAATCTTTCCCATTTTTAAAGCCGAGAAATTCCGCAATCACCGGACTTTTAATCAATTCAAATTGGTTTTTCTGATATTCCGCAGTTTTTTGTTTCATTTCTTCAATTACAGCCTCCTTTTTTGGTGTCTGAAGAAGTCTGTAATAATATTGCGTACTGATATTACGGTCTAGCGTTCTTGAACTCCAGTTCTCGTCAATCGCCTCTTTCATATACCAATAGCGTGCATTTTCATCCGCAACACGAAGAAGGCTCCTAATATGCGTCCAATTAAGATTGTGAACGCATGCGTTCACAATCTGCTCATCGGTAAAGCACTGGTAAAACTTGATGTAATAATGCAAGTTCCTTTTGGAATAATTTTTACCAAACTCCTTTGTCAACTCCTCTGCCAAGGCAGAAATCAAACCTCTACCGTACTCTGCGCGTTCACTGCCGCCCAGTTCCTGCTCTACAATTCGTTTGCCTATATTCCAATAGGTAAGCAGCATCGCCTTACTGGATGCGCTATAAGCAGCTTCTTGTCCAGAAGAAATAATACTTTTAATTTCTGCAATAACTGATTCGTACGGCGTTAAATAATTCTCCATCATGTCACCTCAATTTTCCATAATAATTATATTTTAACTTTCTTTTTCTGTCACATCAAGGTTCTTTCCAAAATGGTGTAGTAGTGGTGTAGTAAACGCCGTTCCTCTCCATAAAACCATTGATTTTACTGGCTAAAGCATCTTAATCATATTTGAAACCCCTCCTAAAATGCGTATTCTGCCCCGTTTTGCCGCAATTTGCCAACTATTATTTTACCCATCAGCTTGCTAAATTTATCATAGAATAGGCAAAATGCGGCATATTGAGGACATCAATCGTAAGCCTTTTACTATTTGAAGCTCTTCCCATTTCCGCTTCTCTATTCGATCAATTCCCGTCTACCCTTTCAAGTTCTTTAAAGCAGATGGATTATTCTCTAAAATTGCCCCAACAAGGGGACATTTTTCCAAATCCTCGCAGCTGCCGCAAGTGGCGGCCCCTTTTTTCAATGCACACTGGCGGATACCACAGATACTGTCACAAAATACGGTTTTCATGCCATCGGCACGGCAGCCCTGGCAGTTAATATGTTCAGGAAGGATCGGTGCATGATTTAATTCAGCCCATAACTTTGCAGTTTTTATCCGCAGCTCCTGGTTGTCGTTGATTGTCGCAAGATAGGCGTCACATTTTTCACAATCCAGCCCGCAATATGCAATCAATTTTTTCATCATGATACCTCCTCAAAATCGTTTTTGCTGGTGGATATATTATACTATGGCCGGCTGCTTTTGGGAATAGGAAACGGCATCTGCCATAGGAAAATGCGCTGTGCTGTTGGCGGATTCTCCATAGGGCGGCCGCCATGTCCTGCCAGTAAAATGCAGGATAAACTCCTCCTTTATAAATGCCGGAGATTCTTTCTGTAATGCCGCAGTTCGCCTTCATCAACACTCCCAATAATCTGCTCCAATACATTTAATACTTTTCTCGTATCTTCTGGCAGCGTTCCCTGGATAGGGATGGCATTGGAAGCCCCCATAGCTGCAAACCAAACAGGAATATTCAAATTTTCGACAAGAGTTTTCAACTCTTTGTATTTTTCAATTTCCAGCTCTTCTTTCCAATTTCCTTTTTGAATTTCTCCATACAGTTCGGAATTTGGATAGATTGTCAGCATACTTGCTCCTATGATTTTGGGGTGCAGTTGGTTGCATACGGCGGCTGTTGCCTTTGCCCCAAATTCGCCGCGTCCCGCACCGGAAACACCTGTAAGATAGAAAAAGTTATAGCTAATCCCCGCATCGTCTAAACGCCTGCATTGAGTGATAATATCTGCCGAAGCATACCCTTTGTTCATAAATGTAAGTGCTTCGTCATCGCCAGTTTCAATACCAATAGTCAGACCGTCATATCCGGCATTTTTTAGCTGTACAAGTTCTCCATCCGTTTTCAGCGCAATATCCGTTATCCGCGAAAAGCAGCCGATTGTTTTACTGTCTGGAAAATATTGATGTATCAGGCCAGCAATTTCTAACAGGCGGGAAGCCTTTAACACAAAGGGATTTGCCCCAGTCAAAAATATGCGTGATATTTTATGACCGATAAGAAGACGGAGCTGCCCTTTTGCCTCCTTTAAGTCGGATTCCATATCTTCCAGAGGTGTCATTTTAAATTTGAATGGTAAATCATCATATAGTGTACAGAATTTGCATTGATGATGTGTACAGCCTGCTGTGGCCTCCAAAAGTAATGAGGAAACCTCATAAGGCGGCCTCCAAATGGTTCCTGTATAGTGCATAAAAATCGCTCCTTTCATGTTCTGTGCCCCCTATTATATCAATGTACAATAATTTGAAAAGTACTGTACTTTTTTGAAGTACATTGATTCTCTGATGTAAGCATGATAGGATAGAGTATAAGGAAGGGAGTGGCAAGATGAGAAAAAAGAAATTAGCGATTGAACGCTGTGCAACAATATCAACCGTACAGAAGTTGTTAGGCGGGAAATGGAAGTTGGAAATTCTCTATTATATGGGTGTCAAAAATATTCAAAGGTTTGGGGAACTTCGGCGGCACATTGGTGATATTACGGAGTCGTCTTTGACAAAACAGCTGAGGGAATTAGAAGCGGATGGTTTTATCTCCCGTTTCGATTATAAAGAAGTGCCGCCGAGAGTGGAATATTCTTTAACAGACCTCGGTAAGAGCTTTCTGCCTGTGCTGGATGTTATAAAAGAATGGGGAGAACAAAATCTGAACATCAGCGGATGAGCGTGTATTTGGGGCAGGAAAATTTCGCGGCTTTTAACGGTATGCAGAATTCGCATAAATGCTTTGCGATTTTGTCGGCGGAATATCGTTCAATGATTGGTTTTGTTTCGTCTATTGGCAAATTGCCGGCCGATTGCTGTATATTGCTCCAAAAGCAGGCAACATCTTGTTCCGTATGTGGAAGTTCAAATACAGCATAGATACCGTCTGGGATTTTGCGTATGCTTAATTCTGTGCTGCGGTCTTCGCTGATGATAAGACCAACATCGTACCGTAATTTGTCTTTCTCAGTGACAGCGGGGTTATCCAATGCGATTCCTAAAATAACGCTGTCCTGATCCAAAAGATGCTTCTCTTTTAAATATTCTTTGAAGTTCTCCATAAGAATTTTGTTTTCAGGGCCGTAACTGCCTGTCCGCCGCATATATGCGATTGTAATGTTTTTAAATTCTTCAATTTTCATAGATTATCCCTCCATATTTTGAACTGCTGAGTCCATCGTAAGGGCAATTAAAATGATTTTCAAGAACTTTTTTAAAATGGAGACGTACATGCAGAAACTTGTAAAAAAAGTTGCGAAACTTTTTCGTATAAGTTAAAATGATATGGAAGCCGCGGTCAAGCAAAGATCGCGTGAGTAGAAATTGTTATATTATGTATAATGACCACCACAGGCAGAAAAATGTCTGATGATGGTCATTTTTCTGTTGACGAACAGAGATGAAATTGAATAACCGGGCAGCCGGCCAAGTTTCCTCAAAAGCAAAGAAATCGGAATAAGAGCGGCCAATGTGCGCGGCCAGCTTTCCGGAAAAGCAGATGGGTACATATTTTTTGGAAATGACGTTGCAGTCGCCGCCGAGAGACCTGTTAATTGCCCTGAAGAAAAGAAAATTACCAGGCATGCTTTTGATGGAAGAGAGGATAGGGAGAGTTAGCTCCTTTATTATCTTTGTTATATTATTTATAAAAAATATAAAAAAGGGTTGCACTTATTCATAAGAAGTAGTATGATATGAATATACCAAACCAATCTTGCAGATTCCGAAAGGATGATCTCAATTGCAGAAATACATTGCCCACAGGAACGAACATACTGGCTTAATTCAGACCGTGAAGGAGCACAGCGAGAACACGGCGGCTTTGTGCAGGGAGTATGCGGTGCCGGAGCTTAAGGCATTTATGTATGCTGTCGGACTTCTGCATGACTGCGGAAAATATCAGACAAGCTTCGCAAAGCGGATCAACGGAGCCAACATCCGCGTGGAACATTCGACCTGCGGGGCGCTGGCGGCCAGGGAGCAATATGAAGTTTTTCCCATGGCGCTAATGATGGCATACTGCATTGCAGGCCATCATTCCGGTATTCCGGACGGCGGTTTCCCAAACGATGATAAAGACGAACCGACGCTTCAGGGACGGATGCACAGAAGCTTCGAGGATTTCAGCGCATATAAGGAAGAACTGGCGCTTCCTGAGCTGGATGGGCGGGAATGGCTTAAGTACCTTGTGGGAGACTGCGGAAACAAGATGGAAATGCTGATTGACAAATTTGCATTTCTTACGAGGTACGCCTTTTCCTGTCTGGTGGATGCGGACACGAGAGACACTGCGGACTTTTGCAGCGAGGGGGAGAGGCCGAAGCGGCTGCATGCAGATTTTTCCGCCTGTCTGGAACGGGTGAATGCCAGACTGGGATCTTTTGTCTGCAAGACGGATTTACAGCGAACCAGGGCGGTTCTTCAATCCCAGGCTTTCAGCCGGGTGAAACAGGAGGGGGAAATCTACCTGCTGAATATGCCCACAGGGAGCGGGAAGACGCTGGCCAGCGTGAAAATTGCTCTTGAAAGGGCACTTGCCGGCGATAAAAAGCGGATCATCTATATTATTCCGTACAATAGTGTAATTGAACAGACGGCAGACGAATTTGCAAAATTATTTGGGACGGATGCAGAGATTCTCCGACATCAGTCAACTTTTTCCTATGAGGAGAAAGAGAACGGAAGTGAGGACTACCGGGAAGCGGCAAAAAGCGCGGCAGAGAACTGGGAGGCCCCATTTATCATCACTACGGCGGTTCAGTTCTTTGAATCTGTCTATGGAAATAAGCGGGGAAAACTCCGAAAAATGCACAATATGGCAGAAAGCATCCTGGTTTTTGATGAGGCGCATTTAATGCCGCAGGCTTATCTCCAGCCCTGCTTGCAGGCGGTGGCATACATAACAAGGTATCTCCACAGTCAGGCGATATTCCTCACAGCCACCATGCCGGATTATGAGCAGCTGATACGGGAATATGCACTGCCGGACTGCCGCATGGTGAAGCTGATTCAGGATACGTCCATGTTCGCAAAATTTCAGAAATGCAGATATCAGTATCTTGGAGAAGTGGAGCAGACGGAACTGCTGCGGCAAAGCAGGGAATTTTCTTCGTCTTTAATTATTGTGAACCGGAAGGCGGCGGCCAGAGAGCTGTACCGGCAAGCCAATGGAAAAAAGTATCATCTTTCCACGTATATGACGGCATATGACAGATCCCGTGTCCTGAAAGAAATCAGGGAAGAACTCAGGGAGTTAGAGAAGGACTATCCTGACGGTATGAATGTGCCGGAAGACAGGCGAATTACAATTATCTCCACATCGCTGATTGAGGCAGGCGTGGATCTGGATGTCTATACTGTTTTTCGGGAACGGACAGGGCTTGACAGCATTCTTCAGACAGGCGGCCGCTGCAACCGGGAGGGAAAGCGCGAAAAAGGCGATGTCTTTATCTTTGATATGGAAGAAGAAAACGGACGGGCGTCTGTTGATGAACGGTCGAATTTTACAAAAGGGCTGCTGGAAAAATATCCTGATATTTCTGCCGCGGAATGTATTGAGGAATATTACTCAAGATTGTTTCAGATGAAAAAAGAAGAAATTCAGAAAAATACCATGCACCAGTCCTGCTCGGACATTGCGTCCATCCCGTTTAAACAGTATGCTGAAAAATTTGAACTGATTGATTCCAGAACCATATCGCTTGTGGTGCCTGAAGATGCACAGAGTGAGCAGCTCATCGAGACACTGCGGTACACAAAAATGGGAAATGTCAGGCAGATGCAGAATTATACCTGCTCTGTGCGGATAAGGGAGCTAGCGGATCTGCTTTCCCAGCATGCGGCGGACGATTTTGGAACCGGGATTTTCTGTTTGACGAATAAAGATTATTATGATAAGAACCTTGGCGTTTTGTTCGAGGCAAGCGATTACTTTTTATAGAGAAAGCGGGTGGGAAAGATGAGTTATGGATTTAAGATTATGGTAGAAGGGGATTATGCCTGCTTTAGCAGGCCAGAGCTTAAGGTGGAACGGGTGAGTTACGATGTGCCTACTCCGGGGGCCTTGGAGGGGATGTTAAAGAGCGTCTACTGGAAGCCCTCGATCCGATACGTATTGGATAAAATCATTGTTTTCCAGGCCATTGATTTTGTGAATATCCGGAGAAATGAGGTGAAGGATAAGGTCCTCCTCAGCGCCGTGAAAAGCCAGATGAATAAAAAAGGCGGAGATCCCTGCATTTACACAGCAGAAAGCAGAAGCCAGAGGGCATCCATGGTACTGAAGAATGTGAAATACGGGATCGAGTTCCATTTTGAGCTGACCGGGCTGCGAAACGATCAGGAGACGGATGCGGAGAACAAGCATTATAATATCATCAAGCGGAGACTGGAGAAGGGGCAGTATTTTCGGACTCCATGCCTGGGGTGCAGTGAGTTTCCCGTAAAGCGGATGGAACTCGTGGAGGAATTTGATGAGAAGCTGATCAGCAGGGAAATATTGGATATGGGCGATGTGGATCTGGGCTACATGAGCTATAAAGTCGTGTTTGCGGACGGAGGAAGGCCGGTCAATGGGGACTGGGAGAATCCACGCTTTTCCGACCGTGCATCGACGGCATATTACCGGCCGCACATGGTGCGGGGCGTGATTGATGTACAAAAATACAGGGAGGAGATACGGTGCTGATAAAGGCGTTATGCGATTATTATGATATCCTCTCAAAAGAGGGAAAGGTACTTCCCGAGGGATATTCCAATGTGAAGATCCATTACCTGATTGCCCTGTCGGCAGACGGAATGATTGATGAAATCATTGACTGTCAGAAAACGGAGGAAGTTCCGGCAGGAAAAGGGAAAATGAAAACGCGGAAGGTTCCAGCCGAGATGCGGATGCCCCAGAGAACGGAAAAGCCGGGAATTGAATCCAGCATAATCGAACACAGGCCAACGTACATTTTTGGCCTGAATTGGGAGGCGGATGCCTTTTCTCCGGATGATCGGACGAACAAGGCGAGAAAGTCTCATGAGGCTTTTGTGGAAGCCAACCTGAAGTTTACGGAAGGGCTTTCATCGCCGGTTGTGACGGCGTACAGGAAGTTTCTTACAGACTGGAAGCCGGAAGAAGAAACAAAAAATCCATGGCTCCTTCGCCTGGGGAAGGAATATGGAAAGTCCGGCTTTGCGTTCTGCCTGTCCGGAAGCCCGGACCATCTGCTTCATGAAGACCCTGAAATTAAGAAAAAATGGGAGGAACAGCAGGCTGCCGGGAGCCGGGAGAATGACGGGGTAAGAGTCGGCCAGTGTGCGGTAACGGGAGATGTGGCACCCATTGCCAGGATCCACAGTAAGATTAAAGGGGTTTACGGCGGACTTGCCACGGGAAGCGTGCTGATCGGCTTCAACAATGATTCGGAGAATTCTTATGGAAATGAGCAGTCTTACAACAGCAATATTTCCGAGATGGCGATGAAAAAATATACCGAGGCTCTGAATTACCTGCTCGGAAACAGCAGGCATAAGGCGATGCTGGATGATATGACCGTCGTGTTCTGGGCAATGAGCGGTGAGGAAGCGTACCAGGATTTGTTTTCCATGCTGCTTATGGGAACGCCGGATCAGATGGGGGCAGGGCAGACGGAACAGATGCTTAAGGCACTGATGACGGATGCTGCGAATGCACAGGTGGCAGGGGAGCGCCTTCAGTCTCTTGACGGGATTGACCCGAATGTGGATTTTTACATGCTGGGGCTGAAACCAAATTCTTCAAGACTTTCGGTAAAATTCATCCTGCGGAGAAAATATGCCGACGTGTTGTGGAACATTGCACGGTTTCAGAAAGAGCTTCAGGTGACGGAAACGGTATATTCTGTTCCCCTGTGGCAGATTAAAAATGAACTGATCTCACCGAAAAGCAAGAATGATAAAGTAGACCCGGCGCTGATGGCAAGGCTGCTGGAAGCGATTATTTACGGCAGCGATTTTCCGGGCTTTTTGTTGAATACCATGGTGAGGCGGGTAAAAACAGACAGCGGAAACGATGACATAACGCCGGGGCGTGCCAGGATCCGGGCCGGGGTCATTAAGGCATGCATCAATCGAAACAGTGCAGAGGAGGAATTAAAAGTGGCATTAGACCGAGAAAACCAAAACCAAGCGTATCTGTGCGGCAGGCTGTTTGCGGTGCTGGAGAAGCTTCAGCAGGAAGCCTCCGGCAATTCACTGAACCGGACAATCAAGGATGCCTATTTTGCGTCAGCTTCGTCGAAGCCAGCCCTGATATTTCCCAAATTGATCCGGCTGGCGCAGAATCATCTGAATAAGGTAAAATATCCGGTTGTCTACAATAAGCTGATTGGGGAAATACTGAACGGACTGAACGGGGAGTTCCCGGAAACGCTGTTCCTAAAGGATCAGGGACGGTTTATCGTAGGATATTACCAGCAGTACCAGAGCTTTTTTGAGCGGACGGAGAAAACAGAAGAAGAGGAGGAAAAGGAATAATGGCACTTTCAAACCGATACGATTTTGTAATGCTTTTTGACGTGGAAAACGGAAATCCCAACGGAGACCCGGATGCAGGGAATGCGCCCAGGGTGGATGCTGAGTCAGGATATGGGTATATTACCGATGTTTGCCTGAAACGGAAAATACGGAATTGCGTGGAGCTTTTTATGGAGGGGCAGCCAGGTTATAATATACTGATTAAGCCGGATAAGGCGCTGAATGCAAAGTTTGCGGAGGCGTATGAGGAGTTGGGGCTTAAGGTTAAGAACAAGGGGAAAGATCCTGACGATGTGAAAAAGGCGCGCGATTTTATGTGCAGGAATTATTTCGATGTGAGAGCATTTGGGGCGGTGATGTCCACGGGCGATGATCCCTGCGGAATTGTCCGCGGCCCGGTGCAGATCAACTTTGCCCGCAGCATTTCCCCGGTCAATGTACAGGATGTCACGATTACCCGGCAGGCCAGAACTACGGCGGATCGGAAGGAATCCGGCGATACGGAGATGGGAAGAAAAAGCGTGATTCCGTATGCGCTTTACCGGGCCGAGGGGTACGTTTCGGCTGCGCTTGCCAACAAATCTACGGATCTCTCAGAGGCAGATCTGGAGGTTTTATGGTCGGCGATTATCAATATGTTTGAGCATGACCACAGCGCAGCGCGAGGAAAGATGTGCATGCGCAGGCTCTATGTATTTCAGCATGATACGGTACTGGGAAACAGCCCGTCCCATGTGCTTTTCGACAAGATCTCTGTGAAAGAAAAAGAGAATATACTGCCGAGGTCTTTTGAAGATTATGAGGTTGCCGTGGACGAGCATATGCCGGCTGGCGTTAAATTGATTCAGAAACTATGAGCTTTGCGGAAATAACCATCCGCTCAATCCAGCATTATCTGTATTGCCCCCATCGCTGGGGGCTTTTGGAGATTGATAAGGCATGGGCAGAAAATTATTTCGTGACAAAGGCCAATCTGATGCACGAACGGGTGCATGATCCGGAAAGAAGTTATACGGCCAGAGGCAGGAAAGTATTTACATCCGTGCCGGTATATCATGATCTGGAACCATATCATCTGTATGGAGTGACAGACTGCCTGGAACTGACGGAAAGCAGCAGAGGTGTGCCGGTTCATGGAAGTCAGGAAAAATATCAGATATGCATTGTTGAATACAAGCCCACAAAGCCGAAGGAATTGCCTTACAGGGAAGATGACGTGATGCAGGTGTTTGCACAGAAAATCTGTGTCGATTATGTATTTGGCGGAGATTGTGACGGCGTTCTGTTCTACGGTGATGTGAAAAAGCGCATTGCGCTGCCGTTCAGAGAAAATTTTCAGGAATATGATGAAAAGCTGCGCCGTATTTTGGGGGAGATGCGGGAGTGCCTGAAAAATGGACGGATTCCGCCGGTGAGAAAGGGGCAGAACTGTAATGGCTGCTCCATGAAGGATTTATGTATGCCCGCCGCGAAGCCGGTGAAAAGCGTTCGGGATGAGATCAAAAAAATAGAAAGGGCAGCGCAATGAGAAAGCTTTTGAATACGGTTTACGTGACGAATGAATTGGCATATCTGACCCTTGATGGGGAGAATCTCGTCTGCAAAATTGACGGGGAAATCAAGCTGCGCATTCCTTTTGAGAACATTGAAAACATCGTATGCTTTAACTATATCGGCTGTTCTCCTGCTTTGATGGGAAAATGCGTGGGAAAGACCATTCCTATCAATTTTATCTCGCCCCAGGGCAGATTTCTGGCAAAGGTGTGCGGAGAGACAAAGGGGAATGTTTTCCTGCGGGTGGCGCAGATCGATAAATTCCGTCAGCACGGCCTTGTGCTTGCCCAGAATACGATGGCGGCGAAATTCAGCAACACGCGTCAGCTGATCCGGCGGACGCTTCATGACAATGCAGGTTTGAGGGAGGACGAGGAGATTCAGAAGGTGCTGGAAGCTCTGAGTACGGGAATTGATCAGGTGTATGAAGCGCAGAGTGTAGAAGAAGTGATCGGTATTGAAGGATACTGTGCACAACAGTATTTTTCTATATTTGACAGGCTGATTACCAATAAAAATGTGCCCTTTTCTTTTCAGCTGCGTACAAAAAGACCGCCTCTTGATCCGATCAATGCGGCACTGTCTTTTGTTTACACGCTGGCAACCAGTGAATATGCGGCGGCGCTGGAGACCGTTGGATTGGACAGCTATATTGGATACTGCCATTCCCTGAGAAGCGGAAGAGTATCACTGGCCTGTGATCTGGTTGAGGAAGCGAGGTGCCTGGTAGAGCGGTTTGTTTTAACGCTTTTGAATCTCCAGATATTAGGCGAGAAGGATTTTGAAGAGCAGGTGTCCGGTGCCGTGTGGCTGAATGAGGAAGGCCGGAAAAAGGTGCTTGCCCGCTGGCAGGAGAGAAAACGGTCGGAGATGATGCATCCGTATTTGAAACAGAAGATACCGATGGGGCTGCTTCCCTATGTTCAAAGCAATCTTTTGGCCAAATATGTGCGCGGAGATGTGGATACCTACCCTTCCTTTCTCTTAAAGTAGGTGAAAGATATGATGGTTTTAATCAGCTATGATGTCAGCACGGTCAGTCCGGCCGGGAAGACGAGGTTAAGAAAAGTGGCGAAGGAATGCCAGAACCATGCACAGCGGGTTCAAAATTCTGTATTTGAGGCAGACCTGGACTATTCCGCATTTTTGCGGCTGAAGGACAGGCTGCTGAAACTGATTGACATGGAACAGGACAGCCTTCGGTTTTACTATCTTGGTAATAACTGGGAGAAGAAGGTTGAGCACGTAGGTGCAAAAAAGACGTATAATCCGGAGGGGGTTATTATTATTTGAGGGATTCGTTTCATGGTCTGGTGTGACGTATGGGCGAACCTGCGGTGATTTGAAAAACGCGGCAGGTTCGCCTGGGAAATGTGGGCAAAATGTCGGGGGAAAGATGCTTGGAAGGGGAAGATGGTTGGAGTGAGACGAGATGTGGGAGGAGGGATGGTGGGTAATACAAGATGTAGCGGTCACGCCCTGCGAGGGGCGTGTGAGTAGAAATGGTATTCCAGTTTTGAGAAAAGCGGAAGAGGACTCGTCACGCCCTGCGAGGGGCGTGTGAGTAGAAATTGATTGGATTGGTGTGGAAACCGTAAAGGTGTTCGTCACGCCCTGCGAGGGGCGTGTGAGTAGAAATTTGTATGCAATTTTCCAACGTGAGAGTCCGCTGGTCACGCCCTGCGAGGGGCGTGTGAGTAGAAATGGGACACTATGACGGTGCAGCCTTGGCCGGCTTCGTCACGCCCTGCGAGGGGCGTGTGAGTAGAAATTGAGAGCTGGAATGAGTTAGGGGCCGGTGCCACCCGTCACGCCCTGCGAGGGGCGTGTGAGTAGAAATCCAGACCAACATTCTATTGCATTTGGATGGGATGTCACGCCCCGCGAGGGGCGTGTGAGTAGAAATCAGATCAGCAGTCGGCTGGAAATTGGCCTGCATTTCGTCACGCCCCGTGAGGGGCGTGTGAGTAGAAATATCAAAGCCGGGATATGTACCAAAACAGAGCTTGGTCACGCCCCGTGAGGGGCGTGTGAGTAGAAATCGCAAGTCAAAAATTCCGACATACTCGCCATACAGTCACGCCCCGTGAGGGGCGTGTGAGTAGAAATGGATTTTCCCTTCCGGATACCAATAATGCGTGGAAGTCACGCCCTGCGAGGGGCGTGTGAGTAGAAATTGGTAGGCACAGAAATCCTGGGGGCGAAACGATTGTCACGCCCCGCAAAGCGTCCCTGGGCCCCCCTAGATTATCTGCCTCTGCGTCCTACCATCGGAAAAATATTGACGGTTTGGAACGCTTCCGGTTCCATAAGTCTCCACTTATGAAACGCATAATCAAAGACGAAGACAGGAATTCCGGCACGCTGGAAGAACTTTCCATGAAGGAAAACACAGAAAAACTCTTTTACGCATCGAATATCCAGGTTTCTCTGGATTTTGAAAAAGTGAAGAGATACAGAAAAGTATGGAATATTATCAGATCGTAACAAGCAAGCTGACTGTGAATCCCTCAGAAGTGATTGAGAAAACATCGGGCTGGCATCAATTGCGGATCCATTTCAGGCGACGAAAGAGAATTTGGAGACACGGTTTTTGTATGTTCAGCACCAAAACATGCTGATAAACATCTGATGATATGCCTGATCGCTCTCCATAAGTGGTATGTATGGCCTTTTGGAAATGACCGTTTCTGGAATGATCTGTTTTTTGATTCCGGTAATTCTACGAGGAATATCCCAGTCCTCATCCATTTCCTGATCCAGAGCACCTTCCGGGATGATGGACATCAAATCCCGCATAATGGAGTTGACATCGGTTCCATCTTTGGGATTCTTCCTCCTGTTCATGATGACACTATGTGGGATATTAGTAAGTCAAGCCTGCCTGATGTTGCAGATGAAAAATTACCATTTCAATAATCATATCCAAGAGAAGTCGGCGGCCCCAATGACCGCCGATAAAAAATTGCACACTTTACTTGACAAACTCTAATGGCAATTAAAATAATTTATTCAACTCTTTAAAAATTTTTCTCTTTGCTATAAAACAATCTCCATGCCGTCATAGGCAAAAGAGACATTGTCCAAGGATTTCTCCACTTTTTGATAGTCAGCATATGATTTGCCCCAGTATTCATCAATATGTGTGACAATAATCTGCTTGATCCTGTATTTATGCTTGATTTCCATTATTTCATCCATCGTAAACATGTCATCTTTAAACGGGGCATTTTTCAGAAGGTTCCCGCCTTTCAATATTCCGTCATCAGAAACAAGGCCAATAATTAAAACATCGGCATCAAAGTACAATTCATTATGAACAAATGGTTTTACATCACAGCAGGCATAGACCGCCTTCTTGCCCTTGTCGGAGATGACATAAAATGTCATATTGCCGCGATGCGTCTTATTGTTGACTAAATGGATTTCGATGGTTCCAATTTTAATATAATCCGTTTTGATGATTGAAATACAGTGAAGAATATCCTGGTAATAATATAAACCGTCCCCGTTCCATGCGTTGATATCGTCGACAACCTCCGGCAGTGCGATAAACGGAATAGGAGTTCCTTTATCGGCGATGCAATCATAACCCAAAGGTTCTACAATCCGCATACCTCTGGTATGATCCGGGTCTTTATGCGAGATAGAAAGATATTTTATCTCGGAAATACCTTGTCGGTCACATGCGATACCAATATCTTCCGGCGTGTCAATGAGCATTTGTATGTCTTCGATGTAAATGCTCGGGCCCAACCGTTCATATTTCCCTCTTTTTGCCCGTGCCTCCTCACAAATGGGACATCTGCAAAAAGGATTCGGTATTTGAAACATTCCTCCGCTTCCAACAATCTTTAATTTCATATTGGCAGTCACCTCCAGATAATGATAACTGTTGCATACATTGAGACACTCAATCCCGTAAAAGCGTCTTTTTTATATGATTGATTATCCGCCTAGGTATTTGTTCATCAATGGGGAGTATCGCTGCAAACATTCGTACCCCCTGATAAGAAAAAATAATTAAGTCAATTATTTCTTCGATATTAACATCTTTAAATTCTCCTCGATCTGTTCCATAGGATATGAAAGTTTCCCACATTTCTTTCGAATAAAGGTATTGTTTAAAAAGCATATTATCATTGTTATCAGAAGGATTTTCGCTGTAAAATTCCAGTATGGCGATACTCAAAGATCCAGAACTATCCAGCATTTCTTCCTGATACCGTTCTAAAATTTCATTCAGTATGATGGGCGCCGGAACTTTGTTTCTCATTTTTTCAGAAAGTTCGTTATCCTGCCTTTCCATTAGAATCTTTATAATTTCAGCAAAAATTTGATGTGTACTCTCATAGTGCCGATAAAGCCCGCCTCTGCTTAAGCCAGTTTCCATGCAGATGTCCTTCATTGTGACATTTTTGAAGCCTTTTTCTGCAAATAGTGGCAATGCCTTTTCTAAAATAAATTCTTTTGTTTTGTCCCCTTTTATTCCCATTCTTATCTCCTTATTTGCGACATGTATGTCGCAAATAATTATAAGACACATGTGTCGCTTTGTCAATTGTTTCTGTCGGACTTGTGCCAGATATTGCTGAGGCAGACGGGCTGTGCACGGATTTGGTTTATGCCGCAGAAGCAGTTATTTTTTGATAAAACGCATTAAATTCTGTAAGCTATTTTTCAAAATCTTTCTGAGAGGAGTATTGGCAGTAATACAAAAATGCTGAACAACTTGTATTAAATGCTAAAATTTTGTAATTTGACTAAACAAGAAAAGGAAAAATGAATAAATATAGTGATAATATCCAAAAATCGATTGACAAATACAGATAAATATTGTATATATAAATATATACTAAAATACACAAAAACAAATATTAAAACATAAATACCTGTAATATCAGTCCCCAGGCTTTTTACAGAAAGGCAGAATTTCTCACATGCCGCAGACAGCAATTTCCAAGATATTTCCCAGATTTTTACCAAACCTATAAAAGCTCCGATGAAACCGGCCGGGCAGGCTCCGGTCTGTGCATAAAACGAAAAGGAGGAGACATTTATGAAGCGATATGTACTGGACGAGATGATATGGCCCGAGGTGGATGCGGTCAGGGAGAAGCTTAAAATGGTTGTGATTCCAACAGGCTCCTGTGAACAGCATGGGCCAAACACAACCTTTGCAACGGACACGGTGAGAGCCTATGAATTTTGCAAGCTCCTGGGCGAGAGGATGGGAGATCAGATTCTTGTCTGCCCGCCTGTAACCTACGGCCTTTCCGGGCACCATATGGCCTTTCCGGGAACAATTACCATCAGGCCGGAAACCCTGGTACATATTTATATGGACATTGTTTTATCCCTTCATAAGCATGGCTTTAAGAAGTTCCTATTTGTCAACGGGCACGGCGGAAACCGGACAGCCTTAACTATGGCAGTGACGGAGCTTTATGAAGCGCATGGGATTCTGGCGTACTGGACGGGAATGGGCTCTCCGTTTGTAAAAGACATGTTTGCGGGCATTGTAGATCCGGATCAGCCGCTGTATGGGCATGCATGTGAAATGGAAACATCCCAGGTCATGTATCTTGCCCCATGGGCGGCGAGAGAGGACAGAAAGAAGGGAGAAATACAGGATTCTGTTTATTCCAGGAGGATTTTTAAGGACGGCGGCGGCCCGGTGGACTGGCGGTCAGACGCATCGGCAAACGGGGCCTTGGGAGACGCGAGAAAGGCGACGGCCGAACTGGGAAAAAAGATGACGGAACGTATTCTGGACGAGGTAGAGAATCTGATTTTTCAGCTGACCGAAGAAGACGCAAAAAAATGGCAATGAGCAGAATTGCTAGTAATTCTTTGAGCGGAATCGGGAAAGCATGACTGTAAGGATGCAGGCAATAAACAGTGAAAGGAATGCGGCCCAGATAAAATCAGCATTCCAATAGACCAAAAATAAAAAAACAACAAAAGCGAGCCAGCTCAGAGAAACGGCCAACAATAAAAACTGATGCAGTCTGACATTTTTCATAGAGACCTCCATGGAGCCATTTTTCAGGGAACAGGATCGAACCGTTCCAAAGAATATAGGTAAACCATAACATATTTGTGCGGGGAATACAAGTACAGAGAAACGGATTTCCAGAGAGGGAAGGATGAGATGAACTTTGGGATAAGAAACTCAATCACAGAAAAATATTATGAAAAAGGAGAAAACAGTATGAAGAAACACATTCGCAAGCTAGCAGCTATCTTTATCCTGGCGCTGTCAGTCAGTGTATGTTCCGGGTGCCAAAACAGCGGCGATACCCAAAAAGATACATTGACAGTGGCCTTCCGCAACGAACCGGCCAACATGGATCCGACTGGAAGCTCGGCTCTTACCGCCTTCTGTATCCAGTTCCAGAATTTTGACCGGCTGATTGTGAACAACGGAGACGGGACGTTTTCCCCGTCCCTGGCAAAAGAGTGGGAGCAGATCGATCCGCTGACCTACCGTTTTTATCTGGAAGAAGGCGTGAAATTCCATGACGGTTCAGAAATGACCGCCGAGGATGTGGTCTATACCATCGCCAGAGCGGAAAAGTCCAGTTACAGTTCCTCCTTCTTTGGATATTTTAACGGGGCGGCCTGTAAAGCCATTGATAAATATACGGTAGACATTGTCACCTACGAGCCGTTTGCACCGTTTCTGACATATCTGGCGTCCTCCCGAGGTTCCATTGTGCCGAAAGCATATATCGAGAAAGTCGGGGCAGAAGAATTCGGACGGAATCCCGTTGGGACAGGTGCCTTTAAGTTCGACTCCTGGACCTCCGGAGACAATATCACGATGGTAAAAAATGAAGACTACTGGAATAAGGATAAGGAGATTGCCTGCAATAAAATCATCAATCGTTTTGTTACAGATACGTCAGCCAGAGCCATCGAAATCGAATCCGGTGCCGTAGACATCTCCCTGCATGTGGCCGGCAACGACGCTGCCCGCCTGGAATCGACGGAAGGTGTCAAAACACAGATCGGCCCCTCTTACAGCACGACATATCTGCGCTTTGACACAGTCAATAATGACACTTTTGCAGACGAAAACATCCGTAAGGCACTGAGAGCGGCGATTGATATGAAGACGGTTGTAGAGACCGTATGGGGAAACGGCGGAGAAGTAGCAGAAAGCTATTATTCACCGGTGCTTTTGGGCTGGAAGGACGTGTGCAGCAGTGATTATGACGAAGAAGCAGCAAAGGAGTATCTGGCGGCGGCTGTTGCAAATGGCTTTGATGCGGAAAAAACATACACCATTTACTGTTCCGGAGATTCTCTGGAGACGAACGCTATCCAGGCCTTTATGAGCCAGTGGAAGAATGTCCTGGGTCTTAATTTTGAAATGAACATCATGGACAATGCGACTCTGACAAGCAAGCTTAACGAAGGCACCGGCGAAATTCCTTTTGTGGTTTCTTCTACCAACGCCGCAGCAGGAGATCCTGATCACGGACTGTTTGTCTATAAAGGGACTACGTGTACGACACATAACGACCCGGAACTTTTTGCCCTGATTAACGAAGCGGCGGCGGAATTTGATACAGAAAAAAGAATTGAGCTTTACGGACAGGTTCAGGACATGCTTCACGAAGGGTGCTATACGATCCCGATGGTCAACACGAATGCCATCTACGGCCTCAATGCAAATGTTCAGGGACTTAAAACAGATCCCGGCTATGTTCCGGATCTTACAGGCGTCTATTTTGAATAGTTTTTGGGAATCCGTCCGGGAGCTGCCGTCTGGTGACAGCGGCAGCTCCTGCTTTCCCTAAATGAAGGAGGCAGGATTATGCATAAATATATTTTAAAACGTCTGCTGCTTCTGATTCCGGTTTTGATCGGAGTCAGCCTGGTGGTATTTGTGATGCTGGAGATCACGCCCGGAGATCCTGCCAGGCAGTTGGCCGGATCGGATGCCACAGAAGAGGCCGTGGAGCAGCTTCGGGAGGAACTGGGCCTCAACGATCCGGCGCTCACGCGGTTTATCCGCTATATATGGGACGCCTGTCATGGGGATCTGGGAAAATCCTATACGACAAAAGCACCGGTCATCCATGAAATTATGAACCGTTTCCCGACCACATTCACGCTGGCATGCCTTAGTACACTGATTGCCGGCTGTACAGGAATCCTGCTCGGCATTATCTCTGCCACGCATCAGTACAGCTTTCTGGATCGCTTTGCCACAGTATTTGCGCTTTTGGGCGTTTCCATGCCGGTTTTCTGGCTGGGTATGATGCTGATTGTTTTCTTTTCCGTCAAGCTTTCCATCCTCCCGTCTTCCGGCTTCAGTACACCCCTCCACTGGATCATGCCCGCAGTTGCAGTGGGATACAGAGCCTCTGCCATCATAACAAGGCAGACAAGATCTTCCATGCTGGAAGTCATCCGCCAGGATTATATCCGTACTGCCAGGGCGAAAGGGCAGTCGGAAAAAGTAGTGATCTACAAGCACGCCCTGAAAAATGCCCTGATTCCAGTTATTACTGTTTTAGGCCTTCAGTTCGGTGCCGGACTTGGCGGCGCCGTGGTGACAGAAACCGTATTTTCCATCCCAGGTCTCGGGAAATTGATGGTGGATTCCATCAATTCCCGCAACTATCCCATGGTTCAGGGCGGCGTACTGGTGATAGCCTGTGTCTTCACGCTGGTAAACCTGGCTGTGGACGTGCTGTACGCCTATCTGGATCCGCGGATCAAGTCGCAGTATGGCGGAAAAGTAAAAGCTAAAAAGCTCATGAAAACGGAGAAGACTGGAAAAGGAGGCGATAAAGGATGAAAGAGCAGGCACCATCCATGAAAAAGAAAAGCATGGCGTCAGAAAAATTTCATGCTTTTATGAAAAACAGGCTGGCAGTGGCAGGAGCGGTGCTCCTTATTGTCATGATCCTGATCTCCGCGTTGTCTCCGGTCATTGCACCGTATGGATATGATGAACAGAACTACGAGTCGGCCCGTCAGACGCCTTCCTTGAGCCATTTGGCCGGCACCGATGAACTGGGACGCGATATCTTCTCCAGGATCCTTTACGGCGGGAGAGTGTCTTTGACCATCGGCATTATTTCTGTGGGAATCGGACTCTTTTTTGGCGGTTCCCTGGGGATCCTGGCGGCTTACTACGGCGGCATTGCCGAGACCGTGATCATGCGTATCATAGACATTTTGATGGCAATCCCCAGCATTATTCTTTCGATTTCCATCTGCGCTGCCCTGGGCTCCGGCATTGTCAACACCATGATCGCCGTCGGAATCAGTTCCATCCCTACGTATGCCAGGGTGTTCCGGTCTGCGGTAATCTCGGAAAAATCCAGGGAGTACATCGAGGCCTCCCGGGCAGTCGGCGCAGGAAATATGCGGATTATCCTTCGGCATATCCTGCCAAATTCCCTGGCACCAGTCATTGTCCAGGCCTCTCTGGGAGTCGCCCAGGCAATCACGACGGCAGCCTCTTTAAGCTTCATCGGGCTGGGTATCCAGCCGCCGAACCCGGAATGGGGCGCTCTCCTTTCCGGCGGACGGCAGTATATCCGTGATTATCCTCATATGGTTGTTTATCCGGGAATCGCCATTATGCTGACGGTACTGGCCCTTAATCTGATTGGAGACGGCCTGCGGGATGCGTTGGATCCGCGGCTGAAACGCTAGAAGGAGGAAGCCTATGAATCTGTTGGAGTTAAAGGATCTGACGATCCATTATTTTACGGACGAAGGCGTGGTAAAGGCTGTAAACGGCCTGAATTTGTCGGTGAAAGCGGGAGAAACCGTAGGACTGGTTGGGGAAACCGGAGCAGGAAAGACCACAACAGCTTTGGGCATCATGAATCTGGTGCCGGATCCGCCTGGGAAAATTGTGTCCGGTGAGGTGCTTTATAACGGCGAAGACCTGGCAAAAAAGAGCCAGATTGAGATGCGCGATATCCGCGGCAGGCAGATCTCCATGATTTTTCAGGATCCGATGACGGCATTAAACCCGGTTCTTACGGTGGGAGAGCAGATTGCAGAAGTGATCCGTCTTCACGAGGAGGTGTCGAGGGCGGATGCCTATATAAAAGCGGCTGAGATGCTGGAACTGGTTGGAATCCCGGCGGAACGTCTGGGAGAATATCCCCACCAGTTTTCCGGCGGGATGAAGCAGAGAGTCGTCATTGCGATTGCTCTTGCCTGCCATCCGAAGCTGCTCATCGCGGATGAGCCGACGACGGCGCTGGACGTGACAATCCAGGCACAGGTATTGAATATGATGAACGACCTGAAACAAAATCTGGGCACGTCCATGATTCTTATTACTCATGACCTGGGTGTGGTGGCAGAAACCTGCGACAAGGTGGCGATCATGTACGCCGGAGAGATTGTGGAGTCTGGTTCACTGGAAGACATCTTTCTCCACACAGCCCACCCCTATACGAAAGGCCTGTTTGAGTCGATCCCGAGCCTCAAGAAGGATACGAAGCGGTTAAAACCCATTAAAGGCCTGATGCCGGATCCCCGCAGTCTGCCGGAGGGGTGTTCCTTCTGTCCGCGCTGCCCTTATGCCAGAAAGGAGTGCATTTCCCATGATCCGCAGCCTGTTGAGATTGCAGATGGGCATTTTGTGAAATGTCCCTACTGGCGTGAAGTCCATTTGAATCGGGAGGAACTGTAATATGGCAAATGATCAGGTTCTGCTTCAGGTCAACAACCTGAAAAAATATTTCAAAACGGCTAAAGGACAGCTCCATGCAGTCGATGACATTACATTTTCCCTGGAACGCGGGAAGACGCTGGGCGTCGTAGGGGAATCCGGATGCGGAAAATCCACGCTTGGCAGAACAATTCTGAACCTGCTTCCGGCCACCTCCGGTGAAGTGATTTTTGATGGTGTCCATGTGGAAAATGCGGATAAGAAGCAGATCAGGCGTCTGCGGCAGGAGATGCAGATCATCTTTCAGGATCCCTTTTCTTCGCTGGATCCGCGTCTGTCCGTCAGTGAGATCATTATGGAGCCGTTGGAAATTTACCGCGTATATCCGACCAGGCAGGAACGGCAGAAACGGGTGGAGGAGCTAATGGATACAGTGGGACTGGCCCGCAGGCTTTCCAATGCCTATCCTCATGAGCTGGACGGCGGGCGGAGGCAGCGCATCGGCGTTGCGCGGGCCTTGGCGTTGAATCCGAAATTTATTGTGTGCGATGAGCCGGTGTCGGCCCTGGATGTTTCTATCCAGGCTCAGATCCTGAACCTCATGCAGGATCTTCAGGAACAGCATGGGCTGGCCTACCTGTTTATCACACACGACCTGTCAGTGGTAAAACACATTTCCGACGATATTCTTGTCATGTACCTGGGGAAGCTGGTGGAAAAATGCCAGGCAAAAGAGCTGTTCCGAAATCACCTTCATCCCTACACCAGTGCTCTTTTGTCGGCAATTCCCGTGCCGGAAATCGGTGCGGCTAAAAACAGGGTGCTGCTCCAGGGAGAACTGTCGTCGCCAATCAACCCGAAACCGGGATGCCGGTTTGCAAACAGGTGCGCCTATGCCTGTGAAACCTGCCTTCGGGAGGAACCGGCTTTGCGTGAGCTGGCGCCGGGACATTTTGTGGCGTGCCACCTGGCAGAAGAACGAAAGAAAGAGAGGAAGTGACATCATGAACTCCAAGAAACCAGTGATCCTGATCGCACCGAGCGACCATGTTTTTGATTCAGAATACGAAAGACGCCCGAAATTTGAGCTGTATAAAAACTATGCGAGAGCCATTTATGCGGCTGGCGGTGTACCGGTTATGTGTACAGAGACGGATCTTGCAGAGGAATACGCAGAGCTGTGCGGCGGCGTCATGTTTACGGGCGGAGGCGGAATCCATCCGAGCTGTTATGGCGGAACCTTTAAAGAGCCGTGGCTGATCCCGGGGGCCACCAACATTCCAAGAGACGAAATGGAGTTTGCCCTGTTTCATGCCTTTTGCAGCCGCAAGAAGCCGATCATGGGAATCTGCCATGGTTTCCATCTGATCAATGTTGCCATGGGAGGAAGCCTGATCCTCAATTTTCCAAAGGATGTGGGCGAAGAACATGTAAACGGCTGCGACCATATGGTAAACGCTGAGCCGGGTTCTCTGGTTTATAAACTGTTCGGTGCCCGTTTTCAGGTAAACAGCTACCACCGAAACACCTTGGACCGTCTGGGAGACGGAATTACGGTCACCTCCCGTTCCGATAAAGGGATTATTGAATCCTTTGAGCATGAATCCCTTCCGCTTTTTGGCTATCAGTGGCATCCGGAGCGGGCAAGGGCAGATCAGCAGGTTCCCAATCCCTACCGCGGCCCGGACATGACGCCGGTATTTGAAGATTTTGTCTGCCGCTGCCGGTGAGCTGCGCCGTACATAGGAAAATTTTGAAAACGCCATTCCCAGAAAAATAATTTCACCTCATGAAAAGGACAGAGCTTATCCACCAGGCCCTGTCCTTATTTTTTCCCAAATCCACTTCTTTTGTCATTCCCAGTCCCCATAAATTCATCCTTCTCCCCCACCATCATTTCCACACACTCAGCATGGTTAATCGAAAAATGTTAAAACTATACAAAATTCCCCTCGTTTTTTCCTGCACAATCCTGATTGACATTCCAATCATCCTTTTATATAATTTCATTAAATAAAAATCATTTTTATTAAATGAAAAAAGGAGAAAAATCATGGCTCAAGCATTAGAAGGAATCCGCGTCCTGGACTGCGCCAACGTCATCGCCGGCCCGTACTGCGCCAGCATTCTGTCAGAGTTCGGCGCGGAGGTAATTAAAATTGAAATGCCGGGGAAGGGAGACAATTTCCGCTCCATGGGCCCGTTAAAAGACGGAAAGAGCACGAGATGGCCGTCCATGGGAAGAAATAAGAAGTGCATTACCCTGGATTTCCACTACGAGGAAGGAAGAAAGGTGTTCCTGGAGCTGGTGAAAAAGTCCGACGTCATCATCGAAAACTTCCGCACCGGCACCTTTGCAAAATGGGGACTGGATATGGAGACATTAAAGAAAGCCAACCCCAGGATCATCGTGACCCACGTGACCGGCTACGGGCAGACCGGCCCCAATAAAGAGCTTTCCGGCTTCGGCGGCCCGTTAACCGGCTTTGCCGGCGTTGTTTACACCACCGGTTTCCCGGACCGTCCGCCTGTGAGCCCAAGCTTTTCCCTGGCTGACTATGTGGCCGGCCTCAATGCCGTGATCGGCACCATGCTTGCGCTGTACCACCGGGATATCACGGAGAAAGGCAATGGGCAGGAGGTAGATGTGAGCCTCTACGAGGGACTGTTCCGCATGCAGGACGCCCTGATTGCCGACTACGACATCAACGGCGTTGTGAGAGAACGGGCGGAGCGCCAGCGGGGCGCTTCTGTACCGGGCGGAAAATTCCTCACAAAGGACGGAAAGTGGGTGTTCCTCGCGTCCTCCACGGACAACTCCTTCAAATACCTGGCAAACGCCATGGACAGGCCGGAGCTTTTTGAGAAGTATCCCACCATGCGCGACCGCTTTGAAGCCGCTGAATACATTATGGAGGAGACAAGGAACTGGTTTGCCGGCATCGACTATGAAGAGGCGATGAAACGCTGCCTCGACAACAAAGTGGCCTTAAGCCCCATTTACAGCATCGCCGACATCTGGAAGGATCCTCAGTACAAGGCAAGGCACAACCTGGTGGAATTTGACAGCCCGGATTTCGGAAAAGTCCATATTGCCTCTGTGTGTCCGGTACTCAGCGAGACGCCAGGCAAGATCAAATGGATCGGCCAGCCCATCGGCTCTGCCAACGATGAAATTTACAAAGGGCTTCTGGGAATGGAAGAGGAC
Organism: Eubacteriaceae bacterium Marseille-Q4139; assembly: GCA_018223415.1. NCBI lineage: Bacteria > Bacillati > Bacillota > Clostridia > Eubacteriales > Eubacteriaceae > Eubacteriaceae bacterium Marseille-Q4139. The sequence continues at coordinate 111,711 of JAGTTQ010000001.1, read as the reverse complement.
GAGCTAAACAGCCTAAAAGAGAAAGGGATTATTTAGAACAATCGAACGATATGAGGAGGGGAAAAAATGAGTTACCTGGGATTTCTTGGGATTGCAATGGTAGTTGTTCTGCTTGTACTTTTACTGAGGGGAAAAATGACGCCGGCCATTCCCTTTGCCGTCATTCCGTTACTTTTCGGCATCCTTGCCAGCTTCCAGGCGGATTTTACCATCATGGATATCCCGGCCTTCGCTGCCTCCGGTGTTTCCAAGGTGGCGACCACGGCAATTTTATTCATCGGCACGATCATGTTTTTCAACATCATGGGCGACGCGGGAATGTTTGACCCCATGGTGAACCGGCTGGTACACTTCGCAGACAAGGGCGTCACCAGCATCTTCATGGCGACGGCGGCCATCGCCATGATTACCCACTTAGACGGGGCCGGCACCAGCACCTACCTTCTTACGATCCCCGTCATGATGCCGCTCTATGAAAAATTCAAAATCCGGAAGCTGGATCTGCTTCTTACAACGGCCCTTATGGCAGGCGCCATGAACCTGGTTCCCTGGGGCGGCCCCTTCGTGAGAGTCGGAGCAGTTTTAGAGCAGGATCCCAGCATCTGCTGGTATCAGCTTCTTCCGGCGCAGATTTTCGGCGTGGTTCTCGTTTACGTGATCGCGTTCTTCCTCTCCAAACGGGCCATCCGCTACGGGGCAGGACAGAACATTGAGAGCACGGTTACGGCTAAAGATGCCATTGAAAACGCCGCCGACCAGTCCTTAAAACGCCCCCATCTGGCGGTGTTAAACTGGATTGTTACGATCATCGTCCTTGCACTCCTGTTCATGGGAAAAATCCCGTCCTACCTGTTATTCCTGGTGGGAACGGCCCTTGCACTCTTAATCAATTACCGGACGGTAAAAGAGCAGAATGACCGGCTGAAGGCACACGCCTCCCAGGCCATCGCCATGGTTGTGGTAGTAATTTCCTCCGGGATTTTCCTGGGAATCTTTACGGATACTGGGATGGTGGATGCCATGGTAACGCTGTTAATCGGCATCATTCCGAAAGGCCTGGCTCCCGTCCTCCATATTATCATCGGGCTCTTTGCGGCGCCCCTCGGCATGTTCATCGGCGCTGACCCCTATGCATACGGCATGCTGCCGGTCATCCTCGGCGTCACCAACAGCATCGGCATCGACCCCAATTCCGTGGCCATCGCCGTCGTCATGGGCGAGTGCGCCGGCTGGACCATCAGCCCGGCCGTCTCCACGGTCTACCTTGGAATCGGTCTGATCGAATGCGAGCTGAAGGACTGGCTGCGCTATTCCGTCCCGATTGTATGGGCCTTCACGGTTGCCCTCTTAATCTTTGCAGTCATCACCGGCTGCGTCGTCATCTAAGGAGAGAACGGACATGGAACAAAAACCGACCGTCATTTATATACCGGGAACCTTAATAAGCCCGGAGGTTTTCCGAAAAATCAAAACACCGGAGGGCTTCGGGGAAATCCGCCTTTCCTGGATGGATGCCCCCGGCTCCCACGATGTCCGTGAGGTGGCGAAGGCCCTTGCCGGACGGATCGCAGCGGAGGGGCTTGGGCCGGTGATTTTAGCCGGCCACTCCTCCGGCGGCTCCATCGCCATGCTGACCTACCTGGCGTTGAAGGACAGGACGCGGGTTGGCGGGATGATCCTCTCCAATACCGGCGCCAACAACAACGGCCACAGCAACCAGAAAAGCAGGGAGGAGCTGATCGCCTCCTGGAACTATACGGAGTTGGATCTGTTTGTGCGGAAGTGCTTCAAAAAGCCCCTGGATGCGGACATGTACGAAACGCTCATGGGGTACGGAAAAACCATTTCCGCCGAGGTGCGCGTGGAACCGTTAATGTCCCAGCGGGAGATCGACCTTTCGGGACGCCTTCCTGAGATCACATGCCCAACGGTGATTGCCCATGGGAAACTGGATACCATCCGCACCCTGTCCCACGCAGAAGAGCTTTCTGCGGGAATCCCCCATGCGGAGCTTGTCCTACTGGATGCCGGGCACAGCCCCATGTATGAGGATCCGGACACCTGGCAGGCGGTGCTCAACCGTCTTGCCGCCCAAATAATGAATCCATAAAAATGCCGGCGCCATGTCCTGTCAGAAACACAGGCATGGCGCCGGCATTTTTGCCGGTCACTTATTCAAAGATGTTGGGGTCAAAAGGTATTTTGACCCCGTTGATACCGGATTGCTCCGCACTACGTGCTCCTGCAATCCGCAAAAACATTCATAATCCGCTCATTTTTCTACGAAAAATGGCTGCTTATTCATGTTTTTGCGGGTCCCAAGGTCAAAAATCCTCTTGCAAGCAAGCTTGCATCGGATTTCCGACCTTTTGACCCTGGTATCATTCAAAATACGTCATCATGAACGCCGCAACAATCTTCATTCCCATTTCCAGATCCTTTACGTTCAGCCATTCCTCCCTCGTATGGGCGCCGACACCCATATGGCCGCCGAAGCAGATGGACGGAACGCCGACGGAAAGCGGGATGTTGGAGTCGGTGGAGCTGGCATAGCATCCTACGCGTTTCCCGGTGTAAGCCTCGATAATGTCCAAAGCCTTGTTCTCCAGGGCCCCCTGCTTTTCCGGATCCACATCGCCTGTGCAGGGACGCTCGCCGAGAAGCTCACAGTCCACCTGGACGTGATCCATGTTCCGGTATGCCTCCAGGACAGACAGGAAGAACTTGTTCATATCGGCCAGGCTTTCGCGCACATCGGAGCGGTACTCGAACCGCATTTCCGCATACTGGGCGATGGTGTTGATGGAGGTTCCGCCGGAGATGGTGCCCACGTTATAGGTACTTCTTCCTGCCGTCGGGACTTTGTAGGTGTAAAGCGTATTGATGATGGAAGAGAGCACCTGGATGGCGTTTAAGTTGCCGAACTTCCCGTAGGAGTGGCCGCCCTCGGTGTGGACGCCGACACGGTAGCGCAAGGAGCCGACGGCGCCGTTTGTCAGGCTGTCATAGGAGCCGTCGATGGCGACGAGCTCGGCGATTTTGCCTTCATAGTCCTTCATCACCTGGCGCACGCCCTTTAAGTTTCCAAGGCCTTCCTCGCCGGAGCTTGCCACAAACAGGATGCCCTGCTTCGGAACCATGTTTTTCTCCGTGAAATATTTGGCGAGAAGCATCAGCATTGCCAGGTTCGCCGTATTGTCGCCGACGCCCGGGCAGCGCATGATGTCGCCGTCGTAAATGACGTCAAATGGCTCCGTGTCCGGGAACACCGTATCGCTGTGGACCGTGAATGCCACAAGGTTCTTCTGCTTTTCGCAGTGGAACGGATAAATGACGTTTAAGGCACTGTCGATGTAGGCGTCTTTGCATCCGGCTTCCTCAAACCAGTTTTTGATGAATTCCGCGCGCCGCTCCTCGTGGTTGGACGGAGACGGAATCCGGCAGAGCGTGTCTAAAAGTGCGATGAGATCCTTTTGTCCCTCCTCGACATACGCCTTCAATTCTGCATGTAACAGTTCTTTCATGATTGTAACCCCTCCTGTTTTTTAAATAGTCTGTCCTATTTTCTTTTCTTCGCTGACCGGTTCGCAGGTCAGATCGATTCCAAGCTTTTTAAAGATTTTTAAGTCCACATCCGACAGCATGACCGAGGTATGTACCTGACAGCCGCGAAGCTTCGGGAGCTGATCTAAGGCCTTCTGGGCGTTTTCGTCCGTGGCCGCGCAGATGGAAAGGGCGATTAACACCTCGTCGGTGTGGAGGCGCGGGTTCACGCTCCCGAGATAATTGACTTTTAGCTTCTGGATCGGGGCGATGGACTCCGGTGAAATCAGATCCAGATCATGATCGATGCCGCCCAGCTCCTTCACTGCATTAAGCAGAACGGCAGCAGAAGCGCCCAGAAGCTCTTTTGTCTTTCCGACAACGATTTTTCCATCGGGAAGCTCAAGGGCAGCCGCCGGAGCGCCGATTTCTTCGGAAAGCGCAAGCGCAGGGGAGACCACGTGTCTATCGGCAGGCGTGATCTTTGCCTGCTTCATGAGAAGCTCGATTTTGTATGCCTCGTCCCTGGCGACGCCGTCCTGGGCAATTTTATTGAGCGCCTGATAATAGCGGCGGATGATTTCCTGGCGGGAGGCCTCTCTGCACGCTTCGTCGTCGACGATGCAGAAGCCGGCCATGTTGACGCCCATGTCGGTGGGGGATTTATAAGGACACTCCCCAAAGATCCCCTCGAAGATAGCGCTTAATACGGGGAAAATCTCCACGTCGCGGTTATAGTTGACCGTTGTGACGCCGTAAGCGTCCAGATGGAACGGGTCGATCATGTTGACGTCGTTCAAATCGGCGGTGGCCGCCTCGTAAGCCAGGTTGACCGGGTGCTTTAAAGGCAGGTTCCAGACCGGGAACGTCTCGAATTTGGCATAGCCGGCCTTGATGCCGCGCTTGTTTTCATGGTAGAGCTGGGAGAGGCAGGTGGCCATTTTTCCGCTTCCCGGACCTGGGGCCGTCACGATGACAAGGGGCCTGGACGTCTCGATGTAATCATTTTTCCCGTAGCCCTCGTCGCTGACGATGAGCGGGATGTTGCTCGGATAGCCGTCGATGGTGTAGTGCTTGTAGACGCGGATCCCCATCTGTTCCAGCTTGTTTTTAAACTGAAGAATGGACGGAACCTCGGCGTAATGGCTGATGACGACGCTGCCCACATAGAGGCCGCGGTCGGTGAAGGCTTTGATGAGGCGGAGGACGTCGAGATCATAGGTGATGCCGAGGTCGTACCGGATTTTATTTTTTTCAATGTCAGCAGCGTTGATGGTAATGACGATTTCCGCCTGATCGGCAAGCTGCATCAGCATCCGGAGCTTGCTGTCAGGGGCAAAGCCCGGAAGCACCCTGGATGCATGGAAATCGTCAAAGAGCTTTCCGCCGAACTCCAGATACAGCTTGTCTCCGAACTGGCTGATCCGCTCCCTGATATGGTCGGACTGCATGGCAAGGTATTTGCTGTTGTCGAACCCCTGTTTTATCATATCGTGTTTCCTCCTGTGTCCACGTAAATCATGTTGTCGTCTGGTTGGATGATAAAATTCACACGCTACCATTATCTAACAAAATCGGTCATTTGAACAGAGGTTTTTTAAAAAAATTTCACGGCATCTTAACGCATGGCGGCATGGGCGGGAATGGGCCCTCAGAAAAACCCCTGGTAAAATCAGAGGATTTATGGTAAAATAACCGCACAGCGGGCATGATGCCTGCACATTCCGGTTTCTGCGTCCACCAAAGAAATCCGGGCGCCAAATTCCGCCGAAGGCGCATGGCCGCGCAGCGGACATGGTTAGACTATAAACAAATATGCGTAAAATCAGGCAAAAGAGGAACGGATAAAATGAAAAAATGTATCTTTGCGGCCCTTCTGGCATGTCTCATGGCATTCACGGGCTGCAGCCGGTATGAACCGGCAGAAGAGCCGGCCCCGGAGGAGACGGTGCCTTCTTCGGCATCCCCGGAAGAGGAGACAAGCGGCATCAAAGTGATCGAAAATGCAGGGCCAAATCAAGACAGGACAATATCGCTCCGGATCGTAGATGAAAACAATCCGGCGCTTCCCGGCCGCGTGCCGGAAAAGGTGCGCGGGATTTACATTACCGGCCCGGTTTCCGGAAGCCCCGAGCTGTTTAACAATATTTTGGACAGTGCGGCGACCACGGAGATCAACACGGTCGTCATCGACTTTAAGGACGACGAGGGCCGGATCACCGCCAATATCGACACGCCGACGGTGACGGAGATCGGCGCCTGCCGCGCCTACATGAAGGACGCAGAGTCCTTAATCGCTTCCTTAAAAGAGAGGGGCCTCTATGTGATCGCCCGCGTGGTGGCGTTCCGCGACCCGTATCTTGCGGAGAAAAAGCCGGAATGGAGCCTTCATCTGGCCGACGGGAGCCTTTACCGCGACCGTCAGGGCATGGCCTGGGTGGATCCCTACCGGAAAGAGGTGTGGGATTACCTGATGGAAGTGGGGACGGCCGCAAAGGAGCTGGGCTTCGACGAGGTGCAGTTTGACTATATCCGCTTCTCCACAGAAAGCTCCATGAATAACGTGGTTTTTGACGAGGCCGTGACCCAGGGCCGCTCCAAGACCGACGTCATCACGGAATTTGTAAAATATGCCTACGAAAACCTGGCGTCCCAGGGGCTGTTCGTGTCGGCCGACGTGTTCGGCACCATCATCGGCAGCGAGATCGACGCCAATGCCGTGGGCCAGATCTATACGGAGATGGCAAAGCATCTGGACTATATCTGCCCGATGATTTATCCGTCCCACTACGGCGACGGGAATTTTGGCCTCGAACACCCCGACACGCAACCCTACGATACGATCCTGGCGGCTCTCCAGAAGTCGCGGACGGTTTTGGAGGCAGCGGCCGAGGAGGACGGCCATGTGAGCAATCAGGCCATTGTACGGCCGTGGCTCCAGGATTTTACGGCTACGTGGCTCACACACCATATTGAATACGGCGACAATGAGATTGCCGCCCAGATTCAGGCCGTAAAAGATGCAGGCTATGACGAATGGATGTTATGGAGTGCTGCGAACCGCTATCACTTCGGCGGCGTTGCGGCCAGGGAGTAAAAAAATGAATGAAAAAAGAAATGTGCCGGTGCCGGGAGAATTTTACCGGCACTTTAAAAATAGGATTTATCAGATCGTGACAATCGCCTACCATTCCGAGACGGGAGAGCCCATGGTGGTGTACCAGGCTTTGTACGGCGACTACAAAATCTGGGTGCGTCCCCTCGCCATGTTCATGGAGAAGGTGGACAAAGAAAAGTACCCCGAGGCGCGTCAGGAGTACCGGTTTGAGCCGTTTACCCCGTCAGAGGCAGAATGCGGGGAAGGCACCGGGGCTTCGGACATGGAGGAAGCGGCCACGCCGAACCCGTACCTGATGGAATTCCTCGATGCGCTGGATTCGAAAAATTATGATTGGAAGTTCACCTGCCTTGCCAGGCTTTCCGGCCATGTGACACAAAAAGAGCTGGACGACATCTACATGGTTTTAGATATGCACCCGGCAGGCGGGGAAATCGCGGAGCAGCTTTCGGCCATCCGAAGACATCTCTTGCTGCTCCAGAAATATGATGGAGAGAGACTGCGTTGACGGAACAGGATACCCCTTTTAATATAGAAGAAGAACTGAAAAAACTGCCGGCCTCCCCAGGCGTCTACATCATGCACGATAAGCGCGATGAGATCATTTACGTGGGAAAGGCCATCAGCCTTAAAAACCGTGTGCGCCAGTATTTCCAGAGCAGCCGCAACAAGACGGCGAAAATCGAAAAAATGGTGTCGCGGATCGCCAGATTTGAGTACATCATCACCGATTCGGAGTTGGAAGCCCTGGTTCTCGAGTGCAACCTCATAAAAGAATACCGTCCAAAATACAACACGATGTTAAAGGATGATAAGACCTACCCTTACATCAAGGTGACGGTGGACGAGGACTTCCCGCGGGTACTCTTTTCCAGGACGATGAAAAAGGACAAAAGCCGGTACTTCGGCCCCTACACAAGCGCCGGTGCCGTAAAGGATACCATTGATTTGATCCACAAGCTCTGGAAAATCCGCACCTGCAATCGGAATCTGCCGAAGGACATCGGCAAAGAACGCCCCTGCTTAAACTACCATATCAAACAGTGTTCGGCTCCCTGCCAGGGCTATATCAGCAAAGAAGAATACGGAAACGCCGTGGCGCAGACCCTGGAATTTTTAAACGGCCACTACGGGCCGGTGCTTTCTATGCTGGAAAAAAAGATGCTTGACGCCTCCGAGGAGATGGACTTTGAAAAGGCCATCGAGTACCGGGAGCTGTTAAACAGCGTAAAACAGGTGGCCCAGAAGCAGAAAATCACAAGTCAGAGCATGGAAGACAGGGACATCATCGCCATGGCCAGGGACGATGCCGACGCCGTCGTCCAGGTCTTTTTTGTCCGCGACGGGAAGTTAATCGGAAGAGAGCATTTCCATGTTTCCGCGTCCACGGCCGAGGACGACGGCCAGATCATCGGGAGCTTCGTCAAGCAGTTTTATGCCGGGACGCCGTTCATTCCCAGGGAAGTCTGGGTACAGCAGGAATTTGAGGAGATGGAGTTAGTCTGCCAGTGGCTCACGAGGTGCCGCGGCCAGAACGTGAAATTCGTCGTGCCGAAAAAAGGCCAGAAAGAGCGGCTTGTGGAGCTGGCGGCAAAAAATGCGCTCTTAGTGCTGTCCCAGGATAAAGAAAAAATCAAGCGCGAGGAGCTTCGTACCATCGGCGCCATGAACCAGATCGGGGAGTGGCTGGGACTCGGGCATCTCCGCCGGGTGGAGGCCTTCGATATCTCCAATATAAACGGCTTCGAGTCCGTGGGCTCCATGGTAGTCTACGAGGACGGGCGGCCTAAGCGGAATGATTACAGGAAATTCCGGATTAAAACCGTCAAAGGCCCCAATGACTACGCTTCCATGGAAGAAGTGCTCACGAGACGGTTCGAGCATGGCCTTACAGAGCGGCAGGCCATGGCGGAGGAAGGCGGCGACGCCGATTTCGGAAGCTTTACCAGGTTCCCCGACCTCATCATGATGGACGGCGGCCGCGGCCAGGTAAACATCGCCTTAAAGGTTCTTTCGGAGTTAAAGCTTTCGATCCCGGTCTGCGGCATGGTAAAGGACGATAACCACAGGACGAGGGGGCTGTACTATCAGAATGTGGAGATCCCCATCGACCGTTACAGTGAAGGCTTTAAGCTCATCACGCGGATCCAGGACGAGGCCCACCGCTTCGCCATCGAATACCACAGAAGTTTAAGGAGCAAAGGGCAGGTGCATTCGATCTTGGATGACATCGAGGGCATCGGCCCGGCAAGGCGCAAGGCGCTTATGCGGCGGTTCAAATCACCGGAGGCCGTCCGGGACGCAAGCCTTGAGGAGCTCGCATCCACCGAAGGGATGAACCGGAAGGCAGCCGAGAACGTGTACCGGTTTTTCCATGAAACCCGTGACAACGAGAGCAATGTATGTTAGGATGAATGAAAACGCAGGAGAGGGAATAAAAGTATGTATGGAGTTACGATAACGGAACTGATTAACAAGATGGGCCTTAAGAACCTGACTCCGGAGCTGGACACCGATAAAATCGTGGTGGCTCACCCGGAGGTGAACCGGCCGGCCCTCCAGCTCACCGGCTTTTACAGCCATTTTGACAACGAGCGCGTCCAGATGCTTGGAAATGTGGAGATCGCCTATCTCCAGAGCCTTCCCATCGAGCGCAGGAAGGCCATGTATGACAAGCTGATTTCCAGCAAAATCCCGTGCATCCTGTTCTGCCGGAATCTGATGCCGGAGGAGTGGGTGACGGAGCTCTGCAATCACTACGGCGTGGCCTGCCTCGTTTCGGAAAAGACCACATCCGACGTGATGGCGGAGGTAATCCGCTGGATGAAGGTAAAGCTTGCGCCCTGCATCAGCATCCACGGCGTCCTTGTGGACGTATTCGGCGAAGGCGTTTTAATTACCGGTGAGAGCGGCATCGGTAAGAGCGAGGCTGCTCTGGAGCTCATTAAGCGCGGCCACCGTCTCGTAAGCGACGACGTGGTGGAGATCCGCAAGGTCAGCGACGAGACCTTAATCGGCTCTGCGCCGGACATCACGAGATATTTCATCGAGCTTCGCGGCATCGGAATCATCGACGTAAAGACCTTATTCGGCGTCGAGAGCGTAAAGAACACCCAGTCCATTGACATGGTGATCCAGCTTGAGGAGTGGGATAAGGACAGAGAATACGACCGCCTAGGAATGGAAGACCAGTACACGGAATATCTGGGAAACCGCGTCGTCTGCCATAAGATCCCGATCCGCCCGGGCCGCAACCTGGCCATCATCGTGGAGTCCGCCGCCGTCAACTACCGCCAGAAGAAGATGGGCTACAACGCGGCCAAGGAGCTCTACAACCGGGTACAGGCCAACATGGCAAAAAGAGATTAGGAGAACTGCTCCATGGAAGTTAAGATCAGGGAATCAATGAAGCGCCATACGACGTTTCGTGCCGGCGGTGAGGCGGAATGGTTCCTTCTGCCGGAGACGGCAGAGGAGCTGGCAGCCGTCTTAAGAGCCATAAAAAAGGCCGGAGCGGCCTGGTATATGATAGGAAACGGGAGCAATCTCCTTGTGAGCGACAAGGGCTTCCCGGGAGCCGTGATCTCCATGGAACGGTTCCGGAACCTTTCTGTTTCCGAAAATACGATCCGCGCCGGAGCCGGCGTTTTGCTTTCAAAGCTTGCGGGAGAGGCTTTAAAGGCCGGCCTTTCCGGCCTGGAATTTGCGGCCGGGATTCCCGGGAGCCTGGGCGGAGCCGTCGTTATGAATGCCGGTGCCTACGGCTCGGAGATGAAGGACGTGCTAAAGTCGGTTTCGGTGCTGTCGCAGGAAGGGGAGATTTTGGAGCTTCCCTGCGAGGAGCTCTGTCTGGGTTACCGGAAAAGCTGCATCGGAGAGAAGGGCTTTACCGTCCTCGAGGCAGAAGTTTCCCTGGAAAAAGGGGAGCCGGAGACAATCCGCGCCAGGATGGAGGAGCTTGCGAAACAAAGGCGGGAGAAACAGCCCTTGGAGTTTCCAAGCGCCGGAAGCACCTTTAAACGGCCGGAGGGGAATTTTGCAGGAAAACTCATTGAAGAAGCCGGCTTAAAAGGCTTTTCCATCGGAGGCGCAGCCGTTTCCGAAAAGCACGCCGGTTTCGTCATCAACAAAGGCGGGGCGGCTGCGGCCGATATTTACCGGCTTTGCAGAGAGGTCAGGAGACGTGTTTATGAGAACTCCGGAGTCCTTCTGGAGTTGGAGATCAGGCTGTTAGGGGAATTTGAGGAGTAAGGACGCAGGAGGAATGGCAAGGTGAGGCTGGTGATTGTGACAGGCATGTCCGGGGCGGGAAAGACTACGGCGCTTAAAATCCTGGAGGATCTGGGATTTTACTGCGTGGATAACCTGCCGGTGCCGCTGGTGGAAAAATTTGCCGAGCTTACGAGGGACAATCCGGGCGGCAGACAGGACGCAGCCCTGGGAATCGACATCCGCAGCGGCGAGGAGCTGCCGCTTTTAAAGGACGTGATCCGGAAATGGCGGGAGACAGGACAGCCGTTTACGATCCTGTTTCTCGATTCCGGCGACAGTGTCCTCATTAAACGGTACAAGGAGACGAGACGAAGCCATCCGCTTTCGGGAGTCGGAAGGCTGGAGCGGGGCATTGCCCTGGAGCGGGAAAAGCTCTCGTTTTTAAAGGAAGAGGCCGACTATATCCTGGATACCAGCCGGCTTCTCTGGAAAGACCTGAGACAGGAGTTGGAAAAAATCGTCTGCGGCGACGGGATTTTCCAGAACCTCTATGTGACAGTTTTAAGCTTCGGCTTTAAGCATGGGATCCCGGCTGACGCCGACCTGGTTTTCGATGTGCGGTTTTTGCCGAACCCCCATTATATCGAGGAGCTGCGGCCCCACACGGGAAATGACCGGGATGTCCAGGAATATGTGATGCAGGGCGGCACGGCCGGCCAGTTCCTTGATAAGCTGGAAGACATGCTGGACTTCCTGCTTCCGAAGTACATTCTTGAAGGCAAGACACAGCTTGTGATTGCCATCGGCTGTACGGGCGGGCGGCACCGCTCCGTCACCATCGCCAATGCCCTTGCGGGCCGCCTGTCCGCCGCCGGTCATTTTGGCGTGCGGTTAGAGCACAGGGACGCATTCCGGGACGGAGGGAGATAACATGTCTTTTTCTTCCAAAATTAAAGACGAGCTTTCCAGGCAACTAAGCCCGGCCAGACACTGCCAGATTGCGGAAATCGCCGCAATTTTGAGCCTATGCGGCCGGATCCAGATTTCCGGGGACGAGCGTTACAGCATTAAGATCCACACGGAAAACGTGACGGTTGCAAGAAAATGCTTTACATTATTGAAAAAAACATTTAATATAAATACGGATATTTCCATCCGGAAAAACGCCCACCTCGGCAAAAACCGGATCTATTCGGTCTGCGTAAAGGAACACGAGGATGCGCTCCGGGTCTTAAAAGCCACAAAACTTCTGGCCGACGACGGGGAAATCAGGGAAAACCTGTCCGTAGTCGGCAATGTGGTGGTGCAGAATCCCTGCTGCCGGCGGGCTTTTCTGCGGGGGGCATTTTTAGCGTCCGGTTCGGTCAGCGATCCGGAAAAGTTTTACCATCTTGAGATTGTCTGTACCGCCGAGCCAAAGGCAAGACAGCTTCAGTCCATTATGGCAACATTTGACATGGATGCCCGCATCGTCATTCGGAAACGATATTTTGTGGTATATATCAAAGAGGGGAACCAGATCGCAGACATGTTAAACGTGATGGAGGCGCCCCTTGCCCTAATGGAATTTGAGAATATCCGGATTCTGAAGGAAATGAGAGGGAATGTGAACCGTCAGGTAAACTGCGAGACGGCAAACATCAACAAAACGGTATCGGCTGCTATGAAGCAGATAGATGATATACAATATATCAGGGATACAATCGGCTTTGAAGGCCTGCCAGCCGGCTTGGAGGAGATTGCCAGAGCCAGGCTTGAAAAGCCGGAAGCGACGCTGAAAGAACTTGGTGAGGAGCTGGAACCTCCCGTTGGGAAGTCCGGGGTCAATCACCGACTTCGCAAGCTTTCTGACCTGGCCGAAAGGCTCAGGGAAGAGCGGGCGGAGAATTAAATGGATGCTAGAGCCATTTAGATGCAGTTGAGGAGGATTATTATGACGAAGCGAACCGTAACAATCGAATTGGCTTCCGGGCTGGAGGCAAGACCTATTGCCATGCTGGTGCAGCTTGCCAGCAGCTATGAAAGCAAAATTTATGTTCAGAGCGACAGCAGGAAGGTGAACGCGAAGAGCATCATGGGGATGATGACTCTGGAACTTCCGGTCGGCGAGCAGGTGATTGTCATGGCTGAAGGAGAAGACGAAGAAAAAGCAGTGAGCGATATTGAGAAATATCTGAGCAATAACTGATGATGAGCCATGGGGCTGCTGCCAGGGGAAGGCGGCAGCTCTTTTGCATTGTAAGATAGAAAAACGGAGGAAAAGATGGCATTTACACATTTGCACGTCCATACGGAATACAGCCTTTTGGACGGCTCCAGCAAAATCGGGGAGCTGGTGGCAAGGGCGAAGGAACTGGGCATGGACAGCATGGCCATTACGGACCACGGAGCCATGTACGGCGTCATTGATTTCTACCGTGCGGCCAGGGAGGCAGGCATCAAGCCGATCATCGGCTGCGAGGTCTACGTGTCGCCGGGCTCCCGGTTCGACAGGGAGACTGTCCACGGCGAGGACCGCTACTACCATCTGGTGCTTCTTGCCGAAAACAACCTGGGGTACCAGAACCTGATGAAAATTGTCTCCAAAGGCTTTGTGGACGGCTTTTACTATAAGCCGCGGGTGGACATGGAGGTCCTTCGGGAATACCACGAGGGAATCATCGCCTTAAGCGCCTGCCTGGCCGGCGAGGTGCCGCGGTTCCTGGCAAGAGGGCTTTATGAGGAGGCAAAGGAGGCGGCAAAGCGCCATCTTGAGGTCTTTGGCGAAGGCAACTATTTCCTGGAGATGCAGGATCACGGGATCCCGCTCCAGCGCCAGGTGAACCAGGGAATCCTGCGGCTGAGCAATGAGCTTGGAATCCCCATGGTTGTCACCAACGACTGCCACTATATTTACGCAGAGGACTGGGAGGCCCACGACATCCTTCTCTGCATCCAGACGGGGAAAAAGGTCTCCGATGAGAACCGGATGCGATACGAGGGCGGCCAGTATTTCGTAAAATCCGAGGAGGAGATGGCAGAGCTGTTCCCATACGCCAGGGAGGCCATGGAGAATACCCATAAAATCGCCGAGCGGTGCAATGTGGAGATCGAGTTCGGCGTCACAAAGCTCCCGCGCTACGACGTGCCGGAGGGGTACGACGCCTGGGGCTATTTAAACCATCTCTGCGAGACCGGTTTTGCAAAGCGGTACCCGGACGGCGGAAAAGACTTAAGGGAGCGGCTTTCCTACGAGCTCGGCGTCATTAAGAGCATGGGCTATGTGGACTATTTCTTAATCGTATGGGATTTCATCAATTTCGCCAGGTCAAACGGCATCGCCGTCGGCCCGGGACGCGGTTCGGCGGCCGGAAGCATCGTGGCCTACTGTCTCCAGATCACCGACATCGACCCGATCAAATATCAGCTCCTTTTCGAGCGGTTTTTAAACCCGGAGCGCGTGTCGATGCCGGATATCGACGTGGATTTCTGCTACGAGAGACGCCAGGAAGTCATTGACTACGTGGTGAGAAAGTACGGGAAAGACCAGGTGGCCCAGATTGTGACCTTCGGTACCCTGGCGGCCAAGGGCGTGATCCGCGACGTGGGCCGCGTCATGGACCTGCCGTACAGCCTCTGCGACCAGGTGGCGAAGATGGTGCCGGCGGAGCTCAACATGACGCTGGATCTGGCCCTGGAGAAGAACCCGGAGCTAAAGGCCTTCTATAATACGGATGAACAGGTGAAAAAGCTCATCGACATGTCCAAACGCCTGGAGGGCCTTCCGAGGCACACCTCCATGCATGCGGCCGGCGTCGTCATCAGCCGGACGGCCATGGATGAATATGTGCCCCTTTCCAGGGCATCGGACGGAACTATTACGACCCAGTTCACGATGACGACCCTGGAGGAGCTGGGCCTTTTAAAGATGGACTTTCTGGGCCTTCGGACGCTGACTGTGATCCAGGACGCCGTGAACATGATCGAAAAAGACCACGGCCTCCGGCTGGATCTGGATGCCATCGACTATGAGGATCCGAAGGTCATGGAAGCCCTGGGAACCGGCAGGAACGAGGGCGTGTTCCAGTTGGAAAGCGGCGGCTTCAAAACCTTCATGAAGGAGCTGAAGCCGAAAAAGCTGGAGGATATCGTGGCCGGAATTTCCCTTTACCGGCCGGGCCCCATGGACTTTATCCCAAAATACCTGAAAGGAAAGAATGACCAGGCGGCCATCACCTATTCCTGCCCGCAGCTGGAGCCGATCTTAAGCCCCACCTACGGCTGTATCGTCTATCAGGAGCAGGTCATGCAGATCGTCCGCGACCTGGCCGGATACACGCTCGGAAGAAGCGACCTGGTGCGCCGCGCCATGTCCAAGAAAAAGGCGTCGGTCATGGAAAAGGAGCGGAAGAATTTCGTCTACGGGAACCCGGAGGAAGGCGTCAAGGGCTGCATTGCCAACGGCATCAGCGAAAAGACGGCGAACCAGATCTATGACGACATGATTGACTTTGCAAAGTATGCCTTCAATAAATCCCATGCGGCTGCCTATGCTGTTGTGGCATATCAGACGGCATATTTGAAATACTATTACCCGGAGGAATTCATGGCGGCGCTCATGACGTCGGTCATGGACAACGTGACGAAGGTTTCCGAGTACATCCTGGCCTGCCGGAGCATGGGGATTTCCATCCTGCCGCCGGATATCAACGAAGGAGTCAGCGGCTTTTCCGTATCGGGAAAGGACATCCGCTATGGACTTTCGGCCATCAAGAGCGTCGGCCGTACCGTGGTGGAGGCCATCATCGCCGAGCGGGAGGCAGGCGGCCCGTTTTCGTCCATCGACGATTTCGTCACCAGGATGTCCAACAAGGAGGTCAACAAGCGGACCCTTGAGAGCTTCATAAAATCCGGCGCCTTAGACAGCCTGCCGGGAACGAGGAAGCAGAAGCTTTATGTATCGGCGGAGCTTTTGGAGCAGAAGAGCAAGGACAAAAAATCGGCCATGGAGGGCCAGATGAGCTTTTTCGACTTCGTGGACGAGGGCGAAAAGGAGAACTTCCAGATCACCTTCCCAAATGTGGGTGAATTTGACAAGGAGACGCTTTTGGCCTTTGAAAAAGACACCCTGGGGATCTACATCAGCGGTCATCCCATGGAGGAATACCAGGAAATCTGGCAGAAGAACGTGACGGCAAAGACGTCGGACTTCATTGTGGACGAGGACGGCGAAACGGCGGCGGAAGACGGCTCCATCGTCGTCATCGGCGGTATGATTACGTCGAAGAAGGTCAAGACGACGAAGACGAACCAGCTCATGGCCTTTGTCACGCTGGAGGACATGGTGGGAACCGTCGAATGCCTGATTTTCCCGAAAATATATGAAAAGAGCAAGGCCTTTTTAAACGAGGACGCCAAGGTTTTCTTAAGGGGGCGCGTATCCATCGGCGACGACCCGGTGGGAAAGCTGGTCTGCGAGGAGGCCGTGCCGTTTTCCGATATCCCCAACGAGCTCTGGCTCCAGTTTAGAAACCAGGGCCATTATAAGGAGACCGTGGACGCTGTCATGGCCGTGCTGCGGGAATCCGAGGGGAAAGACCGGGTTGTCATGTACTTAAGAGAGGAGAAGGCCATCCGGCGCATGTCGGAAAACTGGGCCGTCCGCGCCGACGCTTCCTTAAGGGAGGCGCTTTCCGGCATCCTCGGTGCGGAAAATGTGAAGGTGGTTCAAAAAAGCCTGGAAGCAGGCGGCAGACGGAGAGGCGCTGCGAGAGCATAAGGCCGGGACGCAGGCGCGATGGAAAATGTAGCTGTTTAAACCGCGCGCCCCGGCGTTATGCGAGCCAGGGCGCATGCCTGACAGAAGGAGAACAGATATGAACTGTGCAGACAGGGAATACCGGGAAAGAATGCAGATTGCACTCCGGGCTGCGGAAATCTGTATTTTTGAGGTTGATCTTACCGAACAGAGATATACGTTTTTTGAAAACTCCGAGTGTATTTTTCATAAAAGCGGGGAACAGATTTTAAGGGAAATCGAGTGCTACGCCTCGCTGCCGCAGGAAGAATACCAGAAAGGCGTTACGGAATATTTTTCCCACCCCGGCGACAAGGCCGTAGTCGATAAAGCCTTTGAGGCAATCGGAAACGGGCACAGCTACACCTATGAGGCCAGGATGAAGGCGGGAGACCAGGAGTACACCTGGTGCCGGCTCAACGTGGCGCCGGTGATGGAAAACGATGTTCCGGTGAAAATGGTGGGGATTATCTCCAATATCCAGCTCACAAGGGAGAAGATGGACAGCCTGAAGACGGCCGTCTATCAGGATCCCTATACGAAGCTGCTGACAAAAACGAGGCTTAAGGAGCTTACGGATCTGGTTTTGGGCGAGAAGCCGTTTGCGCCGTGCGTCATGCTGGCCATCGACCTGGATCATTTTAAGTCCGTCAACGACACCTACGGTCACACCACCGGCGACGAAGTGCTGTTTTCGGTGGCCGCCCATTTAAAAAGCTTGTTCCGGAAGACGGACATCGTTTCCAGGTTCGGCGGCGATGAGTTTGCCGTTTTGATGGTGGACTGCGAACTGGAGGCGGCGGAGAAGAAGGTACGGCAGTTCCTTTCGGAAAAAGACAATGCCTACGGCGTCACGAAGAGCGTAGGCATTGCGGCCAGAAAATCTGAGGATATGGATTTCGAGTCCCTGTTCCGGAAGGCCGACAAGGCGCTTTATCTGGCAAAGAGGACGAGAAACACGTACCATATTTTTGAGTAGAGACTAAATGGAGAGGCCGTCGATCTTCTGGAATTCGACGGTGTATCCGTTGGGATCCTCGAGGAAAAAGGAATAGACAGGGAAACTGGGATGTTTGGCAGGCGCTGTCCTGACGGGATATCCCAGTTTTTTTATGCGGGCATATTCCGCATCGACGGCCTCGCGGCTTTCACAGTTAAAGGAGATGCAGATGCGGCCTTCAGCCAGAATGCCGTCCCCGTAGTCCACGAAGCCGATGTTTCCTTTCGGGGAGGCGAACACACACTGGCGTTCTTCGTCCATGACGGCCGTCAGGCCGATGATTTCCGTATAAAAGCGGACGGTTTCCGAAAGGCTTTTTGCCGGGTAAAAGGAAAGAGTGGATGTAATCATAAAAGAACCTCCTATGCTGGTTTATTCGCCGTCGGACAGCCTGCGGTAATGCTTGTAGTGCCAGTTGATCTCAGCTCCGAGAAACAGGATGCAGATGCAGAAGTAGAGCCAGAGCATCAAAAGGACGAGGGCCGTCAGGCTTCCGTACATGTTGGCGTAGCTGCTGAAATATTTAAAATAGATGGAAAAAGCGAAGGAAAACAGCGTCCAGGCGGCAGCGGCGAAGGCAGCCCCCGGGAACTGGTACCGGAACCTCTGCTTTTTAAAGGGCAGGAACGTATAAATGCCTACGAAAAAAAACACGAGCATGAACAGGGAGAACACGGCCCGCCCCTGGGAAATCAGGACGGAAAAGCGGTTTAAGAACGGGAAGACCTCGAGAAGATGCCTCTGGAGCGTCTCGCCGAACACAAGAAGCAGGAGGCTGATGACGCAGACGAGGCTGAAAACCACGGTGTAGCCGCTGCATATGAGCCGCCTTAAAATATAGTTTCTCTGCACCTCCACGTCGTAGACCCGGTTTAGGCCCCGCTCGATGCTAAGCATCCCGCGGGAAGACGACCAGAGGGCCGCCACGGCCGTGGCCGAGAGGATCGCCACCGGGGAGTCCGAGTAGAGGGTGTCCACGAGGGTGATGACAAAGGAATCCAGGGTGTCCGGCACAAGCTCCGTGAGGACGAGGAACAAGTCGGACTTCTGGATGAAGGGAACGAGCTGGATCAGGGACAGAAGAAGCATCATAAAGGGAAATGCGGCCAGGATGATGAAAAACGAAGCCTGGGCGGCATATACGGACATTTCGTCCCTGGAGAATTTATCAAATATCTGTTTTCCATAGAGTAGGATACGGATCATCAGAAACCTGCCTTTCTGGAATTTCCCGTTTGGGGCGGGGTATTTGGCAATATGATGATACCATGCACAGGGGAAAATAACAAGACGGAAAACCCTCGAATCCTGTCGTACTCTTTTTTCTTTTCCGGTTCTAATCCCGGAATTTTCGCATACACATAGTATTGAGCCGGGAGAAAATCGCCGGCCGGTCAATTCTGGACTGATTATAAGTAAAAGGAGAAATACTATGTCGGAAAAAGTTATGGAAAACAACAAGGTCAGTGTCATCGGGACGGTTGTCTCGGAATTTACCTTCAGCCACGAGGTGTTCGGGGAGGGCTTTTATCTCGTGGATCTTTCTGTCAGCCGTTTAAGCGAACAGGCAGACATTATCCCGCTCATGATTTCGGAGCGGCTTATTGATGTGACAAAGAATTATGAGGGCTGCACGGTGGAGGCCATCGGGCAGTTCCGTTCCTATAACCGCCATGAGGGCGCGAAGAACCGCCTCGTCCTCTCGGTCTTTGTGAGAGAGGTGAACTTCCTTCCGGAGTTTACGGATTATACGAAGACGAACCAGATTTTCCTGGACGGGTACATATGCAAGGAGCCGATTTACAGAAAAACACCTCTCGGGCGGGAGATTGCCGATATCCTGCTGGCAGTGAACCGGCCCTACGGGAAATCGGATTACATCCCCTGCATCGCCTGGGGCAGGAACGCCAGGTACGCATCAGGCTTTGCCGTCGGCACAAGGGTCTGCATCTGGGGGCGCGTCCAAAGCCGGGAGTACACGAAAAAATTAAGCGACGTGGAATGCGAAAAGAGGGTGGCCTACGAGGTTTCTGTCAGCAAACTGGAGTGTGAATAAGGCGGAAGATGTCCCGGAACTTGCATTTATCTTAAAAATATGGTAAGATAGGCACGTTTCTTACGACTGGAACACAAGATACGATGAAGAGGTGTTAGCATGGAAAAGGGCACAGTTCGGATCATATGCGGGCCGGGAAGCGGTAAGACGGCTTCCGCAGTTGGCCTTGGAATGATGGGGGTATTCGCGGGAAAGCGCGTGATTATCGTACAGTTCTTGAGAGGAGAGCTCAATGAGGCTGCCTCCTGTGTGATGAAACGGATGGAGCCGGAGATGAAGCTGTTCCGCTTTGAGCGGTCCCCTGGGTATTTCGAGGACCTCACGGAGGAACAGAAAAAGGAAGAGCTGGTGAACTTAAGAAACGGCTTTAATTTCGCAAAGAAGGTTCTCGCCACAGGGGAATGCGACAGGCTGATTTTAGACGAGGTACTTGGGCTTTTGGATCAGGGGATCGTCTCCATGGAAGAATTCCAGGGGCTTTTAGCCTCCAGGATGGAGGAAACCGACCTGGTTCTCACCGGCCGCGTGTGCCCGGAGGAGTTAAAACAGTATGTGGATATCATTTCCTATGTGGAGAATATAAAAGTTGACAACTCCGCGGAATGATGCTAGGATAGTCATAGAAAACATAGAAAAAGTAGAGGTCGCGCCTGACATGAGGAAACCGGCGGATGCGGGGGACAGAGAAGCCGGGGAAGGGGATGGCGCCGAAGGCTGGTTCACTTCCCCAAAGGGGCTGTGCCTGGGCATATGGTGAAGAACCATATGACTGTCATCTTAGTGCAGATAAGGTGGAGGGCTACGTGATTTGCTTTTGCAGGGCTGGCACCTTATGGCGTCGGCCTTTTTCTATGGATGGAAGCCGTTCCGGAACGGGCGGGACGGCCTGCGGATATGCATCTTTGACCGGAAAAACAGGAGGATATGTTTATGGCAATTTTTGAGGGAGCCGGCGTGGCGATTGTTACGCCATTTAAGGAGAACGGAGAAGTCAATTACGAGAAACTCGATGAGCTTTTGGAGGAACAGATTGCGAACCATACGGACTGCATCGTCGTGACCGGTACGACCGGCGAATCGGCGACGATGACAGAGGAGGAGCATGTGGACGTGATCCGCTTCACCTGTGAGCGGGTGAAGGGGCGGATCCCGGTTGTGGCCGGGACGGGCTCCAACTGCACCCACACGGCCATGGTGCTTTCCAAAGAGGCCGAGGAGGCCGGAGCCGACGGCGTGCTTTTGGTGTCCCCGTACTACAATAAGGCGACCCAGAACGGCTTAAAAGCCCACTTTACGGCCATCGCTGAGGCCATCAGGATCCCGGCAATCCTTTACAACGTGCCGAGCAGAACCGGCGTCAATATTTCTTCCGAGACGTTGGCGTATCTCTGCAACAACGTGGAGAACATCGTGGGCGTGAAAGAGGCGGCCGGAAACGCCGGTGCTACGGCCATGTTAATGAACCTGACGGACGGAAAGGCAGACGTCTATTCCGGAAACGACGACCAGATCGTGCCGGTTCTTTCCCTTGGCGGAAAGGGCGTGATCTCGGTGCTCTCCAACATTGCGCCGAGACAGACCCACGATATCTGCGAGCTGTATTTCACAGGGAAGCTGGAGGAGAGCCGCAGGCTCCAGTGGCGTTCGATGCCCTTAATCAACGCTCTGTTCAGCGAAGTGAACCCGATCCCGGTGAAGGCGGCCATGAACCTGATGGGAAAGAACGTGGGAACGCCGAGGCTGCCGCTTACGGTCATGGAGCCGGAGCACCAGCTTGTTTTAAAGAAGGCAATGGAGGAGTACGGGCTTTTGTAAGCCTGAACCGGACAGGAGGAGATCAAACATATGGTAAAAGCAATTCTGCACGGCTGCAACGGGGCTATGGGCCATGTCATCTCGGAAATGGCAGAAAAGGATGAACAGCTTCAGATCGTGGCAGGCGTGGATAAAAATACGGAACAGCATTACGGATACCCGGTTTACGGCTCCTTAAAGGAGTGTAGGGAGGCCGCGGACGTAATCCTGGATTTCTCGGTGGCAAAGGCTTTGGAAGGTCTTTTTGATTACTGCGGGGAGACGAAAATCCCGGTCGTCCTCTGTACGACAGGGCTTTCAGAGGAGCAGCTTTTAAGAGTGGACGCACTTTCCAAGGAGACGGCAGTGCTCCGCTCCGCCAATATGTCCTTAGGTATCAACCTTCTTTTGAAGCTTTTAAAGGAGGCAGCAAAGACACTGGCGGCTGCGGATTTTGATATCGAAATCCTGGAAATGCATCACAACAGGAAGTTAGACGCACCAAGCGGGACGGCGCTTATGCTGGCTGATTCCATCAACGAGGCCATGGATGGCGCGTATCATTATAAATACGACCGGGCGTCGGAGCGGGCAAAGAGAGATAAAAAGGAGATTGGCATCCAGTCTGTCCGCGGCGGTACCATCGTCGGCGAGCACGACGTGATTTTTGCAGGCGAGGACGAGGTCATCACGTTCCGCCATACGGCATATTCCAGGGCGATTTTCGCAAAAGGCGCTGTCCAGGCAGCAAAGTTTCTGGCTGGCAAGGGGCCGGGCCTTTATGATATGTCGGATGTGATTGGGTAGCGGAAGGCCGATGAAAAGCCCAATAAGTTTTTGATAATAAAAAGTGCCCGTTTTTCTTGATTTTCAAGAAAGGCGGGCACATATTGCTCCGACAGAAAATGCAAAAGGAGCCGTTGCAAAATAGATGAGTAATCATCTATGGAGCAGCGGCTCCTTTTTTATGCCCTGAAAACAGAAAACGGACCCTGAAGAGCCCGTAATCCATGGTATAATAAGATATGACCAGTAAATTAAAATACCATAAAAATTATACCGAATTCGGTGAGCCTTATCAACTGGTTTTGCCATTAAATTTGGAAGGTTTGGTTCCTGATGATGATTCTGTTCGACTGCTGAGCCACGAATTGGAGGATTTAGATTACAGCTTGCTGTATCAGGCTTACTCTGCCAAAGGCAGAAATCCGGCAGTGGACCCAAAGACCATGTTCAAGATCCTGACTTATGCCTATTCCCAGAACATCTATTCATCCAGAAAAATTGAAACCGCATGCAGACGCGACATCAACTTTATGTGGCTGCTTGCCGGACAAAAAGCACCGGATCACAGCACCATTGCCCGTTTCCGAACCGGTTTTCTGGCAGATGCCTGTGAAAATCTGTTCTACCAGATGGTCTGCCGCCTGGAAGCAAGCGGAGAATTATCAAAAGAAACCGTATTTATTGATGGGACAAAACTGGAAGCCTGTGCCAATAAATATACCTTCGTCTGGAAGAAATCGGTGGGGAAATGGGAAGCAAAGATGTACGAACGGATTCAGGAGGCAGTCTGTCTTCTGAACCAGGATTATATCTGCGGGTTCCATGTGGGAGAGGAAAGCCGTACCCAGGATCTTCAGGAAATCTGCCGGTTTCTGGAAGAACGGTGCCGTCTGGATGGGACGGTTTTGGTACATGGAAGAGGAAAACGCAAAAGCCGGAATCAAAAATATCTGGAACTGTTCCGCCGGTTTCTGGAACGCCAGACGATCTATGACTGGCATACAGCTAGTTTCCAGGGCCGGAATAACTACTGCAAGACGGATCCGGATGCCACTTTTATGCACATGAAGGATGATCATATGAGGAATGCCCAGCTGAAACCTGGATATAACGTCCAGATCGCAGTGGACAGCGAATACATTGTGGCAGCTGGGATTTTTCAGGATCGGAATGATGTATGGACACTGGTGCCGTTTCTGAAAAACATGGAAGTGAACCTGGGATTTCGATATCCCAGTGTGACTGCGGATTCGGGGTATGAAAGCGAAGAGGCTTATGAATATCTGAAAAGCCAGGGTCAGATCCCTTACATCAAACCGCAGACCTACGAAAAATGGAAAAAGAGAAGTTTTAAGAAAGACATCAGTAAACGGGAAAATATGGCGTATAAGGAAGAGACAGACACCTACACCTGTCATGCAGGAAAAACACTGAGAGAAGTGTTTAAAAAGAAGCAGAAAAGCAAAAGCGGCTATCAGTCCGAGGTAACAGTATATGAATGTGAGGATTGCGGCGGATGTCCGTATAAGAAAAAATGTACGAGGGCAAAGGGAAATAAGAGGCTGTATCTTTCCAAAAACTTTTTGAAAAAGCGTCGGGAATCTTATGAGAACATCATAAGCGAAAAAGGGATCCAGTATCGGACAAACCGTTCGATTCAAGTAGAAGGAGCCTTTGGGGTGTTGAAAAACGATTATGAATTCCAGAGATTTCTGCTGAGAGGGAAAACGAAGGTAAAACTGGAGATCCTACTGCTGTGCCTGGGGTATAATCTGAATAAATTGCATGCTAAGATCCAAAATGGCCGGACAGGAAGCCATCTGTTTGAAGTAAAAACTGCATAGAAAAATCATAAAACCGAAAGGTTTTATTAAAGTACGGCAAAAATCCGGCGATCTGCTCTGAAACCATAGGGAGCGCCGGATTTTTTGCTGTAACAAGCAGAAGTGCCGCTCAATCATCTATTTTGATGATTTTGCGACACTCCCTTTGTGTTTTGAGTGGAGCTGAGGGGAATCGAACCCCTGTCCGAAAACCAATCCCCTGTTCTTCTACTATCATAGTCTGCTGTTATTCATTCCCTCCTGAATCCGGGAACAGACACCCAAATTCATTCAGTAGCTTCATAATACGCCCGCGCGCTCAAAGCTTTGCGCGTGTCGTTTCTCACAAAAATGATGCCGGGATCTTAAAGTGTGAGTGCCCTAAGGCCGACAGCCGCCTTAATTAGGCAGCGTATGCTAATTCTCTATCGTTAGCGTTTATATTTAGATTTGCCATTTAACGCATCGCATGCGGATAGCTTCACCAGCTTCATAGCCCCCGTCGAAACCAGTACAACCCCTTACTGGCGCTCATCTGGAGCAGTCTTATCTTAACACGTTTCGAAAACCGTGTCAAGAGGGGCAGAGAGATGGTGGTTTTTCTCAGCAGATTCCGGTTTCCTCCCTCATCTTCCTCATCCGTCTAAGCGCCTCCGCAAGCGTCTCCTCGCCGCAGGCAAAATGCATGCGGATCAGGTGGTTCACAGGCTCTCGGAAGAAGCTGGAGCCGGGCACGGCAGCCACTTTATAATTTGTAATCATCCACTCGCAGAACTGAAGGTCGCTCCAGCCTTTAAACTGCGGCGGGGCGAAAAAATCGGAAATATCTATGAGGACAAAGTAGCTTCCCTGGGGCACCGTATGGGAAAAACCGATATCCGTAAGGCCGCCGCAGAAGAAATCCCTCTTTTTCGTGTACAGCTCTTTTAGCCATTCATAATATTCCGGCCCCATGGTAAGACCTGCCACGGCGGCGGCCTGGAGCGGGGCAGCGGCGCCCACGGTCAGGAAGTCATGGACTTTTTTGGCTCCCTCGATCACCTGCTCCGGGCCGATGAGGTAGCCGAGGCGCCAGCCGGTGATGGAGTAGGTCTTGGAGAGGGAGCTGCATGTGATTGTCCTCCCGGCCATGCCGGGAAGGGACGCCATGCAGATATGCCGGTATGGCTCGTAGACGATATATTCATAGACCTCGTCGGTGATGACGAAGGCGTCGTAGCGCACGGCCAGCTCTGCGATATCGGAAAGCTCCGAAGCAGAAAACACCTTTCCGCAGGGGTTCGACGGATTGCAGAGAATGAGCGCCTTTGCGCCCTCTCGGAAGGCATCCTCCAGCGCAGCGCGGTCAAAATGGAAATCCGGCGGCACGAGGGGCACAAAAATCGGCTCGGCGCCGGAGAGGATGGCGTCCGCCCCATAATTTTCATAAAACGGGCTGAAAACGATCACCTTGTCGCCGGGATTGCAGACGGTCATCATGGCCGTCATCATGGCCTCCGTGCCGCCGCAGGTGACGACAATCTCCGTCTCGGGATCCGGCCGCTTCCTAAGCTTTCCTTCATAGAGGTCGGCCAGGGCATTCCGGAAGTCCTCGGCCCCGAACGTAATGGAATACTGGTGCGGCCCGCGGTAAGAGACTTCGGCCAACGCATCCAAAAGCTGCTTTGGCGGGTCAAAATCAGGGAAGCCCTGGCTTAAATTGATGCTCCCCGGTGTCATGTCGTTGATTCTTGTCATCCTGCGGATCACAGAATCCGTAAAAGAAAGCACACGTCTGCTCAGTTCAGGCATGAGGTTCATCCTCCTTATCTTTTTGTCCTTCCCGCTCGCGCATCATGTTCCAGATCAGGTCGTGCATCCACTGGACTGTCTCCTCGAGCTTTTTATTGGCATCCCGGAGCCTTGAGACTTCCTCCTCAAGGGCGTGGATCAGCTTATCTTTTTCATCCATGTTTCATGGCTCCTTCCAGATTTTTGCTGAAAACCAGTATAGCATTTTGGCCGCACCGTGTCCAGACGAGAAAAAGAAAAGAAGGATTGATTCCCCCAAAAGTTTGTACTATAATAAATCGAAGCGGAAAACATGTGCCCCCATTTTTGCATACAGGGCGGTACATGTTCCAATGTCCGGAAGAGCGGGCATGATTTTACACGGGATGGAGTTTCAGTCATGGCAATTCAAAACGATTTTTCCCAGGGCAGCGTCGTCAAAAACATCATGGGTCTGGCGGTTCCGATGACCCTGGCGCAGCTCATCAATGTCCTCTACAACGTCGTCGACCGGATTTACATCGGTCATATTCCCGAACACGCAACCTTATCCCTCACAGGCCTCGGCGTCTGCCTGCCGGTGATTACCATCGTCATCGCCTTTGCGAACCTGTTCGGCATGGGCGGGGCGCCGCTCTGTTCCATTGAGCGGGGAAAGGGGAACGAGGCGGAAGCAGAGTCCATCATGGGAAATTCCTTTACGCTGATGATCCTGTTCGGGATCCTGCTTACGGTGCTCGGCCTGATTTTTGAGCGGCCGCTCCTTTACCTGTTCGGCGCCAGCGACGCGACGTATCCTTACGCGAAATCCTACATGACGATCTATCTTCTCGGCAGCGTTTTCGTGATGACAGGCCTCGGGATGAACGCCTTCGTCAACTCCCAGGGCTTCGGGAAGGTGGGCATGATGACCGTGCTTCTCGGCGCAGTCACCAACATCATTTTGGATCCGATTTTTATTTTTGTCTTTGACATGGATGTTCAGGGAGCTGCCCTGGCGACGGTGATTTCCCAGTTTCTGTCCGCGGCGTGGATCTTAAAATTCCTCACGGGAGACAAGGCGATCTTAAAGCTCAAGGTCTCCACCATGCGGCTTAAGAAAAAACGCGTCATAAAGATCGTGTCCATGGGGCTTTCCAGCTTCACGGCCGGCTTCACCAACAGTCTTGTGGCCGTCGTCTGCAATGCGACGCTCCAGGGATGGGGCGGAGATCTCTATGTTGGTGTCATGACCGTGCTTCACTCCGTCAGGGAGATTGCGGAAAACATCGTGAAAGGCGTGACAAACGGCTCGCAGCCGGTCATGGGCTTCAACTACGGCGCCGGAAAATACGACAGGGTTAAGTCCTGCATCAAGTTTGTGTCGGCAGTGGCCATCTCGTTTACGGTGTTCGCATGGGCGCTAGTGTCCCTGTTCCCGGAATTTTTCATCCGGATTTTCAACCATGACGAGGAGTTAATCGCAGCGGCCATCCCGGCCATCCGCATCTATTTCTTTGGATTTTTCATGATGTCGCTCCAGTTTTCCGGCCAGGCTACCTTTGTGGGCCTTGGGAAAGCCAAGCAGGCCACGTTCTTTTCCATTTTCCGGAAACTGATTATCGTGGTTCCGCTGACGCTTCTTCTCCCGTATGTGGGCGGCCTCGGGCCCATGGGCGTCTTCATGGCCGAGCCGTTGTCCAACTTCATCGGCGGCGCCGCCTGCTACGGCACCATGCTGTTTACCATGTGGCCGGAGTTAAGCGGAAAGAAAAAAGGAAAAAGAGGAGAATAGGCAGAGACTATGGGAACGGTATTTGTGAAAGCGGCATGCTTTATTCTCATCATTTTTCTCGGCTATGCATCGAAGCGCATGGGGCTTTTGAGGCAGGAGGATCTTCCTGTTTTTTCAAAGCTCGTCATTAAAATCACGCTCCCGGCCGCCATCGTCACGAATTTCAGCCGGATCACCATGGACGTGTCCATGCTCTCCATCGTTGCCGTGGGCTTCCTTTTAAGCGGCTTTTATATGGCGGTGGGGTATCTGCTGTTCTGGAATGGGACGCGGGAGGAAAAGGCCTTCGGGCTCTTAAATGCGTCCGGCTACAACATCGGCTGCTTTACGATGCCATTTGTCCAGAGCTTTTTAGGCCCTGTCGGCGTCGCCGTCACCAGCCTTTTTGACGCGGGAAACTCCATGATCTGCACGGGGATTTCCTACACGGCTGCTTCGGCCGTGGCTGGAAAAGGGAAGAAAAGCGGGCCTGCGGGGATGGTGCTTCGGCTCTTTTCCTCGATCCCCTTTGACTGCTACATCCTTATGACAGTCCTGACCCTTTTGAACCTCCGGCTGCCGGCCGTGGTTCTGAGCTTTGCGGAGACCGTGGGAAATGCCAACAGCTTTCTGTCCCTGATGATGATCGGCCTGGGCATCAACCTTCATATGAGCAGGAAACAGGTGAAAAGCGCAGCAAAGATCGTCGGGACGCGGCTCCTTATTTCCGCGGCCCTGTCAGCCGGCTTTTATTTCTTCGGCCCGTTTTCCGAGGAGATCCGCCATGCTTTGGCAGTCCTGATGTTCGCGCCGGTGGCCTCCCTCTGTGTGGCCTACACGTCCATGATCGAAGGCGATGTGAACCTGGCAAGCGCCGTCAACTCGGTTTCGATCCTCACAGCCATTGTGAGCCTGACGGCAGCCGTATTACTTTTAATTTAGAAGAGGTAGCATATGAAACTGAAAAAAGACGTGAAACCGCAGCTTTCCAAGCTGCCCCGTTTAAAAATCAAATACAATATCATGGTGCCGCTCATCGGCCTTGTGGATGCGGCGACCATGTTCAGCTTTTACAGGAACCCGGTTTCGGAAGGCAATCTGTTTTTCAAAGTGTTTTTCATCTTTTTCGCCCTGGTGGGACTGGGCTTTACTTATTGGGGAATCATGTGGCAGGTGACGGCCGAAGGGGAAACCGTCCGCGTCCGTCCGGCCTTTGGGCGAAGCCGTACCGTGGCCGTAGGGGACATCCGCCGCGCCGTCATCCATAAACGCGCAAAGGGCGGGACGCTGTCCTACTACGAGCTGTTTGATAAAGACGGCGCAAGCATCGTGAAAATTTATCCTTTAATGAAAGATTTTGCCACATTCCTCGAGCGGTTAAAGCGTTTCGGCGTGCCGGTGAACGAGGTTACGGATTAAAAGGGGAAAACTGAGCATACTACCTTCTGTAATGAAAGAAGAAGGAGGAATGCGAAGTGACAAGACTGGAATGTTCGGTAAAGACATGCGTCCACAACTCGGAAAACTGCTGCTGCAAGAGCGGGATCTATGTGGAAGGCCAGGCGGCGAAAAACTGCTGCGATACCTGCTGCGGAAGCTTTGAGGAGAACCGCGGCGGCATGTTCAAGAACCTGTTCAAAACACCGGAGACGAAGCTCATGGTGGACTGTGACGCCGTAAACTGCGTCTACAACGACGACCACCAGTGCCGCGCAGAGAGGATTTCCATTGCCGGCGACGGCGCAAAGACCGTCGGCCAGACGGAATGCAAGAGCTTCAAGACGAAATAACATGCATGGACGGGGATTCGCAGGCGCTGCGGGTCCCTTTACATATGGAAAGAAAATTTTTCCACAACCCATTGACAAATGCAGGCAGATATAGTATAGTTACAAAGGTTGTGAATACAGCCAACAGGAAAGCAGGTATCCGCCTCACCCTGGCACGAGCAAGTGACCCGGGTTCATAGACAGAATTGGTTTACGGCCGTGCAGCAGCATAAGCAAAACCGATGCAGTTCATTGAGCGGATAGTTTTCTATCTGCTTTTTCTTTTCTATCAACTACTCATCTTTGATGTTATGGAGGTGCACGACTATTAGCGATTTAATGATTAACGAACAGATTCGGGATAAGGAAGTTCGTTTGATTGGGGAGAACGGAGAGCAGCTTGGAATCATGTCCGCAAAGGATGCCTACAAAATGGCCCGCGACGCGGAACTGGACCTGGTGAAGATCGCGCCGACTGCAAAGCCGCCGGTCTGCAAAATCATCGACTACGGCAAATATAAGTACGAGATGATCCGCAAGGAGAAGGAAGCCAGGAAAAAGCAGAAGGTTATCGAGGTAAAGGAAGTCAGACTTTCCCCGAACATTGATACCAACGATTTGAATACCAAGATCGGCTCAGCCAGGAAATTCATCGAAAAAGGGAACAAAGTAAAGATTACCCTTCGTTTCCGCGGCCGTGAAATTGCCCATATGAACCAGTCGAAGTACATTCTGGATGACTTCGCTGAAAAGCTTTCCGATATCGCTGTGATCGACAAGCCTTCCAAGGTAGAGGGAAGAAGCATGGTTATGTTTTTAACTGCAAAAAGATAGGAACAAGTTTAAGGAGGAAATCACTATGCCTAAAATGAAAACAAGCAGAGCAGCTGCAAAGCGTTTCAAAAAAACCGGAACAGGCCTGTTAGTAAGAAACAAAGCCTACAAATCCCATATCTTAACTAAGAAATCTACGAAGCGGAAAAGAAATCTGAGAAAAGACATCGTTACCGACAGCACCAACAGCAAGGTAATGAAGAAGATTTTACCGTATTTATAATAGATTCGGAATTAAGAAGGAGGAAATAAGCAATGGCAAGAATTAAAGGTGGCTTAAACGCCAAGAAGAGACATAACAGAGTGCTGAAGTTAGCCAAAGGTTACAGAGGCGCCCGTTCCAAACAGTATAGAATTGCAAAACAGTCCGTAATGAGAGCATTAAAGAGCTCCTACGCAGGCAGAAAAGAGAGAAAGAGACAGTTCAGACAGCTCTGGATCGCACGTATCAACGCTGCTGCCAGAATGAACGGCCTTTCTTACAGCAAGTTTATGTACGGCTTAAAGCAGGCTGGCGTAACCTTAAACCGCAAGGTTCTGTCCGAGATGGCAATCAACGACGCAGAAGGCTTCGCAAAGCTGGCAGAGCTGGCAAAATCCAAGCTGGCATAAATTACCAGGGATATCAGGAACAGAAACGAGACAGACGGCAAAGTACAAAAGTTGTACAAGCCGTCTTCTTTTTTTGCGCCTTTCCACAGAAAATATAACCGGGGTGGACAGGAATCTGCTGTTTTATAAATCATTGTTATATCTGCCATGAAAAATCCGAATGCGCGAACATCTTGACTTTAACACCGCGCAGTGATATCATAGCGAGAAAAATAGCTGATTGGAGGAGAAGATTATGAAAAAGAGGAAGGCAGCGGCCGCCGTAGCGGCGGTTCTGGCAGCAGCAATGATGCTTTCGGCCTGCGGTTCCCAGAATTCCGGTTCCGGAACCACGGCAGCCGGCACGACAGACGCCGGTACATCGGCAGAGAGCTCCTCGGCAGAGTCGGGAGACGGCGCCGTCACACGCGATGAGATTATCCTGGGCGGAAAGGCCGATATCAAATCTACGGACCCGGCAGGGCAGTCGGACGTTTATTCTGCCATGCTGGTGCGTCATATGTACAACGGACTTTTAAAGCTGGACGAAGACGGGGAGACCGTGATCGGCGACCTGGCGGAATCCTTTGACATGCCGGACGACACCACGTATCATTTTGTCATCAAGCAGGGCGTAAAGTTCCACGACGGCACCGAGCTGAAAGCCAGTGACGTCAAATTCACCCTGGAGCGGGCAAAGGAAATGGCCAGCACGAAGTCGACGGCTTCTTATTTCGATACGGTCACGGTGGACGGCGACTACGAGGTGACGCTGACTTTAAACCAGCCCTGCGCCGCCATGCTGTACCTTTTAACAAACTCCAACATGATGATCGTGTCGGAGAAAGCCGTCACGGAAGCGGGAGACCAGTACGTCGAGCAGCCGGTGGGAACAGGCCCGTTCAAATTTGTGGAGTGGGTGCCCAACGACCACTGGACGATTGTGAGAAACGATGACTATTTCGGGGAAAAGCCGATCACAAGCAAGCTGACCTGCCGCGTGATCGTAGAGGAGACGTCCAGGGTAATTGCCCTGGAGACCGGAGAGATCGATATGGCTCTGGACATCGCGGAGACGGAGGCTGCCAATGTGGAAGCCAATCCGGAGCTGGTGCTTGAGGCAGGCCCGAGCCCGTCCATCGAGTTTTTGGGGCTGAATTTCCAGAACGAATACTTAAGCGACAAGCGGGTGCGCCAGGCCATCGCCTACGCTATCGACAAAGATGTTTTCATCGACGCCATCGTTGAGGGCCGCGGAGAGGTGGCAAACTCCTGTATCGGAAAGACCGTGCCGGGCTGGAGCGAATCCGTTGAGGCATACCCCTATGACCCGGAAAAGGCAAAGGAACTCCTTGCGGAGGCCGGCTATGCCGACGGCTTTGATCTGGAGGTTATCGTATCCAGTGAGATCCGCAACCGGACGGCGCAGTTAATCCAGGCACAGCTTCTGGAGCTGGGCATCAACGTGGAAATCAGCATGTACGACTTCGGCGCCTTCCAGGATATGCTGGCGGACGGCGACAACGACATGTTCATTCTCGGCTGGAGCAACAGCAACGTGGATCCGATGCGGAGCACGACGCCGCTGTTCCACGGCGACTACTGCGGACGCAACGGAAACAACTATTCCTTCATGCAGAACGACGAGCTGGATGCCCTCATGGACGAGGCGGCCTCCGAGCTGGATACGGAGAAGCGGATGGATCTCTATTTGCAGATCCAGGAGATGTTAAAGGAAGAAGTCCCGATTGTCCCGCTGTATTATAAGCAGAACATCAATGCCAGAAGGGCAGACTTAAAGGGCTTTGTCTTCAATAAGGCGACAAACCACTATTACGGAAATCTTCACTACGAGAACTAAACAGGCAGAAGAGAGCGCAGGCGCAGACGGAAGAACTCCGGATGCGGCCTGCGTTTTTTCTGCCTCTAAAGCGGATTTACCACACTGCATTGTTAAATCGCACAAAATTTGATAAAAAATCTCTAAACAAATTGTAAAAAATGCGTGACAGAATGGCTTTTTCGAGGTATATTATAAGGGACAGATATTATACCAATTAAGGGGGTAAAACTGTATGGATCTTTTTAACGAAATCCTTTTAAAGACCAACGACATATTGACCGGATATGTCCTGCTGGCAGCCCTTGTGGGCGGCGGCATCTGGTTCACGTTCCAGACTGGCTTCGTCCAGGTTCGTGAATTCGGACACGGCTGGAACCGGGTTTTCGGCGGTCTCTTTAAAAAGGACAAATCCAAGAAAAAAGAAGAGGGCGGTATTTCTTCTTTCCAGGCTCTTACGACGGCCATTGCGGCTCAGGTAGGAACCGGAAACCTGGCAGGTGCTGCTACGGCTATCGCGGCAGGCGGCCCGGGCGCAATCTTCTGGATGTGGGTATCTGCATTTCTTGGAATGGCAACGATCTTCTGTGAGGCGACTCTGGCTCAGGTGTACCGGACCAAGGGCGACGACGGACAGATCACAGGCGGCCCTGTTTACTACATAAGGGCGGCTTTCAAGGGCGGCTTCGGCAAGGTGCTGGCAGGAATCTTCGCAGTCCTGATTACGCTTGCCCTCGGCCTATTCGGCAATGCAGTTCAGGCCAACTCCATCACGGATGCCTTCCATACGGCATTCTTCTCTCATGTTGGAAACATCAGCCTGCTTGGGCTTGAGGTTCCGATGGATAAGCTGATTGTCGGCATCGTTCTGGCAATTATCGCATTCCTGATCTTCGGCGGCGGTATCTCCCGTATCGGCCAGATCACGGAAAAAATGGTTCCGATTATGGCCTGCTTCTATCTGCTTGGCGGCCTGATTATCGTTATCATGAACATCGCCAATGTGCCGTATATGTTTGCTTCCATCATCCAGGGTGCATTTAATCCCCAGGCTGTATGCGGCGGCGCGTTCGGTGTTGCCATGAAGGAAGCTGTAAAGAAGGGCGTTGCAAGAGGCCTCTTCTCCAACGAAGCCGGTATGGGTTCCACGCCGAATGCACATGCACAGGCAAACGTGGATCATCCGTGCCAGCAGGGCCAGGTTGCAATCGTATCCGTATTTATTGATACGTTCCTGGTTCTCAACATGACGGCATTCGTTATCATCGGCACCAAGATGCTGGAGCCGGGTTCTGCCGCTTATGTGAATGGCAGCCTTGTAGAAGGTATTACCCTGACCCAGACAGCGTTCCAGGCAGCGTTTGGTTCCTTCGGTGCGATCTTTATCGCAATCTGTATGCTGTTCTTTGCGTTCTCTACGATTCTCGGCTGGTACTTCTTCGGTGAGACCAACGTGAGATACCTGTTCGGCGCAAAAGCAGTGAAACCGTATATCGCACTTGTATGTGTATTCATCATTCTTGGATCCCTGATGAAGGTTTCTACGATTTGGAACATGTCCGACTGCTTCAACTCCCTGATGGTTGTTCCCAACGTCATCGGCCTGTTTGCACTGACCGGAGTTGTGAAGAAGACCTACAAGGAATACAAGGAAGATTTCCTTCCGAAGCATCCGGAAAACTAAAGACAGAAGACGGCGGCAGTGTCCATTTAAAAAGACGCTGCCGTCTTTTTTGCGGAATGGGAGCAAAAAATTTGAAAAACTAGAAAAAAACAGTTGCCAAGCAGACAGTTTTATGCTATACTATCGTTCGTCGGTTAAAGAAAATAATTTCTTCGCCAGACATGCGGAAGTGTCGGAACTGGCAGACGAGCAAGACTAAGGATCTTGTGGTGGTTACATCGTGTGGGTTCAAGTCCCATCTTCCGCAGGAAAAAAGAAATCCGAAACTGTTTCAGGAGAGACAGTTCCGGGTTTTTTTGTTGCATGGGAAACTGCGTTCCCGATGCAATAAAAACCTCCGGCGGAGGCGCACTCCGCGCAGAGGAAAATGGCTGCCGGCGCAGCCGCGCTTCGGCGCAGTGTGCGCCTGACGCACACGTTTACTGCATGGGAAATGACGAAAAGAATCGGTTTTTGTCGACTTCCTTCGGAAAAGAGAGGATCCGGATCCGGGCAGCAAAACAGATACACCTCAGTCCTCTAAAAAGCGGACGATATCGTTTGGTGTACAGTTCAGGTATCTGCAAAGCCGTTCCAGTGTGAGCAGTGTGATATTTCTGTTGTGTTTGATTCCGTCGAGTGTTTTATTATCAACAATGCCGTCCTTTAACAAACGGTACTGTGTGATGTCCTGGCGGGCCATTGTGGCCCATAGAGGACTGAAGTCAATCATATTACCGAATCCTTTGCCATTTGAAGCTGTATGGTTATCAGTATAGACAAAATTAAACAATATCAATATTGTGAACATAAGCACAATGTGATATGCTGAGAAGAGAGGAGGAAATACCATGGAGTTTGATATCAGGAAGCTGGAGGAGAGAATGGAAGCGTTTGGCAGGGCGCATAAACTGGCGGAGGTCCCGGGCCGGAAAGCGTTTTTGGACGCAGCGTTTGAGCGTCTGGAGCTGGAGCTAAAGGGGGAGGCCGTCTTAAACCGTGAGGAGAACGGCAGGATTCTCCGGATAACGGTTACGGGAAACAGCTTCTTTTCCTGTCAGGACGGCTGTGAGACATTGAAATTCCTGATTGGAGCCGCCGATATTTTTGAGGCCGGCGCGGCAGACGGGAATGTGGTAATCCGCCTGTCCTTTGCGCTTGAGGAATGGGAAGAAGTTTAATTCTTTCTTAATTCCAGTTTTTCCAGCCGTCTTTGTCTTGCATCTGTTCCTTTTTCCCTGTATAATACCGGCATCAGGGAAATACAGCAGGAAAAGGAGCTGATTCATATGAAATTGAAACGCAGATTTTTACTTTTTGCCATAACCTTGTCCATGGGAGCGGCAGCAGCATTTCCGGCAATGGCGGAGCCGTCGGAAGAAGCGGAAGAGCCTGCTGTCCGGTTTGGATGGACGGAAGAGGACGGCCGCTGGTACTATTATGATGCCAACGGGAACCGTAAGACAGGCTGGCTGGAGGCAGAAGGCGGAGACGGCCGCGGGAACGAAGTCTGGTACTATCTGGACGGCAGCGGCGTGATGGTAGCAAATGAGACGCGCACCATCGACGGCGTCTCCTATACCTTTGGAGAGGACGGCGCCTGGGTGAACGAGAAGGCTTACCAGGGGGCCCCGGCCGGAACGATGGAGGTGTCGACCTTTACCAACAACTGGTCAAATATCAAAATCACCTTCCCGGCCATGTACTATCTGGCGGATGCATCGGAGCTGGCAAGCTATGAGGATTACTTCCAGGACGACGATTACGCGTCCATCGGAAAACCGAAGCTCACCTATGATTTCCAGGTGGAGACAGACGGCGACGGCTCCTGCCTGGAGCTCTACTATGCCGATATGTCTTCCAAGCCTGATATGACGCCGGCAGCCTTTGTGCAGGCCATGGCAGAGATTTATGCAAAGAGCGATTACTTCACCGTCAGGGAAGCCGCTTCCGACGTGACCGTAGGCGGCCAGACCTATACGAAGATTTCGCTGATTAACGATGTGGACATGCGCCGTGATTTTTACTGCCGGAAGCAGGACTCCTATATGGTCGTTCTTGCGGCCTACGGGGAGAGCGCAAATGCCGGTTCTCTGGAAACAGCGCTGGCTGCGATTCAGACGGCTCATTGATCCCGTGACAGGCGGAGTAGGTAATTGGTGAAAAATTCAAAAAAGAATTGACAAATCTCCATTCTTATATTATAATTCTTTTCGTTGCCGGTGTTAAGCACCGGCACGATGCAGAAGTGGCGGAATTGGCAGACGCGCACGGTTCAGGTCCGTGTGGTAGCAATACCGTGAGAGTTCAAGTCTCTTCTTCTGCACGAGGAAACCCAGGCTGAAACGCCTGGGTTTTTTGTGTTGTGGGAGACGCGTTTCCCGGAGTATGAGGCTTCCGGCGGCATGCTGCGCCTGCCACGTCATTTGCCATGGAACATGGAAATCAGAAAGCAATTCTTTGTCAATTCAAAAGAACTTTCCGCGAATTTTGACTTTCAATGACGTCCGTATTGACTTCAATGTATGACAATGTTATAATTCAAATGGAAATTCTTTACATAATTGGGGTTGTGTAAAGAAAATTATTTTAGTGCGTAAAAATACAGGGAAATTGCTTTTTTATGCACAATATTGTAAGGGGGAAAGTTTTATGAGTGTTGTTGAACAAGTCCAACAGGTATCAAATTCCTCAATCCTGTGGCTCCTCTGCGGAATCACGGTCTTAATCTCAGCCCTTCAGGCGGCCCTTTATATCAGGCAGAGCCAGAAGATGACGAAAAAGGCCGGAATTGATCCCAGAATCCCGAAGGAGGCGTTCCGCGTGGGCTGCATCTCCGCCATCGGGCCGGCTCTCGGCGTTTTTATCGTCATGGTGGGCCTCATGGCTTCCATCGGCGGCCCCATGGCCTGGCTGCGCCTTTCCATCATCGGTGCTGCCGCGACGGAGCTGTCGGCTGCCAACATCGGCGCTGAGGCCTGCGGTGTGGCCCTGGGCTCGGAGCAGTACACGCTTGTCTGCCTGGCTGTGTCCTGGTTTACCATGGCTTTAAACGGCGCCGGCTGGCTTTTATTCACAGGTGTGGCGACTCCGTCTCTGGAGACGCTCCGGAACAAGGTGTCCGGCGGCGATATGAAATGGCTGGTTGTTTTAAGCGGCGCCTGTTCTCTGGGAATTTTCGGCTATCTGAATGCCGGTGAGGTCTTAAAGGGCATCGGAAACACCATCGCTGTCCTTGTGGGCGCCATTTCCATGATGATCCTGGTGAAGACCGTCTGCAAAAAGGTACCGAAGTTAATGGAGTATTCCCTGGGAATCGCCATGATTATCGGCATGATATTTTCCGTCGGATATGACCAGTTATTCCGGTAAGCCAGAGGAGGGAGATTATGAACGAAAAAGAAATTATGCAGGAATGGAAACGCGACAGTATCCGGATCGGTTCTCCGACCAACATCTTGGCGGCCCTGACCGCCTTTATCCCGGTCATCTGGCTGTGTACGGTTTATGACTGCTGGCCGCCGGTCAGCACAGTGCTTACGGCCTGGGGCATGGTGGCGGCATCCTTTGCGGCCATGTATTTCGTGGAGCCGGTTTCCTATTATGCGGCCCTCGGCCTTACAGGTACATACTTGAGCTTCCTTTCCGGAAACATCGGGAACATGCGTGTGCCCTGTGCGGCCCTGGCTCTGGATGTGACGGATTCCACGCCGGGAACCATCCAGGCAGAGGTAGTGTCCACCATGGCCATCTGCGGTTCCATCATTACAAACCTGATTGCTACCACGTCGGCCGTGATTGTCGGCAGCGCAGTTCTGTCGGTTCTGCCGGAATTTATTGTATCCGGCCTGACCCAGTACGCCAGCTCCGCCATTTTCGGGGCTACCTTCGGAAACTTCGCCATCAAATATCCGAAGATTGCTGTTTTTGCCCTGGCGATCCCGGTTGTACTGAAAATGTTTACGCCTCTCGCGGCGGCATGGGTGATTGTGATCACCGTATTCTCGACGCTGTTTATTGCGAGAGCCATGTATAAAAAAGGAATGCTGGCATAGGCCGGCAGCGGAAGGAGTGGAAACGAGCATATGTGGGAAAAATGTAAAGGACTTCAGGAAGAACTGGTATCCATGCGCCGGGAGCTCCATCAGATCCCGGAGACCGGCGGCGACCTGCCCAAG
Source organism: Eubacteriaceae bacterium Marseille-Q4139 (assembly GCA_018223415.1). Taxonomy (NCBI): domain Bacteria; kingdom Bacillati; phylum Bacillota; class Clostridia; order Eubacteriales; family Eubacteriaceae; species Eubacteriaceae bacterium Marseille-Q4139. Next base: position 73,205 of record JAGTTQ010000001.1, on the reverse strand, counting down.
ACGAAGGCGTATATCATGGGAAAATTAAAGGAATTGGGAATCCCGTTTGTGGAGAATGCGACGGACAGCGGCCTTGTGGCGACGATTGAGGGCGGAAAGCCCGGAAAGACCCTGGCGCTGCGGGCAGACATGGATGCGCTCCCGATTACGGAGGAGAACGACGTCCCCTACCGCTCAAAGCATGAGGGGAAGATGCACGCCTGCGGCCATGACACCCATGTGACGATGCTTTTAGGAGCTGCGAAGGTTTTAAATGAAAATAAGGAAAACATCCATGGAAACGTGAAGCTTTTGTTCCAGACGGATGAGGAAGGCTCCCGCGGGGCAGAGCGCCTCTGCGCGGAAGGCCATTTAAACGGCGTGGATGCGATTTTCGGCACCCACATCGGGACGATTATTTCCAAGGACATTCCGGCCGGTACGGTGATCAGCACTCCCGGCTGCTGCATGGCGTCCTTCGATAAATTTGTCATCAAGGTCAAGGGCTTCGGCTGCCACGGCTCTACGCCGGAAAAAGGCGTGGATCCCATTAACATCGCCTCTCATATTGTCATCAACCTCCAGGAGGTTGTGGCAAGGGAGATTGCGGCTGTGAAGCCGGCTGTCCTCACCATCGGCCACATTGAGGGCGGTTTTGCCTACAACGTGATCCCGTCGGAGGTGTTAATCGAGGGCACCATCCGCGCCCTGGAGGAGGATGTGCGCCAGGAGCTGGCAAAACGGATCGGTGAAATCGCAAGTGCGACGGCGGCTGCGTTCCGCGGCGAAGTGGAATATGAGATGATCTGGGGTGCACCGCCTGTCATCAACGACGCCGGCATGGCGAAGCTGGCGGCAGACTGTGCCCGTGATATCGTGGGCGATGAAAAGGTCATTGACCATGTGGATGCACCGAACATGGGCGGCGAGGACTTTGCATATTATGTGAAGCAGGTTCCGGGCGCCTTCCTGTTCTTAAGCTCCGCAAATCCCGAAAAGCATACGGATGTTCCCCATCACAATCCGAAGTTCAACGTGGACGAGGATGTGTTCTGGATCGGCTCCGCGCTGTTTGTGAGGATTGCAGAAAAATTCCTGGGAATTGACGAATAGAGGGGAATGGGATTATGACGCCGTTTACCTTATTTGCCGCTTACGCCGTCCTCTTGTTTGTGGCGATTTACATCTTTGTCTATATTCCTAATAAGAAGAAACAGAAATCGAGGCAGGAGCTCCATAAGTCCTTAGTACCCGGCGACACGGTGATTACCATCGGCGGGCTCGTGGGATCCGTCCAGGCGGTGGAGGGCGATTATGTGACGCTGCTTCTCGATGAGAAAACAGGAGCGACCGCGAAAGTCGTTCTCTATTCCATTAGTCAGAAAATAGCATAAAGCGAAAACGAAAGCAGGCGCGCCACGGGAGAGAGGTCTCCTCATGGTGACGCCTGCTTTGTCTCCGGCACAATGAAAAAGCCCCGCATCTTTCGATGCGAGGCGCTTCCTGCGGAAGATGGGACTTGAACCCACACGATGTAACCACCACAAGATCCTTAGTCTTGCTCGTCTGCCAGTTCCGACACTTCCGCATATCTGGCTAAGAAATTATTTCTTTGACCGACGAACGATAGTATAGCATAAAACCGCCGCCATTGCAAGCGTTTTTTTGACAAAAATTTCCGAAAAAAGAATTGACAAATTCCTATTCCTATATTATAATTCTTTTCGTTGCTGGAAACAACAGCACGATGCAGAAGTGGCGGAATTGGCAGACGCGCACGGTTCAGGTCCGTGTGGTAGCAATACCGTGAGAGTTCAAGTCTCTTCTTCTGCACGAATCAAATATGGATCGCAGGAGGCGGCATGGCTTTTTGGCTGTGCCGCTTTCTGTATTGTGAAAAAGGAGGCGTCCGGCAGATGCGGCATCATGCCGGGCCTGGCTGCTTTCTTTTCACAGCTCCCGCTGGTAATTTGAAGGAAAATGGTATATAATAGCATCGTGTGTAAAAATAGGACCGACCAGTTCATACATCACAGGAGGAATTATGTTAGAGTTACAGAATCTTTCCTTTGGCGTGGCTGAAAGCCAGGGGAAAAAGGAAATCATAAAAAATGTAAGCCTTTCGGTGCCGGACAATCAGTTTGTCGTGATTACGGGGCCCAACGGCGGCGGGAAGTCGACGCTTGCAAAGCTCATCATGGGCATCGAGAAGCCGGGCAGCGGCCGCATCTTGTTTGACGGGACGGACATCACCGAAAAGAGCATCACCGAGCGCGCAAACTTGGGGATCAGCTTTGCCCTCCAGCAGCCCGTGCGCTTTAAGGGGATCCAGGTGTTAGACCTTCTGCGTCTGGCTGCCAGGAAAAATCTTTCGGTGGCCGACGCCTGCCAGTATCTTTCTGAGGTGGGCCTCTGCGCCAAAGACTACATTAACCGCGAGGTCAACGCCAGCCTTTCCGGCGGCGAGTTAAAGCGGATCGAGATTGCAACGGTTTTAGCCCGTGCCACGAAGCTTTCCGTCTTCGATGAGCCGGAGGCCGGAATCGACCTCTGGAGCTTCCAGAACTTAATCCAGGTGTTTGAGCGGATGCGGGAGACGACAAAGGGCTCCATCATCATCATTTCCCACCAGGAGCGGATTTTGGAAATTGCCGACGAGATTGTCGTGATTTCTGACGGAAACATCGCAGAGCAGGGGCCGAGGGAGCAGATCCTTCCGGGGCTTTTAGGGACGGCTTCGGCTCAGAGCGGCTGCCAGTATTACAGGAGGGACAACTAACATGGACAAGATTCTCGAAGAAATGCTGTTAAAAGTTGCGGATTTGCATGGCGTGCCCTCGGGGGCCTTCAACATCCGGGCGAACGGGCAGACGGCCGGGCGGAATACGACGGCCAACATCGACATTGTGACGAGAGAGGACGGCAGCGGCATCGACGTGCACATCAAGCCGGGCACGAAAAACGAGAGCGTCCATATCCCGGTCATTTTAAGCCAGACCGGCCTCACAGAGCTGGTATGCAACGACTTTTTCATCGGCGAGGACGCCGACGTGACGATTGTCGCCGGCTGCGGCATCCACAACGGCGGCGACGAGGAATCGCGCCATGACGGCATCCACCGGTTTTTCGTCGGAAAAAACGCGAAGTTAAAATATGTGGAAAAGCATTACGGAGACGGCGACGGGCGCGGCGGCCGCATCATGAACCCGCGGACGGAGATTACCATGGAGGAAGGAAGCTATATGGAGATGGAAACAGTCCAGATCCGCGGCATCGACTCCACGAAGCGGGAGACCGAGGCCCATTTAAAGGACGGCGCGAAGCTGGTGGTTCAGGAGCGGCTGATGACCCACGGAACCCAGTACGCCGGAAGCCGGTTTGATGTGTTCATGGACGGGGAAAACTCCAGCGCCAACATCATTTCCCGCTCGGTAGCAAAGGAACAGTCGGAGCAGATGTTTTACTCCAACTTGGTGGGAAACAATCTCTGCGCCGGCCATACGGAGTGCGACGCCATCATCATGGGCAATGCGAAGATCAGCTCCCTGCCGGAGATCACGGCGAACCATCCCGACGCGGCCCTGATCCATGAGGCGGCCATCGGAAAAATCGCCGGCGACCAGATTATCAAGCTCATGACCCTCGGCCTTTCGGAGGAGGAAGCGGAGAACCAGATTGTAAACGGCTTCCTGAAATAGGGAAAGAAGGGGAATGAGTATGGTACTTCAGTCGATAAAAAGCGTGTTTACGCTGATGATCCTGATTCTGACAGGATACTATTTCACGGGAAAGAAATGGTTCGGGAAGCCGGGCATGGATTTCCTCTCTAAATTTACGGTGCAGGTTTCGGTGCCCTGCTATATGTTTTACAACATGTATGAGGACATTGACGGGCGCGGCGCGCTCCTTGATCTGGCGGTGAAGCTGCCGGTGACCTTTGGCTCCATCCTTTTAAATCTGGCCGTTACGGCCGTGGCCTGCCGGCTCCTTAAGGTCGGCGAAGGACGGAGGAACACCTTCGTGGCGGCGGCCGGCTTTGCAAATGTGGTGTTCATCGGCTTCCCCGTGATCCAGTCGCTCTGGGGCGAGGGGATTACGTCCACCGGCGTCATCTACTATATTTCCAGCACCCTGCTGTTCTGGACGGTGGGCACGGCGCTTTTAAGGCGTGACAGCCGCCTTCCGGGAAAAGGGGAGGCGAATTTCCTTGGGAACCTGAAGAAAATCCTTTCTCCGCCGATCATCGGCCTCATTGCCGGTGTGGCGGTGGTGCTTTTGGAGGTGGAGCTTCCGGACTTTATCTTATCGCCCGTGAGCATGTTAAAGAGCGTCACATCGCCCCTGGCCATGGTTTTCATCGGAAGCGTGATCCGGAACATGGATCTTCGGAAGATGGAGTTTGGCCGTGATTTGTATGCAGCCCTTGGGATGCGGTTTTTAGTCCTCCCTGTGGTGACAGCGCTGTTTCTGCGGGCCATGCCGGTTCCAAGTGAGATGAAGCAGGTGTTCTTCGTCCTCTCCACCATGCCGTCCATGACCCAGATGGGCATCATGGCGAAGGAATATGAGAGCGATTACGAGTTTGCCTGCACGGTCATCACGGCGACGACCATTGTCAGCATGCTGACGATCCCGGTGTTCATGTACCTGATGCAGACGTTCCGGATATTCTAAGAGCTTTCCTGCCTACATATTCCTGTAAAAAAGGAAACAGGAAAAACATGACGGATCAGAAAGCAGATAACCTTTTAAACCTTGCCCTCGATACGCCGGAGGAGGAGCGGGAGCAGACCGAGGAATTAAATGTGGGCTATATAAAGTCCACGCGTTCCTGGGAGCTGATTGTGAAATACAACGGGGATCTGGCGGCTGTTCTTTCCGGAAAGTTCCCCGGGGCGAAGATGACGGAGCTTCTAGGGGGCTTTGCGGTGCTTACGGTTCCGGAGGCCCAGGTGGAGGACGTCATCGCCTTAAGTGAAATTGAATATGCGGAAAAACCAAAGAGGCTGTTCTTCGCTGTGAACCAGGGAAGGGCGGCCTCGTGCATTTCACCGCTTCAGGCCGGAGAGAGCGGCCTTTTCGGAAAAGGCGTCCTTGTGGCTGTCATTGACTCGGGCATCGACTATTTCCACGACGATTTCAGAAATCCTGACGGCACCAGCCGGATCCTCTATTTAAATGACCAGCGCTCCGGCGTCACCTACACGAAGGCTCAGATTGACGAGGCGCTGCGCTCCGGGAGCAGGGAACAGGCCGCCCGCCTCGTCCCGGTCACGGACGTGAGCGGCCATGGGACGGCAGTGGCCGGGATTGCCGCCGGAAACGGCAGGGAGAGCGGCGGGCGCTACCGGGGCGCGGCGCCGGAGAGCGAGCTCATCATCGTCCGTCTGGGAACGCCGGATCCCGACGGCTTTCCAAGGACGACGGAGCTGATGCGGGGGCTTGATTTTGCCGTGCGGACGGCCGTCTCCCTTGGCCGTCCCCTGGCCGTCAATTTAAGCTTCGGGAACACTTACGGCTCCCACGACGGAAACGGGCTCTTGGAGCGGTATATTGACACCTTATCCGGCATCGGGCGGAACGCATTCATCGCGGGGAGCGGAAACGAGGGCGACGCCGGCGGCCATACGTCGGGGACGCTTTCCGAAGGTACGGAGCAGGTCATTGAGCTTTCGGTGGCGCCCTTTGAGACGGGGCTTAATGTGCAGCTCTGGAAATCCTATCTGGACGACGTGGACATCTATCTGGCAAACCCGTCCTTAGAGCATGTGGAGCGGATCAGCAGCCGTCTTGGGCCCCACAGGCTCGATATGGGGAGTACGGATGTGCTGGTTTACTACGGGGAGCCGGGGCCTTTTAACGAGTCCCAGGAGATTTATTTTGACTTTATCCCCAACGGAGGCTACGTGGAGAGCGGGATCTGGAAGATCATTCTGCGGCCGGTGCGGATTGTCCTCGGGCAGTATGAGCTGTGGCTCCCGTCGGAGGCTGTCTTGAACCGGGCCACGCGGTTCCTTAAGCCGACGCCGGATCAAACGCTGACAATCCCGTCGACGGCGGCCCGGGTCATTACGGTCGGCGCCTACGACGACGCCACGGAAACGTATGCGCCTTTTTCCGGCCGCGGCGGCGGGATGGGGAACTGGCAGCAGAAGCCGGATCTTGCGGCGCCCGGCGTCGGCATTATCGCACCCATGGCCGGCGGCGGCTACGGCCCGGTTACGGGCACCTCGTTTGCGGCGCCGTTTGTGACCGGGGCAGCGGCGCTTCTCATGGAATGGGGGATCGTGCTGGGGAACGACCCCTATCTCTACGGCGATAAGCTGAGGGAATATCTGCGGAAGGGTGCCAGGAGGCTTCCGGGCGAGACGGAATATCCCAATCCCCGCCTTGGTTTCGGGGCGCTTTGCGCGGCGGACAGCATCCCGCGTTGAGGTGATTCGGCCGGTTTCTTTTCTGTTTATATATTTTTTCTGAAAATTTACGATTTTTGTCCATGAATATACATAAATCGGGGTTCTAAAATGGACTGGTTTGTGATATAATATTACAAAATGCCGTTCTTCTCGGCAGACGGTTGACTAAGGAAGGGAGGCGGTCTGTCTGAATATCCGGGAAATGCTGGAACAATGGGAACGTGAAAACTTAAGCCCCTACGCGTCATTAAGCGCAGAAACCATGGGGCGCGATGTCTGGGAGGAGCCCTGCGATATCCGGCCTGCCTATCAAAGAGACCGGGACAGGATTCTTCACAGCAAATCTTTCCGCAGGATGAAGCACAAGACCCAGGTCTTCCTTGCGCCCGAGGGCGACCATTACCGGACGCGGCTGACTCACACTCTGGAGGTGGCCCAGATCGCCAGAACCATTGCCAAGGCCCTCAGGATGAACGAGAGCCTGACCGAAGCCATCGCCCTGGGGCATGACCTGGGCCATACGCCGTTCGGCCATGCCGGAGAGTACATATTAAACGAGATCAGCGGTGTTGGCTTCACCCACTACGAGCAGAGTGTCCGGATCGTGGAGGTGCTGGAAAAGAAAGGGCGCGGGCTAAACCTCACAAAGGAAGTCCGGGACGGGATCAAGAACCACCGCACCAGCGGCCATCCGTCGACCCTGGAGGGCTGCATCGTCCGGCTTTCCGACAAGATCGCCTACATCAACCACGACATCGACGACGCCCTTCGCGGCCGGATCATCAAAGAGGACGATCTCCCGAAGGCGTTTACCGACGTGCTTGGGACGACGGTAAAGGAGCGGTTAGACATTATGATCCATGACATTATTTTTAACAGCATGGACAAAAACGAGATTATCGTGTCGCCGGACGTGGAGTATGCCATGGTGGGGCTTAGGAAATGGATGTTTGAGCATGTCTATAAAAACAACGACGCCAAGGGCGAAGAGGGCAAGGCACAGCAGCTCATCGTCAGCCTGTTCGAGTATTATCTGAAGCACATCGACCGGCTGCCGGAGGAGTATCTGGACATGATGGAAAAGCGGAACGAGAAAAAGGAGCGGGTTGTCTGCGACTATATTTCAGGAATGAGCGACAGCTACGCCATTGATAAATTTGAGGAATTGTTTGTGCCGAAATCCTGGAACGTGTAGGCGTGCCGGGAGCGGCAAAAAACGGAGGATGCATGTATTATCCCGAAGATGTGATTGAAGAGGTACGGACGAGAAATGACATTGTCGATGTGATTTCCCAGTACGTCAGCTTAAAAAAGAAGGGAGCCAACTATTTCGGGCTCTGTCCCTTCCATAATGAGAAATCGCCGTCCTTTTCCGTGTCGCCGTCGAAGCAGATGTACTACTGCTTCGGCTGCGGGGCAGGCGGCAACGTCATCACCTTCGTGATGGAGTATGAAAACTATTCCTTCGTGGAGGCGCTTAAAATGCTGGCAGACCGGGCCGGGATCACGCTGCCGGAGATGGAATACTCGAAGGAGGCGAAGGCCCAGGCGGATTTGAAGGCCACGCTCCTGGAGATTAACCGGCTGGCGGCCAACTATTTTTACTACCAGCTCAAACAGCCCCAGGGACATCTCGGATACGAATATCTGAAGCGCAGGGCATTAAGCGACGAGACCATCCGCCATTTCGGCCTTGGCTTTGCCAATATGACGTCGGACGACCTGTACCGGTATTTAAAATCCAAAGGGTACAGCGATGCCGTCTTAAAGGAGACAGGCCTGGTGTTCATCGAGGAGCGGGGCTCCAGGGACAAGTTCTGGAACCGTGTCATGTTCCCGATTTTAGACGTGAACAACCGGGTCATCGGCTTCGGCGGCCGCGTCATGGGCGACGGGGAGCCGAAATATTTAAACTCTCCGGAGACGAAGCTGTTTGACAAGAGCAGGAACCTTTACGGCCTCAATTTTGCCAGGACGTCCAGGGCCGGGTACATGTTAATCTGTGAGGGCTACATGGACGTGATCGCCATGCACCAGGCCGGCTTTACCAACGCGGTGGCCTCTCTGGGGACGGCGTTTACGTCCCAGCATGCGTCGCTCTTAAAGCGGTACACCGACCAGGTTGTCTTAACCTACGACAGCGACGGTGCCGGCATCAAGGCCGCCCTGCGGGCAATCCCGATTTTGAAGGAAGTCGGGATGTCGGTGAAGGTTTTAAACATGAAGCCATATAAGGATCCCGACGAATTCATCAAAAACCTTGGAAAAGAGGAGTTTCAAAAGAGAATTGATTCGGCCGTCGGGAGCTTCTTATTTGAAATTTCGGTCATCCGCAGCCAGTACAGCATGCAGGATCCCGAGTCGAAGACCCAGTTTTACAATGCCGTCGCCAAAAAGCTCCTGGAATTCCCGGAAAAGCTGGAGCGGGACAACTATACCGAGGCCGTGGCGAGGGAGTACATGATCCCGGCCGAGGATTTAAAGCGTCTCGTCAATTCCCTGGGGAGCCGGATCGGGACGGGAAAGACGGCGAGAGAGTATGAGGCGGCAAGACCTGCCAGGAAAAAGGATAAGGAGGACGGGATCAAGAAATCCCAGCGGCTCCTTCTCACCTGGCTCATCGAGCGGCCGGAATTATTTTCCGTCATCGACGGCATCATCGGCCCGGAGGATTTTGCGGACGAGCTTTATGCGAAGGTGGCCGGGATGGTATTTGAGGAACACAAAAAAGGAAAAATAAGTCCTGCCCAGATTTTGAATCAATTCATTGACGGTGAGGAACAATACAGGGAGGTGGCTGCGCTGTTTAACGCCAGCCTTCAGGATTCCTTGAACAACGAGGAACAGAAGAAGGCGTTTTCTGAGACAGTGAAGAAAATCAAGAAAAACAGTCTGGAGGTTCAGAGCCGGAACGCAAAGGATATCGGCGAACTGCAAAGGATCATCAGGGAACAGTCAGAGTTGGCAAATTTACGGATTACGCTGGACTAGCCGAAAATGCCAGGAAGGATGGGAAACTTATGGAAGAAAAAACGCTTACATTTGGAGAAAAACTGGAAAAGCTTTTGGAACTGGCAAAAAAGAAGAAAAACGTCCTGGAGGAGCAGGAGATCCTTGACTGCTTTTCCGACGAGGAGCTGACTCCGGAAAAGCTTGACCGGATCTATGACTTCCTGGAAAACAAAAATGTGGACGTGCTCCGGATCTCTGCGGACGACGATATTGATCCGGATCTGTTTTTAGAGGACGATGTGGATGAGGAGGAGCTGGACGCGGCCAACCTGGATCTGACGGTGCCGGAGGGCGTCGGGATCGAGGATCCTGTCCGCATGTATTTAAAGGAGATCGGCAAGGTACCGCTCCTTTCTTCGGAGCAGGAGATCGAGCTGGCAAAGAAAATGGAGCTTGGCGACGAGGAAGCAAAGCAGATGCTTGCCGAGGCGAACCTGCGCCTTGTCGTCAGCATCGCCAAACGGTACGTGGGGCGCGGCATGCAGTTTCTCGACCTGATCCAGGAGGGAAACCTGGGGCTTATTAAGGCCGTGGAGAAGTTCGACTACCGCAAAGGCTACAAATTCAGCACCTACGCGACCTGGTGGATCCGCCAGGCCATTACCCGCGCCATCGCCGACCAGGCCAGGACGATCCGCATCCCGGTGCACATGGTGGAGACCATCAACCGCCTTGTCCGCACCCAGAGGCAGCTTCTCCAAAGCCTGGGCCGCGAGCCATCGGCGGAGGAGGTGGCAAAGGCCATGGAGCTTCCTGTGGATCGTGTCCGCGAGATCATGAAGATTTCCCAGGATCCCGTCTCCTTAGAGACGCCCATCGGCGAGGAGGAGGACAGCCATCTCGGCGACTTTATCCAGGACGATCATGTGGAGGTGCCGGTGGATGCGGCCACGTTTACGCTGCTCCATGAACAGCTCATGGAGGTTCTCGATACCTTAACCGACCGGGAACAGAAGGTTTTACGGCTGCGGTTCGGCTTAGATGACGGCCGGCCGAGAACCCTGGAGGAGGTTGGAAAGGAATTTAACGTGACGCGCGAGCGGATCCGCCAGATCGAGGCAAAGGCCTTAAGGAAGCTGCGGCATCCGAGCCGCAGCAAGAAACTTAAGGATTATCTGGACGAATAAAGAGTTTAGTATAGAAGGGATTTTTGACGGATGAAATTATCAGGACGTCTGGAGCTTGTGGTGTCGTTTGTGCGGCCGGCAAAGCAGGCCGCCGACATCGGGACGGATCACGGGTATGTGCCGGCGGAGCTTGTAAGGCGCGGGATCGTGGACTCGGCTCTGGCCATGGATGTGAGAAAGGGGCCGCTTCTGCGGGCGGAAGAGACCATAAAAACGGCAGGTCTGTCTGAACGTATCAAAACGCGGCTTTCCGACGGCCTTGAGGGGCTTTTGCCCGGCGAGGCGGAGGCAGTCGTCATTGCCGGCATGGGCGGGGAATTGATGATACATATCCTGGAAGCAGGGAAACATATGTGGGATTCTGTGTCCCAGTGGGTGCTGTCTCCCCAGTCAGAGCTTCCGGCTTTTAGACGGTGGCTTCTCATAAACGGCTTTTTTACGGAGCGGGAGGCCATGATCTGCGACGAGGGAAAATATTATACGGTGTTTGATGTGCGAAGAAGGAGAGAGGGCGATCCGGGGCCGGTTTTTGACGAAAAGGCTCTTGCTTACGGGGAATTCCTCATAAGGGTAAAGGATCCTGTCCTTCTGTCTTATCTGGAGGAAGAGGAACGGCGGCTTTTTGGTCTCCTTTCTTCCCTGTCTGCCGCGGCGGAAAGCTCTGAGCGGGCGATGGAGAGGAAGAGGGAGACGGAGGCGGCGCTCTCCATGAATCGGGAGGTTTGGAATGAAATGCAGGGAAATCATTGAAATCCTGGAGCGGCTGGCGCCGCGGGCCTGTGCCTGCGACTGGGACAATCCGGGACTTTTGGCTGGGCGGCAGGAAAAGGAAGTAAAGAAGCTCCTGCTTACGGTGGATGCCGACGACGAGGCGGTGGCGGAGGCCATAAGAGGCGGCGCCGATATGATCCTGAGCCACCATCCGTTAATTTTTAAGCCGGTGCGCCATGTGAGCGACGAGGATTTTATCGGAAGGCGGCTTGTTTCCATGATTCAGGCCGACATTTCCTATTTCGCAATGCACACCAACTACGACGCCGCACCGGGCTGTATGGCCGATCAGGCGGCAGAGCGGATCGGGATTTTAGGCGGAATGCCGTTGGAACCCATGGGAGAGCTTGCGGGAATCCCCTACGGCATCGGAAAAATCGGGGAGCTTAAGACGCCGGTTTCCGGGAAGGAGTTGGCGGAACTGGTGAAGAACACCTTCGGCCTCCCGTTTGTGACGGTTTACGGCGGGGAGCTTTTTGAGACGGAGCCCATCAGGCGGGCGGCTGTCTGCCCAGGCTCCGGCGGAAGCACAATTTCTGCGGCCCTGAAGGGCGGCGCCCAGGTTCTCATCACAGGCGACATCAGCCATCATGAGGGAATCGACGCGGCGGCCCAGGGCATGATGATTCTGGACGGCGGCCATTACGGTCTGGAACACATCTTCTTAGAAGACATGGAAGCGTATTTAAAGCGTGAGCTTGGAAATGAAATCGTGATAGAAAAGATGCCGGTAAGATTTCCGGCTCAGATGATCTGATAACAGAGAAAGGGGTGCGCGATGCCGGCTGTAACAGTAAACGGAAAAACAAGGGAATATCCCGAGGGAACGGCGTTTCTTGCGGCTGCCCAGGATTTCCAGCCGGACTATGAGGACGAGATCCTTCTTGTCCGGGCAAACGGGAAATTAAAGGAGCTTCACAAAACCATCGCTCAGGACTGTGAGGCGGAGTTTATCACGGCTTCCGACCGGGTCGGAAGGAAGACGTATGAGCGGAGTGCCGTGTTCGTGATGTTAAAGGCCTTTTATGACGTGGTTCCGAGAGAGAAAATCGAGAAAATCCAGATCGAGTTTTCCATGGGAAACGGCGTCTATGGCGAGCTCATCGGCGGCGTGTCTGTGGATCAGGCGCTCATCAGCCAGGTGAAGGCGCGGATGGCGGAGCTTGTGGAGGCGAAGCTTCCGCTCATGAAGCGGAGCGTCAACACCGACGAGGCCGTGGAACTGTTCGGAAAGTACGGGATGCGCGATAAAGAGCTGCTTTTCAAGTACCGCCGTGCGTCCCGGGTGAATATTTACAGCATCGGGAATTTTGAGGACTATTTCTACGGCTACATGGTTCAGAATACGGGCTATGTGAAGTATTACGACCTGATTCCCTATGAGGGCGGTTTTCTGCTCCTGCTTCCGGGAAGCGGCGATACAAGAAAGATTGCGCCCCACAACCCGCAGCCGAAGCTGTTCCATGTGTTAAAGGAGTCGAATCACTGGAGCGAGCTTCTCGAGGTGCCGAATGTGGGAGCGTTAAACGAGATGATTTCCGGCGGGCGCATGAACGAGCTGATCCTCATGCAGGAGGCCCTTCAGGAAAAGAATATCGGAAAGATTGCGGAACAGGCGGCGGGGCAGGCGGAAAAGAAATTCATCCTGATTGCCGGCCCGTCGTCGTCGGGAAAGACTACCTTCTGCCACCGGCTGGCTGTCCAGCTTAAGGCTCTGGGACTGACGCCCCATCCGATTTCCATGGATAACTATTTTAAGAACAGGTCGGAGTACCCGAAGGATGAAAACGGCGAGCAGGATCTGGAGGCATTGGAGTGCCTGGATATCGAGCTTTTCAACCGGGACATGAACGCATTGCTTCGCGGGGAGCGGATTGAAATGCCGCGGTTTAATTTCATCACCGGCTGCCGGGAGTACCGCGGGGATTCCATGCAGCTTGGGCGTGATGACGTGATGGTAATCGAGGGGATCCACTGCCTGAACCCGAAAATGTCGGCCAACCTGCCAGAGGAAAACAAGTTCCGGATTTACATCAGCGCTCTGACCCAGCTCAACGTGGATGAGCACAACAGGATCCCCACCACTGACGGGCGGATTTTAAGGCGGATGGTGCGGGATGCCAGGACGCGCGGAACCTCGGCAGAGGAGACGTTAAGGCGCTGGCCGTCGGTGCGCCGCGGCGAGGATCGGAATATCTTCCCCTACCAGGAGATGGCGGACGTGACATTCAATTCGGCGCTCGTCTATGAGCTGGCCGTGTTAAAGCTTTATGCGGAGCCGCTTTTGTTCCATATCCCAAGGGATTCCGAGGACTACGACGAGGCCAAGCGTCTTTTGAAATTCCTCGACTATTTCCTCGGAGTCGGCAGCGAAAATATCCCGAAGAATTCGATTATCCGGGAGTTCATCGGCGGAAGCTGCCTGCGGGTATAGAGAAACTGCGGCAGGTTTCGCTGGCGGCATCGCTCCGTTTGGCGGAGTGCGCTTTCCGTCCAGAAGGCGGCTGCGTGAAATTGCCTGCTGGACAGACAGGGGAATTTGTGATATGATGATTGGGCTTTGAGTAGGACAGATGGTCGCTGCCGTGGCTGACACGGGAGAGGAAAGTCCGGGCTTCACAGGGCAGGGTGCCAGATAACGTCTGGCGGGGGCGACCCCAGGGAAAGTGCAACAGAAATAAACCGCATGGCGAAAGCCGTGTAAGGGTGGAAAGGCAGTGTAAGAGACTACCGCCTTGCTGGTAACAGGAAGGGCACATGCAAACCCCATCTGAAGCAAGGCCAAACAGGAGGCATAAGGCGGCCCGTCTGCCTCCGGGTAGGCCGCTCGAGCCGTCCGGTGACGGACGGCCTAGATAGATGACCATCCGCGCGATGCGTGACAGAACCCGGCTTATCGTCCTGCTCAAAGGAAAGAGGGATGCTGCTTTGCAGGTGAAGAGAATCGCCTGCGGGGCAGTGTCCCTCTTTTTGTGTGCCGGGAAATTCATGAATTTAGTTGACTTTCCAACTTTCTTGCAGTATAGTAGAAATATAATTGTTGGACAGTCAACTAAATTCCGGCAAAGGAGGACAGGTTTTGATGCAGGATGCATTCACCGTTTTAAAATATATTTCCATTATTCAAAGGAACACGCAGAAGTTTTTTGATTTGAATCTCTGCGGGGATCAGATCGGGAGTGGGCAGCAGTTTTTCATCCTGCGGATTGCGGAAAACGAAGGAATGATGATGCATGAGCTTGCCCAGACCGGGAATTTTGACAAGGGGACTGTCACAAAAGCCGTGAAAAAGCTCTGGGAGGAAGGGTATATCCGGATCGAGGCGGATGAGAAGGACGGCCGCGTCCGGCGTCTTTACACGACCAAAAAGGCGGAGGCCCTGGTGCAGAAGGTTTACAGACTGCGGGACGAATGGAACGAGAACCTGATGGAGGGGCTGGCGGATGAGGAAGCCGATGCTTTGAAGGCGCAGCTTCGCCGGATGGCCGAGCTTTCCTGCCGGAAGCTGGAATGGGATACAGAAAGAGAAGGGAGAAAGAACGCATGACAGAAACTGCGACAGGGCAGGCAAAGGCATATGAAAACCCGTTGGGGACGGAATCTATTCCGAAGCTTCTGGTGACGTTTTCCGTGCCGGCTATTATTTCCTGCCTGATCAATTCCATTTACAACATCGTCGACCAGATTTTCATCGGACAGGGCGTCGGCTATCTCGGCAATGCGGCGACGACCGTGTCCTTTCCGATTATGACGATCCTCGTGGCCTTCGGGACGCTGGCCGGCTCCGGCGCCAGTGCTTACGCTGCCATCAAGCTCGGGGAAAAGAAGGAGGACGAAGCCAACAGGACGTTGAACAACGCGCTGTATTTTACGGCTATCATCGGCGTGATCCTGATGGCGGCCGGCCTTCTTGTGCTGGAACCTCTCCTTCGCCTGTTCGGGGCGACGGAAAACATCATGCCTTATGCCATCGACTACACTTCGATCATCTTAATCGGCACGCCGTTCAACCTGGTATCCATTGCCCTTTCCAATCTGGCGAGAACCGACGGGAACCCGCGGCTTTCCATGTATGGGATCCTGGTGGGAGCGATTTTGAATACGATCCTGGATCCGATTTACATATTCGTGTTCCACTGGGGCGTGGCCGGCGCCGCCGTTGCGACCATTACGTCCCAGATTATTTCGGCGGTGATCCTGTTTACCTATTTTGTCAGGCCGTCAAAAAACAATCCGCAGCACATGCGCCTGAAATTGAAAGGGGCGCGTCTGGAGCCGGCGTTAATTAAAAGCTTCCTGGCTCTCGGCATTTCCTCCGGGATTACCCAGTCCGTAGCCTGCGTCATGCAGGTGATTATGAACAATTCCCTCGTGTACTACGGAAACCAGAGTCCCATCGGCGGCGATGTGGCCTTAAGCGCCATGGGCATTGTCATGAAAATTTCCATGATTATGGCGGCTTTCGGCATCGGCGTTGGAATCGGCTCGCAGCCGATCTTCGGGTACAACCGGGGCGCATTAAAATACGGCAGGATTAAGACCACCTATAAAATTGCCGTCACCCTGGCAACGCTTTTAATTTTCGTTGGCTGGATCGTCTGTCAGACCATGCCGGAGGCGATTGTATCCATCTTCGGCCATGAGAACGAGCATTTTACGGAATTCGCCGTAAAGTGCCTGCGGATTTACCTGTTCGGCATCTTCTGCGCCGGTTTCCAGATTGTTTCCACCAATTATTTCCAGGCCACGGGGCAGCCTTTAAAGGCATCGATTTTATCGGCGCTGCGCCAGCTCCTTCTTCTGGTGCCGATGATCCTGATCCTGCCGCTTTTCATGGGGCTGGACGGAATCCTTTACTCGGCGCCTGTGGCAGATATCGGTTCGGCAGTCATCGTCGCCTGCTTCATCATTCCGGAGATGAGGAAGCTGAACCGGCACATCAAAGAGGCGGGGGAAGCTGCATAGGGAAACTTACAGAGGCAGTGCTCCGGCGCGCCTTAAAAATACAGGCAGACTCGTCACCTGGGAGCCGTTGCAAAATAGATGAGTAATCATCTATGGAGCAGCGGCTCCTTTTTTATGCCCTGAAAACAGAAAACGGACCCTGAAGAGCCCGTAATCCATGGTATAATAAGATATGACCAGTAAATTAAAATACCATAAAAATTATACCGAATTCGGTGAGCCTTATCAACTGGTTTTGCCATTAAATTTGGAAGGTTTGGTTCCTGATGATGATTCTGTTCGACTGCTGAGCCACGAATTGGAGGATTTAGATTACAGCTTGCTGTATCAGGCTTACTCTGCCAAAGGCAGAAATCCGGCAGTGGACCCAAAGACCATGTTCAAGATCCTGACTTATGCCTATTCCCAGAACATCTATTCATCCAGAAAAATTGAAACCGCATGCAGACGCGACATCAACTTTATGTGGCTGCTTGCCGGACAAAAAGCACCGGATCACAGCACCATTGCCCGTTTCCGAACCGGTTTTCTGGCAGATGCCTGTGAAAATCTGTTCTACCAGATGGTCTGCCGCCTGGAAGCAAGCGGAGAATTATCAAAAGAAACCGTATTTATTGATGGGACAAAACTGGAAGCCTGTGCCAATAAATATACCTTCGTCTGGAAGAAATCGGTGGGGAAATGGGAAGCAAAGATGTACGAACGGATTCAGGAGGCAGTCTGTCTTCTGAACCAGGATTATATCTGCGGGTTCCATGTGGGAGAGGAAAGCCGTACCCAGGA